>NZ_JBLWTN010000001.1:0-649492 GCF_048270125.1 Thalassoglobus sp. | reverse complement strand
TGGACAACTTGTCGAGCCACAAGCAGGCTGAAGTGACAACAGCGATCGAGAGTGTCGGTGCGAACGTGATGTTTCTCCCACCTTATTCACCAGACCTCAACCCGATCGAGAAGCTGTTTGCGAAGTTCAAAGGGCTTCTCCGCACGTCTGCTGAGCGAGCAATCGACGACCTCTGGAAACGCGTCGGTGAAGTCGTTGATGAGTTCAGTCCCCAAGAATGTTTGAATTACATTCACTCCTGCGGCTACACTGCAAACCAAACCTGAAGATGCTCTAGAGCTGTTTGCTCTACCGTGTGCCCGTGAAGAACGCATTTCTCTAGAACTGATCCTGAAACCTGAACTTGTGCTCTCAAACACTGAGAAAAGCCACTATTCCACAAGTTTCCGGACTGGTTCTAGTAAAAATGCTGTTCGCCACGAGGCAGAACCTGCAAACCAATTCGAAAGATGCTCTAGTTGACTACTTTCCGTTCGGAATCACTTCTTGTTTTTTGCAGGCAGATTCTCTTTTGTCTGCTGAATCACCGTTGGGATGTCCGTGCAGGCAACATCCAAGCCCAACCCGATCGCCAGGTAATAATCTTCCACTTTGTGACCAGGCCAGCCGTTGACCTTGTAGCCCAGTTTTTGAGCTTTTTGTACCAACTCTCGCGACGTCCCAGAAATATGACAAGCGATGTGCGTTGCTTGTAATCGCTTTGCGCGCTCGATGAACTCCAGCGACAACGGTTTGCCGGCAATGATCGCAATCGGCCAGTCCTCATCGAGCTTGCGCATTGCCACCAACGGCCGTTCGTCGAATGACGTGAACAGGTAGTCTGAATCAGCAGGCTTGTACTTCTTTGCGAGCGCGTACAGTTTGTCGCAATACTCAGCAATTCGAGTGTCGGGGTACAGCTTCTTATTGCTGGTCTTCATCTCCAGCTCAAGATACACCCCCGGTTTGTCCTGGAAGTACTTCAGAAAATCCTCGAGCAACAAAAAATCCTGGCCCTTCTTCGTCTGCACTTTCTTCAAATCGTCCGCTAGCTTTTCTTCGACTGGACCGCTGGAGTTATGAGTCCGGTCCAGAGTGTCGTCATGCAACAGGACTAACACCCCATCTTTGGTCATTCGGATGTCCGTCTCGAAGCCGCGAATCCCTCGCTTGTAGCAAGCTTCGAATCCCTCCATGGTATTCTCTTCGAATTCATGTGCGCCGCCACGATGTGCAAGAATCAGCGGCGTCTGATCCGATTCTTCGGCGAAACAATTTACACACAACGCCAGCCCGGCCAATACTGGACACAGTACAACGAATCGTAACATGAGCATTCCATGAGCTAAGGGATACAAAATTTATGTGCGGAGTCTAACTGGCACAGCGGGCCCTTTGAAATTTAGAGCATTTTCAATGCGTGTCGTTCTCATGAAGGTCACTTTCATGACTTCATTGACTGTTCACCACGGGCAAACGGTAGAGCAAACTGCTTTAGGCGTCGAATAATGCTGCGATTGGTTGTCCTTGGTCGGTGACGGGGACTGGTCGGTCGCCAGCGTACAGGTATTTATGGTAGTCAACACCCAGACAAGCACAGATGGTGGCGAAGAAGTCTGGCACAGAGACTGGGTTGTCAACGATCTTCTTGGAGAGGTGATCCGTTTCGCCCCATGCTCCTCGATGCGAAAGTCCTCCACCGGCAAGCACGCAACTAAATGCAGATCCCTGATGACCTCGACCGCCGCCGCTATCGAATTCTGGCGGACGTCCGAATTCGCTGGTGATCACGATCAGCGTCTTGTCGAGTAACCGCTTCTCTTCAAGGTCTGTGATCAATGTGGAAAAGGCTGTGTCCATTTCCTGGATCAGTTTATGTTGATTGACGATCCCGCTGTTATGGACATCCCAACCTGCACCGTTGAGGAAGTTCAGATTATGACTCACTTCAATAAATCGAACACCACGTTCGATCAATCGTCGACTCAACAGGCAGCGTTGACCAAACTCTCCCCCGTAGCGATTACGCAGGTCGGCCGGTTCTCTGTCGAGTTGAAAGACTCGACTAAATTCGGGGCCGCTTAATTTTAGGCTTTGCTCAATCGCTGCTTCATAGTCTTCGATTTGTGAAATTTTCGTTGGCTCAGAACTATTTTTCAGTGACGCCAGAAACGCCTCGCGACGACTTTGGCGTTGATCCGTAATTCCATCGGGACGCGATAAACCGGCAGGACCTCGACCAGTTTCAGTGAGGTACAAGTACCCATACTTCGCACCCAAGAATCCGGGGCCGCGAGTCACGTTTGGATACCCAATTAAAACATACGGCGGAGCACTGTCATTCACAGGCCCGCGTTCGTGAACAATCAACGATCCAATCGATGGATAAGTGACCGTACCGCTGATGGCTCGTCCGGTGTGCATGCGATTCGTTGCTGCAGCGTGTTCGTCAATCACATCATGATTCACGGTGCGAACTGCGGTCACGCGGTCCATGACTTTTGCCGTTTTCGACAGGTGCTCGCAAACCTGCACTCCCTTCACTGCAGTATCGATTGAGTCGTAATAGGACCCAGCTTTTTTAGCCTTCGGGTCACCTTTCGCTTTGGGGTCAAAGGTGTCGATCTGCCCCATACCTCCGCCCAGCCAGATGGAGATGACATGCTCTGCTTTCCCTTGCAGTAGCTGTTCAGATGCAAATGCCTGTGCTGGGTTTGCAAGGCTCATCGCCCCTGCTGCTGCTATCCCGCTTCCCAAAAACTGTCGTCGTGTTGGGTGAATCATGGGTGGACCTCAGTTTTAATTTAATGTTTGATGGATGCTGAGTTGTTTTGGCTCAGTCACGTTTGTCCAAAAATGTTCAGCTTGTTTTATTATGGAATCCAAACAAATTCTCGATCATTGACCAGGCTCCAGATGGCGTCTTCGTAGACTTCTCGCCACGCAGTTTGGAGTCGCGGATCAACTGGCGGACCGATTTGTACGCGTCGCTGCCATTCTTTTTGAATCTCATTTGCTTCAGGAACCAGATGGTTTGACCATGTGGAGACTGGTAACGGCGAGAGTGCTTGTGGCTGTTTGACTTGATCCGCTGGCAAGATCCGATCTGCGAAACCTGTCGCGAGTGGTGGGATGAACGCTGCTTTCTCTTGTTCATTGGGAGTGCGAGACAGGAATCGCAAAAACAGCGAATCGACCAAAGCTTCGGGAGACTTCGCATCTATCGCGAGTTGTGCGAGAGCCGATTGATTCGATGCCCGAGTCAACGACATAGTTAGGGTTCCGTTCGCAAGAATTCCCGGCTGAAGAAGATTTGCGTCGGTCTCACGTTCTGAAATCGGTTGCTGCCGAGTCCCTGTCCAGCCAAATGCTTCGAGAACATCAACAATCGGCTGTGCTCGTGGCAAAGAGAGACTTGGTCGGTCCCGTTCGTTGTTCAAACCCGCAAACATCCACGCCCGGCTGGGTGATCCAAGTGTGAGACGGTGATTCATTGGTTCCGCCCCGTCATGAACAAAGGTTAACTCCCCGGTTTCCATCTGGCTGCCGGTCGCGGTGAACAATGAATCCACAACTTGCTCGGCACTCAACCTTCTCGGATCAGGAGCATTAAAGAAACGTTGCTCAGCAGCAGCTTGTTCGTTCCGTCCAATTGCTTTTCGCTGATATAGTTGCGACGTCATGATCTGTTTGATGACGTGTCGTGTATCATAGTCATGCAAAACCAACTGGTCAGCCAGCCATTTCAGTAGCTCTGGATGGCTGACAGTTCTGCCTTCCCAATCGTTGACAGGTTGAACGATTCCGGCGCCGAGCAATCGATTCCAAAGATGGTTGGCGATGACCTGGGAAAAACGGTGATTTTGTGGAGTGGTGATCAACGCAGCCAACCGCTCGCGGGAGTCAGTCGGGCTCTGTACGAGCGCATCGATGTGCGGGCCATCCTCAACTCCAGTGAACGAAGCAAACGGCCATTTTGGTTGAACCTGGACATCTGGCTTCAATGTCACCTGAATTAACGACTCGCGGCCAATGCCTTCAAAAAACGCATCGGGAACACGACTGGTTTTAGGAGGAGTCAACTGCTTGCGATTCAGCATTGCAGCCACTGAGTAAAGATCTTCCTGTGAAGTGCTGTGATAGGGGGAATCGTGACAGCGGGCACACTGCAACTCGATGCCAAGAAAAGCGGAGGCCAGAATGTGGCCTTTGGCAGCCATCGGAGAATCATTTTCACCCGCCATTCCGAATCCTGCGCTCCCCCCCTCATGTGGGCTTCCACGCATTAAAATCAATTCTGTCACCATACGATCAAGGGCTTTCCCATCTCGCAGCGACTCATACAGAAACCAGCGAAACGGTCCTGTTGAATTGAGTGATTGATTCAGCAGTGTTGGATTTTCAGCCAGTAGGTCCATCCAAAAACTGACCCAATGGTCTGCGTAGCGGTCATCATTCAATAGTTGTTCGATCAGCTGATTTCGCTTCTGTGGATTGTTGTTCGTCAGGAACTCGCGAGCTTCGTCCTCTGTTGGACCAACTCCAACAGTATCTAGGAATGCGCGACGCATGAACGCTGCATCATCGATCACGGGGGCAAGTGCGATCGACTCAGAGTCAATCGGTGCGTTGGGCCAGACAGCCCCTTCTTTCACCCATGTTTCTAGTATTGCGATTTCCTCGTCGTTTAATCCTGATTTGGTAGGAGGCATATCTCCGGCACGGATGCGGACAATCATCTCACTTGCGTCAGGGTTCCCCGGAACAACGGCAGCCATTTCGGAGTCGCCCATCGAAAGTGCATGTTCTCTGGAATTGAGGCGTAAACCACCCTTCTCTTTCTCTCCGTGACACCTGAAACATTGCTCTCGCAAGATAGGCAGCACCTTGTTGTGAAAGTGTTGAGTTGTGTTCTCGTCAACTTCTTTCGCTTCGGAGATCGCATTCGCAATCTTGTTCGAAACAAATTGGTCTATCGGATGAACGTTGGCCTCTTTTGCTGCTTCTGATTTGTGCTTGACTGACTCTCTGGCCAGCTTGTGTCTTTGTGCCCAGAATGCATCCTGGGACGCAGCAGCCGCTCGACGTTGCTTGTCTTCGAGCGAAACCAGATTCGCTTCAAACTGACGTAGTTCCTGTTCGACTTCTGCGTCGGTCAGTGTTAAAGGGGATGCTGAGTCGGCTTTTAAGACGAAAAGCGGACCGGTGCTATGAGGTTGAATGGCAACGCAAACTTCGCCCGATTCCGTTCGATCTCCATTGCCGCCCACCAGCAATTCCAAAACGACTCGTTTTATTTGTGGACTCTGCTCTTGGCTGGCTGGGATTTCGAACTCGACAAAAGATTCTTGTTGTGGAAATGGAAGGAGCCGTGCGCCAGGAGTTAACGGTTCCGGAATTTGTATAATCGGTTCGAGATTTCCGCCTCGGCTGCGAACCGTTTTAGTTCGCGTGATGAGTTTGCCATCGATCCACAATCGGCTCAGTGAACGAGCACGTACCAGCACTCGATGTTGACCAGGGGGGACTTCGACGTCGCCTGCGATTCTTAATAAGAGTGGCGCCTTCCATCCCGTGCGAATCCCCCAAGAGTCGTACTGCATCGGGATTCGGGAAAGCAAAAATGAATCTCCCAGCCAGCGTACTGCTTCGGCAGGCGTGGTTTCGCTTTCGTATAACCAGCGACTTCCGGAAGGCATGTTTTCGCTGAGTTGATAAAGAACTTGATCTTCGGGAATTGTTCCCAGATCGGGCATCACTTCAGCTGCAAGTTGCTTCACACGTTTTTTTCCTACGCGATTGAAGCGAGACTTCAAGACTTCATCGTCGAGGATGGCGCGGTGGATCGCAACGGAATCCAGCATTCCCTGGAAACGCTCACCAATGCGGATTTCATCATCATCAACGACCGGCGGTTCCTTCGTCGCCCCGCCCATGTCCCATGTTCCGTCGGTCGATTTTCCGTTGATCCATCCGCGAATTGACTCGGGCTCGCCAAAGCGGTACGTGATCGCGATGTGATGCCAGCCTGTGGCGACCGGAAAACTGAGTTTGGACGTCCAGCGATGCCAATGATTTCCTGTGTTCGATAGTTTCGATGCAAACAAAAAGTTGACATGCGCTTCTCCGCCTCCTCCCATGATTCGCAACGCCCAGTTTTGGTTGTCGCGCGCGAATTTCGGGGAATTTGTGCGCCCTTTGCCGATCACGTAGAGAGGTTGACCATCTCGAATATCAGCAGGGTTCACCCAGGCTTCGAGCGTGATGGCATCACCATTTTTGAAATCGAATTCACTATCAGGTCCGGGGTCCGGAATTGACAGATAGCCACCGGCATCGAATTTCAGAGCCGTGTTGTCACTTGCCTGATCGGGAAATTCGGGAGGGCGCGGTCCTGCTTGATCGCGGTGCACGTTTCCATGAAGCTTCAAGGAACCTGTTTCTTCAGTCCCGAAATCCCAACGGATCGTTGAAATTGGTTCAGGGTCTGCTTGTGCGTACGATGAGACACCGACCAGCAATAGCACAGCAGCTAAGGTTTGAGAAAAACGCTTCATGTTGCAACGATCTCCTTGTAGGCTCGACCTTCGTTCTGATCGATGCGTTCAGGACGGCCTTTGTGTGTGTAGATTAATTTTCGATGGTCGATGCCCATCAGATGCAGGATTGTGGAGTGTATGTCGTGAACATGCAAACGGTCTTCAACCGCATGTAGTCCTAATTCGTCAGTCGTTCCGTATGCTTGTCCACCTTGCACTCCACCACCCGCCATCCACATTGTAAATCCGGTGGGATTGTGGTCACGACCGTTCCCTTGTTCACTCATCGGAGTACGACCAAATTCACCACCCCACACAACAAGCGTCTGCTCCAGAAGTCCACGCTGCTTTAGGTCCCTCAGCAGGCCAGCGACCGGTAAATCCATCCCACCGCACATTCTTGTGTGGTTCGCTTCGATGTTATTGTGAGCGTCCCATTTACTTCCTGCACCATGGTAGCATTGAACGAACCGCACACCTCGTTCGACCAATCGACGAGCCATCAACAGGTTCCGACCGTACGGTGCGGTTTTGTCGTCGTCCATTCCGTACATCTTATGTGTGTCGGCAGATTCCTTTGAGAGGTCAATTGCTTCTGGTGCATGAGCCTGCATCTGAAACGCCAATTCAAAGCTGCGGATGCGCGCGTCTAAGTCTGTGTTCTCCTGCCGTGATTCAGCATGTTGCCGATTGAGTTGTGCGAGAAAGTCAAGTTCCTGACGTTGTTGTGCATTGGCGATATGCTTTGGCGGGATCAGGTTAGAGAAAGGAGGACCTGACCTTTCCATAGTTGTTCCCTGATAGATCGCAGGCATAAAACCGGCTCCCCAGTTTCGCGAACCGTTGATCACGCGACCTTTCCCTTCCTGCATCACCACGAAAGCTGGCAGGTTTTCGTTCTCTGTCCCCAAGCCGTACGTGACCCAGCTTCCCAGTGAAGGCCGACCGGCAAACTGAGTGCCGGTATTCATCTGGCACATGCCGCCGGAATGGTTGATACCGTTGGTCCAGCATGATCGAATGACCGCCAGTTCATCAGCCATCTTGGCTGTGTGTGGTAACCAGTCGGAGATCCATAAGCCCCCTTCGCCGTGCTGCTTCCATTTTCGTTGAGTTGGCATGATGGGAGAATCAAATTCTCCCATCGCTGTAATGACGCGACCGAAACTTTCGGGAATCGGCTTGCCAGCTAATTTTTCGAGAGCAGGTTTCGGATCGAAAGTGTCGAGGTGACTCGGTCCACCATCCATAAATAGAAAGATGACACTCTTTGCCTTGCCTGCGTGGTGGGTGAGTTTCGCAGACAGCGGCGACGTCGCAGCAGGCTGACTCGCTGTCGCCTGCTGATCTGGGAGTAAACCCGCGAGTGCTAGCGCACCAAAACCTCCACCTCCCTGTAGCAACATCTCGCGTCGTGAAAGAGAGTTGCCGTTCTTGTTCTCAGTCAACATAAATCACCTCATTGGAACATAAGAGTGCGTGGAGCAGTGCGATGCGTGCACGCATCTCGGGTGAAGCATTTGTGTTCTCAGTATCTGCAACGAAGGCGTGTCGATTGTGCCCTGATGCGTCCTGACCTGGCTTGTCTTCACTTGCGAATTGAACATCAAACAGTAATCGTGAATGATCTCGGTTATCAGAGAATAACTCTTCCTGGCTCAGAGCCCCCTGATGCAGTTGGACACGTTGAACTAACCCATCCCACAAATGAGCTTTTGATCGCCCACCAATTTGTATCGGTTGATTTGCCTGGATATTCCAGCGAGCTTTGTGAGGAACGTTGGCAACCTGCGGCTTCGCATCTGGCTTGGATAAATCTTTCAAGTAGAAAGTGATCCCTTTGTCTGAGGCATCATCCAGATCGATAGAGACTGCGATGTAATACGGTTTGTTCAGTTCCACTCGAAGATTGGACGGTATCACTTCGTATTCTGGTTTGCTTTGCTCATCACTTTGTGAACCAACAAATTGCAGAATAAGATTTCGAGGTTTGTACGAGCTTTTAGTCGAAGTCACTCCGAGAGACCATCCTCGCTCAGAGTTCTTGTTTGTCCAAGAGTTGACGATCGTGCGAACATTGGCGTCGGAATACAATGAGCTCAGCAGCACTGTCGCCTCGATGGTGAAATCACCTTTGTATCTTGGATCTTGCAGTTCCTTAATCGGATCTATTTTGATGGAGGTCGGTTTCTCGGGATCCAGGAGAATTGCCGGGCGTCCATCCGGCAGTGATTTCAACCGTTTGGGTTGCTTGATCTCTTCCGTATTTGATGCATAGAGTTCAACGAATTTCGCTGCCTGATCGATTTCTTCTCGACTGGCATCGCGGAAGTATAGCCGGTCATAGGCAGTCTCAACGAGTGAATTTAGTTTCAATGAAGCGACATTTGTCGCAAGGTTTTTGGCACGATCGTGCAACCACGGATTGTTCATCATTAAGAGTGACTGCGGTGAGGTCGTTGTTCGATGCCGCTTGCCTTGGCTTTCTACGCGGTCTGGAAAATCGAACGCAGCTAACAGCGGGTCGAGCGAGTTGCGTTTCACCGGCTTATAAATTGCCCGCTTCAGTTGTCCCATTTCTCCGCTCGCAGCGACAATACAGTCATGAATCTCTTCCCCCGACAAGCGACGAGGATTCATTTTCCATAACAATTCATTCTGAGGGTCAAGAGCAGCCAAATGTTCGTCCATCTTACGTGTGGTTGACTGGCGATACGTGGCTGATGTGAGAATTAAACGATGCAGTTTTTTCAGGCTCCAACCATCTGCCATGAAACGTTGAGCAAGCCAGTCGAGCAGTTCCGGGTGCGAAGGTGGTGTTCCGAGATGTCCAAAGTCGCTTGTCGTTGCGACAAGTCCCCTGCCGAAGTGTTGTTGCCAGACTCGGTTGACGATGACGCGCGAAGTGAGCGGGTTGTCTTGGCTGACAATCCACTTCGCTAAAGCGGTTCGACGTCCCGTTGATTGCAAGGCCTCAGGCGGAGGGATGATCGTTGCCGGTTCTTCGTTCAGGATAACGGGGAAGGCGGGATCAATCGGTTTTTGATCCGTCAAACCTGGAATGAAAGTCGGCGGTGCGACTGGACCGACATCGGTGGCGACAAACTTCAGCGTCGGCAGCGGTTCCGGCTTGAGGTGATCAAACTCTGCTAACTTTGCCAACAATTGTTGACGCTCTGCTTCCTGAGCTTCATCTAACCATTCGGGTAATTTTTCTGGAAGGACGTCAAACTGTTTCGATGCCAATATCGCGATCTGTTCCTCATAAGGACTCAGTTCATGACGGCGACTTTTGATCATCGCCTGAATCTCTTTTGTGAACCGATGAACTCCTTCACGCGTTGCATGGGCGAGAAGTTCTGGAGTTTCGATTTCGTGCAAGCGTTTGCGGATATCCTCGGTGGCTGCTTCCCAGATGCGTTGTTGTTCGAGATGTTTGGTACGTGTTTCGACATCAGCGATCGGTTGATTTTCTTCAGGTTTTAACGGAGTGAAGAAAGCTCGCATGGCGTAGTAGTCGCGTTGAAGCAACGGATCAAATTTATGATCGTGGCAACGCGCACACTTCATTCCTTGAGCAAGAAACAGGTCCGCGGTTGTCTCAGTGATGTCGCTCAGGATTTGAGCCCATTGTCCTTCAACATCACGCTGATTGTGCTCGTAGATCCAGTGTCGTAAATACATTGTTGCAATGAGAGCATCTCGGTTACCCGGGTCAATTTCATCACCGGCAAGTTGTTCCATCACAAATCTGTCATACGGTTTATCTTCATTGAATGATCGAATGACATAGTCGCGGTAGTGGTAAGCTTCTGGACGGCTGTGGTCTGCGTTGTATCCGTCAGAGTCAGCATATCGAACGAGATCAAGCCAATGACGAGCTTGATTTTCGCCATATGCAGAAGTCGCCAGCAGATCGTCAATGAGTCTCTCATACCAATCAGAATCATTCTCAATCAGTTGACGAGTTGACTCATCAGGGGGCAGACCAGTTACCGCGAAGTGAACTCGCCGCGCGAGTTTTTCTGCATCGGCCGACGGTGTTGGCGTCACACCTTCTCTCGCCAGTCGGTCGAAGATAAATCGGTCAATCTCATTTCGACACCAGCCATTGTCTTCAACTTCGGGGACAGCTGGAGAGCTGATTGGCTGATAGCACCACCAGGCACGATCTTCTTCGGTGATCTTCGGGGTCGGCTTCAGCACAACACCCGTGGGCCACTCTGCACCAGCTTTAATCCAGCTTGCAATTCCTTCAATAACATTCGGTTCCAACTGACCGCTCGGAGGCATCTCGAACGATTCGTAACGCAATGCCTCGAGAAGCAGGCTCTCGTCAGGCTTGCCAGCCACGATGGCTGATCCTGATTCTCCTCCTCGAAGTAACTCCTCGATTGTGGTCAGGCGAAGTCCACCTTCCTGTTTCGTCTCACCATGACATTTGATGCAATGCGTGACGAGCAATGGGCGAACATGATTCTCAAACAAATCTCTTGTTTGAGCCGAACTCTGAGCCGACTGTTGGTCCGCTTCCTGAGCATCTAGCGAAAGCGGAATTAAACCGCAGAGGCATGTTGCAACGATCACTAAGCGACGAACTTCCAACATCTTCGAAGCGTTGGAGAGTGTCGCATCGAGCAAGCGAAACGGTTGTGGCAACAATCTCATCATTTTTTTATTTCCGGTAATCCACCAATGAAGACTGGGTCAACATGATGTGCATCGTCGAGAGCATCCTGAATGAAGAATCCTGACACCGCTTCCCCTTCGGCGTAACCCAAGTCGGAGAAATCAATCCCTACTGCCAAGCCGCGAAATTTGATCGCCTGCTGGTGAGTTTTGGTTTTGATTGAGTTCAGCTTCTCCAGTGAGTCTGTCGTTTCTTCAAAAAAGTGAACGTGAAAATTTGTCAGGTAAAGTGATTCGGGAGACTCCATCGTCAAGTCATACTTATGAATCGTATGCGAACGGAGTCCTTCTCGAAACACGAGCGGGCTGATATGAAACGGATCTCCATCAGGCGGATTCGCGAATGTTTGCAGATCAAACAGTATCACATCCGCCCCAGGCCCATTGACGACAGCCCGGTCAAAACGAATCGCCATTCCAGGGGTTTTATCATCACCATCCAGAACGGGGGATTGCGTTAACGATTCACGACTCCCGGCAGGATTGATGATACCAGTCACAAGGTTATGGTCGATCGAAATCGAACTTCGTGGATTTGGAAATGTTTCGGGACCACACAGAAATGCTCCGCTCGCTGGTGAGTGAAACGAGATGACCTGAGCAGGAATAAGCTCATCAGCCAAGACCTCAACAATTCGTCCACCTCGCTGAATGGTGACACTGACAAGATTTTCCGCACCTCCATCAGGACCAGCAGTCGCTTTGTACGAAACCACTCGATCTGGCAGCGAGTGGCGATAGCTGGTCGGGTCAAACGGAAGCGAATCTTTTAAGGAAGCACCAGTTGTCGCGAAACGTTTCGCTTCACCGATCACTAACCGAGTTTCAGATGCTTGATTGTGGTCAACCTGGCCATTCTGGTCTACGTCGTAGACATCGGCTGCCCCTTCGATGACCTGGACATCGGTTTCAGTCGATTCTGAAACGTTGACAGCAAACCGCGTCCCACGATCCACAATGCGTGTACTGGGGGTGTCGATGCGAAAACCTTCAGCCCCTGGAGGTGCATGAACTGAACAGCGACCGACATCAAGTGCCAGACTCTCATCAGACGAAATCCGAAACACCGTCGGCCCTTCCATGATGACCGAAGCCCCTGCCGGGAATTCCACTTCAATCATCCCGCTCATTAACACATATTCTCGTTGTGGCGCCAGCAGGGAGCCGATGGGCGGAGCAAGCTCTCCAAAGAACTTTGCGTGTGAGCTATTCGCCATTCGAACTTCAGGGAGAGAATCCTCCAGGGTGATCACTTCACCGGTGCCATTCTCGTCAGACATCTTGGGGAGAAGCGAAACAATAATCAGACTGAGAGCAACGCATCCCAGGAGAACAGGGACGATCTGTCGCAGGCCAAGCTTACGGTCTGAAGGGCGCTGAGGAACGTCAGGGATCGATTTTGTATTCAATATCTCCGACATCACACGGTTTGAGAAGTCGTTGTCATTTTCGGGTAACAAAGCGAGTGTTTCGCAAATAAATGCTTCTTGCGAATCGAATTGCTCTGCTGCAACCAACCCGAGGAGTCGGTGTGTTTGAAACATATCGGCTGCCTGATGAACGAGCGTTTCATCTGCAGTCAGAAGTCCTTGCAATTCTTTAAGGCCGACCTCTTCAAGTTCACCTTCGAGGTAGTCCGTCCAGAGTTCTTCAAAACGTTCTTGAGCATTCACGAGGCACCTCCTTCGCTCGCTGTCATGCGACTCTCTACACACTGATGAAGAAGTTGCCTCGTCTTCCAAAGCTGCTTTTTCACGGCAGGTACGGAACGCCCACTGCGAGTCGCCATTTCATCCAGCGAGATTTCCTCATCGTATCTCCATGAAACAAAACAACGAAGACGTTCGTCCAGAGTTTCCAGACAGCCCTGCAAATATTCCAGACGCAGTTTCCACGCTTCGGATGAACTGTCGCTTCGTCGGGCAAGTTCCCGTTGCAGTAAGTCAGGCCCGTATCGCGTGTGATAGTCGGCAATTCGCCGAAGCCGAGTCGTTTCTGTTCGTAATTGAAATTTTGCGATGGTAAACAGCCAGGCTTCGAAGTTTGTGCCTAATTCGAATTCGTTGAGCCGCGTAAATGCCGAGACAAAGCTGCGTTGAGCGATATCGTCTACATCGACTCCCGGTGGTGCATGGACTGCCAGCCACGTCCGTAGCGAACGCTCATACCGGCGCACAATCACAGCGAACGCCGCAGTGTCACCGCGAGAAACTCGCTCTAACGCTGCGTCGATTTGTGCATCATCAGGTATTCTATTTGAGGCCATATATCTCATCATGGCAGATGTCAGTAATAAGTTACCCCCAATATCAAACGAATTTAATCAGAATTTCGTTTATGTGTTGCCCTGAGATGGTTTAGAACATTTACAGGCACTGAGCGAATGATGGAAATGTCATCGATATTCTCAGGAGTCAGCGGGTGAAATTCGCTGATTTCTATCCTCGACTCACATTTTTTCGGACTTGAATAGAAAAGGGTGCCGCAGTTTCAGCTTTGCGTTTGGCCGTCAACCTCTTTGTCAGCAAATTTCCGGTATGAGCTTCCCTGTTAGAGCGACTGGCAAACTCCCTAAAGGTTGCGAGATGTTCACAATTGACAAAATGAGATGACACTTGGAAAAAATGAACTGATCGAGAAACCTGAATTTGCTCTCTCAAATGCTGAGAGAAGAGACCATTTCAAAAGGTTTTCGAACTCATTCTCAACATGATTGCAATCATAAAGTCTGCCGGAGCAAGCACGCTTATTGTCTTTCTTTTTGCTCAGACTCTCACCCTGTATGCCGATGGGAACGTCAGCAATGACGTCAAGAACTCGCGACTCGTTCCGAGTAATTGGGACGCTGCTCTGGCAGGTGATCAAGTTTTGAACAAGCTCATTCGTGTCTCCGCTCCGCAGATGCGAGGTGCTCATGATGCGGAATTTGTATGCGTCGGAGAGCGGGCTTACATTGTCGAACATGACAATGACGTTCAGCCCGGTCACGGCGCTGGACGGAGGATGTATTGTGTACTTTCCGTTGTGAACTTGAAGACGTTGAAAGTGGAGAAACCATTCCGCTGGCAAAGTCGGAGCAGGTTTTTGAGAATGACACTGCCTGCCGGTGCTTGTTTTGTGCCCCGCATCATCAACCTCGATGAGCAAGTCTTGCGATGTTATTTTGTCAGCGAAGATGGAGGAAATCGTCAGGCGCAAACTTGGGATTGCGACTTCAATCTGCGTACAAAAACTTTTGAAAGCAGTATTCATAACGTGAAGATCAAAACTGGAGCCGGGATCTTCGAGATGCAACCACATGTAGACATCGGTCAAAAAACGTGGCGTTCGACGAAATGCTATTCTCTTCCCTGCTGTTCATCGCTCAGAACAAATCTCTACCCAATCAATGAGGTCCCTCCCCTGGCTTCTTTAACAATCATCTGAATAAAGTGGATCTTGCGCAGCACAGGACGCGACATCACAAACGGATAAAAGTCGTGCTGCCCCATACTCCGCGACAGTTCGTTGAGAACCGTTGTTAATTGGACCCAGGAATTGACTAGTAGAATAACGTGATCTGCGTCCGGAGTTTTTGGGTCATGAAGGTCATCGATCAGGAACGGCTCAATTGTCTGTTCCACGTCGTCGCCACGCAGTCCGAATTGTAATGCCGTGTCGAGACTGTCGACGATATGCAGATAGTGAGCCCAAGTTTCCGCCCAGTCTTCCCAAGGATGGACTGAAGCATACGAAGTAATGTGACGGTCAGCCCAATCTGTCGGAGCACCATTCTCGTAATTGTTTTTGAGAGCGGCAGCGTAATCTTGTCTCTCGTCACCAAACAGTGTGCGAAATTTCTCGTGCCATGGTGTGCCGGAGACCAATCGGTCCCAGTAGTAGTGGCCAATCTCGTGACGGAGGTGCCCCAGGAGCGTACGGTACGGTTCATGCATTTGATGCCTGGTTTTTTCCCGAATCGAGTCGTCCGCTTCTTCGATGTTCAGGGTAATCAAGCCATCGGCATGCCCGGTAAGAACGTGGGAGCCGACCTCTGAGGAACGTAAAAAATCGAACATCACGCCATGTTCAGGATCTTCGCACTCCTTTGAGACGACCGGAAGTCCGAGGTTTAGCAATTGCGCGACAAGACGCCGCTTGGCGTTCTCGATTTTACGCCACCACGTGCAGTTGTCGGGATCGCTGAGGTCTGGGATCGTTTGGTTTAACCGGCACGATCGGCAGAGCGATTGGTCTTCTTCGACTTCTATCAGCCAGTTGCATCCTGCTGCGGATTGGAAATTTCCGCAACGCTTCCAGATTTTTGCTGCATCAGGTTCCTCATCGATAATCCACGTCTCCGGTTGCGGTGCTGGAGTCAATGAACAGAGCAACTGCAGGTCCGGGATGTAGCCCAAAGGTGCCTGGCATCCAAGGCACAAACTATTTTGAAAATAGATGGGCCTTTCACAGCGACAGCGAAACGCGGATCTGCCTTTTGATGGTTCTTCCGAATTCCACGCTTCAAGTAAGCGTTTCGTAATCGTCTCGAAAATACTCATCATGTTTGCCTTTTCACCACGATTTGCGAGTCGTGCGTAATGCCGTTTGTTTAGAGCTCATTCTGAAACTTGAATTCTCTCTCACTAGAGCAGTTTGCTCTACCGTTTGCCCGTGAAGAACGCATTTCTCCAGTAAAAATGCTGTTCGCCACGAGGCAGAACCTGCAAACCATTTCGAAAGATGCTCTAACATGGAGAAGAGTAACGATTTCAGAGGATTTCGGACTGCTTCTAATATTTTTCTGTTACGAATCATCTTCCTGCAAGCGATTATGAATCGTCATATTCTCCCTTCTTGGATCGTCTGGAGAGTCGAATTTCGTCAAGAGGAACTTCCTGATACGGAATCAAACTGAGCAGATGATCGATGCAATTCAGTCTTGTACGACGTTTGTCGTTGGATGGCACAATATAACATGGTGCGTGATCGGTGTCGGTCGCTGCAAGCATTTTGTCTCGGGCCTTCGAGTACTCATACCATTTGGTCCGTGATAGTAAATCCATCGAGTTGAGTTTCCACAGGCGTAAAGGATCTTCAATGCGGGCCTCGAAGCGCCGCTTCTGCTCGTCATTGCTAACCTCGAGCCAATATCTAATGAGCAGGATGCCCGCATCAACGGAATACTGCTCGATCAAAGGGCAAAGCTCGGGAAACCGATCGCGTTGTTTGGACGTGCAAAAGCCCATGACATATTCAACACCCGCACGGTTGTACCAACTGCGATCAAAAATTGTAATTTCACCTCCCGCAGGGAAGTGCAACGACGCGAAATACTCGAGGGCCGACACGTTCTGTGATCGCGCGGATCGTGCCTCCATTTCAAGCGGCATCGCGACCTTCGAAAACGATGATTACCCGCAGTCCTTTATGCTTGACCCACTCTTGCAGTTTGAATAATTCCGATTGAAGATTTCGTACCTCCTTCTCATTCGCTTTACGCTTCATTTTTGTTTGTGGTTCATCACATTGCGATTTCGACATCGGCTTCTTTTGATGTTTTCACTGTTTCTTGATCACTGCAGTTCGATACATCAGGTTTAATCGCCGACTGGGCGTGGAACTGCGTTCCAGATGTCTGTTGCATATTCGGAAATTGTACGGTCGATGGAAAACTTTCCAGAGCAAACAACACTCATGATCGCTTTGCGTGTCCATGCGTCTGAGTCAGCGTATAGGTCGCCCAGTTGTTGTTGGGACTCGGCATAGGAAGTCAGATCGACAAGATGCATGAAGTAGTCACCACCCTCCAAGAGCGTCTCACGAATCGGTGCAGAGATTCCTGCTTCGTTGCTGCTGAAGTGATCGGTGAATATTAAATCAAGTGCTGCGCGCGTCTCCGGTTCGTTCTCGCAATGTCAGAGGGGGATAATTCCTTGGTGTAACTTCACAGCAGGCAAGTCTCTTTGGGCTCCTGAATGTTGGGAGCCTGCATCTTTACATCGCCGCAGGATGCTGTGAGATTCCGCATGTTTAAGCTGGAAAATGAACTGGGGCAAATTTCCCCAGTCTGGTATTTTGCCCCGCTCGATAAGTCCTGATTTTGCAGAGACCCAGTGAATTCCCTTGTCGATCAGGTGGAATGCAGCATTGGCATGAGTCGTGCATATTGAGGACTTTCAATTAAGACCGACGCTCTTCTGGAGCTTCAGTCTCTTTTGTAACTTCACTCTGTGTCATTCAATCACTCGATCAATAAGGCGCTGCCATGCTCAAGCAAGACAATACTCGTGAACGAATCAAGGAACTGACTCGTGAAATCAAGGAAAGAAGCGTTCCCTTTCAGAACATTGTGGAACAAGTCAATCATGTACTTGTGGGACAAGAGAAGCTTGTACAGCGAATGTTGATCGGGTTACTCGCTAACGGTCACTTGCTCATTGAAGGTGTTCCCGGATTGGCGAAGACAACGGCGGTCGCCAGCCTTGCTAAAGCGATCGATACCGGCTTTCAGCGTTTGCAATTCACACCGGATTTATTACCTGCTGACTTGATCGGAACACAAGTCTATCGTCCGCAGGATCAAACCTTTGTCGTTCAGAAAGGACCGATTTTCTCAAACCTGATTCTGGCGGACGAGATTAATCGTGCCCCTGCAAAAGTGCAAAGCGCGTTGCTGGAAGCGATGCAGGAACGGCAAGTCACTATCGGCGGCGAAACCTTTCCTCTCGACAATCCATTTCTCGTCATGGCAACGCAAAACCCGGTGGAGCAAGAAGGAACTTACCAGCTTCCCGAAGCTCAAACGGATCGCTTCATGTTGAAAGTGATCGTCGAGTATCCCAACAGAGATGAAGAACTTCGCATCCTCCAAAGGATGAGCAAGACCTCTGCCAAATTCGATATTCAACCTGTCACATCCCCTGCTGAGATTTTGGCTGCTCGTGAATTGATCGATGAAATCTATGTCGATTCGAAAGTGCAAAACTATATCGTCGATCTGGTGATGGCGACGCGTAATCCGGAAGCCTACGGGTTGCAACTAAAAGACTTGATTCAGTTCGGTGGCTCCCCACGTGCAACGATCAATTTGACCTTAGCTGCCAAGGCTCATGCGTTTCTGGAAGGTCGCGGATACGTCACACCGGCAGACGTGAAAGAGATCGCTCTGGATGTCCTTCGTCATCGCGTCATGGTGACTTATGAAGCGGAAGCCGAGGAACGGACCAGCGAGTCCATCGTGACAGAGATCCTCAATCATGTCGCCACTCCATGAGGTTCGAACGGTTTTGCCAGGCACTCAAGGTGTCTGGCAAAACAGACACTTTAAAATGTGTAAGTCACATGACACTACGCGCCGAATAGAGAGCTAGAATTATGATTCCACGAGAAATTCTTAAGAAAATCCGCCATATTCAAATTCGCACTTCTCATAAAGTCGACGAACTGCTGGCGGGGAACTGGCATTCGGCGTTCAAGGGGCGAGGGATCGAATTTGAAGAAGTTCGACCGTATCAAATCGGTGACGATGTTCGGGCGATTGATTGGAACGTCACCGCGCGGAGCAATCAGCCGTTCGTCAAACTGTTCCGGGAAGAACGTGAACTGGCAGTGCATCTGCTGGTCGACTTGAGTGGTTCTCAAAATCTGGGAACCACAACACAGACCAAACGTGAATTGATCGCTGAACTCGGTGCGCTACTTGCGATGTCTGCGATAAAGAATAATGACAAGGTTGGCTTGACGTTGTTCACTGATGGGATTGAAAAGAGTATTCCCGCTCGCAAAGGTTCGCGACACGTCCTGCGATTGATTCGCGAACTGTTGTACTGCGAACCGATCAGCACGGGCACCAATGTGAAACAAGCGTTGGAACATCTGAATCGGGTTTCCAAACGAAGGACCGTAGTCTTCTTGATTAGTGACTTTCAAGACAGCTCGTTCGAGCAGGTTCTCAAAGTGGCAAGTCGTAAGCACGACATCATTCCCGTCGTCGTCGCAGACCCGCGCGAATATGAAATGCCGAACGTCGGTCTTGTCAGATTACAAGACGAAGAGACCGGAGCGGTCATCACCCTGGATACGTCGAGTAAGAAGAATCGAGAGCAATTTGCGAATCTGTACAAACAGCAAGCTGAATCGCGGGACCACATGTTTCGACGACTACGCCTGCAGCCGATTCATCTCGAAACCGGAAGCGACATCGTCGATCCACTGCGGAAATATTTTCATCAACGCGAGAACCGATCATGAACCGGCAAATACATAACAGAATCGTTCAAGCTGTTGTCATGGCAGGCATCGTGACTGTCGTCTGTTGTCAGCAAACTTTGGCAGCCGATTCCACTGTGACCGAGAATGTCTCCAATAGATCCGTGCAGGTGGCAGAACCGTTCACAATCGAATGGAGTGTTACAACGGCGGAGGGTGCGAAGGTGACGTTCCCGGCAACTGGCAAGAAGCTTGGCGAATTCGATGTGCTCGCAATCACCGATCTGTTTGACATCCCCAGCGACAACGGGACCGAAACGCGAAGCTGGACTCGGCGGATGACATTGGAAACCATCCACACTGGCGAATTAAACATTCCTGAGTTGGAAATTCAAGTCAGTGACAGTAACGGTTCACACGTCGTGCAATCCAAACCAATCACGATCAATGTCGCCAGTGTCCTGGAAGATCGTTCTGATCCGACTCAATTTCGCGACATTCAATCGGTTGTCGATGTAGCTCTCCCGGTGACACATTCCAGTTCGTGGGTGTTCTGGACCATGGGGGGGATTAGTGGTTTGGCTCTGTTGGCAATCGCTGGGCTCCTTCTCACTCGTCGGGTGACGTATCTCACTCCAGAACTCTGGGCGATGGAACAACTCGATGAGTTGGAAAAATTGATTCAGGCGGGAACCACCACTAGCGAACTTGCTGCTCTGGAAGTGTCGCGCATCGCTCAAAAATTCTTGCAGTTCCAATTGGGACTCCCCGAATCAGAAGAAACGACTCAAGAACTTTTACACGAAGTGAAACTCAGCGAATGTGTGAGCGATGAAGTCATTGAGCGTCTCAACACTCTGTTCATGCTAACGGAGCAAGCGAAGTTCGCCGGTTTGAAACTCAATCCAGCAGACTATCAAAGTGTTGTTCGGGATACGCGAAAACTGATCCAGCGAATTTCGGTCGAAACCAAAACCGTCGCCACGATAGCGTAATAAAGAAAGCGGAGACCCCCATGTTTTATTCACCTTGGTACTTCCTGCTGCTGCTCGTCGTTCCTTTAATTGCGTGGCGATTATTTGCTCCGCGTCGGCGAAGTGCTGTACGTTTCAGCAGTTTGAAAATTGCTCAACAGATGAAGCCGACGTTGCGTCAGCGCTTGACCTGGTTACCGGGTGCACTCACGCTTGCAGCCATCATTGTGCTGATTATCGCGATTGCTCGTCCGCGTGAAGGTCGTGAACAAACAATCGCGGAGAGTGAAGGGATCGCGATTGAAATGGTTGTGGATCGCAGTGGCAGTATGCAGGCGATGGATTTTCAAATCGCTGGCGAACATGTCGATCGATTAACCGCAATCAAGAAAGTCGCGGGAGATTTCGTTACCGGAGATGATAGCAAAAATCTCGACGGTCGCTTCAGCGACCTTGTCGGGCTGATCACATTCGCAGGCTATGCAGATGGCGAAACGCCTCCAACTCTCGATCATGCGTTTCTGGTTTCACAACTCAATAATGCCCGGATTGTGACTCATCGAAGCGAAGATGGAACCGCTATTGGAGATGCTATTTCGCTCGCAGTTGAGAAACTTAACGCTCTCGATGCAAGGCAAAAACAGAAGGTGCAGAGCAAGGTCATCATCCTGCTCACGGATGGAGAAAATAATGCGGGAGAATTGGACCCGATTCAAGCTGCCGAACTTGCAGCGACGTTGGGCATCAAAATTTACACGATTGGCGTCGGCACAAAAGGCGAAGCCCCCGTCCCGGTGACGGATGCGTTTGGTCGTCAACACGTCCAGTGGATGCCGGTGAATATCGACGAAGAGACACTGACAAAAGTCGCTGAGATCACGCATGGCAAATACTTTCGAGCAACAGACACCGATTCGCTGGCGAAAATTTATGGCGAGATTGACTTACTCGAAAAGACAAAAGTCGAGGCCAAACACTTCGTCGATTATCGCGAACTTGCGGTGCAGTCCTATGTCGGGGCAGTCTCGTTTCCGCCGCTCCTCATGATTGCGTTCATCTTGCTGGCAGCTCGCTTCATCTTTCAACAAACCTGGTTAAGAGAACTGACCAATTGACCCGTAGCAGAGACTGATTCAACGCACACACTTCAAAGAGAAATCTCATGGACATGCAATTCGGAAACCCTGACAACTTCTATCTGCTCGGAGTCGTCGTGCTCTGTCTCTGTCTCACAGCGTGGGCGATCGCAGCTCGACGTCGCGCGGCAATGCGGTTCGCAACGCCGACACTAAGTCAGCGTATCCTGCCAGCTGGAAGCACCGTCAAGCATTGGGTTTCAGCGATTTTAGTCTGCTCCAGTCTCGCTTTGATGGCGATTGCATTGACGGACATTCGCTGGGGAAAGACCTGGCGTGATGTTCCGCAAAAAGGAATTGAGGTGATGTTTGTCCTCGACGTGTCAAGAAGCATGTTAGCGGAAGATGCCTCCCCCAACCGACTCGCACGTGCCAAGCAGCAGATCAAGGATATGGTCGATGAAATGGCCGGCGATCGGGTTGGACTCGTCGCCTTCGCTGGCGAATCACGTCAATCGGTCCCGCTCACGAGTCATTATGAAGACTTCAAACAGACCCTGGACTCCGTCGGTCCTCACACTGTTCGCAGTGGAGGTTCACGTCTAGGAGACGCGATTACGGCCGCTGCGAATGGGTTTCTCAGCAAGACGAACGAACACAAAGCAATGATCATTTTCACCGATGGAGAGGATCAGGAGAGTCAACCGGTTGAGGTCGCTGAGGATATCTATGCGGACAAAGGGATTCGCATCTTCACCGTCGGTTTAGGCGATATGGACCAGGGGGCACGAGTCCCCGACACGGACGGCGGTCGCGGTGGTTACGTGCAATACAACGGTCAACAAGTCTGGTCGAAGATGAATGGACAGGTCCTGCAGCAGATCGCGGAGAAAACAGATGGAGCATATATCCCCGCTGGGACAAGACGGGTCAATATGGCAGATGTCTATCACAATTACATAGCAAACGTCGAACAAGGTGAATTTGAGACCGCGAAGGTCAATTCCTACGTGGCGAGGTATCAATGGTTCGCAGTTCCTGCTTTGGTCCTGTTATTGCTAGAGGTTATGTGGTCAACGAGAGCCACCAAAGTGAACTCAGACCGAGATCACACCACGATGAAGCGAAAAGCTCAACGAACGAATCGAGAGAAACAACATGTGGTCAGAACCGCAGGTTAGGATTCCTGCCCTGTTGTCCAAGACACGACAGGTCGAAAGCCTCTCCCACGGATTAAGGAATCGAACCATGAAATGTAGAAATATTTATAGAGTTGTGTTTGCGTTGCTCATCGGTGCAATTGCATCACCTGTCATCGCAGAAACTTCAGTTGAAGTGACGGCCTCGAAACGCATTAACTTTGCAAATGAGTTAGTGCGGGAAGGGAAATATGATGAAGCAATCGCAAGCTATCAGGAAATTCAGCCGACAGCTGAGATTCAGGATGAGCTGAATTATAACGTCGCGGTCGCTCAGTATCGCAAGGGTGATCTTGAAGCCGCAAAAGCTTTGTTTACAGCGGCATCTGCGTCCCCGCAAAGTTCTCTTGCGTCCGCAGCCCGCTACAACCTTGGGAATTGTTTCTATGCACAGGCAGTTGCGAGTGCAGAGCAGGACAAGCCAGCCGCGATTGAAGCATTGCTGCAAGCCATCGAAAACTACCGTGGTGCTCTCACTGGAAATTCAAACCTGACTGAAGCCCGAGCGAATATTGAACTCGCTGTAGAACTTCTCAAGAAATTGGAACAGGAACAAGAGGAAGAAAAACAGCAACAGCAAGAGCAGCAGCAGAACCAAGATCAGCAACAAGAAAATCAAGAACAGCAAAATCAAGAACAACAAGAGAATCAAAAAAACCAGAAGAAGGAACAAAATTCAGATTCAGAACAGGAGCAACAGGATCAGGACGCTGGCCAGGAAAAGAAAGATCAAGAGCAACCAGGCAAAGAATCAAAAGACGAGCAGTCACAAAAAGATCAAGATTCTCAACAGCAAGAGGAGCAAGCTGATTCTGAACAGAAATCTAAGCAGGAATCCAAAGAGAAATCTGACCAGAACAAAGAGGGGCAACCAGACGAGTCTCAAAACGAAACTGGCAAACAAGAGAACCAACGACAGTCGGATCAGCAACCATCCACGAATCAGCAGCAGAAGCCGCAACAACAATCTGCAGAAGAACAAGCCATGGATGAACAAGCTGCAGAGGAGCCAGGAAATGAGGAAGAGCAAGCGGTTCCGACTGGTGAATTGAAAGCAGCTGGTGAACAAGATTCCAAAGAGAAGCCGAACGGGCAAAATGGGATTGCTGATCCGAATATGAAAGAGGGGCTGATGTCGAAAGAAGAAGCGCTCAAGATGCTGCAAGCGGTCCGTGATCGTGACATGCTGCGACGTCTTCGTAAGGAGCAAGTGGAACGACGTCAACGTATCCCGACCGCACGCGATTGGTAATTCACCCGCAAGTTAAAATGAATTCGAAACGTATAGTTAGGTCAGTCTGATGAAAACTTTAATATCCGCAATTGCATTGTCTGCACTTTTGACAACCGTCGCGTCGGCGGCGAGTGTCGATGCGCGGCTCTCATCACGCGAAGCATACGTCGGCAGTCCAGTCGTTCTGCAGCTTTCGATCTCGAACGCTGCAGATTACGAACAGCCGAAGATCCCGCAGATCGACGGTTGTGATATCCGTTCGGCTGGCTCTCCGTCACAGAGTTCACAGATCACGATCATCAATGGTCGTCGCAGCGAGAGTCGTAGCGTGACTATGCAGTACCTGATCACGCCACGGCGAGAAGGGAGTTTCACTGTTCCCGCGTTAACGGTGAAAGTCGATGGAAAGCAAGTCTCGACCGAGCCGCTACGTTTCGTAGCAACGAAAAGCGAAACAGTTGACTTACTGTTTGCGGAAATCGAAGGGGGCAAGCAAAAAGTGTTTGTTGGGGAACCGCTTGACATGAAATTGAAGGTCTGGATCAAACCGTATCGGGATGCAGAGTCCGGCTTGACGTTGAGCGAAGGAGATATGTGGAACATGATTTCGGACTCCACTGCTTGGGGCGGGTTTTCTGATCGAGTTCAGGAACTGGCTGAGAACAATCAACGTCCCGGTGGGCAAGAAGTGTTGCGAGATGACGGAACCGGAAATGAACGCAGCTACTACTTGTACGAAATTAACGCCACCGTGTATCCCAAACGAGCGGGAAAGATTGACGCGGATGATGTGCAGATTGTCGTGAATTATCCGACCGCCCTGGGCAGGTCGCGTTCACCGTTTGATGATTTCTTCAACGACAGTCCATTCGGCGGACGTTCACCGATTTCGCGGATGATGAATGATGATCTCTTTGGTTCTCCGTTCGGAAATCGTCTCTCGGTGACTCAATCACGTCCGATTGTCGGCGAGGTCAGCGTCGATTCCACAAACGTGTTGCCCGTTCCAACAGAGGGACGTCCCGACGATTACCGAGGTGCGGTGGGAAGTTATCAGATCGTCACACGGGCGACACCGATAACTGTTGATGCCGGTGATCCGATCACGCTGGACATTGGGATCAAAGGAACCGGACCAATGGAACTCGTGCAGGCCCCACCGCTGTTTGAACTTCCTGAATTAACAAAGGACTTCAAAGTGGCTGATGAATCGCTCGCTGGTTTTGTTCAGGACGATACAAAATTATTCTCGACAACGATCCGTCCTCGTCGCGAAGGGATCACTGAAATCCCTGGCATTCGGTTCAGCTTCTTTAATCCTGAAACCGAAAAATATCAAACAGTGACCAGCGAACCAATCACGATTACGGTCAATAAATCGGAAACATTGGCTCTCGATGCGATCGTCGGTCATACCCGTAAAACCGACAGGAATCTCAGTGAGGCCCCCATCGCGGAGAGCTTGCCGGACCTCAAAAATCACAACGATGCAAGTCTCCTTTTCTCGCAACCTCGACAAGATCAAGCATACTGGTGGTGGGCGTTTCTCGTAGCGCCACCGCTGGTCTGGATCGGAGCGATTTTGGCCACGTACCGCATGGCGATTTACAATCGATTACCAAGTTTTAAATCTGCGAAAACCAGATGTCTGCAAGGGATCGACAATGCCACAGATCGCAATGAGATCAGCAAGTCGCTCACCACTTTCATCTTTCGGCGTTGCCGCAGACGACCGAGTCAGGATATGGATTTCGCTGACGACCAAGGTCTTTCGTCAAATGCGACCGAAGCGGTCGGTGTCTTGCGAATCGCGGGGTTGTATCAAGTTGCAGGAGAAGTTGAGTCATTCCTGTCGAAGAGTCATGCGAATGATCATGAATCACATGAAACATCCGTGGCGAGAGCGAAAGTGCTTATCGAAGAGATCGACACTGCCCTTCAAGACAATCAGAAAACGCGGGTCAAACCGAGTAAGCCACGTTCAAAGAAACCTGCCCTTCAACGGTCGCTTGGAGCGATGTTGGTGATAGCGTTATTGACGTTTTCGGGGAGTGTCTCAGCCGCAGAAACAGTGGATTTGTCAGCGATGCAACAGCAGACGCTTCTAGCCGAAGCAGACGAAGCATACTCGCAAGGGTTGCTTAAGTCGGAAACCGATTCCGCTGATGCAAAGGAGTTGTTCACCACCGCAACTCAGAAATATCAATTGCTGGTAGAGAGTGGGATTCAGAATGCCGACTTGTATGTAAATCTTGGCAACGCCTACCTGCAAACCGGTCAACTGGGATACGCGATTGCCAATTATGAAAAAGCAATACAGCTTGATGCAGGAAATGCTCAAGCCATTCAGAACCTGAAATTCGCGTACTCAAAAGTTGAACAGCCACAAGCTAAGTCCTCAGTCAGTGTGGGATACCTCCGAGCGGCGAACGATGCGATGATCGATTTCATTGGTGGGCGAACTCTCTTTTTGGTGCTTGCAGTTTCGTCAGTCCTCTTTTGGGGAGTCCTCACCCTTCGCCTCTTGCTCCCCACGTTATCGACTTGGAAGTGGGCAACCGCACCGCTGTTGATCCTGCTACTATCAATGACTTCATTCGCACTCACACAGTCCAACCCGCAGCCGACCTGGAATGCTGTGATTGTCGCAGACACCGCCAGCCTGCACGCTGCGGATGGTGATCAGTTTGATGAAGTTGTCAGAGTCGCCGATGCCCAAGGCCATCGAGTCGAGTTAATCACCAGTCGTGGCGAATGGAGTCAAATTAAAACTGCTGACGATCACATCGGATGGGTTCGTTCAGATGCGATTGAATTCGTTAAAACGTCATCCTGAGCTAATAGAATCTGCGTCTTTAAGAAATCAGCATTAGACGCTTAGAAAAACTCGCCGATTGTCACTGTGCTGCACATTTGGGATTCATGAAGGTGGCTGTGAGCTTCATCACAGCCGCCTTCAGTTACATCGTTAGAACAGTTTGCCCTACCGTATGCCCGTGAAGAACGCATCTCTCTATTAAAAATGCTGTTCGCCACGAGACAGATTCTGCAAACCAATTCGAAAGATGCTCTGGTGAGATCCATGCGCTGAAGGTTAATAAACAACTGGCATGTGGTTCCTGTCTTCTTTTACGCTGTTCTCACTTTGCTGAATTTCTTCTCTCAATTACACATTTCAATCCTTGGAAGCTTACTATTGATCCTGAAGTCGAATGTGATATTCAACAGCATGAACAGGCGAAACATGACTTAAGTAATTCAGGTAAGTGTCTTAGGAGTTTTCGTTATGACGCCAGAACAAGCTCCAGGCGCACCGGGGATCGCTCCTCGCTGGACTTCGAGTGCAAAGGATGGAATTGGGACAGCTTACCACACGAGTTCACGCGTTTGGTTTACGTTGAGTCACGGGATCTTGAATGAGATTTACTATCCACATGTCGATTCACCGAACACGCGAGACTTGCAGTTCTTGCTAACAGACGGAGAAACATTCTTTCACGAAGAGAAGCGAGACTTGTTGCATCATTGTGAAAGACCTGATCCGGATGCCATGTTCTATCGGTTAACGAACAGTGATCCTGATGGAAGGTATCGTGTTATCAAGGAGATCATTTGCGAGCCTCATTCCTCGGTCGTGCTGCAATCGGTCAAGGTTGAAATTGTAGACGAATCCCTAAAAGACAAGTTGCAACTCTTTGTCTTACTTGCCCCGCACATTAAGAACACCGGGGGAAACAATACCGCCTTGTTGTGTGAATTTGCGGGCCAGCATTTCCTCCGCGCAGAACGCGAAGATGTCCATCTTGTCCTTGGTTGCGACACCGACTTTATTCGTCGCAGTGTCGGCTTCGTTGGTGTTAGCGATGGCTGGCGAGATATCAAAGACAATCTCCAGATGAACTGGCAGTTCACAGAGGCCAGTAATGGTAACGTGGCGATGACTGCACAAGTCGATTTGTCTCGTAGATTAGAATTTGTGATTGGCGTCAGTCTGGGAGATTCTCATCAAAGTGCTGCGACCGCTCTGCTGCAAGCATTTGCTGGTTCGTTTGCAGATCAGCGCGCAAAGTTCATTGCACAATGGAAGCGGACGCAACAGAGAAAACTGTCTGAAGATACTGAAACGAATTCGTTGGTCCGTCTGAGTCAACATGTCCTGATGGCACATGAGGACAAACAGTTTTCTGGAGCGACTGTCGCATCGATGAGCATCCCCTGGGGAGAAACGAAAGATGACAGCGATGCCGGCGGATATCATCTCGTTTGGGCGCGAGACATGGTGCAAACTACCACTGCGTTGCTGGCGTGTGGGGAGAAAGAATCTCCGTTGCGAGCACTCGTTTGGCTAGCAAGTATCCAAGGAAAAGATGGAGGCATGCCACAAAACAGTTCCATTGACGGAACGTCCTATTGGCACGGTGTACAGCTTGACGAAGTCGCTGCTCCGGTGATTCTTGCCTGGCGATTGAAGGCGGCTGATGCCTTGTGTGAATTTGATCCGACGACGCTGATTCGTCGAGCAGTGCACTACTTGATTCTCAACGGACCTGTCACGGGTCAGGAACGTTGGGAGGAGAACTCTGGATATTCGCCGTCAACACTGGCAACGATCATCTCTGCAATTGTGTGTGCTGCGGATTTCGCGAATGCAGCAGGTGAGACGAAAGAAGCGAGGTTTCTACTTGAACATGCCGATTGGATGGTCGCCTCTCTTGAAAAGTGGACCGTGACCAATTGTGGAGAATTGCTAGACGGAAAACCGCGCCACTTTATTCGCCTGACGCCACAAGCCTCGCATCCCGGTCCAGCCCATCTCAACCCAGACAGCGCCATGATTCAAATTGGGAATGGTGGTGGGGAACATCCCGCTCGAAACATTGTGGATGCAGGCTTCTTGCAACTCGTGCGTATGGGGATTATCGCCTGGGATCATCCTTTGGTGATTGACTCCCTCGCTGTGGTTGATGCAGTGCTCAAACGTGAACTCCCGCAGGGGCCATGTTGGCGACGCTACAATTTTGATGGTTATGGACAGCATCCCGATGGCAGCGCGTTCGACGGAACGGGGGAAGGTCGTGTCTGGCCTTTGTTAACTGGAGAACGTGGACATTACGAGGTTGCAGCGGGGCGCGATGTAACGCCCTACATCAAAGCCATGGAGGGTTTTGCCAGTGACGGAGGGCTACTTGCGGAGCAATTGTGGGATGCCGACGACATTCCAGGAAAATGCATGTTTTTCGGAAAACCTGCCGGTTCAGCCATGCCGCTCTGCTGGGCGCATGCGGAATACATTTCTCTGGTTCGAAGTCAGAAAGATGGTATTTGTTTTGATCGCGTCGAAACTGTCTATCAACGTTATGCCAACGGTGATCCATCAAGCCACATTGAAGTCTGGACATTCGCACATCAGCTCACCAAAATTCCTTCTGGCAAGCTGTTAAGGATTGTTTGCGATCTGGCAGCCGTGATTCGCTGGAGCTCCGATAACTGGAGCACTGAGGAGTTTTCTCCACTTCAAGCGAATGGACTGGGACTGTTTTACGTCGACTTACCTACGGATTCGCTAAGCGCGCATAGTGAAGTGAGTTTCACGTTTCACAGGCAATCAGAGGAACGCTGGGAAGAGACCACTTACACTGTCGAGATCACAGAAGCGTTGCCCTGATCAACCCATTGCTAAAATGCTTTGCGAGTTCTGCTAAAGCAAATCCATATCTGCCGACCGCTCAACTTGCTTTACGTGAAGGCTAGAGCAAAGGGAGCTAGATCGAAAAAACGCAGCATTTCATTTGTCTAACAGCAATTGTCCAGCCAGATCAAAATGTCGTCGCAACCACTCCTCGCGATAATTTCAGAGTGGTCACTTAACGGCCAAAGTCTGGGCCTCGTATGATTTGTTGGTAAAGCTTTGCCAGTTTTGCTTGAGCCTCCGCTCGACGCTGCTGATGTTCTTTTTCATCTCTGTTTGTAGGGGTGAGGTGTTGCATCGCAGCGATCTGCCTGGGCATCGAATGATAACATTTTGGGACGGGAGCGATCGTCACGTACTCCTGATTTTTAATCCTGAAAATTCAGCGCGACCTGACATTTGATGCACTATGCATGCCAACTCATTTTTCCCACGGATTTAATCTACCATTGATGGAGTTACACTGAAATCAGGTTGGGGCTTTCTGCCCCGCTGAGGGATTTTGCCCCTGACCTGACAGCACGGATCTCTCACTTTCCGCATGATTGACTCACTGCGGTCAACTCGATTCCTTATGGCATGACCTATGCAGTAAACTCAATCCAATGGTCCAACCACTTAAAGATCTGTTCCGCGCCAAGATATTTTAAATCATGAAACTAGCTGCCAAACTGATTTTGATCTTTCTGCTGGGAGTGTTCGCGATTGTGTCACTGTTCGCTTGGCAGACGATTCGTCGACAGCATGCCTGGGAAGCACAACGGCGAAGTGCTCATGCGGGAGACATTGCTGCAACATTAGCCCCGACCATTCAGCAGGCTTATGAAACGGGTGGTACGATTACAATTCAGCAAGCGGTCGAAGTCTCAACGCGACAACTGAACGGTCCGGAAGTTCACTGGATGAATGATCAGGAGAATATTCCACATCAAACAGAAACGACTTCACGGCAATCCGCCAGCATCTCGATCACGGACGCTAAAGGGAATCGAAAAGCATACTCATATGTCCCGATCAACTTGGACGATGAGACTTCTGGAACGGTCGTCGTCTCGGAAGCACTGAATGAGCAAGACGACTTCATGCGAGGCTCGGTATTGACCTCCATGTTTTCATTGCTGGTCGTTGCAGTCTTCTCGGGAGTTGTGATCTTCTTCGGAGGGGTTCAACTGGTAGGAAAACCACTGAATCGTTTGATCGCACAAGTCAATCAGATTGGCGATGGGCAACTTGATCAACCGCCGGTACTGGAAAGTCGCGACGAATTTGGTCGACTCGCGAGTGCAATCAGTGAGATGAGCCATCGAATTAGTCAACAGCGAGATACGATTAGACATACTGATCGGCTCGGTACGATTGGAACACTTGCTGCAGGAATGGCACATGAACTCGGGACGCCGCTGAACGTGGTTTCAGGTCGGGCAGGTTTGATTAAGAGCGGAAAGTTGTCCGCTGAGGAAGTTGTTGCAAGTGCGGAAACGATTCAGTCGGAAGCGGAACGGATGACGAAAATTATCCGACAACTCCTCGATTTCGCCAGACAGAAACCATCAACTCACGCTTTGATCGGTCTCAATGATGTCGTCGAGCGAACCTGTGAATTGATGCGCCCCCTCGCTGCGAAGTCAAACGTTGATATCATCGCAGATTTGCCGAACGAAACGATTCAAATTGCCGGAGATGCTTCCCAAATTCAGCAAGTGCTTACGAATTTGATCACCAACGCCATCGCAGCCATCTCCGATTCTGGAAGTGTCACTGTCTCATTGGCGGACTTGCCTGATCAGCGGTGTCAAATCGAAGTTTCAGACACAGGAACTGGAATCGATACCGCTGACATTAATCATGTCTTTGAGCCTTTCTATACGACGAAAGATGTCGGTGAAGGAACCGGCCTCGGATTGTCCATCGCCTACGGTATCGTGCGCGAACACGGAGGCAATCTGCGAGTCCAAAGCAGTCCCAGTGATGGCACGACTTTCACGATAAGTTTCCCAAGCCAAACATGTCAGTCATGAATAACACTTCACCAAATCCTCAAGTGATGATCGTCGATGATGAACGCAATATGTGCGAACTTATCGAAACCGATCTGCGATTGCGCGGGATCAGCAGTTGCTGGTATACCTCGGTGCCAGAGGCGCTCGAAGCGATTCATCAATACAACTTCGACGCCATACTCACAGACGTGCGGATGCCCGGCACGACCGGTTTGCAATTCTGTCAACAGCTCTCGCAAACTCGACCCGATATCCCGGTCGTTGTGATGACTGCCTTCGGAACATTGGAAACTGCCGTCAGTGCGATGCGATCAGGAGCTTATGATTTCATCACGAAGCCGATCGAGATGGATCTGCTTTCGATAACACTTCAGCGAGCAATACAACATCGCCAATTGACGGAACAGGTTCAACTCCTGGAATCTCATCACACAAGTGCCTCCGCGTTTGGTGAGATACTCGGCCAAAGTCCACCCATGCGTAAGCTGTACGATCAACTGACACAAGTCGCAGCTTCAGACGCCGCGGTCTTAATCACCGGTGAAAGCGGAACAGGCAAGGAGCTTGTCGCCCGATCGATCCACTCAAAAAGTCGTCGTGCAGAGCAACCATTTATCGCAATCAACTGTGCGGCATTGAATGAGACGCTCTTAGAAAGCGAGCTGTTTGGTCATGTCAAAGGGGCATTTACCGATGCGAAAGGTGAACGCAAAGGTCTGTTCGTAGAAGCGAATGGCGGCACATTGCTGCTGGATGAAATGGGCGAAATGCCGGTTTCTATGCAAGTCAAACTGCTTAGAGCCTTGGAAGAACGAAAAGTTCGCCCCGTTGGCAGCGACAAAGAAACAGCATTCGACGTTCGAGTTTTGACTGCCACAAATCGTGATTTAGAGACAGCTGTTTCGGAAGGACGTTTTCGTGAAGACTTGTACTATCGCATCAATGTGATCGGAATCGAACTTCCAGCATTGCGATCCCGAGGAACCGACGTACTTTACCTGGCAGATCATTTTCTGAAACAATTTGCCGCCAACGAAAGCAAGCCGATTTCAGGCATGGCGGATGGAGTCGCTGAGAAGTTGCTGAGTTATTCATGGCCAGGGAATGTGCGTGAACTGCGAAACGTCATGGAGAGGGCTGTCGCACTGACACGCTATGACAAAATTACCGTTGAAGATCTCCCTGAAAAGATTCGTAACTTCAAAAGTGGTACCATTTTCATCGGCGGTCTCGACCCGACCGAACTCGTGTCGATGGAAGAGATTGAACGCCGCTACATCTCTCACGTTTTAGAAGCGGTCAACAACAACCAAACTCAAGCAGCCCGCATCCTCGGCCTCGACCGAAAAACGATCTATCGCAAATTGAAGCTCGCAGAGGCTTCATCCTGAGATCCTGTTAAGTTGACACTGGTTCAGAGTTTGTTTCCTGCTTTAAGATATCAATCAACTCACCAGGGAAATTCTTTAACATGGTTTCCGACTGGTACGCAGGGCGTGAATCAGATCGTAAGCGATCTTTGCAGGGTTAACTAGCGCGTCTTTCGGATTGGTGTCAGATTCTGCCTCGTGGCGAACAGCTTTTTTACTAGAGAAATGCGTTCTTCACGGGCACACGGTAGAGCAAACTGCTCTAAGCAATTCTCTCGTGGTCTTTTCGATTGTTCTTCCAGACCAGTCCAGCATGTAGTAACAGACCGGCACCCCAGCCAGCGAGTGGCCAGTAGAACCAGAGATGATCAGGGTTACGGATCAGATTCAGTGCGGTGAGACCTGAATTGACTGCAATGTAAACGATGCAATGCGTACGCAGTTTCTGAATCCGTACTTGTGGGGTGCGGTTATTCATTGAATCAAACTCAATAAATCGTGCGATGGAAGAGGTTGCCTGACTGGAATTAAAATTGAACGCGCCGGTGAAACAAAATAACGACCGACGTACTCAACGATACTGACCAGCACCTCAAGGACGTGATCCCTTCGTGTGGATCAGTCTCGATGTCTTGAATTGTGCAGATGACGTGCCAAAGAAACATGAAGAAGTCTTGGAAACCCAATAGCTCATGTCATTTTCATTCTGTTTTATTCTTTCACACTTTCAGCGATTAATTCCACCATTGCCGCTGGTCGACAACTGGTCGATAACAATCCAGTGCGTCTTCAAAACTTCCGCTATGCAATGCCTCTTCTGAAGAGCAAGATTCAAATTAGAACCAGTCCGAAAACCTCTGAAATAGGTGCTTTCCTCAACGTTTGAGAGAGCAATTTCACGTTTCAGGACCAGTTCTAAGTAATGCCTTATGCATGTGGGCATCGGTCAGACTGAGGTGATACCGCGTTGGCGAGCAAGTGCCAGTTGAGCGGCTTCCTTGTTCTTCTTCCCACGACTCCGCTTGCCATCTTGATGGTGCGGATGCACCCGTAGGCGGGTTGGTTGAGGTGTTCAGTCCCCAGGAGTATTTGAATTACGTTCACTCCTGCAGATACACTGAAGCCCAAACCTGAAGATGCTCTAAATCGCTCACGTCCACTTGACCGGTTTCTTATTTCAAGCCAGCGTTCCACTTTTCAACTGTCGAGTGCCACGTTTTCTGACCGATGTCTACAACTCGATCTTCAACAGTTTCAACTTGTCGTTATGCCTCCTGCGGGGCTCTAATGTCGATGCCGTACTTCGGTGAAATGTCAATCAGACGCTGTTTGTCTTCTGGTGTGACAATTGCAGCATCAAGCGATGTGTCGGTGGCGACCCGGCCTGCTTCGAGAAAAAAATCGTCAAGCCCGGCGGGTGTGGCCAGGATTAACATTCGACCAACACCCTCTCCAATGTTTCTAAAGGAGTGCAACGACTCTTTGGCGAGAGTCACCCAGTCACCGGGTTTTGCGGTTAGAACATTGTCATCGACGTGCACTTCGAACTCTCCTTCGATGACGTAAAAAGCTTCATCTTCACGATGATGCACATGAGGTGGCGGACCCGAACCGGGTGGAACCGAAACCTCGATCAGAGTGAAGGCGCCTCCTGTCCCCGCGCCACTTGCCTTAATTGTGTACAAATCGCCGACGACCCAAACTGATGGTCCTTCGCCGGAACGTTTCATTGCACTTTCCATGATTACATCTCCGGTAACTTGTAAGAGGTTCATGATGTTGTTGAGTCGCCTGATTTCACGTCGGGTTGCTCGTCGACGCTTCGGTCATTCCTTAAACGGTGGAAGAGCGGAATGAACTGAGTCTTATACGTGACAAACTGAACCAGCTTGCTTAGGATACGGAGTGTACATTCGTAATTGCAAGTAGGAGCAAAATTGTTCCTATAGGGAGAAAGATGGTAAAACGCACGAAATATTCAGGACCCTGTGCGCTAGAAGCGACGTTAGCTGTCTTTGGCAGCAAGTGGAAACCTGCGTTGCTGTTTCATTTATATGAGAATGGAGCGTGCCGTCACGGTGAGCTTCGGCGGTTGATTCCGGAAGTGTCTCAGCGAATTATGACGCAGCAACTTCGCGAACTTGAACGCGACGGTCTGGTGTTACGAAAGGATTTTCGCGAGGTGCCTCCGCGAGTGGAGTATTCGGCAACTGAATTAGCTCAAACGCTCAAACCACTTTTTGTTTCCATCGAGAAATGGGGCAAAGAGCAAATCAAAAATGTCGAAGCGGCTCGAAAACGTTATGATAAAATGAACAATAAGGAGCAGAGCGAATGATTGAAATACGCAAAGCAAACGATCGAGGTCACGGCGACCACGGATGGCTCAACAGTTATCACACGTTTTCGTTCGCTTCCTATCACGATCCGAAGCAGATGGGGTTTCGTTCGCTGCGAGTGATGAACGAAGACCGCGTCGCGGCGGGGCGAGGGTTTTGGGGAACACGCCCACGACAACATGGAGATCGTCTCGTACGTTCTTGATGGTGCTCTTGAACACAAGGATTCGCTCGGCAATGGCGAAGTACTAAAACCGGGAGAGTTCCAGCGAATCAGTGCCGGGACGGGAATCACGCATAGCGAATTCAATCCTTCCGAGAGCGAGCCAACCCACTTCTACCAAATCTGGTTGTATCCAAAGTCTCAGAACATCGAGCCAAGCTACGAACAAAAAAAGTTCGCTGACACTGATCTGAACAATGTTCTTCGCGCGGTCGCCACACCAGATGGACGCGACGGCTCACTCACCATCCATCAAGACGCCAGCATTTATTTGTCCAAACTCCAAAACGGAAACTCAATCAGCCACAACATTCCATTAGGTCGTTACGCATGGCTGCAAGTGCTTCGTGGCTCCGTCACATTGAATGGCGAGGCATTAAAAACAAGTGACGGAGCAGCGATCAGCGACGAAACAGAGTTGAACATTACGGCCAACGCCGATGCCGAAATCATGTTGTTCGATTTGGCGTAGCTTCATAGTGATCACTGTGATCCGCAACGGACGTGAATCGAAACGAATCAGTTCTCAAAAACTCTCCGAAGGAGTCCCCGAGCATGACGAAGTGCGATCCCGTCACAGGCGCCTGCCTGGTCCCCGACCTGAACAATCCTCTCGCTCCCGCTGCATCGAGCAAGCCCCTTGAACGGTCGTCCCGTAGTTGGGGCGTCCGTTATATCGGCGATCCGATGTGCTCCTGGTGTTGGGGTATCTCGCCCACCGTCGGAGAAGTTGAGGCTTTCTGTGAAGCAGAAGGCATCGAGTTCTCGATCACGATGGGTGGTTTGCGGGCGGGCGGTGGCGACAAGTGGAACGAAGAGTTTAAGGACTTTCTACGCAACGAATGGCGTAACATCGCTCGGGTGACCGGGCAGCCCTTCGGTTTCACCCTGCTGGAGTCGCCGCATTTCGACTACGACACGGAACCCGCCTGCCGCGCCGTGGCGACCGTTAAGCTGCTCCAGACCCGGAACCATCTTCCAAGCTCGATTGCGTTGATCTTCTTCTCCGCAGTTCAACATAAATTTTATGTGGAGGGGCAAGACCCCAAGGTGGCTGATTTCTATGCCAGCATCTGCGCCACGCTGGCATTGGATTTTGAAGAATTCCGCACCCTGTTCGATTCACCAGAAGCCCTGCAGGCTGTTCAGCAGGAATTCGCTCGCTGTCGGCAGTGGGGCGTCCGCTCCTTTCCTACACTGCTGTTGGAGCATGATGGCAAAATACAACCGCTTGCCGAGGGCTATGCCACAACTGAACAAGTACTCTCTCGACTGCGACAAGAGATTGCCGCTTGAGTCTGCGGGTAGGACTGATCAATCGTCATGAACACCGAAACAGACTTGCGACAAACCTTTCAAGGTGACCAAGCCGTTACATTTATAAATCGCACCACCTGCACAAATCGATAAGGAGACCCGCTATGTCAGAGCCTACCATCGCCGCCAAAGAGCCAGTCAAAGTCGAACTCGAAAAAGGCAAGGAGTACTACTGGTGTACCTGCGGGAAGTCCGCGAGCCAGCCGTTTTGTGATGGCTCTCATCGGGGCACTTCATTCACGCCCAAGGCATTTGTGGCTGAGGAAGAGGGTGAGGCGTATCTATGTCAGTGCAAACACACAAACAATGCTCCGTTTTGCGATGGAACGCACTCGAAACTTGACGCCCCAGCAAGTTCAGATGATACGTCCGAAGACAATGATGACAGCGACGGCATGCCTGATCCGTCACCGACCCCGGAAGAACCGAAGGTTGTTGAAATCCACAACCTGGCAAAATACGGTCTGAGTAAGACTGGTCATCACGGGCCTCTGGATGCCATGGGAGTACCTCGGGACCAACTTCCACATTGGGACGATATCCAAATCCTGACCGCTCAGTTTGCTAAACGACCTCAGGCTGATGACGCCGATGTGGAGACCGAGTTGGTCATCGGTCCAAATGCCAAAAAACCGCTGAAGTTAAAGATCCCGCTTATTGTTTCCGACATGAGCTTCGGAGCACTTTCCGAGGAAGCCAAGACAGCCATGGCTCGAGGAGCCGAATTGGCAGGCACGGGGATCTGCTCGGGAGAAGGAGGCATGCTGCCTGAAGAGCAGCAAGAAAATACTCGTTACTTCTACGAACTTGCATCAGCCAAATTCGGCTTCGAAGAATCGCTGTTAACTCGAGTTCAAGCCTTTCACTTCAAAGGGGGACAAGGTGCCAAGACCGGGACCGGTGGGCACCTTCCCGGCAACAAGGTCGTGGGTAAGATTGCAAAAGTCCGTAATTTGGAAGAGGGGACTCCGGCCGTTTCTCCTTCGCGCTTTGAAGATCTCGTGACCGTTGGGGACTTTCGGGCATTTGCCGAAAACGTTCGGTCCATGACTGGTGGAATTCCGATCGGCATGAAATTGTCGGCCAATCATATTGAGAAGGACATCGGGTTCGCTCTGGATGTCGGAGTTGACTATATCATTCTGGATGGCCGTGGAGGCGGAACCGGAGCTGCTCCGTTGCTTTTCCGGAACCACATCTCGGTGCCCACGCTCCCCGCTCTTGCCAGAGCCCGCCACTTTCTGGATCGTCAGGGAGCCAATCATGTCACTCTCATCATCACTGGTGGATTGCGAGTTGCCCCAGATTTCGTGAAGGCACTCTGTTTGGGGGCCGATGGCATCGCTTTGGCAAACTCAGCGATGCAGTCGATCGGTTGCGTTGGCGCCCGCATGTGTCACACAAATAACTGTCCTGCTGGAGTGGCGACTCAGAAACCGGAACTGAGGGCCCGCCTCAAGGTTCAGGAAGGTGCTGAACGTCTTCAACGTTACTTTGATTCGTCAGTCGAACTGATGAAGGTGCATGCTCGAGGGTGTGGTTACAATCAGCTGAGCCAGTTCAATAAAGACGACATCACAAGCTGGAAGAAGGAGATTGCTGAATTGGCTGGAATCCAGTATGCCGGCTTCGACTCCAACCGCTGAGCGTCTCAAAACATCCAAAAATGAATCACACCATGGAAAAGACGAACGGATTCACCCGCCTTCACGCTCTACTCGTCGATGATGACGAACTTGCGCAGGTGTGCCGCGATTTGCCAGAATCTGCGTGCCGTGCACAGCCGCACAACTATGGTGTACACATTGTGTCGCTGAGTCTCACGAAAATTGGAGAAGGACTGGCCGATCCCAAGCTCGTGCTCGCCTGGTTGCTCGACGCGATCGGTACACCAACCTGGGCACTTGGGCTGCTGGTGCCGGTGCGTGAATCTCTGGCGATGCTGCCGCAGCTGGCGATCTCGGCACGCATTCGGAGCCTCCCCATTCGCAAGACCGTCTACGTGTCTGGTTGTGTTGTCCAGGGCGCCGCGATTATCAGCTTCGGTCTGATGGGATGGTTTGCGCAGATGTTTTCCGGCGATTTTTCCGGCATCATCGCCGTCGTACTGATCGCGATCTTCGCACTTGGCCGCAGCCTCTGCTCGATCAGCCACAAGGACTTGCTCGGGAAAACCGTGGACATGGGCCGGCGAGGCTCGGTCAGTGGAACGACGGGCACCATCGCCGCTGTGGCAACGCTGCTGTTGGCAGTCAGCTATTCCATCGGCTGGATTCCGCTCACAGTGCCAGTCGTCGCCGGCATGGTCGCACTCGGCGGTGCCTGTTGGCTACTGGCTGCGTTTGTTTTCAGTTTGCTTCGAGAAGAACCCGGCGCGACCGAAGGTGGCATTGATGGTTTGGCAGCGGTCATCGCGCAGCTCGGCCTGCTGCGCAGCGACGCACAACTTCGCCGACTCATCATCACACGTACATTATTATTGTCGACGGCATTGGCGCCGCCGTTCTATATTGCACTCAGCGGTGATCGTGCAGTCAGCGGTCTCGGTACGCTGGGCTCCTTCATGATCGCGTCGGCGGCAGCGAGTCTATCCAGCGCCTACATCTGGGGGCGGGTCTCCGACAGGTCCAGCCGCCTCGTGCTGATGCTTGCGGCGACGCTCGCTGTGCTGGCAAACGGATCTGCCGCGTTCGTTGCTCTGGCAATGCCGACCGTACTGCAAGAGGCGTCATTGCTGCCTGGGCTGTTATTCGTACTCATGATCGCGCATCAGGGTGTGCGGCTCGGACGTTCTGTACACGTCGTCGATATGGCGGACCGCGACAACCGTGCAACGTACACCGCGCTCAGCAATTCAGTGGTCGGCCTGATCCTGCTCGCCGGTGGCGTCTTTGGCGTTATTGCGCAGTGGCTCGGCATCGGCGCTGTATTGTTAATCTTCACTTCAATGGCAGCCATGGCGATCTTCGCGGCAGCCGGATTAGACGACGTTCAGGCCACGTAGAGCAAACTGCTCTAGTCACTGCAATCCGGCAAGAATTTCAAACGAACGCAAACGATCTTTGTGCTCATACAGATCGCACGTGAAAATCAGCTCATCCGCTTGGGTCTGTTGCGACAACTCCTGTAATTTTTGCTTAATGGTTTCTGCGCTGCCTATCATAGCCATGCGTAAAAATTCTTTGACCATCTTCTCTTCTTGCGGTTGCCAGAGATCCTGCATACTTTGAACGGGTGGACGCAGCAGCAGGCTTTTCCCTCGAAGCAAAGCAAGAATGCGCTGGAATGTGGTGGTGGCTAAAAACTCTGCTTGCGAGTCAGTCTCTGCTGCAACTAAAGGAATCCCAAGCATCACATAAGGGGCCTCCAAAACCGCAGATGGTTTGAAGTGGCGGCGATACAGTTCGATGGCTTGCATCATCATTCGCGGCGCAAAGTGCGAAGCAAAGGCGTAAGGCAAACCTTTTTCCGCAGCTAATTGCGCACTAAACAGACTGGAACCTAAAATCCAAATGGGGACGTTACTGTCAACACCTGGCATCGCAATGACTTGCTGTCCTGCGCGACGTGGTCCTAAAAATCTTTGCAATTCGATGATGTCTTCAGGAAAGTCAGCTGAACTTCCAGTGCGATGGTTGCGCAAAGCCCGCGCGGTCACCTGATCAGTCCCCGGTGCTCGACCGAGACCCAAATCAATTCGTCCAGGATACAGTGCCTCTAACGTACCAAACTGTTCAGCAATCACTAAAGGAGCATGATTCGGTAGCATCACCCCACCGGCACCGACCCGTATTTGCCTGGTCCCCGCTGCAAGATAACCAATCAACACCGCAGTTGCTGAGCTGACAATCGCATCCATATTGTGATGCTCAGCCACCCAAAAACGGGTGAATCCTAAACGTTCAACATGTTGAGCTAAGGCGAGCGACCGGTGTAATGCTGGAGCAGGACCTTGATCGGTGTCTTTACGTGAAGCTAAGTCCAATACAGAGAAAGCCATTTTATGCTGATGACTCATATCATCTCTTTGATGTTGTTGATGACTCGCTGCCTGCGGTTCGAGTATCGCACATACACATTGGGAGTGCCACCAAGGTCAACTGCTTCCTGCGCTGATGGAGAGGTGTTGACATGGATGCACTCAGGGCGTTGCCATCACTGGAACCACATTGATTGTCCGGCCTGCCTGAGAAATGTCTGAGCACTCACTTTAAACGGCGCGTGCGTATTGAATGGGTAAGAGATCGCTGGCCTTCGCAGTTCCCAGCTTTTCTGCGGCATGACAGGGCCAATATGGGTCGCGAAGCATAGCGCGACCTAATGTCACGATGTCCAATTGCTCGTTTTGAATTGCTGTCTCGGCTTGTTCTGGAGAGTCGATCAACCAGCTTGTCGTTGTCGCGATGTCGGCATCGCGACGAATTCGGGCGGCATCAGGGATCATGAATCCCGGTTCTGTCGGGACATTTGTGTGATCGGGGACGATCATGCCGTGGCTGACGTCAATCATGTCGAGTCCAGCAGATTTCAACCGTCGAATCAGTTCGATCGACTCCTCGAGAGTGACTCCACCATCCACCCAGTCTGTGACTGACAAGCGAACAGTCAACGGCAGACGTTGAGGCCAGACTTCGCGAACCGCCTCAAAAGTTTCCATCATGAAACGGATACGATTCTCAAAGCTGCCGCCGTACTGATCAGTCCGGTTGTTTGATAGCGGCGAGTAAAATTCGTGTGCCAAGTAACCGTGTGCAAAGTGAACCTGCAGCCATTGGAATCCTGCAGCGAGTGAACGCTCAGCAGCAGCAACAAAGTCCTTCTTCACTCGGGCGATATCGTCGAGAGTCATCGCTGTGGGCACTTTGTCGAGTTTGCCGCCGAATGCAATTGCCGACGGAGCGATTGTCTCCCATCCGCCATCGCTGGTGTCGATGTGTGCGCCACCTTCCCAAGATTTCTTCGAACTTGCTTTGCGACCGGCGTGCGCAATCTGGATTCCGGATACTGCCCCATGTTTTTGCATGAATCGTGCAATTCTCGCAAAAGGCTCTATATGGTCATCAGTGTAAATCCCACTGTCAGCGGGGCTGATGCGACCGTCCCTTGAGACTGCTGTCGCCTCCACAATCACCAAGCCGGCACCGCCAACCGCCCGAGAACCCAAGTGAACTAAATGCCAATCTGTCGGGTAGCCATCCTCTGATGAATACATGCACATCGGCGATACGGCGATGCGGTTTCGCATTGTGACATCTTTAAGTTGAAAATCATCAAACAAAGAGAGCGACATGATCTGTTCCAGACTGTGTGTGAAGAAAGGTGTCAACAAAATGATCGATGGCAATTTGACGATCTTACCAAAATGATGCGTCGTCACGTTCGCGAACCATTTGCATACGATGCTCGGCAATTTTGCGAATCAATTTTTCCGGCAGCGGCTTTGTGTAAGGAATTTTCAAGATACCCATTTTGGTGATCTCGTATTCCGACAGCTCATCGCGAAAAGGCTCAATTGACTCTGCCATCGCATTGAAACCAAGGTGCGATTTATGAGCGGAGAACGCGAACAGGAATCGTGGCTCAACGAAAAAAGGCGTGTTCCACTTGATCACCTGCTCGGCTTCGGGAGCGATGCTTTGCAACAAGGCATGGAGTTGACGAAGTTGTGGTTGGCCTTCAGGGGGAGCCGCTTCAATGTATTCCGGAATCGTCTTGTAAGACTTCTTTGCCATGTTATCTCGGAGTGTCGATGAAAGAGAGAACTTGCCTTTGCGATGGCTGAACCCACCGCTCATTCGAAATTGGCAATCGCGACTAGAGCAGTTTGCTCTACCGTTTGCCCGTGAAGAACGCATTTCTCCAGTAAAAATGCTGTTCGCCACGAGGCAGAACCTGCAAACCAATTCGAAAGATGCTCTAACGTGGCAGCAATTGTCTTAAGACCATTTCAAGGATACCCCCATTCACAAAGTATTCTACCTCCGCAGCCGCGTCGATTCTCAATATGGTATCGAACGTTGTGCGAGATCCGTCTTGCCGGACGACGGAGACGTTGACAGTTTGGCGTGGCTCAATCCCGTCACCAATTCCGGTGATGGAAAACGTTTCGTCTCCATTTAAGCCCAGCGACTGCGCCGACTCTCCATCCTTGAACTGCAAAGGCAGAACCCCCATGCAAACAAGGTTGCTGCGGTGAATGCGTTCATAGCTCTCCGCAAGAATTGCTTTGACGCCTAATAACGCAGCACCTTTGGCCGCCCAGTCGCGCGAGCTGCCCGAGCCGTACTCCTTGCCTGCGATGACCACCAACGGTGTCTCTTCCTGCAAATATCGCATCGCGGCGTCGTAAATCGTCATTTTGTCGCCGCTGGGAGTGTGGACGGTCCAGGGACCCTCCATCCCGGGAACCATCGCGTTACGTAAGCGAAGATTGCCGAATGTCCCTCGCATCATGACTTCGTGGTTCCCACGACGTGAACCGAAGCTGTTGAATTCATCTGCCGGAATTTGATGGCTGGCGAGATACTCTCCCGCCGGTGAATTCACAGCAATAGCACCAGCTGGAGAAATGTGATCCGTGGTGATTGTATCTCCAAGCACCGCCAGCGCGCGTGCCCCCTCGATATCAGAAAGTGCTGCAGGAGTGTCGGCAAAATCAAGAAAGAAAGGAGGTTCGCGTACGTAAGTCGAATCCTCAGCCCAGTCGAACACAGTCCCCGTCGGTGCGGGCATACTCTTCCACTTGTCATCACCTTCGAAAATCCGACCGTATTCCAGATCAAATTGATCGGAACTGACCGTTGCAGCGACCAGATTTTCTATCTCTTCGGCGGTCGGCCATATGTCTTTCAAATAGACAGGATTGCCCTGTTGATCTCTCCCTAACTCATCAACGCTTATGTCACACAAAACCGTGCCGATTAGTGCATAGGCGACACACAGCGGAGGCGAAGCCAGATAACTGGCTTGCACTTGACCATGAATACGGCCCTCATAGTTCCGATTTCCCGATAGCACGGCGGCGACTGCCAGATTTTTCGAGGTTACCGCCTCAGCGATTTCCTCGGGCAAGGGGCCAGAGTTTCCGATGCACGTGGTGCAACCATATCCGACCAGATTGAATCCCAACTCTTCGAGGTAAGGCGTGAGACCCGCTTTATCCAGATATTGTGTCACCACCCGCGAGCCTGGTGCCAGCGATGTCTTCACCCAGGGCCTGCTTTGTAAACCAGCTTCGACTGCTTTGCGAGCCAGTAACCCAGCAGCGATCATCACCGATGGATTCGAGGTATTGGTACAACTGGTAATGGCTGCGATGACAACCGATCCATCAGTCACCGATGCTGCGGCAGTAGGTTGTTCCAGACTCTCCGGTTCCGCGGCAAGAAATCCGCCTTCCTCCGGGCAGCCTTCAGCTTTGAGCCGAGCGAGTTCAATCGAACTGACATCAGCAACTGCGCCATCCAGAACGGACTGAAACGACTGCCTGACGCCAGACAGCGAGACGCGATCCTGTGGTCGCTTCGGCCCGGCAACGCTGGGCTGGACTTTGCTCAAGTCGAGGTCGAGAACTTCGCTGAAGTTCGGCTCGACACTGTCGTCCGTCCGGAATAGTCCCTGTTCGCGCGTGTAGCGTTCAACCAGATCAACATTGTCTCCTCGCCCGGTGAGACGCAGATATTCCAGAGTGTTCGCATCAACCGGGAACAGCGTCGCTGTTGCACCGAACTCCGGCGACATATTCGACAGGGTAGCACGATCCGCAATGCTCAGTGAGCTCAACCCAGCCCCAAAAAACTCGACAAACTTACCAACCACGCCATGCGCCCGGAGAATTTGAGCGAGCGTCAGCACCAGGTCGGTCGCAGTTGTTCCAGGCGGAAGAGTGCCAAGCGTCCTGACTCCGAGTACGACAGGTTTGGGTAGAAACATCGGTTGCCCAAGCATCGCTGCTTCGGCCTCGATCCCGCCGACTCCCCAGCCCAACACTCCGAGTCCATTGATCATCGGTGTGTGTGAATCGGTCCCTACCAGAGTATCGGGAAAGACCCAACCGTCACGGTCGATCACAACTCGCCCGAGATGTTCGAGATTGACCTGATGACAGATCCCCATTCCTGGAGGCACGACACGGAAACCGTCAAAGGCTTGTTGCGCCCAGTTGAGTAATGAATAGCGTTCGCGATTGCGGCGGTATTCCCACTTTAGATTAGTGGAGTAGGCATCGTCGCTGCCGAAGCGGTCAACCTGGACGGAATGGTCAATGACGAGATCGACAGGAACAAACGGATTGACGCTCTGAGGATCACCACCAGCCCTGGCGACCGCACTTCTCATGGCTGCAAGGTCAACGACAGCGGGAACGCCGGTGAAATCCTGCATCAGGACGCGAGCCGGCATGAACGCAATCGACGCATCCGCGCCATGAGGCCAATTCGCGAGTGACTCCACGTCAGCTTGCGACACATCCCTGCCATCAGCACGCCGGGCGATGTTCTCCAGTAGAATTTTGACGGTGTGAGGAAGGCGCGCCACATCGGCGCCGGTCTTCTCCGCCAGCTTTGTGAGGCTCACGTAACGTGACTTTGTCGTTGCAGTTTCTAAAGTCGCAGAAATGCCTAGCGGATCAGTTGTCATCTGGTTACTCCCTGTCGCTCTACTGGTGAAACGTGAGTGTGCAGTGCGTGGTCATTTTCCCCGCAGACTGGAATGAATATCAAACGGATGCGAGCAATCTATTTAGAACTAGTCCTGAAACCTGATATTGCTCACTCAAACGTTGAGAAAAGCGGCTATTCCAGAGGTTTTCGGACTGGTTCTAGAACTAATGTGGAAGCTTGTGGAATGGTCACTTTCTTCGGTGTTTGAGAGAGCAAATTCAGATTTCAGAATCAGTTCTTCTCATTCTGCAAACAAGTAAAAATCAGTTCATCAACTTGAGTTTATTGTCATACGATTGATGCTTCAGACACCCACTGGCGAGTGAATCTTAAGCGGTCAAAATATCGAGCAAAGTCTGACGGCCCCGATCATACTGGCTCAGGACTTTGGTCTGTCTCAATACCCGATGTGGAACCCAGTACAGGAAAAGCCATTTTCTCTGATCACTCAGCTCATGGCTTCTCATTGACGTTGTTGAATGTCTACAGTCTCAGCATCGCATAAACAGCTTGGGAGTGCTACCAGGTACTACGAACAGCAACCTCTTCGAACGCTGATTGAGCCTTTTCGACAAGTTGACCACAGAACGCAGCCCCTACCAGAATCACCTCAGCAACAGTCCTCAAAGTGTCAGCCTCGGTTACCCAAGTGATATCTCAACCGTCACCCCGGTGGTAAAGTCATGCGCACCGGCCTCGCGTGCGGCATTGGAGATTGGACTCCCCGGATCCCCGATCCCCGCTGAATACTCTGTAGACATCGACCTGAGTTTCGCCATATTTGGTTCGGAACAGTAGTGGGATTCCCGAGCCTTTCGGAGCGTTGAGCATTAATTCGCGAGTGATCGCTTTCATTTCTTCACAAAGCATGATCCGTCGATCTTTAACGGTCTTCTTGGCAGTCTTGTGACGGAGTTTAAGCAACGGGTGTCAATTCGTCAGGTACCTTGATGCGAGCAAGTGCCAGTTGAGCGGCTTCCTTGTTCTTATTCCTACGACTCCGCTTGCCATCTTCATTGAAGAGAGCCTGTCGTTTCTTTGTGCCAAGCGGTTCCATACTGGATTGAGCCCTTGGCTTTTTTGTCCTTGCAAGCCAGACTGCATTCTTTCATAACACTTAGAGCATCTTTCGAATTGGTTTGCAGGTTCTGCCTCGTGGCGAACAGTATTTTTATAGAGAAATGCGTTCTTCACGGGCACACGGAAGAGCAAACTGCTCTAGGAAACCGTACCGCGATATCAATAGGAATGTTTTGGTTCACTGATCCAGGCATTCTTCGTCCAACGAAGGGGATTCAGCATGTTCAAGTTCCTTGCCAAGACACAGCCTGCTGGATCAGGAGAGCTCAGTTGCCGCGCAACTTTCCCGCATCCGTTGCGACACCGGTTCCTGACACTTTCCGGTTCCATGTTTGCAGTCATCTTTGCACAACTTTTTTTTGTTATAATTCTTCACGCTGAGGCAATACCCCGTCCAAACATCGTTTTGATCCTGACGGATGATCAGGGCTGGGGGGATTTGAGCCTGAATGGAAACACGAATCTACAGACTCCGAATATTGATTCTCTCGCTCGAGATGGGGCGCAGTTTGAACGGTTTTTTGTATGTCCAGTTTGCTCGCCGACCCGGGCTGAGTTGCTCACCGGTCGCTATCACCCGCGTTGTGGCGTTTACAGCACCTCTGCTGGTGGAGAGAGAATCAACCTGGATGAGATAACGATCGGTCAAACGTTTCAAGCTTCCGGGTACAAAACGGCAGCATACGGGAAATGGCACAACGGGATGCAGGCTCCCTATCATCCCAACAGTCGCGGATTTGATGATTACTTTGGGTTTTGCTCGGGGCACTGGGGGCAATACTTCGACTGGATGATGGAACACAACGGCGAACTGGTGCAGGGAAATGGATTTTGCATCGACGACTTTACGAACCACGCCTTGCGGTTCATGGAAGAACATCAGAAGGAACCGTTCTTTGTTTACCTCCCCTACAATACTCCTCATTCTCCGATGCAGGTTCCCGGGGATTACTGGAATCGTTTCAAGGATAAAGAGCTTTTGTTGAGGGATGTTGACCCTGAAAAAGAAGATCTTGGACACACGCGGGCGGCGCTGGCAATGTGTGAAAATATCGATTGGAACGTCGGGCGAATCTTAAAGAAGCTTGATTCTCTGGAACTCGCTGAGAATACGATCGTTGTCTACTTCTGCGATAACGGACCGAATGGACGCCGTTGGAATGGAGAAATGAAAGGGCGTAAAGGGTCGACTGACGAAGGAGGAGTCCGCTCTCCGTTGCTGGTTCGCTGGCCGAATCACATTCCAGCCGGGAAAACAGTGACGGAAATCGCCGGGGTGATTGACTTGCTACCAACACTTGCAGACCTCTCAGGTATTCAAGTTGCCAGCCAAAAACCGCTCGATGGGATGAGTCTGAAAGCACCACTCACTCAAGAAAATTATTCATGGCCGGACCGGACGATATTTTCACAATGGCGCGGACGCGTCTCTGCGAGAACTCAGCAGTACCGACTCGATCATCAAGGAAAACTCTACGATATGCTCAGTGATCCCAGCCAAACGCGGGACGTCTCAAGTGAACATCCTGAACAGACCAGAGTCCTGCGCGAGGCTGTCACGCGATGGAAGTCAGAAGTTTTAGCTGGCTACGACGATGACACTCGCCCATTCATCATTGGGCACCCCGATAGCTCAAACACACAACTCCCAGCCCGCGACGGTCTTGCACATGGAAACATCAAACGGTCCAACAGGTATCCAAACGCATCCTATTTTACGAACTGGATCAGCATGGGCGACAAAATCACCTGGGAGGTGGAACTCCCTGAGGATGGGACCTTTGATGTCGAGCTTTATTATACTTGCAAGAAGGACGATGTCGGTTGCACGATCCGACTCAGTGATGGTCATGCCCAGCTTGAAACAACGATTCAAGATCCGCACGATCCTCCCATCATTGGAGCCGAGGAGGACCGCGTTCGACGCGCTGAGTCTTATGTGAAAAAGTTTCAGCCGCACAACATGGGGCAAATCAAAATGAAGAAAGGCCGCAAGACTCTTTCGCTCAGAGCGACAAAGATTCCAGGTGATCAGGCCATCGAGTTCCGCTTGTTGATGCTCAAGCGGATCAGTTCGAACTGATTGTTAAACCTGAGTTTGCTTTCTCATGCACTGAGAAATGCGAATCTTCCACAAATTTTACTCTGGGAATTATGGAGATTGCGGATCACTCATTCGTTTCCAGACTAAGACCGAAACAGGAACTCTGTCAGTGAGGAGCATCCCATGGACCTCAAAAAACTTATCGCCATCCACGCGGTAGATGTACGACTTTTCTCCGGAATCCATGGCACCCAGGTTTTTTCCTGCCACAATTCTGCTGTCAAAGAAAGTGAAAATACGGACTGACCCAGATGTTTCTGTGTCGTAGCGAGATGTCTTTTCCTGGACGAGTTTTCCGGAACTGTCAAATACTCGCAGCCGCGTTCTGTGCTGGTTATGTTCTTTGACGATGCGAAACTTTCCCTCTTCAGTTTTGATTGTCCGCTCCCAGACCCCTTCGATGTCCTGGTCTGCTTGCGGTGTGGGACTTGCGTCTCGCGCGGGCGGTGTGGGAACGGACTCGTCTTGTGCGATTGAAACTCCAGAGAATGCCAATGTGATCAAAAGTACCAAACGGAACTGGTGGAATTGGGGCATCGAAGTTTACTTTCTATTCGTGCCAACAAAACGGTCAGAGCACTTTCGCGAATTGTGTGCACATGAAGAAACGGTTCTCTCTGAAATACGTTCATCTTCACGAGCCGGGGCGCGAAAAGATTTCTAAAAATGCATGACAGAAGTCTGCGCGACCGCCTTCCCGCGATGGGCTCTTTAATCGTATTTAAGAGCCCACTCCGCGGGAAACGGACAAGATGTTCTGAAGTTCACTCCAGAGCATCTTTCGAATCGGTGTACAGGTTCTGCCTCGTGGCGAACTGCAATGTTATTGATAAAAAGCGTTCTTCACGAGATCACGGTAGAGCAAACTTCTCTAGCTTGACGCTGCTTGCTCTTCGTGCCATTCGTGAATCGACCGGACTTGTGGGGTTGGGTGATCGAACAAGTATTCGATCGCTTTCACCATCGCTTCACAACCAGGAAGCGTTGTTGCACAAGGAACTCCGTAGGTAACAGCAGCTGCACGAATTCGTCCTTCCTCCGTGCGACTTCCCTTCCCGCTTGGTGTGTTGAAGATGAATTGCACATCCCCGTTGACCATCATGTCGAGCAGGTTCGGACGTCCTTCCTGGACCTTCTTGACTGTTTCAACTTTAATTCCGGCAGCGTTGAAAACTTGTGCTGTTCCAGCAGTGGAAATGATGTGAAACCCAAGTTTTTCCAACCGCCGAACCGGTTCGATCATCGCCTCTTTGTGTCCACCAGACATACTGATGAAGACGGTTCCTTCGCGAGGAAGCTCGACACCGGCAGCCTGTTGGCTTTTCGCAAAAGCGGCTGGGAATGTGTTGTCGATTCCCATGACTTCGCCTGTCGACCGCATTTCTGGGCCAAGGATAATATCGACCCCGGGGAATCGAGAAAACGGGAACACGCTTTCCTTGACCGAAGTGTGCTTCGGCCAGACTTCTTCTGTGATCCCCTGCTCTTTCAGAGAGACGCCTGCCATCACTTTGGCTGCCATTTTCGCCAGAGAAAGCCCTGTTGCTTTCGAGACAAATGGTGATGTTCGCGAGGCTCGCGGGTTCACTTCGAGAATGTAAACTTCGTGATCCGATTCGGAATCAGACTTTTTGACTGCGAACTGAATATTCATCAGTCCACGAACTTGCAGCTCTTCGGCGAGTGCATAAGTGGATTGTTTAATCTCGTCAATCACACTTTGCGGAAGCGAGTATGGAGGGAGTGCACAGGCAGAGTCTCCGCTGTGGACGCCTGCTTCTTCGATATGCTCCATGACACCACCGACTAAAGTGGTCACTCCATCGGAGATGGCATCGACGTCGACTTCGATTGCATCTTGCAGGAATTTGTCGATCAGGACTGGATGGTCCGGGCTTGCGTCAACAGCTTCCGTCATGTAACGGACGAGCTCACCTTCTTCATAGCAAATTTCCATGGCTCGCCCACCAAGAACGTAGCTGGGTCGAACGAGGACTGGAAAGCCAATTCGATTTGCGACTGCACGTGCACCTTCGACATCTGTGGCGAGGCCATTGGGCGGTTGGCGAATCTTCAATTTATTGAGGATCGCCTGGAACCGTTCGCGGTCTTCCGCAGCGTCGATCATATCTGGGCTGGTTCCGATGATCGGTACTCCAGCAGCTTCCAACCCACGTGCGAGGTTGAGCGGTGTCTGTCCGCCGAACTGAACGATGACGCCGTCAGGTTGCAGGCGGTCACAAACATTCAGCACATCTTCCGTCGTTAGCGGCTCAAAGAAGAGTAAATCAGATGTGTCGTAGTCGGTCGAAACCGTTTCCGGATTCGAGTTGATCATCACACTTTCGATGCCCAAGTCGGCCATTGCGAAGGCTGCGTGACAGCAGCAATAGTCAAACTCAATCCCCTGCCCGATTCGATTTGGTCCTCCACCGAGAATGATAATACGTTTCTTCTCGCTGTTCGGCCCTGGGGCTTCGTCTTCAGTTTCGTAAGTGCTGTAATAGTAGGGGGTGTGAGCTTCGAACTCGGCCGCACAGGTGTCGACCTGCTTGAAAGTGGCGACGATTCCTTGCTCTTTGCGGTGCAGGCGGACATCCATTTCTGATGTGTGCCACCAGTCAGCAAGTTGACGATCAGAGAATCCGAGTTGTTTAGCTTTCCGCATCAGGTCTGCGGAGACATCGCTGAGCGAGTTGACTTCGCGAATTTTTTCTTCGAAGTCCACAATCCCTTTCAGCTGATTCAGGAACCAGGGGTCGATGGCTGTGAGTTGGAAAATTTCATCGAGTGAGAACCCAGCTTTCATGGCATAGCGGAGGTAGAAAACCCGCTCTGCGTTGGGAGTCGCAAGCATGCTGCGAATCTCTTCGACAGGCGGTTGCTTTTCCGTGCCCCAAAGATCTTTCTTCCCGCCTCCGAAGCCGAAATGTCCGATTTCCAGACCACGCAGCGCTTTTTGGAAGGACTCTTTAAATGTCCTTCCAATCGCCATTGTTTCACCGACGGACTTCATCTGGATGGTGAGCGTCGCGTCTGCGTCGGGGAATTTTTCGAAAGTCCAACGAGGAAATTTAGTGACTACATAATCAATCGTCGGTTCGAAGCAAGCCATCGTTTCACGAGTGATATCGTTAGGGATTTCGTCGAGACGATAACCGACTGCGAGTTTGGCAGCGATTTTTGCGATCGGGAAACCTGTCGCTTTTGAAGCCAACGCACTTGAGCGACTGACGCGCGGATTCATTTCGATCACGCACATGCGGCCATTTTTTGGATTGACCGAGAATTGCACATTCGAGCCACCCGTTTCGACACCAATTTCACGCATGCAGGCCAAAGTGGCATCCCGCATCCGTTGGTATTCTTTATCGGTGAGAGTTTGTGAAGGTGCGACAGTGATGGAGTCCCCTGTGTGAACTCCCATTGGGTCGAAGTTTTCGATAGCACAAATGATAACGCAATTGTCAGCATGATCGCGCATCACTTCCATCTCGTACTCTTTCCAGCCCAACACCGATTCTTCGAGGAGAACCTCGGTCGTTGGAGAGAGTTTCAAACCGTTGCGAACTTTCTCTGCAAATTCTTCTTTGTTGTAAGCAATTCCGCCACCGCTTCCACCCAGAGTGTAACTGGGGCGAATGATAATAGGTAAACCAATCTCTTTGAGAGCAGCCTGAGCTTCGTCCATATTGTGGACAACAAACGACGATGGAACGTCCAGGCCGATTTTGACCATTGCTTCTTTAAAGGACTCACGCCCTTCTGCTTTTGCAATGACATCAGCTCGAGCTCCGATCATTTCGACACCGAGTTGATCCAGAATACCACGACGATGCAGATCCATCGCAGTATTCAAACCTGTTTGACCACCGAGTGTGGGCAAAAGTGCATCCGGGCGTTCCTTCTCGAGGATTTTCGCCACATATTGCCAGGTGATTGGCTCAATGTACGTCCGATCCGCGGTTTCGGGATCGGTCATAATGGTTGCAGGATTGGAATTGACCAGGATCACCTCATAGCCCTCGTCGCGGAGGGCTTTGCAAGCTTGCGTTCCAGAATAGTCGAACTCGCAGGCTTGGCCGATCACAATCGGTCCTGATCCAATAATCAAAATCTTCTTGATATCGTCACGGCGTGGCACGTTATGTCACTTCCAGCTGAGGGCATCCCAAAAGTTCCGGGACGAGGAACGCGCATCGACATCATTTCCTGAATAGGGAAAAATTCGAATAGATGATCCCCAATTCACGAGAAATGTGCACAGTCGTACAGCTTTTGTCTCGAACCGTCTCTCAAAAACCATATTTGCGCAAATTTCTAAAAAGCTAACAAGCTGACAGCGTGATTCAAGCGTACAGCGATTCTGCTTGTGAGAATTCACTCAATTGGAAAATTGAGAATGGGACTGAACAGAGATTTCGAATATGAAAAGAGGGTGAATCGGTAGACATAATCATTCTCACCGATTCGAGAATCATATTGTTGATGATCGAGAGAGAATTTTTATTGTCGTCAAAGTTGTCGATTGACAGAATGCGATCGAGCATTCGTACTCTCTGCTGAGCATTGCTCGTCGACGCGGTACAGGAAATATCGGCGTCTGGATTGCCGAGTTAGATGTGATGTTGAACGGAGATGAACTGATCCGACTTATCCATGCTTTGTCTGTCTTTCATGATTGGTCTTCATGAGACAGATTGCAGATTCGAATTCCGAAAAATTCTAGATCCAGCCGAGCATCGAGCTGGCGATAACGATGCTTCCGAGAGCGAGGCAGTAGAATCCGAACAGAGCCAATCTTCCGGCGGCGACCAGTTTAAGGAGTAGCTTCAACGAAGCGATTCCGACAACGAATGCAAAGAAGGTCCCGATGGCGATTGTTGTGAGTGGTGTTCCTGCTGATCCTTCTTCGAGCAGGTCTTTAAGAGTCAAAATGGTGGCCCCCAGAAGGGCTGGGACCGCAATGTAAAAGCTGAAGTTGGCAGCTGCCTCTCGTTTGACTCCCATCAAAAGTGCCCCCACGATGGTGCTACCGGATCGAGAAATTCCGGGCATGGGGGCGATCGCCTGGAAGAGGCCGATCACAAGTGCGTCTCGATAGCGGATATCAGGAAGTTGCCTCTCACCCGAATCGATACGGGGAGTCACAAAGAGAAGCACTGAAGTGATCAATAAACCGAAGCCAGCGTAAATTGCATGAGAAGACGCCGCTTCAAATTGTGACTTCAGCAGTAGACCTGTTACGACCACTGGCAGTGTGGCGATCACGATTGAGGTCATTAACTTAAAGTTGGATATGACCGGCAGCAGGTCTTTGCGATAGACAACCAAAATAGACAAGAGAGTTCCGAAATGCAGAGTGACGTTCAGCTCAAGGTTCTCTAAGTCTCCGCCGAGAAGGGATTCCAGAATGACCAAGTGGCCCGAGGAACTGATAGGGAGGAATTCTGCAATTCCCTGCACAATTCCCAGGATAATCACTTCCCAAGTTTGCATGATCGGAGCATCCGGTTCGGTCTTACAGAGAAAAGTTACAGGCTGAAAAGCAACGGGCTTATCTGAAGTCGATTGCGTAGCAGAATACCAAATAATTCATCAACGACGATGCGTCCAGTGGCAATTTGGCAGTTCTTCAGAATGTTTGTAAACCGAACAGATGATGGCTCCCGATCCGGAAACCGCTGCAAAGAGAGTCGCCTTTGTTTCTTGAGAGGCGGTTCTGGTTTCCGGATCAGGTTCTACTGCGACTTGCGGAGAGGTGCAAATAACTCAGGTGAACGAGCAGTTTGAGGCTCACGCATGTTCGGTCTTTTTGCTTTTACGAAGCCTTGCGAAGATCGCTTGAGTCTTTTTCGATCAAACCATGACGTCGCAATTTCTTATAAAGTCCGACTCTGCTGATCCCCAGAGATTTCGCGGTTTGTGTTCGGTTATTTCCATTCACTTGTAAAGCTTGAATGAGTAATTCCCGTTCGTTTTTCGCGACCTGTGTAGCGAGAGACTTTTTCTCGTCCAAGTCTGTGAAAGGCTCCATGTTGCTGAACTGAAACTGAGTAATTTTTGATGAGAGATCGTTGGCTTGAAGGCGACCATCTTCAGCAAACAAAACTGCCCGCCGGACATGGTTTTTCAACTCGCGAATATTTCCTGGCCATTTGTAGCGGCAGAGAGCATCGAAAAAGTCTCGCTCGACGAGATTGATTTCAATGTCATGCTCCTGACAGCATTCTGAGACAAACTGCATCGCAAGGGGGACAACGTCGACGACGCGGTCACGCAGCGGGAACAATCTGAACTCAAGCACACTGAGGCGGTAGTAAAGATCCGACCGGAAACCGGAGGATTCTGTCAGGTCTTCCAGGTTGATGTTCGAAGCGGTAATGAGTCTGGCTTCGGAGATCATTTGCTCTGTTGAGCCCACCATTTCATATTCACCAGTCTCAATCACTTTGAGAAGCTTCGCCTGTTGCTTGACGTCGAGAACGTCAATTTCGTCAAGTAGCAACGTTCCTTTTCCTGCTGCCTGAAATCGACCAATCTTATTTCTGTCCGCACCGGTGAAAGAACCTTTAACGTGGCCGAAGAGTTCGCTTTCAATGAGGTCTCCGGGGAGAGCTCCGCATGCCAGGTGTTGAAATGGCTGACCACGGCGTGTTGAGCGTTCGTGAATGATTCGGGCCAGAGTCGTTTTTCCGGTTCCCGTCTCACCGATAATCAGAATCGTAACATTGCGGTGAGCGATCCGCTTCAAGTCCTGTAGTACTTCATAGAAAGATGGCTCGCGAGTTTTGAGCGCAGTCTCTCCACCTTCGAGTGTGTGCAGCTTGGGGATCGGCTGAACCTTCTGGCTTTTGAGAAGTTCCCGCAAGGAATTCTCGTCAGCAATTCCGTTCAGGTACTTCCCGCAGGGTTGCAGCGAGCGGTCGCCTCCATACTTAAGATGGCAGGCCGAGATCAAGAAGAGTTCAGATGCGCAGACAACCGGAAACGCCGTACTGCCGACGGTAATCACATTGAGTTTGGATACTGCTCGATTCGCGATTGCTTTGACGAGAGAAACAGTTTCTGCGTCGACTTCATTCTCCCGGACGTCAATGAAGATTGTGCTGACACCACCCGATTGAAGAGCAACGAGGGCCTCTTCGGCCTGATCAAAAAACTTCAAAGAGATGTCTGTCTCGCAAACCTCTTTTTGCAAGTCGTTGTAGAGTTGGCAATCCTTGGTAAATGCAATTCCGCTACGCATTGAATGACTCCGCAAATGTGACATCAACAATCCTTAATAGCCCGAAATGAATGGCGGATGGCAATCTCGAACTCTGCAGGCGGTTCGGAATTGACCGAAAAGTTTTTGCCACTCAAAATGTGGTGCTCCATTGAAGATTCGACATGATCAACAAAGAGTGTTGAGCATCGTTGACGTGTTTACACTCAGAAGTGAATTGTTGTTGCCCACTGTCCGCACAATGTAACCAACCGTATACGGACGGGGTGACGGCTATTCTGTCTGGTATTTTTATGCGGCTTCAGCGACTCGTGACGGTCGGGAGAGCAAGTTGGCGCGAATGCCAAATAAAAGATGCGAATTTCAGAGAACGCCTCATGTTCGGCCCAATAGGGTGAAGCGGAGAGGTTTGAATCTCTATGACTTTGAGAAAGGCTCGAGGCCGATTTCAGGCCTCTGATTTAAAAGTTCTCGGGCTGAACAAACTCGATTGCGACCAGAATTTTTTGCCTGATAGAGTGCGACGTCAGCGAGCTGAATCAACTCGGAAGTTTGCAGTTCGATTCCCCGATAAGCTGCGACGCCGAAGGAAGCTGTGACCGCGAGGGTGGTCCCGGCTGCTTGAATCGAGTGGTCTGCGATGGCTTCACGAATTTGATTGGCAATACGAACTGCTCCCTGTTCACCAATGTTCGGCAAAATCAGCGCAAACTCCTCCCCACCGTACCTGGCTGCGATGGCATGATCAGTTACTCGAAGCTCACTGGCTGTTTGTGTCAGGGTGTTTGCAACTTGTTGCAGGACGACATCCCCGGCTGGATGCCCGAATTCATCGTTGACGGCTTTGAAGTGATCAATATCGATCAGGAGCAGGCTGAGTGGTTCATTCGCTTGGTTTGCGTGTTTCATAAGACGGTCCAATTCAAGATCGAATGTCCGTCGATTAGCGAGGTGAGTCAGAGGGTCTCGCCGTGCCTGGTCCATGATTTCGGTGCGGGTGAGTTCTTTGTTCAGGGTTTGAATCAAGAACGTCGACGCCCATTCGATAAGTCGAGCATCTTCATCTGAAGGAATCGTCGAGTCAGAGTGCGTCAGGAAAAGAAGGCCGATCGCTTCCTGCTCGTGACGGACAGGGATAAGTAACCCGCATCGGAATGGAATTTCTTTATCGAATTCCAAGATCGATTCCGGCGTGATGATTAAGGGGTGATCAAATACAAGGTCCGTCGATTGAAGATACTTCTGTTCAGATTCATTCCAAAGTTCGGGAGATGTTGAACCTTGTAAGATTCCGCCGCTAGCGAAATGAGAGAGTTCCGTGACTTTCAGCGTATCAGTTTCACTCAAGTACAGACTTGCAAATTCATAGCCGGACAAAGAGGCAAGTTTATTCAGAAACCCTTCCATCATTTCCGTTGGTGATTGAAATTCGACATCGAGCAGAGACCGAATTTCAAGCATCTCGCGAGCGATGAGATCTTCCAGATTTTCATTCAGGGAAGCATCAGCAGTGGTGATGGTGCGAGCTGTGTTCTTGACGAAACCGGTGAGCTCCGACAAGCGTTCAAGGTCAATCCGTTCTGTCGCGAAGCTGGGTAACTCGGAAACAATCAGGATGAGTGTCTCCGGCGAATCGTGGGCGCAGCGAAAGAGGTGGAGTTTTTCGACCTGTTCAGGTAGGTCACGAAACCGTTCCTGCTGTGAACTTCTTTCGATGCAGAAATAATTCATACGCTCGGGGAAACAGGCGACAACAGCCGGAGACTGTTTCGAAGGATCAGTCGTTTCCAGAGTGTTGCCGTTTAACACCAGCCAAGCCAAACAGGATTCTGGCTTCTCGCACGAACGCTTCCAGAGGTTCAGGAAATGAATCTCTGAGCGGTGCTGGAGCTGAGCTAGTTTCAGCCAGTCCACCTCGAACGCAAACTTCTCACACTCTTTTTTTGACTTCTTTGACGTCTGCTGAACTTCGGCCAATTCTTTAAGAAGTTGGTTGGACTGGTCTTGCAGGTAGCGAAATCTTGACCACAGAAGAAGTCCCGAGACGAAACTTCCTGCGACCATCAGCCCGATCAGATTTAGCGCGTCTGTCTGTAATGTCACCACCGCGTCAGTCCTGTTTGCGAGTGAGTTTGATCTTACGAAGCTTGCCCACGTCAATTTCTTTTCGTTCTCAGGCAAATCGACGAAACAGATTCCTGTGTTCCGTCTCCGTGAAGTCTGCTGTTCTTTGCTGAATTGATCATCTCAACGAGGCAGAATTTTCAGCTCTGTGACACAATGCTCGAGAGGTCAAATTAAGAAATCGAACTCAGGTGATGCTAAAGAATCCGCAGGACGAAATGCGAGGTGATAATGCCGAAACTCTCTTTTTTTTATGTTGCACGCGGACAACAGACCGAGAACATTGTTACAATCATCCCACATCAATAGCGAACAATTTGGGTGAGTCAGTCAAGATGACGGAACAACAGTCGCAAAACACTTTTCCAACTGTTCTAGTGAGTACAATTCTGCTCTCAGTCGGGATTGCAGTTCTTGAGTCACTGATCCATCGGTGGGGGACATTCGAAGAGGCTGGGATCTCCTTCGGGTTGCTCTATGTTGCCGTTCTTGTCTTGGCATTTTCTTCTCCCCAGAAACGCATCATTCTTCAGGTGGCGGCCATCGTCACCCTGCTCTGTCTGCTTGGGTATGCCATTCGACCTCACGACTGGGGAACGAAAGAACTCGGACAGATTGCGAATACTGTGCTGACGATTTTCGTAATTTGGACAACTGCAATACTTGGCTACCAGAGAAAGGTTTGCGAAGAACAATTGCGGACTGCAAATGTCAAACTTGACCATCGCATTCAAGAACGGACTAACGAATTGCAGGTCGCATTTGACGATTTGCAGCGTGAAGTCGAATGTCGCAAGAAAACTCAGGCAGCTTTCGAAAACGAAAAGATGCTTGTTGATGAATTGATGTCGGTCATCCCGGACAACATCTACTTCAAGGATGAGAAGGGAATCTACATTCGCATCAATCAGGCAAAAGCATCTCGTTCCGGGCTCAGTTCTCCCGACGAAGCGATTGGGAAATCGGACTTCGACTATTTCCCCAGAGAGCACGCACTCAAAGCCCAACAGGCTGAGAAGAAAATCCTCGAGTCCGGAAATGGTCTCATCGATGTCGAAGAACGATTGGTTTGGCCTGACGGGAGAGTGACATGGGTTTCGGCGACGAAGATGCCACTCAGAAAACCTGACGGGACGATCATCGGAACGATGGGGATTTCTCGTGACATCACACATCATCACGAGATTGCCACGCAACTGGAACACGAGCGAGATCGGTTGAGAACTCTGATCGATCACCTCCCCGATTTTGTCTTCATCAAAGATAAAGAAGGGAACTTCGTGACTGTCAACCGGGCGTTGACCAGCATGTACGGAAAAAAGAGCGAACAAGAACTCGTTGGGAAAAATGACTTTGAGTTTTCACCGCATGAACTTGCTCAAGCTTATCGCAATGACGATTTGCAAGTGATGAAAACTCGCAAGCCATTGATTAACCGCGAAGAAGAAAATCTCCTGGCAGATGGGTCGCGAAGATGGTTGCTGACGACCAAGGTTGCTTTGACGAATCATCGAAATGAAGTGGTCGGACTCGTCGGAATTGCACGGGACATCACAAAGAGAAAGAAGGCTGAGCAAGAATTGCAATCAGCCAAAGAGGCTGCGGAAGTGGCGAATCGTGCAAAGAGTGAATTCCTGGCAAATATGAGTCATGAAATTCGTACGCCAATGAATGCAATCATTGGAATGTCAGAATTAGTCTTAGACACCGAACTGACTGCTCAGCAGCGAGACTATCTGGAAACCGTCCTGAACTCAGCCGAGTCCTTACTTGGGATCATTAACGACATTCTCGATTTCTCAAAGATTGAGTCAGGACGATTTGAGCTGGAATCATACCCGATTGACTTACGCGAATGGCTGGGAGATTCCGTTAAGCCTTTAGCTTTGCGTGCTCATTCAAAAAAACTCGAACTCGCCTATCACATCTCTCCTGAAGTCCCTCCATACGTCCGTGGTGATGCCCTGCGATTACGACAGGTGATCGTCAACCTGCTGGGCAATGCCATTAAATTTACTCACAAGGGGGAAGTCATTCTTGACGTTTCTGTTGAAGAGGATTCCGAAAACCAGATTCGTCTACATTTCCGAGTTTCAGACACTGGTGTCGGGATGACGCCAGAAACTCAAGAACGTGTTTTCAATGCCTTTGAACAAGCTGACATGTCGACAACGAGGGAGTTCGGAGGAACTGGTTTAGGGCTGACCATTTCTTCTCGGCTGGTGAACTTGATGGGGGGGAAAGTTTGGATCGAAAGCAAACTCGGAAAAGGTTCGACATTCCACTTTTCTGCACTCTTTGAGCACGCGACCAGAGATGAAGTTCCAAAGTCCCTTCGCGAATCGGCCTCGCTGGATGGGCTCCATGTTTTGATTGTTGACGACAATAAAACAAATCGCCAGATCTTGAACGAAATGTGTACGAACTGGCGCATGGACCCCGTTGCGGTTGAAAACGTCTCGCAGGCGATACAGCAGTTGACGGAAGCGTTCAAAAACGGAACACCGTTTGATCTGGTGATTACCGATGCGAGTATGCCTGACGTTGATGGGTTTACTTTGGCGGAAAAAATTAAAGACGATGAACATCTCGGCAGCACGATTGTGATGATGCTGACCTCGCTCGACCGAACCGAGGACATCCGGCGATGTGAAGAGTTGTCGATCAAATCATACTTAACGAAGCCGATCAAGCAGTCGGACCTGTTTGATGCCATCATGGCAGCTGTCGACATCGACGTCTCCTCAATCATAGATGCGGATGCAAACACGGCGGAGGCGATTCCGAGGACGCGGCCTTTGAAAATTCTACTCGCGGAGGACAGTCTGGCAAATCAAAAACTTGCAGTCGGACTTCTTTCAAAATGGAACCATTCAGTCACGGTCGCAAACAATGGTCGTGAAGCTGTTGATGCCATTCAAAGTGACACGTTCGACATCGTTCTGATGGACGTCCAAATGCCAGAACTCGACGGGCTCGGAGCAACAAAAGAAATTCGCACACTTCAAGCACAAAATAAATTACCGGAGTTCCCGATTGTTGCGATGACCGCTCATGCCATGAAAGGGGATCGTGAGCGTTGCCTCGAATCGGGGATGGACGAGTACGTCTCGAAGCCGGTTCGCCCCTTTGAACTCGCGACTGTGATTGCAAAATTCTTTAATCCCCTCCCGGTGGATGAGGCATCCACTTCTGAAAAGCCTGCATCTTTGCAAATTAAAAGTTCCGCAGAGCAAAACGTTCTGGATTGGGACGTCCTGCTTAAGAATACGTACCAGGACGAAGAACTGGCATTCGATGTCGCCGATGCCTTTCTAATTGAGTCGCCGGGAATCTTTCAGAAACTGGAGTCTGCGATTGCCGAAAAAGAACAATCATTTGCGAATCGATACGCACATACCCTGAAAGGAAGCTTGAAAACTCTTGGAGCCCCAAGCAGTGAACTGGCGGCTCAACTTGAGACGCTCACACATGAAGAAAAATGGGATGAGGCCGAGGCGATCTATCAGGAGTTCGCGAAGATCTTCCCGAAGGTCATCGAGGAAGTGAAACGCCGTCTACAGCAGAAGACGTAACGCAACATGGAAACACGAATCATGGCAAACACCACCTGAAGTCAGTACTGTTTGTGGTCAATACAAAAATAATACTTCGAGACAAAATCGCCATCTGGAGATCACAGTGAAGTTCATTCTTTTACTACTCGTTGTCATTTTCAGCCTCGATGGTATTGTCGCCAATGCAGAACCAAAAATCGATGGTTCTGTGCTCCCTTTCCCTTCGTTGAAGTCAGAGAGCGTCACAAAGCCGCGACTTCAAGACTCGAAAATGAAGTGGCCCGAGGAGCCGCAACGGCTTCCCAAAGACGCTCCAAACATTGTCGTTATTCTGATCGATGATGTCGGTTTTGGAATAGCAGACACCTTCGGTGGCGAAGTTCACACGCCAGCATTAACAAAGCTCGCCAGTGAAGGAATCCCGTTCAATGCGTTCCACACAACTTCCATTTGCTCACCGACTCGGGCGGCCCTGCTGACGGGAAGGAATCACACACGCGTCGGTTCTGGGACGATTGCCGAACGTGCAGTTGCTTTTGATGGCTACACCGGAGTGATTCCAAAGGAAGCTGCAACGATCGCGGAAGTGCTCAAAGAATATGGCTACCACACCTCTGCATTTGGGAAATGGCACAATACACCGGCAACAGAAACGACCTCCATGGGGCCCAAAAACCGCTGGCCGAATGGATATGGTTTTGAGTATTTCTACGGTTTCCTCGCTGGGGAAACTTCACAATGGGAACCTCGCCTCGTAGAGAACTATAATTTCGTCGAGCCACCTCACGATGATCCGACATATCATCTCACAGAAGATATGACTCGTAAGGCTTTGAAATGGGTTGATGATCACCAAGCGTTCTCTCCTGACAAACCATTTTTTATGTACTGGGCCCCCGGAGCTGTTCACGGTCCTCATCATGTCGCCAAAGAATGGGCTGATAAGTACAAGGGGAAGTTCGATGATGGCTGGGACGAATATCGAAAACGGGTTTTCAAACGTCAACTTGAAATGGGCATTATTCCGAATGGGACGAAGCTCACACCTCGCGATGAGACGATGCCTGCCTGGGACAGCCTGGCCGAAGGCCAACTTGCATTTCAGCGGAGATTAATGGAAGTCTTCGCCGGGTTCGTGGAACATACGGATCATCAAGTCGGCGAGCTACTTACTGGTTTGGAGCAACGTGAATTGAAAGAAAACACGCTCGTTTTCTTCATCTTTGGTGATAACGGATCGAGCGCAGAGGGCCAAAACGGTTCAATCAGTGAACTTTTGGCGCAAAATCAAATCCCGAACACAATTGAACAACAAATTGCCGCTCTTGAAAAGCTGGGCGGTCTTGACGCTCTCGGTTCACCGAAAACGGACAATATGTATCACGCGGGCTGGGCGTGGGCTGGCTCGACACCGTTTCGAAGTACAAAGCTCGTTGCAGCTCACTTCGGAGGAACACGAAACCCGATGGTTGTTTCCTGGCCTAAACGGATTAAGCCGGACAAGACGATGCGCTCTCAATTCCATCACGTGGTCGATATCGCTCCAACAATCTACGAACTTCTCGATATCCAACCCCCGCAAACTGTCCATGGGCACAAACAAATGCCAATCGATGGGGTCAGTCTGGCATACACCTTTGACGATGCAAAGGCAGCCGCGCGAAAGGAAACGCAGTTTTTCGACAACAACGGAAGCCGGGGGCTTTATGTCGATGGCTGGTTTGCCAGCACCTTCGGACCGTTTATCCCCTGGGTGAATGCTCAAGAAGGGTTGGCGAAATGGGATTCTGCTGAAGATGTGTGGCAACTCTACGATCTGAGCAACGATTTCTCTCAGGCGAAAGATGTCTCGAAAGAGCACCCCGAAAAACTCAATGCGATCAAGCAGCGGTTTCTGGAAGTTGCACAAGACAATAATGACTTCCCGATTGGAGCAGGAATTTGGTTGAGACTCCATCCGGAAGACCTTCACAAAACTGCTTATACGAGTTGGACATTCAACCAAAACACTCGTCGTATGCCAGAGTTCACAGCCCCCGGGATTGGAAAGTTGAGCAACACAATTGTGATCGACCTGGAAGTTCAGGAAAAAGCCAGCGGTGTCTTGTATGCACTCGGAGGATCTGGCGGAGGCGTCACACTCTAAATGGACGAAGGGATCATCAATTACGAGTACAACATGATGATCATCGAGAATTACTCGATCAAAAGCGCAACTCCTCTGAAAGCGGGAAAGCATCAACTGGTCGTTGAAACGACAATTCCAAAAGTGGGAGAACCAGGAACCGTCAAGATTAGCGTTGATGGGAAAAGCATCCGTACGACGGAGTTGAAAAAGACTGTCCCGTTGGCGTTTACTGCCAGCGAAACCTTCGATGTCGGAGCTGATCTCGGTTCAACGGTCTCATTGAAATACTACGACCGGAGACCATTTGAGTTTTCGGGAAAAATCCTAAAAGTTTCGGTCAAACTGGATTAAAGCAACATTCGAAAACGGATCCGCGATCTACCTCGTGCATAGACGCTCTTTCAGCGACGAAACCCGCTGTTCTCGGGCAAATGGTAGAGCAAGTTGTTCGAGTTTCATGCCGCATAATGAGAAATCTACGGAGTCGTGAAAGTAATTCGTGCGGGCCGGGGGGAATTCAACCTTACTGACTCAGGATTTCTTTAGCAGTTCTACGAATCGATGAGAACAACTGGTCTAAATCCTCTTCATTCGTAAGTGGATTCATGATCGTCGTTCGCAGGGCGCCGATCCCTTCCAGGTTTGTCTGGACAAGATAAAACTCTCCGGACTCCATTAAGGTTCGGCGAATCTGGCGATTCAATTCGCCAATCGATTTGAGATCGAGACCATGTTTTTCATCGGGGAGATATCGGAAGACCTGAATGTTGCATTCCGGTTCATGCAGTGGTTCAAAATCATTTTCAGCGCTCAACTTCTCGTAGAGCAACCGAGTTGTTGCAAATGTTTCGTCGATCATGTCTTCGAAAATTTGTTGCCCCAGCATGGACCAGACTCCCCAAAGCCCATAGGTCGCTGCCCGTTTTGTGCATTCAATCGTCATCATTCCACCGTCGACATTGGCCATGCCAGGAGCGGAAGGATCGAACAAGTATGGCGCGTCTTGATGAAATGTTTCGAAGCGGTGTTGCTTGTCCCGGTAGAACACAAACGCACAGAGAGCAGGAACAAACAGAGTTTTGTGTGCATCACAAATAAAACTGTCCGCCCGGGTGATTCCATCAATCAGATGAGCATGCTTTCTGCTCATGGAGACAGCACCACCATGTGCGGCATCAACATGCATCCAGACGTCGTGCCTTTCGCAGACATCTGCAATCTCCTGCAGAGGATCAAAGGCACCGATGAGTGTTGCACAGGCACTCGCAGAGACAGCTACGATTGGAGTGTTTCTTTTCCGCAGTTGAGTCAAGGTTTCATCGAGCGCCGTTGCATCCATACGGCGTCGGTCATCGAGTCGAATTTTAATGACCTGTTCCGTTCCCAGTCCTAAGATTCCAGCGGAACGTGTCACGCAGTAGTGTGAGTCTGCGTTTGCAACCAGAACTGGCAAGTTTGCGTTCTGAACTCCTTGTGTCCACGAATTTTTCAGAGAAATATTTCTGGCAGTCAATAACGCTGTCAGATTCGCCAGCGATCCTCCATGCGTCACCAATCCTGTGAACGTTCCAGGAGTGAGCCCGATCACTTCTCCCCAACGTTCAATAAGTGCCCGCTCAACGGAAGTCGCCCACGGTCCCATTTCGTAGATTGCCATCACCTGATTCGTGATGGAGCCGAGTGCATCAAAAAGACCTGCCAAGGGAACTGAAGCGGGAACTTGATGTCCAATGTAGCGTGGGTGATGAAGGTTGTGACCGCGCGCAATTGCCGTCTCAATCAAGCTTTGAAACCGACTCAGCAGATCGTCCGAGATATTGGAGCGATTCAAGCACTCACGCGCAACCGATAAATTCTCTTCGGGGAGATTCCAGTTCAGTACGGACTGTTCGCGCTGCTGCAGTTCACCAAGGTGAGTTCCCAATCGCGCTATCAAAGACTCTCCCAAAGACTGAAAGACCTCAGGAGAATAGGCAGCTTGAATGCGTTGCCGTGCGGTTTTAAGCGAGTCTGTAGGCATTGGTCATGTGCGTTAGAGAGGCTTTCGAATTGGTTTGCAGGTTCTGCCTCGTGGCAAATAGCATTTTTCCTAGAGAAATGCGTTCCTCACGGGGACACGGTAGAGCAAACGGCTCTAGAGCAGCTTACGAAATCGAATCCGGGATCTGCCTCATGGAGAGGGATTTTTATTGTTGATGACCGTTGTTCACGGGAAAACAGTCGGGTAATCTGATCTAAAACGATGAGTGAGTATCGATTTACTTCCCTGTCGGGGCTCTCCAGTAATGTCCGTTTCTCGAGAGAAGTTGATTCGCTCCCTTCGGTCCCCAGGTTCCAGCTGGGTAGAGTTCGGGGCGATGATTCTTGCCGGACCAAAGTTGCAAGATCGGGTCGACGAATTTCCACGCGGCTTCGAGCTCATCGCTGCGAGTGAACAAAGTGGAATCTTCCCTCATGACATCGAGAAGTAAACGCTCATAAGCTTCGGGGAGCTCAATTCCGAATGATTCTCCAAACTCGAAGTCCATATCAACCGGCTGCACCTGATACTGCATTCCCGGACGTTTTGTGGAGAAAGAAATTGAGATCGCTTCATGAGGCTGAATTCGAAAGATGAGTGAATTGTGTTGTGCGTTCGCTGACTCGCACAGACTTCCTTCACATTCCACTGTCGTGAACAGATGCAGCGGAGGAAGCTTGAATTGAATTGCAATTTCCGTCACACGCGCAGGCATTCGTTTTCCCGTTCGCAGATAAAACGGAACTCCAGCCCAGCGCCAGTTATCAATGTGTGCTTCGATGCCGACAAACGTTTCAGTTCGAGAGTCGGCATCGATCCGATCCTCATCCAGATACCCTTTGACCTTTTCGCCTCGGATGGAACTCGCTGCGTATTGTCCAGCAACAGCCCATTCGTCCACGCTGCCCTGTCGGCCTGGTTTTAGGGTTTGCAGAACTTTCAGTTTCTCATCTCGAATATGCTCTGCTTCGAAAAGTGAAGGAGGCTCCATTGCGACGAGACAGAGAAGTTGGAGTGCATGGTTTTGCAAAACATCACGCAGTGCTCCAGATTCGTCATAGTATCCTCCACGCCCCCCTTCGATCCCTTGAGATTCTGCAACCGTAATTTGTACGTGATCAATGTGATTGCGGTTGAAGAGCGGTTCGAAGATTGCATTTCCAAATCGAAAGAGCAATATGTTTTGAACAGTCTCTTTGCCAAGGTAATGATCGATTCGGTAAATCTGATCTTCATTAAGAATCTGGCTGAGATTGGTACTCAATTCCTTGGAAGATTCCAGGTCGTGACCGAACGGTTTTTCAACCACACAGCGGAGTTTTTTGGCTTCACGCGGAACCATCCCGGCATCTGAGAGATTCTGAATCGATGGCAAAAACAGGTTCGAAGAAGTCGCCAGGTAGACCACCCGATGCCCAGGAAGGCCCCGTTGTTCTTCCAGCGTCTCGACCTGATTCTTCAATGTGGAGTAATCCTCCACATTCATCAGATCGGTCTGTGAGTAATGGAGCATCGAAGCGAATTGATTCCAGTGCTCTTCAATTGTTTCTTCTGAAATCACTTCGCTGAGTTCCGCTTTCATTTCCTCACGGAATGACTCATCAGTCTTCTCGCGCCGAGCAACTCCAACAATGAGGCATTTATCACTGAGGAAGCCATTTTTGAAGAGTTTGAAGAGTGCGGGGATCAATTTCCGTCCGGTTAAATCACCAGAGGCCCCGAAGATCATGACGGTCACATCATCAATTTGAAGATCAGCAGCGTTGGATTGAGCGTTCATGTAAAATCTATTTACAGCGGTGTAGTGGAAATCTAAGTGCGTGAGAACGTATCTTTACCAATTCCGTGAACAATGTCAGCAGACTTTCCTTGTTGAAACGATGAACATGAACAGAGCGATGCAAGAATCGGCCCCTACTCCATATTCCAACAGGAAGCTTGTGAAGAAAAGCACGTTTCTACAATTTGCCCTGATCGTGTTGTCTGCGATGGTCTGGCTTGGATGTGGTCAGGCGAAATACGAAGAACGTCTTCAGGCATCGACCGAGTTTTATGAGTACATGGAGACAATTGAACGGAATCTTGCCTCCCCGATCTGGGAACGCTCTGATCTGGGGCTGAAGCTAAGACTCCCAATTCCGTTTAAAGTCCCGATGGCGAAGCCTGAAACTTTGCAAGACGAGGATGGCAACACGGTTCCTGGACCGGATTCACGTCAGCCGCAAGAGTTACTTGGAATCGAGTTACCGGGAATCGTTGAGGCTTGGCAGGCTTTTCTTCCGGGAGAATCGGGAGAGCAGATCGACTCTCGAATCTATGTGTTGACCAATCATAGTCGGTTTAAACTGACCGATGGAGCACTGACACAAGAACCGATGGAATTCATGGATGACCTCGAAGCTGAACTGGCAACCGCCTTCGATGTCATCATTCCTGACGGTGAGGCAAACCAGGTGGGAGACAACATTCGATATGGACTGACTGTCCCGCCATCAGGCAGCCCAAACTCGAAGTTCATCAATCCCAAACGTTATTCGGTCATTCGATTTCTTTCGGCAGATGCAGAAAGTGGCCCACCTGTTCAAGCTGTTTTGTACGAACACTTCGCTGGTGATATTCAGGCAGCTGTTTTGATCATCGGCCCGAAATCCTTTACGTCGCAATTCCGTCAACGTATTGATCTCGCTCTGCAAACGTTTTCTGTTAGTCGTCAAGCTTCCAGTCAAATGAATCAATCAACAGGGACTGCGACTCCTTCAGGGGGGGCAAGCGGATTTTGATTGCTGTCTCGTGTTTGTTCCTTTCATCATTTCTCTTCGCTTGAGGAATATTGCTTTCAGGCTGACTTTGTGACGTCACGTTGTATTTCCTTCAGGTTTCATTCGGAGTTCGGTGTGCTCAATTCTTTTCTCCCCCAAAACAGAACTGCATTTTTCGCACTGTTGATCGTAGCCAACTTCACTCTCGTTTCTGCATTGCAATCTGCGAGTGCAAAACAGCCACCGAATGTTGTGATTATCTTCACCGATGACCAAGGCTATGCAGATGTTGGTTGTTTCGGAGCAGAAGATTTTGAAACGCCGAATCTCGACAAAATGGCAGCTGAAGGAAGAAAATTTACGAGCTTTTATGTCTCTCAAGCGGTTTGTGGCGCATCGCGTGCCTCATTGCTGACTGGCTGTTATTCAAACCGTATTGGCATGCTTGGAGCCCCGAGCCATCGTTCAACGCATGGAATCAATCAGGATGAAGTTTTGATTTCAGAGTTGTGCAAGCAAAAAGATTATGCAACTGCGATGTACGGGAAATGGCACCTCGGTCACCATGAACCATTTCTTCCTCTGCAAAACGGCTTCGATGATTACTACGGCTTGCCGTATTCAAATGACATGTGGCCGTATCACCCAACGAGTAAGGCGTTTCCTGATTTGCCGATGTTCGAAGGCAATAAAATTGTCAATCCGAAAGTGACGCCGGAGGATCAAGTTCATCTCACCACTTCATACACTGAACGAGCGCTAAAATTTATCGATGAAAACCACGAAGATCCGTTCTTCTTATATGTTGCTCATTCCATGCCGCATGTTCCGTTGTTCGTCTCGGAAAAATTTCAAGATAAAAGCGAACAAGGGCTGTATGGCGATGTGATCATGGAGATCGATTGGAGTGTCGGGGAAATCCTCGGACGTTTAAAACACCACGGTATCGATGAGAACACGCTCGTCATTTTCACTTCTGATAATGGACCCTGGTTGAGCTACGGAAATCATGCTGGTTCAGCGAAGCCTCTCCGTGAAGGGAAAGGGACTGCCTGGGAAGGAGGAGTTCGCGTACCTTGCATTATGAGGTGGCCCGGAAAAATTCCTGCAGGGACAACCTGCAATGAACTCGCCGCAACGATCGACCTGTTTCCGACGATCGCCAAGCTGATTGATAGTGAATTGCCATCACACGCAATCGACGGGAAAAATATTTGGCCGCTGATGTCCGGCGAGGTCGGTGCCAAAACTCCCCACGAATATTACTGTTACTATTGGGGTAATGAATTGCAGTGCATTCGTTCTGGAGACTGGAAGCTGCATTTTCCTCACAATTATCGTTCTCTGACAGGAGAGCCCGGCAACGATGGGCTTCCCAACGGTTACTCGCAAGGAAAAACCGGTTTAGCTCTGTACAACTTAAGTGACGACATCGGCGAGAAAAATGATGTCAAAGAGCAGCACCCCGAAGTGGTTGCGAAGCTTAAAGAGTACGCAAATGCCGCTCGCAAAGAATTGGGAGATTCGCGGCTGAAGATTAAAGGGACCGGGTACCGCGCACCAGGCCGACTCAACAATCAGTAGAACATCTCCGGAAACGATCTCCCAGTTCTGGCTCGTGGCGAGCTGTCTGTAAAGTCATGAAAGCGACCTTCACGGGCACATGGTAGAGCAAACTGCTCTAAAGGTCATAAAATAAGAGACTTCATAACGCTGGTTGAATCGGGCAGCGTTAATAGCGAGGCTGGTCAACTCTCTACATCAACGTTGATCACACGACCAAGTTTCAGTAACACCAACTTCGATGAAATTCGTTGGGGTGAGATCTTATAGAAATTCGAGACCGCCTGAACGTACGCCTGGATCTGCCCCCGGTAGTATTCCACTCGATCATTGATTGCGATCAGATCATTGGGGAGGGCGTCGGTTTTGAAATCGATAATTTCAGCTGCGAGAACTGTTGAATCGCGAGAAATCGTGACGAGTCGGTCAATGCTGCCTGTCAAAAGCGATCCATTTTCTCGGACAGCAAAAGCCCGTTCGTTTCGAAATGTGACATCGACCGGAGCTTGCAGGATCTCCTGTTTTGCGTCTTCCGAGATATTCATGCTTTCGGCGGTAAGATAAGGACGTTTTGACAGTAATGATTTCAATGCTTGTCGACTCACTGACTGGTGGAATTCTGCAAGAGACTGATCGAGATCAATTCCCTGGATTCCAAGTTGTGTGGCAAGCCCAAGGAGAAGTTTGTCCTCGGGAATTCCATCATCAAGCCAGCCGATTTGCTCCATCCAGGCATGAAAGAGTGTTCCCCTGTCGACAGCTCTTGAATCTCCAGTTGGCAAAATATTTTCCAACTGAACGAGTTTCGTTCCCTCTTTGCTTGAAGGAGCAACGCGGGGCAAGCGTCGTGACTGATCCGACTGTTTGAAATGAATGTTGAGTTCTCTGGGAGGAGGAGGCGATTCCGATTTTGAATCGAGTTGTGGTAACGACTGATACCATGCCGGGTCGCCAGCCTCAGCGAGGACAACGTTTGATTCCAGCTGTGCAGTCGGGGCAAGAGCGGCACGAATGAGCCCAGCATGAGTTTTGGGGAGTGTTTTCTCCGAGCTTTTTGCCGTTCGCGGTCGAACGATGATTTGGAGGTTGTGAACGGCTCGCGTCAACGCGACATACAACAGGCAGAGCGATTCGACAATCGCCTTGTCTGTCGTTTGAGCGAGTGCGAGTTTCAGTTTTTTGGGAAAGAGATCTTGAAACTCCTGGCTTTGGTACAGTGCGACCGCTTCTGGAGGCTCGCCCGGTTTGGGAGTGTATGAGACATACTTCGGCGGCTTTGTCATGAGCCCATCGCATTCTGCGAAAATGACGGTATCGAACTGAAGCCCTTTCGACTGGTGAATCGTCATCACACGGACGCGCGAGTCGGTTGGCTCTTGCACTTTTTGCTTTTCGACAAACTCGACGAACTCAGAAGTCCGCAACGATTGTGAGATGGTATCGAACTCGTTCGCGAGGGCGGATAATTGGATGAGCCGTCGGAGTTCTCGTCGATTGCAGTGTGGCGCGAGTTGCCCAGTTAATTCGTGGACAGTCTCTCCATAGCCTGATTGAGAAATCCGCTTTCGGAATCGCTCAGAGAAGTGGTGAGCGGCTCGGTCGTTTTCATGATTGACTAGATTAACAATCGTAGCCAATGGAGAGTTCGCAATATGGAAGTGAGCGATTGTTTCGCCCGGATGATCGGCGAGATGGAACAATGCCATCACTAGCTGGACAGCTGCGGAGTCAACGAGTGGATTACCACCCTCTTCGCTCGCGTCGATTCCGAGTTGATTCAGTTCATAAATCAACTCTCCGATTTTGGCGTTTCCTCGAGTCAGAACACCGATTGTTCCCGTAGGGGCGACTTTGAGTTGATCAGCGATCATGTTGGCGACGAACTGATTGAGTTCAGCGTCAACCCGCGATTGATCACGGTCACCTTGCTCCATATCCTTAGGAATTGGCGAGGTCAATAATTGGAAGTATCCGGGGAGTTCCGTTCTCGCGGTTTCATGAATAGGAAATTCATGGCTCCATCTTTTTAAGACCGCCTGATTCTCTCCGAAACCGTCGTGATTCCCGATTCCCTGAAAGATTCGATTGACAGTTTCAATGACAACTGGTGAAGATCGAAAACTCTTATTGAGCGGACGCTCTTGGACATCTTCCAGTTGCTGGCTAATGGCATCGAAGATGGCTGCTTCTCCACCTCGCCAACCGTAGATCGCCTGTTTTCCATCTCCAACACAAAAGAAAGACTTATTGGTGTCGGTGGTTGTGTCCTGAGCAAACGGACGAATCACACTCCACTGTGGAACCGAGGTGTCTTGAAATTCGTCGAGCAGCACATGGTCAATCGTTCCATCAAGCCGATGTGCGAGGTCGGAAGTGGATCGGTTTGAAAGCGAATGTGCCAGTCGTCGCGTGAGGTCGTCAAAACGAAGACCGCCGGTTTCCCGTTTGAGTTGTTCGTAGACACGATCGTATTTTTCAATCAGTTCGTAGGTGGCTGCCGTTTGTACTGCCCATGGAGCAAGCCATTTGGCCCGCGCAATTTTTTCCAATTCCAGGTAAAGCGACTTCAAGTTTTCTGGGATCTCTTTGCGATAATATTTGCCATCTCCCAAAACCTTGGAAAGTAGTCCGGTTTTGTAAAGGGCTGGCCATTCTTCATCTTTAATACGCTGAATGTCGCCATTGCGAGCGGTTTCCATGCGGGAATTTTCAATCGGTTCTGCAGCTAATCGGGCGACGATCGATTCCAACTCGTCGGCTGAGGGCGTCTGGATTTTCCCGAACTGCTTCCACGCTTGTGCATCTGTTCGCAAGTAGATTTCATGGAACTGTGAGATGTGTTCCGAGATCAACTGATGCACACTTCTTCGAACGCTCCCTTTATCGAGTTGGTGCATCAGGTTTTTGAGCTCTTGAAGCTCTCCTTCCCGGAGGACATGATCAATCGCCCGATCTTGAAGGTGCTCAGCTTCGATCTCATCCATCAACCTCCAACCGGGGGGAAGTCGCAACTCCAAAGAGAAGGAGCCGGCCAACCGTGAAAAGAAACCGTCAAGGGTACTGATTCGCAAGCGATGCAGATTTTGAGTCAATACTTTCAGGAGAGTCAGGCAATCCTTCTGAGTAATCTCGGGCGAACCGGTGAATGATTTTAAACTTTGGAAGTCAGCATCATTCAGCGCTGCCTGAGCAAGCCGCAATAGAATCCGATCTGTAATTTCTGCTGCCGCTTTCCGCGTAAATGTCGATGCCAGAATTTTGTCAGGCGTCGATCCTCGTAACAAGGTGAGAAATCGGTTGGAAAGCTGAAACGTTTTCCCCGTTCCCGCAGAGGCTCGGATAACCAGTTTGCGGTCGTCTTCCGGCAAATACGAGTGTGACTCCATTGCATGAATGGGAGAAGGTTTTTCTGGTTGATTCTTGACGAAGCCCTTTTCGTCGTCGAACAAGCTGCGTTGATTTGAGTGACTCATACGACCGCCTCCCTGCCGAAAACATCGTCCTGACAAATGCCGGAAAATTCCTGAAACCAGGTGATTGGCTTGTCGAGCTCGACCCAGAATTCTTCATTGATGATGTTCTCTGCAATTTTGCGAGCGACATCATCCGCTTCTTTCAGCTCGTCCTCTCCCCATTCGGCAATCTGATCTCGGATTTGTGGTGTTGTTCTCGGCAACGTGATGTAACCGAGCCTCACTTTTCCCTGCACGCCAAAGGGCTTCGCAAGATGTCGATACAGCGGAAGCTGCAAGTCGACCCACTCATCCTTGTGTCGATGTGTCTGTTCGGGGGACTGGGCTTTATCGCTGGTTTTATAATCGAATATGACCCATTCATTCAGCTTTGGATGATAATCAACCCGGTCGATTCGACCACGCAATGTGATAGGTGAACCGTCAGTGAGATTGAGCGTTGCATTTTTTCCGAACCCGATTTCGGTGTATTTCATTTCCCAACCTTGGCGAACCCAGTCGGCTTGCCATTGCGCAAAGATTTTCAATCGATGGCGGATTTGTTCAACCTGAATATGCACAGGGAACAGCGGGTCACTGCCGTATCTTTTGTGAACAAGCTGGTCGAGTTGACTGTTTAAAAACCGCGAGACTTGTACGGGGTCGGTTTGTAATGTTTCGTCGCTTTGTCCGAACTCCTGCAGCACATCGTGGATCAACGATCCAAAGCCTGCGGGATCGAGTTCGACGACGGAGTCGCTCACTTCGCCCAGCTTTAAAACGTGACGCAGGTAGTATCGATACGGTGAAACCAGATAATCTTTGAACTCTGTGACGCGGAACGACCGCTTCGGTTCATCCATTTTGACAGGCTTGGGAATCCGAAAGTCATGGTCTTCCCGTTGAGTGGAGAAGCCTGTTTTGATTGCTGGTAAGTCTTCCTCGCGATCGTCAAAAAAACGTACGATACGATGTGCAACTTTTTCGGGAGAGGCAGCGAACAGCAGACGACTGGGGGTGAGTGGCTCCTTACGAGCATCACGCTTGGCAGCGATGAGCTTCACTCGCTTTCGAGAGTGCAGAAGGACGCTGATTGCGTACGCGTCACGCGCGTAGCGTCGCTGGTTATCTTCAATCCCTAAATGTGTTCGTAAGCGGTTCGGCAAAAATAGATCGTGGTTAACGGCAGAAGGAATAAAGCCTTCGTTCATTGACGTTAAGATGGCAACGGGAGCATCGTCCAACGGAAGGTCGAGCCAACCAGAAAGTTGAACCGCATGCTCATCGACTGGCGCGGCCAGAAATTCGCTGCGGAGTTCGTCCAAAGTCAGCTCAATTGCCTGTTGTGCGGTGACGACCTGCTCAAGGGCTGCCGGGACGCGTCCGTGCTCCAAAGCAGCTTCGTGGATCTTTTGAGTTGCTTGAAGCAGCAGGCGGTCTTCTTGAACATCTGGGTTCAAATCTCTGCCGCCGTAAACCTGTAATAGAAATTTTCGCAGTGGTCCGACCCAGTCAGCCAAAGGTCGCGAAGACTCTTGGAACGGTTTGAGGAGTTCACCGATCACTCTCACGAGTTCTCGAGCGGTTTTTGCTGATCGACCTGATCCTAAGATAACCTGTGTGCGACGTTGAAGATGCTCAGTAACGTTTTCGTCCCAGCACGTCAGCCAATTGACGGGGAAGTCTTGTTGGCTGATCCAACTTGAAAGATCTGGATGTCGGATTAATTCCGAGAAATGGTCTGTTCGGTCCGCTTCCAGATAACTCGCGACACATTGCAACAGCCGATACGGTCCCGATTGCGGAAGTGTCTGTTCAATGACCCAATTCGTTGAGACCCCGGACATTGCCAGAAATCGTTCGATGTGCGGGACGATGCGATCGTCCGGAACGCCAATAGTGATTTCATCGATGGAGAAATTTGCTCCACAAGCTTCAAGCTCCAGGGCAACCTGTTCTGCCTGCTCTTGCGGTCCATCGACCACTTGAATTTGTGTTTCTTCGATCTCAATTGTGAAGTCATTCCATTCACCCGGCTGTAAATTTCCGAGTGGTGCAAACCGACTGGATTCTTCCGGCGGTGCATGAATCACAACATGAACATGTTCGGCGACCTGCTTCAGCATCGACTGCAATGTGTGATTCAGGTCCACTGTCCCGACCAGGAAAATCTCGGCGTCTGTTTGGCATTCGTTGCGGTCAATCGCAAACAAGCGGGCTGTTTGCTGATCCCAGAGTCCTGCTTCATCCAATTGTTGCAGGTACCTCTTCTGGACTTCTGCCAGAACGTTCCAGCGATCAGTTTCGTTAAAAGATTCAAGCGATTGGCCACGCTCAGCGACGTCAGAAAAGCTGAGACCGTCGGCAGCCAACTCTCGATGCTGTCGACGAAGAAGTTCACCAAGCCGCAACCAGGCATCTACGTCGTAATCTTCAGGAGGTTGAGGAATGACCACTTCCAGCTGATCTCGCTGAAGTCCTTTTAATGCCTCTGCCCAGGCAAGTTTCTGAGTCAGAGGTGAGGCGAATGGAAATTTCGGGAGATAGAGAAACTCGGGGAGTGTTCCAACGGTGATGATCCGCGGAGGGATTGCTTCACCTGCCGACTTGTCTGTCAAAATTTCCAGAAAACGTCGACCCGCCTGTCGACCGGGAAAGACAACAATGACATTTGAGAGGTCTACTTCTCGCCCGTCTCGGTAACGTTTAATCAACTCCTCGACAAAAGCTGGCAGAGCTGGTTGTGACCAGTTGAGAAATAGCCGTTCGTTGTTCATTCTCGTGTCCGTGAGATTCTGGCTTCAGTGAAAGTGAACGAAGTCGTTTCAATCACGATAGCGTTTAATGATGTCGCCATATGCGTCGATGCGGCGATCTCGCAAGAATGGCCAATGCGTCCGTTGTTCGTTGAGCATCGCAAAGTCACACTCAGCCATTAAGATCTCAGGCTGATCGACACTCGCTTTCTTCAGAATCGTCCCGCTGGGATTGCAAATGAAACTCTGTCCCCAGAATTCAATTCCCCCTTCTGAATCGCCCTCGTGCCCGATCCGATTCGCTGATGCCACGTAGACGCCGTTTGCAATTGCGTGGCTTCTTTGAATCGTTTCCCAAGAGTCGTGCTGTGCGGTGCCATACTCCGCTTTTTCTGTAGGATGCCAACCGATTGCAGTCGGGTAAAACAGAATTTCTGCCCCTGCGAGTGCCGTCAATCGAGCTGCTTCCGGATACCATTGATCCCAACAAATCAGCACACCCACATTCCCAAACTTCGTTTCAAAAATCTTGAAACCAAGATCACCGGGAGTGAAGTAGAATTTTTCGTAAAACAACGGATCGTCAGGAATGTGCATTTTGCGATACATTCCCAAATTCGATCCATCGGCATCAAGGACAACTGCCGTGTTGTGATAAAGACCAGCTGCGCGTTTCTCAAAGAGCGAAGCGACAATCACGATGCCGAGTTTTTTTGCGAGTTGTGAAAACGCCTCCGTGCTTGGTCCTGGAATCGTCTCCGCCAAGTCGAACTTCGCATGATCTTCACTTTGACAAAAGTACTGCGACCGGAACAATTCCTGTGTGCAAACAATTTGCGCCCCTTGCCTGGCAGCCTGCTCGATATCAGCAATGGTCGCTTGCAAGTTTTCCGTCGGGTCGAGAGTCGCCGCTCGCTGAATGAGTGCGACGTTGACATTTCTTGATTGAATTGGCATCGGAGTGATTGTCTCAGCTTCTTTTGGCTTTGTGTTTCTGGGGAGCGAAATGATCTTCCTGATTTATCAGGGACAGCTAATCGACTTCAGGGGGAACCGCCCCGTATGTCCAGGGAGCGGTAAACTCTGCTCGTAAAGGTCGAGTCGGGATTTTTCCTGGCTTGAATCTCTTTGAGAGTTCAACCGCAGCGTCGACCATTTTTTGACCTGCAGTAATTTCCAGGTTGCTGTAACCCGTCAATCTCGTTTCATAACCGCCGCCTCGTGGTCCGAAAGATTCTTCTGTTGGAACATATCCGACGCAACCGTTCGCCAATGAAACCGGGAAAGTCAGCGGAAACGGACTGCCCGCTTTGATATCCAAGCCGAACTGACAGAAGAACTCCGCTGGATCGGTGAGCAAGACAACGGGCCCAATCTGAATCGCCTGCACTTCAACATCCGCAACAGGTTCCTTCTTCAGAAGTGCATCGAGTAAGACAATCTCTTTGGCAAATGCCCACTCTGTTGCACCAACTTCGGCCGGTTGTTGTTTGACGAGTTCCAGACTTTTTGTCACGCGCTCTGGCCGAGGTGCTCTACGCGAAATTTTGAGCAGGGTCGAATCAAAATTGATCGGCGTGAGTGTTCCAGGTTCTTCTCGCAGAAGCACTTTTACGGCTTCTGCTCCTACTGTTCCTCCAACGAATCGAGATGACTGCTCCGCCTTTCGACCTTGATACTTCGTCAAGTTCTCGACTTGGGTGACATCTCCAGAGGCTCCAGCCAGAAAGACGACGACGACTTCATCACCGAAAACGCCACGGATAACCTGTTCCACGTAATAAATATAATTCGCAGAGATGCCGCCCGGGCTTGCTGTTGCGTGGCAGACGAAGTTAACAAGGCAGCCGGTCAAGTTGCCTTCAGCATCCCAGGCACCGATGACTCCCACTTCTGGATCGACAGGCCCGGCTGGCTCAATAATGTCCGGGTTCCCGGGACGAGGATGAGTTTGAGTGAGGCCTGATGTCATTCGGAAACGGCGATTGAATGCGACTCCTTCAGCTTTCCCTTTCCCGACACTACATTGAGTACTTCGTTGGTCTTCATTCGCGGCACAAACGGCATCCACAATTTGATTTTCAACGTGCACGAGATATTTTGGGTCAGCAGCCGATGACTTTTCGTAGGCCAGTTCCTGAACAAGTTCAGATGCATGGTCAAATTCTCCCGGATAAATCATTCCGGTCGGGCCCGATGAATGTGAATGTGTCGCGTGAATGAGAATAGCGCCAGCTGGAATTCCGCATTTTTCTTCGATCCGCTTCCGAGCCGTAAGAACCAATTCGCGACGGACCAACAAGGCATCAACCGAAACAACCGCGACGCGGTTTGTTCCATCACGAAACACCGCAGCCCGAACCTTGCATGGGTCATGTAAGCTTCGATGGAAAACCTTTCCGTAGCCCCCTGGTCGCTCCATTCCGATCTCAGGAGTAATGTCCCGCTCAGCGAATCCGGCGTGAGTAGTCGGCTCTGCAACGGCATCTTGCGAGAAGCTCTCTTGAGGGAGGAGAGTCAGAGATGTGAGTAAAATCATCAAACGCATGGAAGACATCATTGGCTCTTTCAAAAATCTGGTGAGTTCGCTGGCTAACGATAGCGAGGTCACTGAGATGACTTGTCTGTTCAGTGGATTGTAACCACGGATGGAGCGAATTCTACGAATAGAGCATCTTTCGCTTTGGTGTGCAGGCTCTGCTTCGTGGCGATCAGCAATTTTAGAACCAGTCCGAAAACCTCTGGAATCGTCGCTTTTCTCAACGTTTAAGAGAGCGATTTCAAGTTTCAGGACCAGTTCTATTGATGAAATGTGTGCTTCACGGGCACACGATAGAGCAAACTGCTCCAGAAAAAAACTTGCACGCTCTTCTTTGAAAAACGCGAATTTGAATTTGATTTCGAAAATGATTTGACCAAAGCAGATGAAACCTGGAATGAAAGATTCAATTCAGCGGATGTCCCTCGAATTGAATCTTCAAATAGTTTTGCAGTGGAACTGGTTTCCGCTTATCTCAAATTTAAGTTCCAAATTTTCTTGGTAGACCGACTCAATAAATCCGCTGCGAAATTCGTCTTGGATTTTTAAGCAGGCTTCAGCGATGTTGAAAGGCCCTTCCTTGAAAAAATCCAACCATTCTGTCGACGTTCTACCATCTGCTTGATTCATTACGTTGAGGTTCCCGTCACCGTCAGCTGATAATCTGCTTGATCGGTTGTACTGGTTCGACACCAACAAGTTTTTGATCGAGGCCGCTGAAGAAGTAGCTGAGGCGGTTGGGATCGAGGCCCATTTGGTTCAGGATTGTGGCATGCATGTGTTTAACATGAAGGCGGTTTTCAACAGCCTCTGCGCCGAGTTCATCTGTCGAACCGTGACTGACGCCGCCTTTAATACCACCACCCGCCATCCAGGTAGTGAAACCGTACGAGTTATGATCTCGTCCAGTTCCTTTCGCGTATTCAGCTGTCGGTTGACGTCCAAATTCCCCGCCCCAGACAATCAGCGTTTTGCTGAGAAGGCCCCGTTGTTTCAGGTCTTGAAGAAGGCCAGCGATCGGTTTATCAGTTTCGGCAGCGTGAAGATTGTGGTTCTTCTCCATGTCGGAGTGTGCGTCCCAGTTGTCATCGTTATGATTTCCGCCTGAGTAGATTTGAATAAATCGTACGCCACGTTCGACAAGCCGCCGTGCCAGAAGGCATTGTCGTCCGAAATGTGCCGACGTCGGATTATCCATGCCGTAAAGCTTTTGCGTCGCCTCTGTCTCCTCGGCGATATTCACCGCTTCCGGAGCATGAGCCTGCATATTGTATGCAAGTTCATAGCTCGCAATTCGGGCTGCAAGATTGGAATTGTCTTTGCGCGAATTCAGGTGTTCGTCGTTGTATTCTCGAAGGGTGTCAAGCATTACTCGCTGTGCTTCGACGGACATTCCTTGAGGTGGCTTCAGGTTCAGGATGGGATCGCCCTTGGATCGCATGACCGTCGCCTGGTAGGACGCTGGCATGTATCCCGAACTCCAGTTTTGCGAACCGGAAATTGGTCCGCCACGTGGATCAAGCATGACCGTGAATCCGGGGAGATTGCTGTTTTCTGTACCAAGCCCATAGTTCAGCCAAGATCCGAGACAAGGTGAACCACTCAGAACTTTCCCGGAGTTCATCATTAACATCGCAGATCCGTGGATCGGGCTGTCTGCTGTCATTGAGTGAAGAAAGGCAATGTCATCAACTTGCTCGCCGAGGTGTGGAAATAAGTCGCTGACGTACTTTCCACATTCTCCATACTGTTTGAACTTCCAGCGAGGTTCGATCAAACGTCCTTGATTGCGATGCCCGCCGCGACCAAACGTTTTGACTTCGACGGTCTGGTTGTCTCTTCCATACATTTCAGGTTTGTAATCGAAAGTGTCCATGTGGCTGGGGCCGCCATACATGAACAGGAAGATGCATGCCGTAGCATCGGGATCGTGGTGTGGCTGCTTGGGAGCTAGCGGATTTTCGAACTGAGTGACACCATCCGCTGCAACGGACTGTTTTGCGAAGAAATCCTCATCTAACATTCCTGCCAGTGCCGTCCCGGCAAATCCTGCTCCTGTTTGCCAAAGAAATTCGCGACGAGTTCTTCCGCAGAAATTTTGTGGCTTCGACATGAATTCCTCTGAGTGCAACCAAGTTTATTAATAAAGAGACTAACTCGTTCTAACAAAACCTGCACGTGGGCTTGAAAGCCCAGTGAATCAAAACGATTTCAGAGGTATTGTTAGCGATTCTAAATTCATTTTGGGAGATGCGACTGAAATAGACACTCCCTCAACGGGACAGCTTCTTCGATCTCATTCATATTATCAACAGGATTGCGATTCAAGTCCAGTTGCGAACCTTGAAGAAGCAAAGTACAAACGGTTTTTGATGTTCTTTCATGAGCCACGTTCTTGAATAAGCGACCAGAATGCCTCTTAGAATTCGCCTTCATACTGAATCCTCGATTCCAATTGAGGTTGATTCTCTGAAACTCGAGACAATACGAGAACAGTCTGCGAAAGAGGTCGCGAAGACTCTTGTCTATCGTGGAAATGAAAAAATTCCGTGTGGCGATTTCTTTGATGTATCCGACTCAGCCGCAGACGACAATACGGTTCTCTGGGAGGGAAACCTCCACAAAATCAAACTGATTGGCTCTCATCATTCAAGCGGAACGATCCGTGTCGAGGGAAATGTCGGAATGCACCTTGGTGCTGGGATGACAGGTGGCAAGATTATTCTCCACGGAGATGCCGGTGATTGGCTCGGCGCGGAAATGCGGAGTGGGACCATTCACGTACATGGCAACGTCGGAAACCTGGCGGGCGCGGTGTATCGCGGTGGGCGAAGAGGAATGCTCGGTGGCGAAATTCTAATTGATGGAAACGCAGGAAGCGAGATTGGTCACACCATGCGTCGCGGATTGATCGCCGTTGCTGGAAACACTGGCGATGCTGCTGGTGTGGGGATGATTGCCGGATCAATTATGATTTTCGGGGAGCCGGGAATTCGCAATGGTGCTGGAATGAAACGCGGGACAATTGCGTTGTGTCAACCGGGAGGACAGCCAGCAATTCTGCCAACATTCAAAAAGGCGAGTCTCTACCAACCATTGTTCTTGCAGCTCTATTTCCGACATCTTCAGGAAGCGGGATTTCCCGTCCCTGAAGAGTGCCTGACTGCGAATTATCAACGCTATTGCGGCGATCTGCTGGAACTTGGCAAAGGCGAAATCTTCACGCACGTCAGTTAAGACGGAACGGTAGAAGCTTTCGGTGCAATGCCTGCTGCAACAGTTGTTATCTGGAATACGGAACCTGTCTTAGGGAAGTTGAACACCAAGAACCCAGACGGGACTTTTTCCGCATTCATAGGTCTTCAGCTTGGTGAGAATCCCTGTTGATGAATTGCGACGATACACAACCAAGGTGTTCGCACCCTGTCCTGCCGCGACGAGATAGTCTTCATTGCCCGGGATCAAATTGAATGAGCGAGGAGTTTTAGCTGTCGAAACCTGACCGAGTGATGTCAGCTCCCCTGATGCTGCGTCGATTTTGAACTGCGCGATGCTGTCATGTCCTCGGTTGGAAGCATAAAGAAAGCCACCGTCAGCACTGATTTCAATGTCAGCACACGACCCCTGCGAGAGGTCCCATCCGTCTGGATGTGTCGACAAAGTTTTCTGTTTTTCCAGTTGCCCGGTTTTTGCGTCAAACAGGCAATGAGTCACGCTCTTGCTTTGCTCGTTGACCAGATACGCCCACTTTCCATTTGGATGGAATTGCATATGTCGCGGACCTGCCCCTTCTGCTCCGGGGAGAGTCGTTGGATCATTAAACCGAAGTCGCCCTTTGTCTGCATCAAATAGAAACTGCTGGACTTTGTTGAGTTCTCCCGCATGAGGGACAAATGCGAAGTCGTTGTTGGGGGAGGTTTGCACACAGTGAGCTTTTTGCCCAGTCACAATTTTCTGGACAGGTTGGCCTGTCACTTCTCCATCTTTGATTTTGCTCACAGTCACAAGCCCTTCTCCGTAATAAGCTGCGAGTAACCATTTTCCAGCCCGGTCTGCGTAAATGTAAGCTGCGCTTCCGGCACTGGGAGCACTGGAAAGATGGGTGAGCAGGCCGGTTTTGGGATCAACAGAGAGCGTGGCAAACTCGCCTTTTGACCTGATCGAAGCGTATAGTCGAGTTTGATCTGAACTCAAGCTCAGGCAACCCGGTGTCCCTTCGAATTCAACTTCTCCAGTGCGAGAGAGTTCCCCGGTTTCCTCATCGAGTGAAAAAATCCCGATGATGTTGTCCTGGCTTTCAGAAACATAAACATAAGTGCCAGCGTGTAAATGACTCATTGTAGATACTGTCAAAACAAGAAAAGTGATCATCAATTTCATGAGGTATCGCTCTCGGGTTTGTACGTCTGGGTTTATCTCGCTGATTGAAACGTGGTGACCGTGGATCAAAAGTGAAATCACTTCGCCCATCACCCGCTTCAAGACATTTACGAATCATGTTGAGTGACTCAACCTCTGATTTGTTTCAGGTGTGAGTTTGCGGTCTCCAAGTATGGCAGGTTCTCTTCAGTGGTTCGACCAATGTCCCCCATTCTCTTTTGCTCGTGATGCGGAGTGGTAAGGAAACGGGGCATCATTGTGAGGGAAAATTTGCAGCGAACAGCCTTTTGAGTTTGGCTTGCAATTCAACGTTTCAATGTTACCGGCAAGAAATGTCGGCGGTGATAGTTGACAGGGAATTTTTCTGACTCGAAGATGGCGTACCGCCCTCCCCTATCGGTCATCTCAAAATCCTCCATCTAAAATCAATTCTTTCAAATAGAGTTCCTGAATTATGAGCCAAGACGTAAATAAACTCCAGCCAGTCTCTCGCCGTTCATTTCTGAAGAGTTCCGTCGTTGCAGCTGGAACAACTTCGTTGTTGGCGAAAACGCTCAGCGCAGAGGCAACTGAGGGAAAGCAACCGTTGATGGCCTATGTCGGGACTTTCAGCGCTCCTCTTAAAGATGTGTTACCGACACAGGTCGACCTTCCGCCGGGGAACGGGCGAGGAATTCATCTCTTTCAGGTCGACCGTCAAACTGGCGCATTAGCTGAGGCCGGTATTAATGAAATGGGGACGAGTCCAAGTTGTTTAGCAGTGAATGCTGACGGAACTCGAATGTATTCCGCAAACGAAACGGACCATGTCGGGAAGACGAAGGAAGGAACAGTCAGTTCCTTTTCTATCAATCCGTCCGATGGAAAGCTGACGCTTCTCAATACGGTTCCATCGGGAGGCGCCGGGCCAACTTATGTCAGCATTCATCCATCAGGACGACACCTGTTCGTCGCCAACTACTTCGGAGGATCTGTTGCTGTTCTTCCAATTCAAGAAGATGGGCAACTCGGCAAAGCGACGGATGTAAAAGTCGATTCCGGAAAGATCGGCCCGACTCGTGCCACCAATGCACCTAAAGGAAGTTTTGCATTCAGCGGGCATGATCGAACACATGCTCACATGATTCAGTCAGATCCGTCAGGGCGTTACGTTTTGCATGTCGATTTGGGACTCGACTTGATTTACGTATGGAAGTTCGATGAGAAGACTGGCCGCCTGACACCAAACGACACGGCGACAGTTTCCCTTCCACCGGGAGATGGGCCACGCCATTTCCATTTCCATCCGAATGGAAAATGGTTTTATTCCATTCAAGAAGAAGGCTCAACAATTGTCTTCTTCGATTACGACTCAAAATCCGGGACATTGTCAGAGCGGCAAACGATTTCCACGCTCCCGCCGGAGTTTGCAGGGAGCAACTTCTGTTCAGAAATTTTGGTTTCGAGCGACGGAAAATTTGTCTACGCCGGCAATCGACTGCATGACAGTATCGGAATCTTTGCTGTCGGCCCCGATGGTCAACTGAGTTTCACTGGAGAGGTATGGACAAGAGGCAACTATCCCCGCAGCTTCAGCTTTGATCCAACGGGTCGCTTCTTGTATAGCTGTAATCAACGGGCGGACAACGTTGCAGTCTTCAAAGTCAATCGAAAAACAGGCGGGCTGAAGTTCACCGGCCAGTACGTCCCGGTCGGGAATCCATCTCACCTCGTCTTTGTGGATCTGCAGTCTTCTTGAGAATGGTGTACGCGTTCTGTATCAGAAGAGTTACACCACTACGGATTACGCTAGCCGCTGAGGAAGTCAGTTCAAGGCATTGAGGAGAGTTTGACCTGCTTAGCAGGTCAAACTCTTTTTGAAGGAACAAGTTGAACTGCTGTTCGAATCGCGGAGACCATGCCCGCTGTCTCCACCAGATTCTTGCCAGCGATGTCAAAAGCGGTTCCGTGGCTGGGGCTCGTGCGAACAATCGGCAACCCAAGTGTCACGTTCACCGCGCGTTGAAACGCAATCAGCTTGAGAGCGATGTGTCCCTGGTCGTGATACATTGCGACAACCCCATCGTATCGCCCCGCCACTGCTTGCTGAAGTAGTGTATCTGCTGGGAACGGTCCCATGGCGTTGATGCCAGTCTCAGTTGCATGTGAGACCGCTGGAAATATGAGTGTCGCTTCTTCATTCCCGAATAAGCCGTTTTCTCCCGCATGTGGATTCAACGCACAGACTCCAATTCGCGGGGCCTGACATCCAACTCGCTGCAGAAAGGAAGCAATCAGAGAAATCTTTTCGGCAATTGCTTCTGTTGAAAGCAAATCAGGGACGCTGGCAATGGAAGTATGCAATGTGACATGTGCGACGCCGAGACCGTACGGACCTCTGACGACTTCTCCCGCTGGCAAATAAAGCATCATCGCAAAATCTTCAACACCGCACTCCTTCGCCAAGATTTCAGTGTGCCCAGGATAGTGGTGTCCGGCGAGGTGCAGAGCTTCTTTATTCAACGGAGCGGTCACGATGGCATCGATTTGGTTCGCTAGTGCTGCCTGAGTCGCTGCCACGAGCCAGTCATAAGCTGCCTGCCCAGCAGCGGCATTCAGCTTCCCAACTGGAACAGACGCGGTTTCTGCACTCGTCGGGTTCCAACACGAAATGGCATCGGAATCCTGTGCTTCAGCGATCCCCTCAAGATCAGATACGACGCGGACTTGCGGTGCTTTCTCGTACTGTTTGAGGGCGCGCTCTAAAACCTGTGGATCTCCAACGACGACTGGGGTACACAATTGTTGAACATCAGTCGCAACAACTGCCGCAGCGACAACCTCCGGTCCCACACCCGCTACATCCCCCATCGTTAGTGCAACGACTGGTTTCTTCTGTAAGGCATAGTAGTTCTGTTGTGTGCTGGTCATCAATCAAAACATTCAAGCTGAGACAACGGGATTCCCGCGATGTCTTTTTCGGAGAGGATTGGCGGTTGATCGAGTCTCCAATCGATTCCGATGTCAGGGTCGTTCCAGAGTAACGTTCTTTCGAATTCTGGATGATACAGGTCAGTGCATTTGTAGAAGAAGTCTGCCGATTCACTAAGAACCTGAAATCCGTGTGCGAATCCCTCGGGGATATACATTGAACAACGATTCTCTGCGGAGAGAACCTGTCCGACCCAACGCCCGAATGTAGGCGAACTTTTGCGAACATCCACAGCGACGTCAAAGACCGCACCAGACAGGACGCTCACTAACTTGCCCTGTGGGTGTTGGATTTGAAAGTGCAAACCACGCAACACGCCCAGCTGCGACCGCGAGAGGTTGTCCTGGACAAACTCGGCTTGTAAACCTGCATCGCGAAACGTCCCTTGATGGTAAAGCTCCAGGAAAAAACCTCGTTCATCACCAAAAACGTTCGGCTGAATCAGTTTGACGTCTGGAATGCTTAGTTCGGTGATCTCCATATCCCAGTGATTCCCATTTAAGCGATCTGTTGAAGAAGTCGAATCAATATCGGAAAATAGGAATTGTATTGTCGCTGGCAATTTAAGTTAACTTCAACAGCGTTTCGAATTGAATTTTGAGAAAGCATTCCGATGCCGACTGTTTTTATCCCAGCCTCTTTACGGAAACATACTGGGGATGTCCGATCTGTTGTTGTTTCAGCTGGAAATGTCCGGGAAGTGATCGAAGAATTGGAGAAAAAATTCCCGGGAATCCGCGAGAAGATTTGTGAGGACGGACAGTTGCGAAAAGGGTTGTCTGTCGCCGTCGACTCGCGTGTTTTAAGCCATGGAATGCTGGAGAAAGTCTCTTCTGACAGTGAGGTACACTTCGTCCCTTCCGTATCGGGAGGCTGAACTCAACAAGAAGAATTCGACAAAACAGTAGAAATATGCGTATAATGATGGTTGAGATCTTCCCGACTTAGTCTCTACATGTTGCCCGCCTCGCTCTAAGTCGATTTCCTTCCTTCCGAATTTGGTGAGTCCTTGATTCGTGTCCGTTGTCGACATTGTGGTTCTCGATTCCAGCTCCGCTCTGAGGATGCTGGCAAGAAAGGGATGTGTCCTAATAAAGAGTGTCGACAGCCGTTTCGTGCACCAGCAAGCATTCCTGAGGAATCCGTTAAACCTGCGAAATCATCTGGTCGGATGCCGGCACGAAAACGCCCGGGCAAAAAACAGCCAGCTACAAGTCGACCAACGCCGAAAAGAAAGCAGACTCGAGGTAAACGGAAAAGGCGACAAAAACGATCGGTCTATCCGGTTGTTGCCGCAACTTGTTTTGGAGTTGTGTTCCTGCTCGGATTCTTCACGTTCTGGTTCCGTTCAGATAATGGGGATGCTGACCGAGGAACCATTGTCGCTGCTGACCAACTGAATCCACTCGCCAAGGTCGACTTCGAGAAAGAGATTACACCTTTCTTTCAGAAGTATTGTCTCGATTGCCATAGTGCGGACTTTCAGGAAGGTGACTTTAGTTTTGACCGCTACGCTGATGGCGATTCCATTAAGCGTGATCGTGAAATTTGGACAAAGGTTCAACAGCTCGTCAGACTGGGCGCCATGCCCCCAGCCGATTCGGATCAACCGTCCAAAGACGAGAGCCAGAAGATTATTGACTGGATCGATTATCAGCTCTTCTTTGTCGATTGTTCAGTCCCACATGATCCCGGACGTGTCACTGCAAGGCGGCTCAATCGGACGGAGTTTAACAACACCGTTCGAGATCTTTTAAACGTCGATTTCAGTCCTGCAGACGACTTTCCTTCTGACGATGTCGGTTACGGGTTTGACAATATCGGCGACGTCCTTTCTGTCCCGCCGTTGTTGATTGAAAAATACCTCACAGCTGCTGAGCAAATCGCAGAAAAAGCGATCATCACTCAACACCCGAAGTATATTTCGAAGCGAGCGTTCGGGAAGGAGTTGAAAGAAGAAGGTGCCGTCTCAAGTCGAGGAGACGGTAGTAAAGCAATTGTTTCCCGGGGACGAGTTTACCATCAGTTCAATTTACCTGAATCGGGAACTTATCGCCTGATCATCGAAGCTTCAGCAGATCAGGCGGGGGATGAACTCGCAAAGATGGAGTTGAAACTCAATGAGCGTGTCCTGAAGGTTCAGGAGATTCAAGGACATAGGGAAGAGAATCTGGTCCAGTTGGAATTCGAAGGGAGCGCAGGAAAGCAAACGCTCTCTGCTGCTTTCATTAACGACTTCTTTAACCCGAAAGCAGAGAAGCAAAAAGACCGCAACTTGATGGTGAGATCCCTTCGAGTTGAGGGGCCACTCGGTATTCCTGATTCGGTGCGGGAGTCAAACTCGCTGCTCAAAGTCTACCCTGAAAACGGCGTGTCAGTTTCCCACGCTGCTCAATCCAATTTTCGAGAGTTTTTGCCACGCGCGTTTCGACGACCTGTGACAGAAGCGGAAATCACTCAATACGTGTCGTTTGTCGAGATGGCCTCTGAGCGCGGAGCCTCATTCGCAGAGTCGATGCGCATTGGTTTACAGGCGATTCTTGTCTCACCGCACTTTCTCTTCCGTGTTGAAGAGAGTCGACAACAAGTTGGTGAGATGGAACAGCTCGACGATTTCGCACTCGCGACCCGCATGTCGTACTTCATCTGGAGTAGCTTACCTGATGAAGAATTGTTTCAACTCGCAAAAGAGAACCGTCTCCATGAGCCACAAGTTCTGAAAGAACAGACTGAGCGGATGCTGGCTGATCCGAAGTCTGAAGCACTTGTCAAAAATTTCTCCGGACAGTGGTTAGGTCTTCGCAAGTTGACGACGAACGAAGTCTCTCCCGATACTGCACTCTTCCCCGATTTTAATGAGAAACTTCGCCTGGACATGTGGAAAGAGACGGAGTTGTATTTCGGATCGATCGTGCATGAAAATCGAAGTCTCTACGACTTGCTCGATGGTCGATATTCGTTCCTGAATGAGCGGCTGGCGAAACTTTACGGGATTGAAAACATCAAAGGGGAGGATTTCCGTCGTGTTGAATTTAAGAATTCACAGCGGCTGGGGGTTCTCACACATGCCAGTATTTTGACGCTCACTAGCTATCCTGACAGAACTTCACCCGTGAAGCGTGGTCAGTGGGTTCTCGAAAACTTTCTCAACGATGCTCCACCAAATCCACCCCCAACAGTCCCCGGAATTGAAGAGACACAGTCGGCAAATCCGAATCTCTCCTTCAGGGAACAATTGGAAATTCACCGGAAAGATCCTGGTTGCGCAGCGTGTCATGTGACAATGGATGAAATTGGGTTCGGTCTCGAAAACTTTGATGCCATTGGGCGATGGAGAACACAAGACGGAAAATTTGAAGTCAACGCGAGCGGGACTCTCCCGACTGGTGAGTCTTTTAATGGTCCAGAAGAAATGATCGCTGTTCTACGAAGTCGAAAAACACAGTTTGGACGATGCGTAGCAGAAAAGATGCTAACATATGCGCTCGGTCGAGGACTAGAATATTATGATCGATGCGCTATTGACAAGATTATGATCGATCTCGATAGCGATGACCGATTTTCCGTACTTGTCACCGGAATCATTCAGTCGGCGCCGTTCCAACTGCGTCGAAACAACAAATAGTTGAAGGAAAACGGATCAATCAGCCGACGTTCAATGTAAGAAATGCGGCGAAGGCTCCGTCTTAATAGCTGATCTTTGTCGTGACACACGACAGAGTAGTTTTGAAAGGTATTCCAATGAAACCGATTTCACGAAGAACGATGCTCCAAGGTGTTGGTGCAACACTTGCCTTGCCTGTTCTGGATGCAATGCTTCCAAACGCAGCCTGGGCAGCGCCTGAGCAACTTGTGCAAAACCGGATGGGATTTATCTTCTTCCCAAACGGCGCCATCATGAAGGACTGGACCCCTGATGAAGTTGGCGAGAAGTTTTCACTTCCCAAAACATTGAAGCCTTTGGAAAAGCATCAAAAAGATTTTCTCGTTCTATCAGGACTCGCCCAAACCAAAGCCCGTGCAAACGGAGATGGCGGTGGTGACCATGCGCGTAACTCAGCAGCATTCTTGACAGGAGCACAGCCGAAGAAAACGAGCGGTGCCGATATTCAAGCTGGAGTTTCGGTCGATCAAATCGCAGCTGCAAAGATCGGAACTCAAACAAAACTTCCATCACTTGAACTCGGTATCGAACCGGGGCGGCAAGCTGGTCGTTGTGATTCGGGATATAGCTGTGCATATGTTTCCAATATTTCCTGGAAAACCCCGCACACCCCGATGGCCAAAGAAGTGAATCCGAAGCTGGTTTTCGAACGGATGTTCGGAAGCGGCGAAGATCAAAAAGCGATGGAAGAACGAAACTTCTACCGCAAAAGTATTCTCGACTTCGTCGCAAGTGATACGAAGCAACTCAAGAATAAGCTTGGTCGAAACGATCAGCGAAAACTGGATGAATACTTCGCCAGCGTTCGTGAGATTGAACAGCGTATCGAACGTTCTGAAGCTGAAGCCGATCTCGCACGTCCAGATGTCGAGATTCCAGAGGGTGTGCCGAAAGATTGGGCAGAGCACGTACGAATGATGTACGACCTGATGGTGCTCGCATTCCAGACAGACACAACCCGTGTCTGTACTTTCATGCTCGCAAATTCCGGCAGCAACCGAAGGTTCAATGAAATCGGAGTCAACTCCGGGCATCACCAGATTTCACACCACCGGAACGATGAGGCCCTTGTTGCTAACCTGCAAAAAATTGATGAGTACTCCGTCAAGCAGTTCAGCTATTTCCTAGACCGGATGAAGAGTGTCAAAGAAGGCGATGGGACTTTGCTGGACAACTCCATGTTGCTGTATGGATCTGCCATCAGCGATGCCAACCGACACACTCACCACGATTTACCAATTCTGTTGGCTGGTCAGGGAGGCGGAACTGTTAAAACGGGGCGGCATCTTCAGTACGAGAAAGAGACACCGATGAACAATCTCTTCTTGTCGATGCTGGATCGAATGAACGCTGGAGTCAAAGAATTTGGTGACAGCACCGGACGGCTCGATCAATTGTCATAACGGTGAGTCTGACTTCACCCATAGTTAAAAAACCCTGCGTCGAAGTTGAATTCGACGCAGGGTTTTTGCGAATACTTCAAGAAGTCGTTCCCGATTCATCAGAAGTCGATCGTCTTAAACTCTACGAGCTGACGCGTCCTTACACTTGCAAAATCCAGGGCGAGGTCTGTGTCTATTTATAGTGTCCTGCGTTCTGCTGATTTCATTAAGCTGCATGCTCTCGACGAGCATGCTTTGAAGAATCGATGGGTTCCGCTCAGTGAGTGATTGGACTCTCACTTCATCATGTTGTACTTCTTCATTTTGTTGTAGAGGGTCACTCGACTGATACCGAGTTCTTTGGCAGTGTTGGTTCGCGAGAAGTTATTCTTGAAGAGAGTCTGCTCGATGATCTCCTTCTCGCTGCATGCAACTTTTTGTTCAAGAGAATGGTCATGATCCTTCTGGCTGTGTTGTCCTAATCGGACAGATGGATCATTTGTTGGCCCGACCTGACCGGAAAGAATGTTTGGCGGGAGATGTTCACGGTTCAGGATGCCGTCCTTGCAATAAATGACCGCTCGTTGCATGACGTGTTCGAGTTCACGCACATTTCCCGGCCAGGGATAGCTGAGTATCGAATCAAGGAGCGAATCATCGATGCGATGTATTGGAATCCCATGTTTCTCCTGAAACTTTTTGATAAACATCTTGCACATTGGGATGACGTCCACTTTCCGCTTTCTCAGTGGCAGCAACTCGAACTTCATCATGTTTAATCGATAGTACAAATCTGGTCGAAATCGCCCCTGTTCAACCAGCGGTTCCAGGTCCAGGTTACTGGCGACGACCAGTCTGGCTTGTGACTGAAGTGTTTGATTCGAGCCGACCGGCTCAAACTCTCCTGTCTCAATGACTCGCAGCAACTTGACTTGTTGTTCCGGTGCAAGAACATCGATTTCATCGAGAAGAATCGTCCCTTTCCGAGCAGCGATGAACTTGCCTTCTTTATCAGCATGTGCACTGGTGAACGATCCTTTGACATGTCCAAAGAGTTCGCTTTCGATCAGGTCGCGTGGGAGTGCTCCGCAGGCAACGTGTATAAACGGTTCATCTCGGCGTGGAGACGCTTCGTGGACGAGGTTTGAGAGAAACGTTTTTCCCGATCCTGTTTCTCCAATTAACAAGATAGTCACATTGTGAGAGCCTGCGACCATCAAGTCTTCCAGCATTTGTTTCATTTCTGGCGAGCGCGTTTCAAAGTTTCGCGTAATGCCGGGAAACACAGCTTCGCCGAATCCAGAAGTGACGATCGGTGATGGACTCTCTGGTGCTTCCGTCGTGATTTCAGGTGGAGAAGCATTCGCGGGAGTCTCTTCATTTAGAGTCTGTTCTTCGGCGTTCTTCTGCTCAAGGCAACGCTGAAGAGTTTTTGTGACAGATTCTACAGAGATAATTCCGCTGAGAGGTTCGACATGTTTTGAATCGATGTGTGGCTGAAGCAGTGCAGGAACTTCGTTCCCCACAAACGCTAATGACACCGTTTGTGAAGAGTTCTGTTGTAGGTGGTTCAGAACCCGGTCGATCACCGCTCCATCACTGAATTCCCAACGCTGATCTGTCACCAACACGTCGATCTTCTCATCAACAAGCAACGGCAAGATGCTTGAGAGGTGAGTGGAAACCATGATGTCGTAATCTTTTTCGAGAACGTTTCGGAGTTGGCTTCCAAAGTTTTCATCGGGGCTGGAGAAAAAGAGTTTAAGTCGAGGCATCGGAATAATCTTTCGATGTAACTTGCGACAGAACATTTGTGAGAGCTGCGTACGATGTGAAACAGTCTGTCAGGCTGCATTCACATCAAGTCAACATCTCTTAATGATCAACTTCAGTGCCAGTGAGTCCGAAATCGGTGATCAGAAACGAAATCGTGTTCAATTCTTTTGACGACGTTCAACAACGACCCGGCGCATCCTTTGGAAATGTGCTCGTATTTCCAGAAGAAACCCATATTGAGAGCAATCTCTCAGCGCTAAGAGAACTTGGGAAAGAGCTCGAAAGTCACAGGAATATTAGAATGGTGATCTACGTCAACGTGGCGTTTAGGCATCATGAAGCAACACTCGATGCTGTCTTTTTGCAACAAGGAATCGTGCAGAGCTTCCAATTGTTGGCCAGAATATTGAGATAAAAGCGAAATCAATCAGCGGAGCGGTGCTTCCAGGCTCATGGGCTGACCGCATGCAAGCTGGATGATGCAATTTATCCACTCCCCTCTCCCTGCGCATTCGTCTGGGGGCCTTTGGTTTCTCCGAAATGTTTCGATCTTAGACAGTTTGCTCTACCGTGTGCCCGTGAAGAACGTATTTTTCCAGTAAAAATGCTGTTCGCCACGAGGCAGAACCTGCAAACCAATTCGAAAGATGCTCTAGCGAGGGCATGTCGATGAAACGTTTAGCTGTGGACAATAGTTCACATGACTGGTGATCCTCAGGAAAGAGATCGAACTCTACGAGGCAAGTTTGAATTTCGATTTCTGCGGAATCTTTCAGTTCGTGAACGATGATTTCGTGTTGAACAAATTGATGCTGGCGAGCGAATGATGAATGGAACTCAGTTTGTTGGGCGAATGCATTTGCTCCATTTATTCAGTGAACTCAGCCTCTCCGCTCGAAATGCATTTGACTCTCTCCCTGCTAGTGAATCTTTCACGCAGACTGTTTGCTGAAAGACGACACACCGGACGAGCAATGGAGAGATTGGGTGATCTGCGAGATTCACACAGCCTGCGGAGTCTTCTGACGCTGTTTGCAAATTTAGAAGATGAGTTTCGATAAATTCAAATCGTTGCTCCACGAGGGCGCGTGCGATTTAATTTTGAAACTTCTTTCGCGGCATTTTCAATGCCTGTCGTGCTGGCGAGGATCGATCCGAAGGTCACTTCGAGGACCTTACAAGTCGCTCTTCACGATGCAGAGTATAACGACCAGTCTTAGATCGCTCGGGGACTGGGATGCTACTGAGTCGCCAGATCAAGATGAATCTGCGGCAATGTTTGCGTAGCGACGTCGGAGCAACATTTACGGTTTATGAGCGAGGTGTTCCAAGCGTGAGAGAGCTGGAACTGTTGCGAGTTGTCTGTGTCCGGGAAGAGAGCTTTTCATATTATGAATAGCTCATTTCCGCGAGACAGATTGCACTTTTCAGAATGCCCTAGTAGACGTTGGCCAGAATGTCTTCTGATCCTGCAAAACTTTCATCGATCTCAGCTTGTCCGTCATCAAGAATTTCAAAACAAAGCCCGTCACCTTCGACAGAGACAATTGTCACTGTATACTCGCCAACATGAATCGTTTCGCCAACGGATAGTTCGATCAGATGTTCTTGCACAGTTTGTCTCCGTAGAACCGGATGAGATGTCATCAATGTGCGCATGACAGAAAGAGTCAGGCGAAACGGACTATACACCGGAGTTACAAACTCGCCAACTGAAAAACGACAAGCTGTTTCAAAATCCTTCAAAGATTTTCAAACTTTCATGACTCATGAACAAAAAGACATCTGGATGAAAATTCGAACTCAAGCTGCTGATTTTCGTGTCGAAGAAATTAATTCGATCCCAATTGGTCGTGACGGAAATTACGGCGTTTACGAAATGCGAAAAACAGGCTGGAACACACTCGACGCATTGAAGAGCATTGCCATTCAATGGAAGCGTTCACCTAAAGAATTGGCGCATGCTGGATTAAAAGATCGTCACGCCATTACGTCTCAAGTGATTACAATCTTCGATGGTCCAAGTCGCAACTTTGAAGATCATCAAGTTGCGCTTGAGTACCTGGGACAGTCAACAAGAGCCACGGTGGCAACAGACATTGTAGCGAATCGCTTCAGTTTAGTTCTCCGGTCACTCTCGTCTGATGAAGTGAACTCTGCGAAAAAGGCGCTTCCTCAAATTGCAGCCACAGGCTTGGCAAATTATTTTGACGATCAACGATTTGGTTCCTGGATTCCGGGACATCCGTTTATCGCTGAACATTGGATACGTGCCGATTACGAAGAAGCATTGCGGCTGAGTTTCGCGGAACCACATCCGATGGATGACGGAGACGAGCGAGAGCAGAAAGACATTTTGCGAAAACACTGGGGCGATTGGAAGCTTTGTAAACAGAAGCTCAGTCGTTCGCATCGCCGGAGTATCATTACGTTTCTGGATGATCGAAAAGATGACTTTAAAGGTGCCTGGGCTTGTGTCAATGCAGAAATGCGTGGACTCTACTTAACTGCATTTCAAAGTGATTTGTGGAACCATATCCTCAATAACTTTTTCCAGGAAACTTTCACCGACGATCAGCTCATACGATTTCGCATGAAGACAGGCGAACTCTGTTTACCAACGACAATGACTGCCGAGCAGAAACAACGTCTGCATAGTGCTGAAATCCCATTGCCTTCTGCGCGAATCAAAAACCTTGATGAATCGCTGCGCCCACTTGTCGAAAAGTCGTTAGCTGAGAAAGGCTGGAAACTGGAAGAACTCAAAGTTCGTCATCCACGTGACCGCTTCTTTCCGAAGGCTTCGAGAGCAGCCATGATTCCCGTCGCTGATTTGGAGTCTGAGTTCGGGGAAGATGAACTCTCTCCGGGTCTGGCGAAACTCAATGTTCAATTCACTTTGCCTCGGGGATGTTACGCAACGATGCTAGTGAAGCGTTTGATGATTGCGGAATCTCAAACGCAGAACTGACGATCTCTGGAATCGCGATCAATCGTCCTGTTTCCGTTGCCACAAAAGCCCAGTTCGTTTCTGCACGGGCAACGAGTTTTTCGGTCTTGCTGTTGAGGATTTCATATTTCCGGAGCGATGAATACTTCTTCATATCGTGAACCCAGGTTTTGATTACAACAGCATCTCCCTGAAAGACAGGTCGGCGATATTCGATGAAGTGCGATCTCACGACCCACGCCCAGCCATGCTCTTTGTACAGGTTCGTGTTCCAGCCTTGTACGTCTGAATGTGCGATAGCGGCGTTCTGCAACCACTTCAGATACGAAATATTATTCGCGTGCCCCTGACCGTCGATGTCTGTTTCGGTGACTTCGTGCTCAAACAAATATAGAGCGGGCATGATGACGTCTCCAGTAATGAGGCGATGTATTCGACAGTGGAATGTTTATTCGTGGGCAGTATCATACTGCTTTTCATTTGTCTCTGTTTCCTTCACCGACGCTCCGAAGTCGATCGTCGCTGACGGGAAGTTTTATGACGCTGCAGGTTCAGAAGACATTTGCACAAACTCTCAATGTGACGCAAGTCATGTTTTGGTAACTTTTGAACTTACGAAGATTCCGCGAAAGGGATCGTTGATGACTGACTCAGCACTTCAAGGTCAACTTGAGTCAATCGCTGACTGGCTGTTTGATTCCCAGTCAGCGATTGCGTTTACCGGTGCAGGGATTTCGACAGAAAGTGGGATTCCTGATTTCCGTTCACCGGGCGGTGTCTGGTCGAAGAATCGTACTGTCTACTTCAATGAATTCCTCAGTTCGGAAGCGGATCGATACGAATACTGGCGACAGAAATCGCAAACGCATGTCGAGTTTGAGGCTGCATCTCCAAACGCCGCACATCGCGTGTTGGCAGAATGGGAGACGGAAGGAAAACTTTCTGCAGTTGTCACTCAAAACATTGATGGTCTGCATGTTGAAGCGGGTAGCCATAACGTACTTGAACTTCATGGGACTGCTCGAGAAATCAGTTGCCTGAGTTGTGAGAAACGCTGGCCTGCTGACCCGTGGGTTCAAAAATATCTTGAAGAAGATCGAGTTCCTAATTGCCCGGATTGTAAAGGGCTTTTAAAGCACGCAACCGTTTCGTTCGGCCAGGCGTTACCCGAGGATGTTTTAGAACGTTCAATTACATTGGCAAGCAACGCAGACCTCTGCTTCGCCTGCGGTTCATCTCTTGTTGTCTATCCTGCTGCCGGGATTCCTGAAGTGGCAAAGAGAAATGGAGGTAAGCTGGTCATCATCAACCGTACGGAGACTCCGCTTGACCACCTTGCGGATGTCATCATTCGTGAGCCGCTCGGATCAACGCTGTCTCAGATCCATCAATTTTATATGGATCGTTGCTAGAGCATCTTTCGAAATGGTTTGCAGGATCTGCCTCGTGGCGAACAGCATTTTTACTAGAACCAGTCCGGAAACTTGTGGAATGGTGGCTTTTCTCAGTGTTTGAGAGCACAAGTTCAGGTTTCAGGATCAGCTCTAGAGAATGCGTTCTTCACGGGCAAACGGTAGAGCAAACTGCTCTAGAGAAAGCGAACCAGTCTTCCTTCCTGGATTGTTGTCAGTTCCGAAACTGATTCATCTTTCTTCAAAGAAAATTTGTGCAGTACAAGAGCGAGCGCGTGGATCATTTTTGGAACTGAGTCTTGGCCATTAATTTCTGCTCGCGAGGAGCTGTTTGTAAAGTCATGAAAACGAGCTTCATCGGAATGACAGTCATTGAATTGCGTTCTCTTCATTCAGAGACTCTCAAGGTTTCTGAGCAATGGAGTTTGAGCATTGATTGAACAGGATCAGCTTTCGAACTCTGGTCTTCATCGAAATCTCCGGCGTCCAGTCGTCTGGGTGGTGACGGCGTTGTCGATTGGGATTGTGACGGATCATTTCTCATCGCTGAGTTTGCCAGTGTGGGGAGGATTATTTGTTGTCAGTACTTTGGTGGCATTGATCAGCTTACCGTTTCAGAGATGCTCCTTCGTTGCATCGTTAGCAACGTTGCTTCTGCTCGTTGCAGTCGGTGGCGGGCGAAATCAGTTTTTTCATCACCATCGTCAAGCTGACAATATCCTGAGATATTCCACTGAGGAGTCACGGTCGGCGAGAGTGTCAGGCGTGATCGTATCAAGCCTCGATCTATATGAATCAGAACGTGGACCACGAATCCCTTCCTGGCTGGAAGTCGACAACAGCCGCTTCGTACTTAAGTGTGAACGATTACAAGCGGGGGACGAATGGAAAACTGTCTCGGGGCGTTTAAGTGTGGACGTCAAAGGTCATCTCGTCCATGCACGCATTGGCGATCGAATCGAACTTCTCGGGAAACTCTCCCGTCCTCAGCCAGTAAGGAACCCCGGCGGCTACGACTTTCAGACGGCTCTTTCACGTCAAGGGATTGATGGGCTGTTTCGGGTGAGCCACCCACAGGCGGTACAGGTTCTCGAAGATTCCGGTCCATTCCGGTGGCTGATTCCGCGATATCGAGAAACAACGCGTTTGCGTATCAAACAGCTATTCGTCCAGAACCTGTCGGAAGATTCATGTCGGCTTGCACTCTCGTTGCTTCTGGGGGATCGCACTCAACTTCAAGACGAGATGCGCGACCGTTTTGTTGATAGCGGGACGATGCATCTGCTGGCGATTTCGGGGTTGCATGTAGGGATTCTGGCCGGGCTGATTACGATCGTTTGTCGGGTCTTTGAATTTTCGCCGCGAACGACCATAACTTCCCTGATCTTGATCGTCATTCTATACGCAATGTTGACGAATCATCGCCCGCCGGTTCTGCGTGCCTCGATGTTGATTACAGTGATTTGTCTGGGGACAGCTGGAAATCGACGAATCGATCCGTACAGTGCGCTGGCGTTTTGTGCAGGGATTCTCTTGCTTTGGAATCCCGGCAATCTGTTTGATATCGGAGCGCAGCTTTCGTTTCTCGCAGTCGGAGGCATTGTCTGGAGCAGTCGGGCTTTGGAGGCGAATCCCTTTCGGGCACAATCACTTGGCGTTCCTGTTGCCGAAGAATGGCGTTGGGTGGGACGCCTGTCACCCGTTGCAAGTTACCTGTATCAGGGATACGTAGTGACCAGTGCCATTTGGCTTGTCACTTTACCACTGACTGTGGCGACGTTTCATCTGGTGACCCCCATCGGATTTGTTTTGAATGCGTTGCTCATTCCATACATTGGTGTCGTGCTTGGCCTGGGATATTTCTTTCTGTTTTGCGGGCTTCTGATTCCCTCGCTGACTCTCCTGGTTGGCGGCTTGTTCGATTGGTCGATGCAAGGTTTGCTTTGGATTGTTGATTGGGCTCATCACGTACCGTTGGGACATTTCTATTGTGGAGCGACTCCAGTTTGGTGGTTAGTCGTTTACTACTTACTCATCGCGTGGAATTGGAATCTTTATGGTTCGCGACAGTTCGTTCATGGACGGTGGAAAGTTCTTTCGGTTTGGATCATGGTCGGATTCGCGATCGGTCTGCAAACTCCGCAGCGTGATGGATTAAGGTATACGGTCCTCTCTGTCGGCCATGGATTGGCGACGGTTCTTGAACTTCCCGGTGGGGAAACCGTCCTCTATGACTGTGGCACTTTTGGAGATGGACGACGAGCTGAGAGGACCGTCGAGCAGTATTTGCGTTTACAGAAAATCAGTCACGTCGATGCGGTCATGATTTCACATGCAGATCATGATCACTTTAGCGGACTCTTTAAATTGTTTGAGCGTTTTTCAATCGGAACTCTGATTGTGACTCAGCAGTTTCTGGACTTTGAGCAGTCAAATGTTGAAGAGGTTTGCACAGCCGCAGCGATGCACGGGATTCCGATTCGGATCGTTTCTGCAGACGATGAAATTGGATTTCAGAAAACAGGAGATGCTGTTCAGTTCAAAGTTCTACACCCATCGAGTTCGTTTCATTCCAAATATGACAATGCGAACAGTCTAGTTCTGTCTCTGGAGTATGCGGGGCATCGCATGCTCTTTACCGGTGATTTAGAGAGAGACGGAGTTGAAGCAGTGTTGCGCAAATCGACAGAGCCTTTTGATGTCGTGATGGCTCCGCATCATGGTTCAAAGTTTTCGAGCCCGCAGCAATTTTTTGAATGGGCAAATTCCAGCATCGTACTGATCAGTACAGGAGACGCCTCGGTTGTGGCGCGACTGCAAGATCAGCTTGGTCCGGATATCCGTGTTTTCGCGACTCAAAACTCTGGAGCGTTGACGGTTGAAATCAAGGCGGATCAACCGCTTCATGTCACGCCGTTTCTGGAACAATGAACGAGGGCGTGAGTCTGCGAGTCGCTCTACAAATACTGAACCTGGGAACATCGCCTGAGAGACTCTAAAAGAGTCTACGACGCCGAAGTTGCGTCTCACTCAGAGACAGCATGCTGCTGAAGTTCCTCAAGTGATGCAAATTCAAGGGCTGACATGTGAGTTGCTTCCAAGACCACTTCGCAGGCGTGACCGGCATCGTAGGCATCTTTCCACCGTGCTGCACACACACACCACTGGTCGCCAGGATTTAAGCCCGGAAATCGAAATTCAGGAACCGGTGTCGAGAGATCATTCCCGGTTGACTTCGAGAATTCCAGAAAATCTTCCGTCACGCGACAGCAAATGACGTGCATCCCCATGTCCCCCGGACCGGTGCCACAGCATCCATCGCGAAACCAGCCCGTCATCGGATCTGTTGAACAGGTTTGAAGATCGCCACCAAGTACGTTTTTTCCGCGAGACATTTGTTTTCAGCTTTAAGCAGGGAGAGTGAGCAAGAGGAATAACCTGCAAGTTTAGCTGTACGTCCTAACTCTGCAACAGAAGACCCGATTGAGATTTCAGCAGGAACTCATCAAGACCTAATTTTTATGCATTTTCAACGCTTGCCGAGCTTGTGAAGAGCATCTTTCCAACTGCAAAGACTGCTCATCGCATAGACTGCTTTTCGTGAAGTAAAAAAAACAGCACCACTTTGAACTGGATGGATCTCTTTCACTCTTGTGCAGACTGAAAGTGAAACCATTCAGAATAGTGGTGCTGTCGAAATTAACAAGCCAATCTGGTGGCTTTACTCTGATTCAGGACGCTGAGGGCGATTTGGTTGGTCCCCTTCTCGCTCTGGTCGACCGGGGCGATCCCCATCAGATCCAGGCCGGCGGCCACGTGGTGGTCCACCTTCTGGACGGCCTTCTCCACCGGGACGACCACTTCGGAGCATTTCGCCAAGCTCTTTTGGGTCAATCTTTCCATCGGAGTTGGCATCAATGCGTTCAAAGTTTTCGCTGAGTCTTCCTGTTGCCTCCTCTTTCGAGATGGCTCCATCTTTGTCTTTGTCGAAGCGATCAAGAAACGCTTCCGGATTGAAACCACGGCGTGCTCCTTCCGGACGGTCTCCTTCCGGACGGTCTCCTTCAGGGCGACGACCTTCCTCGGGGCGGTCTCCACTTCGTCGGCGACCTTCTGGACGATCCCCATCCGGACGGTTGCCTTCCGGACGATCTCCAGGTCGATTCATTCTTTCTTGAGGGCCTCCTTCTGGGCGTCCGCTGAAGCCCATCAGTTCGCGACCATCCAGTTCACCATCCTTATTGTGATCGAGTTCATCGAAAAGTCTGGCGATTCGGAGTGCTTCACTTTGGCTGATTTTTCCATCCTCATTCGTATCGAGCACTCGCATAAATGCAAAGCCTCTTGGGCCTCCCATTCCTGGTTGTCCACCAGGGCCATCTGGACCACCGCCGAAGCGGGGGCGTCCTTCCGGACGACGTTCTTGGTCACCAGGTTCCCCATCTCGCATTGGGGGACGCTGACTACCACGTTCTGGTCGATCGCCCTTGGTGTCGCTGTCGCGATTCATCTCTTTTTTCGGACGGTCTACATCGGAACGTTCTTTATCAGAACTGCTTTTCTCCGGGGCCCTTCTCTCTGGGCGATCTCCATCGCGCTGGCCTCGCATTCGAGCAAGTTCTTCCAGCGAAATTTCATCAGTCCCGGCACGTTCAAACAGACCGGAGAGTCGTTCGCGAAGTTGCTCGGGAAGTTCGTCTTTTGACAATTTGCCATCTTTATTTTTATCGAGTTGAGCAAGGAAGTCTGAGTTGCCCGGACGTCCACCAGCTGCATCAGGCCGCCCTGAACGCATCATCTTGCCAAGGGCTTGACCAAATTCCTGCTTGCTGAGTTCCTCTTTCCCAGCTTCTTCGAAGATGCGTCCCAGTCGTCCACGGGCTTCTTCAGGAATTTCACTTTTCGTCAATTTTCCATCTTTGTTCGAATCGAAACGATCAAACATCGCACCTGGCTCGAACCGACCACGGGCACCACGCTCTCTTTCTCCGCGAGGTCCGGCGGGCGTCCCTGCAGGTCGCTCATCTTCTTTGAGTGTGGCCTGATATTCCGCGAGTGACAGCTTGCCATCCTCGTTTTTATCTCCTGCACGAACAAGGCGTTCAAAGAATCTCTGTTGAGACTCAGAGACTTCATCCGCAGCTAAGATTCCGTCGCCGTTCTTGTCGAGGCTTTTAAAGATTTCATCAGATTCCTGTGCGATCGCGGCAGTTGAAAGCCCACAGACAGCCAGAGAAGCTGCTAACCGGGTCAACGTTTTCATCAGTTTTATCCTATGTTTTCAAAATTCGTGAAAAGATATGACGGAGTCGCCATACGAATAGAAACACCTCAAACAACGAGAAGTTCCGAAAATGCTGGTGGTAACCCTGTTAATCTTGTCCGAATTAAGGAAATTTGTGTCAATTTTGCAACAATTCCAACTTCCGACTTGAGACGAACGAATCTGGTCGACGTATAATAACGCACAGTATTATGTGGAGTCGGGCGGTAGAATTTACCGCGTCTGTTTTTCATTTTTTCCAGCCTCCGCACTATTCCACAATTTTGGAGAGAGTTCAGAAATGGTTCAAACACTTGAACATGAGATCGAGTCGACCCAAGCCGCAGAACCAGATTCGCGACCCATTTCGGAGATTGCTCGGGAGTTCAGCGACTACAACGAATTCAGCTATCGGCCGGTGCCGGTGATTGCAGTCGTCGGATTTGTCCTGACACTGTTGTCCTCGATGGCTCTCTTCGTGTGGTTGGCGCTCCCGTTGTGTCTGATTGCGTTTGTCATCAGCAGTCTCGCACTGTTCGCTATCCGCCGAGAGAAAACGGCTTACAGCGGCACTTGGGTTGCCGTTGCTGGAATTGTTCTCTCAGCAAGCTTCTTCAGTTTAGGACTCGGATATCAGGTGTATACCTATCAAACGGAAGTCCCTGAAGGATACCAGCGTTATGACTTCCTGAAAGACATCTCCGAGAAGGGGTTTGTTACTGTGAACGGGCAGTCAAGTCTTCATCCCGATGTCCTTGACATGGAAGGGAAAGATGTTTTCCTCAAAGGATACATCTATCAAACCGGCAAGATGAAAGGGCTGGGCTCATTCATCTTGGTGAAGGATAACCAGGATTGCTGCTTCGGAGCTTCTCCCGCATTAACCGACCGGGTGGGTGTCGTGATGGCGCCGGGAAAAGAGATCGATTACAAAGCTGGAAAAGTCGCGATCGCTGGCAAGTTTCGGATCAATGAGCAATTTACAAATCAGGATCTGGAGCCCTTGTACGTTATCGATGGAGAATACTTCACGACACGAATTAGCGATTTTTAGAAATGACAGGTACGGTGACGTTGATCTGATGCCCAACATACGTTGTCAGTTCACATGTTGTTCATGGTAGAGCAAATTGTGAACGCGCGTTTGTTCGCTAAGACTGTTCGTTAAGTCATTCATCATTAAGACATCGTGCAATCAACCGCGCTGATGGCTCTTTTACATCCTGCATCTTTGAACTGACTTTTGAGTTAACAGCTGTTAAGTTGATCCGTTGAGACTGATTTCCTTAGACACAGATTTACCTCAACACTGGGAACCGCTAATTTAGCGGGCGCTGACTTATAGAACATTGACCTGTTCAATTTGTCCCATTCAACCGGGTGAGTTGCTTCAAGCCCGGAAATGTATCACAGTGATTCATTGTAGTGAGCACTTTCAGTTTGAAATGAGTGAATTCGAATGAGCACCGAAACATTAAAGTCAAGCAAGAAGCCGATGGCCTTGCAGTCCCTTTCGAGCTTGATCGTTCTCCCGTTAGTACTGGGCGTTGTCACTTTTTCCGGGTGCCAGAAGTCCGACAACCAGACCCGGGAGATCACTGAGGAAATCAGTTCACCGGTCGAGTCGCCTGCGAAGATGGATCTTGCTAAGGATTCTGAGACCACACCGCTTGATGCCGAGCTAACACCGAACTCCTCGGAGGAAACGTCTTCACAGAGTTCGAAACCGCTTGCAACTTCTGAAAAACCAAAATCCGCGAGTACCGACGCAGAGACAGCTGAGGAAAAGAAACCGGCTGAAGAGAAGACCGACGATAAGAACATGGTCAAAGATGATGCAAAACCAGCAGGTTCAGACAATGATCCTGCAGCAACATCATCTACCGAAGTTCCTGAAAATGCTTCCCCAGATAAAGCTTCTAAAATCGTCAGCCTGCAAGCGGAAATGGATCGTCAGAATCGTGAAAAGCTGTTAGGGCTGAATCAGGATTCTACTCCTGCTGAACCACGGGAGATCAAGCTTCTGGTGAAGGAGCGAGAATTCTCCAAAGAGAGCAAGCACGATGCCTGGCGAGTCACATTTGACGATATCGATCTACTTAAAACTTTGAACATGGAACCTGTTCCACTCAATGCAGAAGACTACTTGCCAGATTGGTTAACCGCCCTTCAAGGGCAGAAAATCATTCTGCGAGGATGGATGTTCCCCCCTGATGAATCTGAAGGAATTCGACGATTCATGTTTGTGCGGGATAACCAGATTTGTTGTTTCGGGCGGAAGGCCAAAGTGTACGACAAGCTGTGGGTCAAACTCCAAGATGGAGAGACATCGAAATACATCCAGGGACGACCGTTCGATCTTGTCGGGACATTCAAAATTGAATCTTGGCCTGAAGATGAACGGGACGAAAAGACCGGGGAATTTGTTGAAACCCTCGGACTTTTGTATCATATTGATGATGCAACGATTATTCAAAAATAATGATCGCCAAGATGTTGCACTCTAACGCAACACTATGGATCGGAATCTCAACTTCCAGGACTCAACGATGCGCCTCTACTCTCTCCTCTGCCGCCTCCCCAGCGTGTTCATCGCTCTAGCATGTGTCACTGCGACGGCACTTGCATGCCCATTCTGCGATGCCCCGTCATTGACACTCACTGAACAACTCAGCGCTTCGCAGGCTGCCGTACTTGTGCAGTGGGCCGGTGGTGAGGAGGCTGATCGCGAAAAGAGCTTCTCCGGAACGACCAGCTACGAAATTATCGAAGTCGTTGAGGATGAATCGAACAAGTTAGAGAAAGGGAAGACGATCAAACTGGATCGCTACCGAGCCTCAAAAAAAGGTGATCTGTTCCTCTTACTCGGGACACTCACTGACGACCGCATTGAATGGAGCAGCCCACTCGAAGTAACGGAAACCAGCTACAATTACATGAAGCAGTCGCCACCTCAGGATGCTCCCACACAGAAGCGTCTGGCTTACTTCATGAAGTTTCTGGAATATCCTGATGCGTTGATCGCAACGGATGCCTACTCAGAATTTGCCAACGCTCCTTACAAGGACATTGTTCCGCTACGCAACATTATGCCCCGCGAGAAACTCCGTGAATGGCTGAAAGATCCAGAAGGTGCTCCCAGCCGAGCGACCCGCACCGGTCTTTTTGGCCTGTTGCTGGGATTGAGCGGAAACGAAGACGATGCTGAGTTTATGAAGGCGAAAATTCTCGAAGAGTCGGATACTTTCCGTCTCGGGATCGATGGAGTGATGAGCGGGTATCTTGTTCTGACCGGTGACGAAGGACTCGACGTCATTGATGAACACAAACTCCGAAACCGTGAAGTTCCTTTCAGTGAGACTTTCGCAGCGATGCAGGCTCTCCGCTTCATGTGGACTTACGGCGATAACCGCATCTCACCGGACCGTTTGCGACAGTCGATGCGAATCCTGCTTGATCGTCCTACGCTGGCAGACCTGGTCATTGTGGACCTCGCTCGCTGGGATGACTGGGGTGTGATGGACAAGCTGATGGAACTCTACGACGATGAAGAGTATCAAGTCCCGTCGATCAAACGAGCCATCGTCCGTTTTATGCTCATCGCAGAAAAGAATAATGCGACTGCCGCAGAAGGTGAGGTCGCAGACCACGTAAAACAGGCGACTGCGAACCTGGAAAAACTTCGCAAAGAAGACCCCAAAACAGTGAAGTCTGCCGAACGCTACTTTTTCGATTAAGTAGAACAGTTTTTTGAATTAACGCCCCAGACAGCCCAGGTACTCCACCAGAGCTTTCTGGGGCTTATTTTGTTCAAAGATGAGCACACCGGTCGAATAGTGGCAAAATTGTGCTTCGAGGCTCAATGGATTGTCGATACCATGGATGGACGGCAATATTCGCAGGAGGGGAATCATGCGTTCGTTTTGGACTTCATTTACAGCTTTTCTACTGAGTGCATCTGTTTCGGCAGGTTCTCTTCTTGCAGCCTGCCCATATTGCGGAGTCACTCCACCTTCTCTGGCTGAACAGGTCGCCTCTCATGATGCGGTCGTTCTTGGAAAATTTCTGGAGGGGGACAAACCGAATCGGCAGAAAGAACTTTCTGGGGCAACACGGTTTGAGATCGTGAAAATCGTCAAAGGGGCTGACGAAAACCTCACTCAAGGTGGAACGCTCAGCCTGGACCGATATCGTGACGGATCAAAGGGGGATCTGGTCCTGATTATGGGCAACAAAGATGCAGATGCTGACGACGCCCTGAAATGGACTGAATTAATCAATATGACGGAGGAGAGTTTCGACTACATGGTCAAGGCTCCCGGTCTGGACGTGCCAGTTCAACAACGACTTGTCTACTTTCTGGGATTTCTGGAGCATCCAAATTCTGTGGTCGCTGCGGATGCGTTTTCAGAATTCGCAATTTCCGCTTATAAAGACATTGTTCCGCTGGCACCTTTGATGGAACCAGATCGTATTCGAAGTTGGTTAGAGAATCCGGAGACACCTCCGGATCGTGTGTTACGGACCGGCTTCTACGGCTTGATTCTGGGACTGTGCGGTGATGAAGAGGACGGGGAATTCTTAAAGAATAAACTACTGACATCGAGTGCTGACTATCAGTTCGGGATTGATGGGATGACGTCGGGATATATCCTGCTAACCGGAAAACAAGGCTTCAATGTTCTTGAAGAAGCCATGATTCTGAATCCCGAATCTTCACAAACAGATCTGTTTCAGGTTCTGCAATCGCTTCGTTTCATCTGGACCTATGACCGTGAGCGAATTCCTCAAGCCGATCTCTTTTCAGCGATGAGAGCAGTTCTGAAGCGTCCAGAAATTGCAGACATGGCGATCATCGACCTCGCCCGCTGGAAAGACTGGGAGGCGATGGATCAAGTTGTTGGCTTGTATGAAAAAGAAGGCTTCAACGATCCACCAGTCAAACGAGCAATCATCCGGTACTTGATGACTGCCAAAGGAAGTGCCGAACTCTCCCCGTCAGAAGGGGCGGATTCGCATGTTGAGAAAGCACAAAAACACTTAGAACGCCTTAAAGAAGCCGATCCAAGACTCTTCAAGGAAGTAGAACGGTACTTCTTTGAATAAGCAGGCGGAGTCCAGCTCATTCAGCTGGACAATCTTGCCCTCACGGCTGAGTCTCATGAATTGCACGTGATTCAGAGTAGTCTGTGAGACGTTCTTTTAAGTAGATTTGTAGCTGTGGATCAGCGATTTTAATCGCCAGCTGAAGCGTTTCGACAGCTTTCTCGAATTCTCCATGTTCCGCGTAGGCAGATGCCAGCGTGGAGATTATGTTTGGGTTTTCGAAGTTGGACTGTTCACAAGCCGCTTTCGCCAGAGAGATCGCACGTGGTGCGTTTCGTAGTGATTTGTCGTCGCAGACAATTAAATTCCAGGCCAATTCATTCATGAGAATTGGGTCAGTTGTAGATTCGTTCACCAAGCCTTCCAGAATTAGAATCGCTCTTCGGAAGTCTCTGAGTGCACCGTAACAGAAGGCCAGGCTTCGCTTCGCTTCTTCGTAGTCCGGCTTCAAGAGGAGTGCTTTTTCAAACTCTTTTCGCGCGGCATCGTACTGATTCAAATCTCGAAACGATTTGCCGTGCAGAAAATAGGCTTTCGGATGATAAGGATGAAGCTGAACCAGTTTTTGCGTGTAAACAAGAAGACTGTCCTCTTGAGAGACAGAGAGTTTTCGGAATCGTGGGTTTTCTAGGCGAATGCTCCGTGGGGTCAACTTGTCCGAAATGATTGTTCCGAAAGAGAGCATGTTTGTCGCAATCCCTGCCAGGTTTTCATCGTCAATCACGGGCTGATTATTGACGTACATTAAAGCACGGTCCGGCCAGACTTCGAGGCTCAAACGATAAGTATCACTGATGTGTAGAATCGGTTTTAGCTTTAAGACTTCACCATCTGGAGTTTGTGAATTGAGGTGGGCGACGTTTACTCCGTTCATGGTGATACCGAACTCAGCGAACTTCATTGTCCGAGACTCCGGGCTGCGTGATCCACCAAGAGCGATGGCAACACGATTCGTGGGAGAACGCAATGATTCAATTGCAAAGAGTTTGACAACCACTTCAATTTGATAGGGGGCTTCGAATTGAAAGTCAGGCCGCAGCTGGAGATTTCCGTGCTGTTGGAATTCGCGAAGCACAATAGCCTTGTCGCTCAAAATGTGAGTTTCGTCGGCATCGACGAACCATCCTGGCAGACCTTCCTGAAAAGTAAGGTCAACCCACTCCCCTTTCTCGAATTGTTCAGCTTGTGCCTGTTTGAGTCTTAGCGAGGTGGCAAACAGTGCGACTTCTGGCCGTGGGTCTTTTTCGAGGATCTGCTCCACGACTTTCTGATCGGCTGGGAGATGACTTGTCGTAAGGGCTTTGATCTCATTGGCTGCTGGTCCAGTCATTGCGAGAACTTCTCGGTGAAACGAGTCTCGATTCCGATGGGCCCATAAGAAGGCATCGTCGGTCATCCGCTTTCCATGCAACTTAAAGAGTTTAGCAGCCGGTTCGTAGTTTCCTGATTGAACAAGTATTCCAGTCAGTAAGCCGAGTTGTTGTCCAGTCAATTCTTGAATGGATTGCTGGTTTTGATTCTCGGTTTGCTCCAGATAGGCCGCCGCAAAGTTGCTGGCAAAACCTGCGATTTCGGGATTCTTTCCCAACTCTTCGTTCAACGGAGAGTCTTCCATAACATCTTCAATCGCGTTCAAACCGAAGCTTGGAACAGGCGTCTCCCAACGGGCTGTTTGCAGACAGGAACTGGCCAGTGAAAGAAGTTCGGCGTGTTGTGACTTCGATTGAAGAGATTCAAAGTAAGTGTTGTAAGCATCTTGATGATCAAATTCGATGCTGATGATTTCATGAAACCAGTCCGCAGACCTCCATCCAGGGGCATCAATCTGAACAGCAATTTTAAGCAGTTCATACGGGGCATCTGGGTTCTGTGGTTCGAGGTGCCAAGCTCGCAAGAAGTAAGGAACGGCTTGCAGCAAAGTTTTTTGTAGTTCCAATTCCTGTTGCTCTGGAGTCAACGGAGCGTCAGTCGGCTTTCGTTCTTCGCCCGCAAACTTCACTCGAAATTTGCCCATCGCCAGCTGTTTGTGATAGATCGGAATTTCTGGGTGTTGAAACAGAGCTTGTAAAAATTCGTTCCAGCCTGTGCGGTCGAGTTGGACGTTATTATCAAAAAGCAACCAGAAGAAGCGTTCTTGATCTTTTCGTTGATCGAGTTTTAAGAACTCGATCAGCGAAATAAGCATTTGTCGACGGCGAGTTTGAATGTTGTACTGGCTCTCTTCCAGTTCTTGCGAAGCGTTCAACAACCAGATTTGAAACATTGGAACGAGCGTCGGCGCGATCTGCAGTTGAGCTTCTTTCTGATGCAGATCGATCATCGCGTCCAGGGCTTCCTGCATTCGGTTATTTTTTAGTAATACCCCTGCATAGCAAGCTCGGATAGTGTCGTCATTCGAACCGTCTTCGATTGCTTTTTCAGCAAGTTGAATTATTTCCTGAGGGATGTTCTCGTCTGAAGATGAGGTCTCACATTCCCAGTTGATGAATGCAGTCAGAAACTTTTCGCTTGAGGGTTTTGCAGTTTCACTGTCCTTGGTCTGATTCAGGTAGTACTCGACAGCCTGAAGTTGAAACTGCTTGTACTCTTCAAGAAACTCCCGATGAAGATTGGCATCCGCAGGAGCGGGAAACAGGTTTTCCTGATCGGCGCGAGCTTGTTTTCGATCCTTGATAAAATTCAGGACGTGCTGCTCTGAAGCTTTCAAGTCGGCGTTCAACTCAGCGAAAGCTGATTGAATGACATTTGAAATGTTTTTCTGCTCACCAGCTTCTTGCTTCTGTGACTGGTCTTGATTTGCCGGACCGGGACTAAAGAATAGATGGCTGTAGCGAACAAAAAACGCCAATCCTCCGATGAGAAATAGCGGAAGGATCCACGTTGTGTTCCTTGTCACTTGTGTTCGCATTTTTGACCCTGTGTCCTGAGGCGATGTTACAATGTTTTTGTTGTGGATTTCATTGTTGTTCTGGCAGTGAATATCAGTCTGTGTGAATCAAGACGACTCAACGCGGAGACACATGAGGAGGTGCAGGATAATCATTACGGGCAGCAATGAGCAAATCGAAACGACTGAGTGTGACCGGGTTCAAAAAAACGGTCACCAGCGAGAGCAAATCCAATGTTGGTCTTAACGTTCTGCCTTGTGTTGTGCAGTCTATGAAGTCATGAAATTAATCTTCACGGGCACGACACGCATTGAAAAGCCGCTAACGGTTCGGAGCTGCGATCACGTCGATATGAATTGACATCTTCTCAGCTGCCATCTTTTGCATCATGCTTTTCGAGGCGGCTGGCGGGCGTTCAGGGTCGTAGTAATCTGGTCGAAGTTTGTTCAACTGGTCACTCGAATCTGCAGCTGAGACGTAGTACGTTGCCTTCGCCAAATGTTTCAAGTCCGAGCCCGCCTTATTTAAAGTGGATTCAAGCGATTGGTAAATATCGAGAACCTGCTCTTCACCGGATCCTGCTTTGCTGGCAAAAAGGCCGGAAATGTAAATGCGGTCTTGCCCGTGAATTCGAGCTACACGGCTGTAGACTGGTGAAGATCGCATTTCCGGAGGTGTTGCATAGCTCACGGACTTTTCTGATTCAGCGGCAGGTGCCCAGGCGACGAGTTCAATCTCGATCGCTCGCGAACCGGAGATCCATTCGACATGTGAAACCGGTGGGACTGCGGAGTCACCAAAAAACTTGGCTAACTCTTGATTCACGATGGCGACGTCTGACATGGGTGTAATGAAGCATTTGATTTGAACGACGTGTTGCTTGTCCAATTCAAGGAATTGCAAAGTCCTCTCCAGGGACAAAAGTGTCTCTTTCGTGCCTTCTACTAGATCGCCTGGTTCTGCCTGACCAGAGACGTACACGACATCTCCAGCGGGAAGTAAACTGGCATCAGCCGTACCATTCGGGTTCTCGTCAGCAGAGCCAGTCTTTTGAGAAAGAAGACGCTCAGAGGTGCGCTGTTTCGAAACGAAGACTGCGTCTAGCCCAACCTGAGCCTGCTCTACCGGAAGCGGAGTCGCGACCCAAGTCACGGCGGGGAGAGTGTCGTTAAACCAGTTTCGGATTTCTGCCTCAAAGACTTTGCGAGCTTTGACATCAGTGACATATGCGTTCAATTGAACCACGTGGGTTTTGTCTGAATCGACGTCTTTCAGGATCTGGCCCAGTCTACTGAGCACAGACTGGCATTGAGCGGCAATCGCCCCCGAATTGTTTTCGGGAAGAATCTGCGCGGTGTGACCGAAAGATTCGGCGTGGACACGAATCGCAGCGGGAAAGTCTTTGTTGTTCTCGGAGGGAATTCTCCGGATCTGATCGCTGTTCTTTTCGGCGTTTTGTTGAGCGTAACCTTGTGGGCTGCCAACAAGTGAAAACATGGCCAGCAGGCAGCCAGCAATGAGCATCAATTTCGGACGAACAACCATGGTCCTCGCTCTTTCTGTTGTCTTGAAAAATAAACCAACAGCACTTCAGATAGCGATGTGCTGTTGGTTAAGAATCAAACTCTCTGAACGGATTCTACTTTTTCTTCAGTGTGTAGATCCCTTTGCCGTTGTTTGTGACGATGCAGAAATAAATCTCGCCTTCGGCATCTTCACCGAAGGTGACGATCGGCAACTTTGGACTCGGGATAGCCAGATTGGAATTCACTTTTCCTTTTTCGGCATCATAATCGAGAGCCCAGATTTGACCAGAAACGTAGTCTGCATAAATATACTTGCCAACTAATTCGGGAAGTTTTGAGCCACGGTAGACAAGCCCGCCTGTGATCGACTTTCCGACACCGTGATCATATTCCCAGATTGGATCGATCACTTCGCTCGGGTTGGCGGTTTTCGAGCCAAATGGATGGGTTCCTTCCTTCATGTTCCAACCATAGTTTCCGCCCTTGCGAATGATGTTGATCTCTTCCCACAAGTTTTGGCCAACATCCGCACACCACAACGCTCCACTTTCGCGATCGAATGAAATCCGCCAGGTGTTTCGTAAGCCGTTGGCGTAAATCTCTGGTCGAGCCTCTTTATTCCTGACGAAAGGGTTGTCTGCCGGGATTGAATAGTTTTTGCCGTCTTGCTTGGCATTGACGTCGATTCGCAAAATCGAGCCAAGCAAACTGGAAAGGTTCTGGGCATTGCCGTAAGGATCATTCCCACTGCCGCCGTCTCCGAGTCCGATGTACAAGTACCCATCTGGCCCAAACGCGAGCGTGCCACCGTTGTGGTTCCAGAATGGTTGTTCGATCCGCATGATCTCAACTTCTGAGTTCGGATCGACTTGGTTTGGGTTCTCTTTGGAGACTGTGAACTTCGAGATTACCGAAATCTGTCCCGGGACTGTGGTGTAGTAAACGTAGACTTCGCCATTCTCTTTGTAGTTCGGATGGAAAGCCATCCCCAGGAAGCCTTCTTCGTTCTGGCGATCGGAGTAGTTCACTTTGCTTCGCAGGTCCAGAAAGACGTGAGATTCTGTGACCTTCGGATCATTCTTAAAGGTGTAAATCACACCATGCTGTTCCATCACGAACAGACGCCCGGATTCGTCACCGGCATACGTGACCACGACGGGGCGTATGGATTGTGGACGTCCTCGTTCGTCAACGGGCTCCCAGTTGGCCCATTTCAGATTTGGAAAAGCGAGGACAGGTTCGAGTTCAAGCGTTCCAGAGACTGGATTCTTGACAGCGTTCTCTTTCGAGAGGTCACGGATTTTGATGTTCCGAAAAGCGACTTCATTGCCATGGTCCTGCAGTGCGATATGCCCTGAGTTCGGCTTTCCGAAGTTTTCGAATTTCGCAAACTTACTCGCTGCGACTCGCTTGTTCCAATCGTCATCTCCTTTTTTGAAACGAGCATAACGGACGCCGTTCATATTGATTTCGGATTGGTTGGGAGTGATTCGAACATGCAGTTGATTCCACTCTCCGGCGGGGCGCGTCGCATCGACGGTTTCCCCTGTCGCAGGGTCTCCCGGAGGCTGGTAGAGTTGATACAGCCATCCCGATTTCTGAGGATCGTGCCCGTCGACATTGTCTTGAATTTGAATTTCCGGACCGGTTCGCCAGGGCGTCGCTTCTGTTTCTGTGACGTGGAACATCAGTCCACTGTTGCCTGCTTTGGAGATTTTGTAATCGAGAGTCAACTCGAAAGCGGAATATTGTTGTTTCGTGATGATGTCACCCGCACCGCCAGCGGCGCGGACTAAAGCTCCATCTTTCACGACCCAACCACTGTTAAGCGTATCTTTTTTGTAGTTGCGGAAATTCTCGGCGGTTTTTCCATCGAAGAGAAGTTCCCAACCAGACATTTTCTCTGAGAGGGAAAGTGTGTTCGGGGATTCTGCAAAAAGGTGGGAACAGGTGAGGCTTCCCAAGACGGTAGCCAGGAGGATTGTTTGCTTCATGATGGCCTTACCAAGTGTTAAGTTGCTTTATTAAAAATTCTAAGATTCCTGAGTCGCCCAGATGAGAAACGGAGTGCGAATTCGTTTAAGAATGAGCGAGCTCGAACTCATCTGAAACTGTGATCGTGTTCCCAGTGACTGATAACGAATCTCCGCATTTTTGATCGCGTTTCGTTAGAGCAAATTCGTCATTGCGAAGCCGAACTGATTCAGTAATGAATTGAACCTCTTTAACCTCGAGGGAATATCGCGTTGCATCGAGCTCGCAGAGGTGCTCAGTTGTGACTCACAATCGTATCGAGCAGCTTGCAACTCCGCAAAGCAAACAGTAGCAAAAACTGTGAGAGTTTGTTTCCTTTACAGTCTGTGATGAGTAGTCTGTAAGGGCGGAACACTCCAGTTGACGACGAATCGGAGGGGAGACTATGGCCCAGGCAATTGCAAATCCTGAAGAGTTGCGTGCCTTCGCATTAAAGCTGAAGCAGTTCAACAATACACTCTCTGATCAAGCGAATCTGCTCGCCGGGCAGTTAGATGCTCTCAGCACGACTTGGAGGGATCAGGAGAATACGAAATTCTCTGAAGAATTTAAGGAACACCTTCGACTGCTCGGGCAATTTGTCGAGGCGAACAACCAACATATTCCGTACCTGCTTCGCAAAGCGGAACGTCTCGAAGAGTATCTCAGCCAACGATAACAGGTCAGAGCATTTAAGCGTCAAGCTTCCGTTTCACCCCGAACCCGAATTCAGGAATTCAGTCGATGCGTCTCCTGTTGATTCTTTGCAGCCTTCTCTCTCTGGTTTGTTCGAATCACTCGCAGGCTCGGGAGAAACCAAATGTCTTGATCATCATGGCAGATGACTGCACGTACAACGACCTGCCGTTGTATGGCGGCGAAAATGCATTGACCCCGAACATTGACCGACTCGCTGCGCAGTCACTGACTTTTAATCGTGCCTACCTTAGTGAGGCGATGTGTCAGCCGTGCCGCGCCGAGCTTTTTAGTGGTCAGTATCCAATGCGAAATGGCTGTGCCTGGAACCACTCCGCGAGCCGTTCTGAGACAAAGAGTCTGCCACATTATCTTTCGCCTTTGGGCTATCGAGTCGGAATCGCAGGGAAGGTGCATGTCAAACCATCGCAAGCGTTTCCGTTTGAGAATGTCGCCGGTTTCGACAAGAACTGTGTACGCAATCCAACTCAGGATCACGATCTGGGAGAGGTTGCACAATTCATGACGCGAGACTCAGCAGAACCATTTTGCCTTGTCGTTGCGCTCGTTGAACCGCACGTTCCGTGGGTGATGGGAGATGCATCGCAGTATCCGCCGAAGAAAATTAAACTTCCTCCCAACATTGCCGACACCCCTCGGACTCGGGAAGATTTCGGGCGTTATCTGGCAGAGGTGACTTACATGGACGGACAAGTTGGAGACTTGCTGTCGGCTCTGGAACGGACAGGCAAAGCAGACAACACTTTGGTTCTGTTCACTTCGGAACAAGGTGCGCAGTTCCCCGGTTGTAAATGGACAAACTGGGATACAGGTTTGCATACTGCACTGGTGGCTCGCTGGCCGGGAAAGGTTCCAGCTGGAAAAAGAACCGATGCCATTATTCAGTACGCGGATATCGCTCCCACGTTGTTAGAACTCGCGGGCGGAAAACCTGAGGATGCCGAATTTGACGGGACCAGCTTTGTCAAAGTCTTGAAAGGAATTACCGACGAGCATCGCCAGTTTGCGTACGGTGTTCATAATAATATCCCTGAAGGTCCAGCTTACCCCATTCGAACGATCACCGACGGGAAATATCGATACATACAAAATCTCACTCCAGGCGAAATGTATATCGAGAAACACTTGATGGGCATCAATGGGAAAGGAGCACTCAACAATCCGTATTGGCAATCGTGGGTTTGGGATTCGTCGACCTCTCCGCGAACTTACGGTTTGGTGAAACGTTACATGATGCGCCCATCTGAGGAACTTTATGAAACCGCTGTCGATCCCTATGAACTGGACAATCTGGCAAACTCCCCGGAGTATGCGAATCAGAAGAAGCGCCTGTTCAATGAGCTCACTCGATGGCTGAAAGAACAAGGTGACCCCGGAATTCCGCAGGATACCTTTGAGGCGATCGAAGCTGCCCGGCGAGGTGAACATCTTTACGGACCTTCAACGACGAAATAAAAGACAACGTGGTTGCTCCTCTTCGATGAGGCCAGAGATCTGCTTCCCGGAGAGTCTCCTGCGTTTTTAAGCAAGCGAATAATTCACTAAGAAAGAGAGATGATGAGCGAACCGCAAAAATGTAGCACTTTAGGGCTGGCGCCAAGTTTTGGTTTTGGTGATCGAATTGGATTGGCAACACCGGGACATGTTGAAGCGATGAAACGGTCCGGGAATGGCATCGAGCCGATCTTTCCTCAGCAGTCGATTCGCGAAATGACGCGGACGCAGCGGACCGCTCAAGAAGTGATGGACGATGCTCTCAACGGAGCCAGGGCTGCCGGTTGGGAAGGCCGTACCGGAGCAGACGCTGATCACTTGAAAACACCAGAAGATGTTGACGTCACTGCTGCCGTTGGATTCACATTCTTTACAATCGACCCTTCTGATGATGTCGATCAGAAGGCGGACGACTACGACGAAGGAACGTTGCGCGAGAAGTTCTCTAATGCTCGGGAAACCGCACCTTGGTACGACAGCTATCTTGGGAAAACAGTCGATCTTCCGTCAGGAGCAAAAATTGAGCTGAGCGAAGAAGCCTGTATGCGTGCGGCAGTCAAGTATGGATCGGCGATCCAACGAACGCTTTCGATGGGCGACTACATCAAGTCAGTCCACGACGCGAAAGGGCTTGATTACGAAATCGAACTTTCGGTCGATGAGACTGATCAACCGACTACGCTCGCAGAGCACTACATTATCGCTGATCAATGTCTTCGAGGTGGTATGAAGCTGGTGAGCCTGGCGCCTCGCTTTATCGGTGAGCTGGAGAAAGGTGTTGATTACAAAGGAGACGTCGACGCTTTGGAAGCATCGCTGAACGATCACGCGGCGATCTCTGAATTGCTCGGACCTTATAAACTAAGTTTGCATTCAGGATCAGACAAAATCTCGATGTATGCTGCATTGGCGCGAGCCACGAAGGGCCGCTTTCATGTCAAAACGGCTGGAACCAGCTATCTCGAAGCATTACGAGTTGTCGCCCGACACGACGAAGCGTTGTTCCGTCGGATCGTCCAGTTCGGTCGCGATCACTATGATGTCGACAAGGCGACTTATCATGTCTCCGCAACCAACGCGGCTGTGCCGACTGGTGACGGCCTGGATGCAAAGAAACTGGAGCAGGTTTATCTTGAGTGCTGGGCGGACGTGCCTCAAGGTGTCGGCTTCACCGAGCCCGGTCGGCAAATTTTACACTGCACGTTCGGTTCAACATTGACCGACCCTGAACTTGGTCCCGCTGTCCGTTCCGTTCTCGAATCTCACCCCGAGACCTATACCGAAGTCTTGGCGGATCACTTTAGTCGGCATCTTGAAGCACTCGCTTCCGGAATGTAACGGACGCGGCTTTGCTGACAGTATTTCTCTCACCGGACACTTGAAAGTGTCTGGTGAGATTTCTCATTGATTGAGAAAGCGATTTCAGGTTCCGGATCTGTTTTTAGAGCAGTTTGCTCTAACGTGTGCCCGTGAAGATCGTGTTCACGGGCACGACAGGGATTGCCAATGCTTTAAAGATTACCGGGCTTCTCTTACTTTTCTGCCATCTGATCGAGTTCTTCCAGTTTGAGTCGGACGCTGACAATGAAGGGTTGTTCACCTTCAATCCAGTGACCGTAAGTGGTGGTGACGATCGTTCCATCGGGGAGGACTTCGACACCGGGGTAAGCGCAATCGGCACCCTTTTTGTTGTCCATCAATCGTACGCGATATTGCCCTTCCCGCCCTTCTGCGATGTCCTCGTACTTGCCAACCCAGGCAACCCAGTCTCCGGGAGTCGGGCTTTCAAGAGTTCGGTCTCGGAAGGAAATGAACAACCGCCCATCGGGAGTGTACTTCGCAGTGTGTCGGTCTCCAGTGAGGGAGGCGGGAAGTTCTTTCGGATCGGTCCATGTTTTGCCTTCGTCATTGCTGAAGATGACATAGGAATTTCGAAGTCGTCGGTTTTCTCGAAGCAAGACTGCGATTTGTTTTCCATCGGGAGAGCGAACTCCACCAGGTTCGCATAGATGAACATCCGAGCGGGCGAAAATTGCTTCCGGGAATGACCATGTCAGCCCGCCATCTTTAGAGAACGTTTTGAAGAGAGTGAAGGTCGGTGGTTTGGTTTGCTTCGGTTCTGGTTGCATGAATCTTCCATCGTCATGAAAGAATGCGATGTACTGGCCGGGAGTTTTTAACTCCATGACAGTTCCCATCACTACGATCCCGCCCCAGTCTCCGGCGCTTTTAAGTGGAGACCAATTCTTGCCGTCATCTTCACTGACAGCCAAGCGGGCAGGATACAATCCTGACCACATGATGAGTCTTTTGTTTCCTTGAGCATCGATTACAGGGTGAAGTGTTGGCGTTTCCTTGCTGGTTTCCCAGTTCTCCGGAGTCGGAAGACGGTCGCTCCAAGTCAGCCCACCATCGAGACTCCGCTTATAGAGAATCGCTCCTCGCCCGTGACCTTTGGGATAGACGCACAGAATCGTTTTCCCATCTTCCAGCAAAACTGTCGTTGGATGTCCCAGATATTGGCCCTTTTCGATGTCGACGATCACCTGTCGATCTTTTTGATCCGCCAGATCGAGAGTCGGAATCGTATAGCCACGGGGCGACTTCTCTTCGACCTCTCCGAGATTGCCAGTGATCTTCCAGTTGGCAATTTGCATCGTGCTGCGCCAAGGGCGGAACGCGATCGTATCAAATCCAGTTCCGGGATCTTCGACAGAGGTTGCTTCTTTTCCATTTAACAGAAAGCGAATCTTTTTACCGTCGCTGATCACCTGAAAGTCGAACCAGTCTTCGGACTCAAAAAAATCATCGGGATTTCCAATGAACTTCAGGTCTCCAAAAATTGGCCCATTGACGAACACCTGTTCAGCCGCCCCCTCAAAGCCGAAGTGGCTGTTGCCAAGTTGAAATGTCGCCGCTGATTTTTCCTGGCCGATGAGTCGGAGTCGAGCATCAACCTGAAATGGTCCCGGCTTAAGACTTCTTTCAGAAACAAGAAGCGTGTCCAACCCCTGCCCTTCGAACGCTCCACCTTTGGTTTTCCAGTCTTTTGATTGTGCCCAGGCGTTTTTCGGCTCTCCCTTTTCAACGAGGAAAACTTCTCCCTGTACTGACGTTGAAACTAGAGAGCATATGAGAGTTGCGAAGACAAAATGCTTCATTGTTGGTCAATCCTTGCAGGAAGTTTGATGCGTCAGGTTTGAACGAGTCCGGATCTCTGAGCTTGGCCTCTTGAGGGCTCTGAAAACTTTCACCACAGAGCTTTTCGAATCAGTGCATCATCATGTCTGAGTTCGATGAATCATGCAACGCGCTCGCTTTCGCTGACGTGAACAGCATGGTAAATTTCGCGTCTTAAGACTGCAGAATATTTCATCAACACAATTTTCCTGGAACCAGTCCGAAAACCTCTGGAATAGCCGCTTTCCTCAACGTTTGAGAGAGCAATTTCACGTTTCAGGACCAGTTCTAAATATAAAGCTGAACCATGAGTGAATTTGAATCTGTCAACGTCGTGAAGGCTGCCAACATCTACTTTGATGGCAACGTGTCCAGTCGCACCGTCAAATTTGCTGATGGCAGTACGAAGACACTGGGACTCATGCTGCCGGGTGTCTACCAATTTGGTACAGAGAAACCTGAGCTCATGGAGATTCTGTCTGGAAAGCTTGATGTTGTCCTTCCGGGGGAATCGGACAGTTTGAGTTTCGAAGGTGGTCAGGAATTCAATGTTCCGGGGAAATCGAAATTCAAAGTGACAGTCCACGAAGTGACTGACTATATTTGCTCATTTTTAGATGCTTGAAGAGTGGGAAACTGAATTCGCAGTTGTTGGTCTGAAGACAAGTCTGCGTGAGATGAATTTTCTATTCGAGTGGGGCCTTTCTAGCTTCACTTGCAAGGATCTATTTCAGGACAATTCAAGAGTGAGTAGAAGTTTGTGGCCGGTCTCGTAACACTTTTGCACATTCTCAGCCCAACTCAGCCCAATGAGCTCATCTCAACAATTTGTTCTCACTCAATGATCTATTGAAAATGACTCTTTCGAAATCAGCCTCCACGGAAAATCATCTTCGCTTACATGCCGAGCAGCAGTTTGCTCACGAGCTTGAGGCATTATCGAAAGTTGATGAACGTCAGAAGCCGCCGAACTGGAAGCTCTCCCCGTGGGCAGTGAAGTTATATTTGCTGGGAGGGACTCTGGAAGACGGGACAGAGATCACTGCGAAATACATCGGCAAAGAACGGTTGATTGAAATCGCAATTGCGACTTTAGCGACTGATCGAGCACTGTTGCTGTATGGGATTCCGGGGACTGCAAAAAGCTGGGTGAGCGAACACCTCGCCGCTGCGATTTGTGGGTCGTCGACGCTTCTTGTTCAAGGGACAGCCGGGACTGATGAATCGGCGTTACGATACGGATGGAACTACGCGCGCCTGCTTGCGGAAGGACCATCGCCAGCAGCCCTGGTCGAAAGTCCGATGATTGACGCCATGCGAACCGGCCGCATCGCCCGCATCGAAGAAATGACTCGCATCCCCAGCGAAGTGCAGGACGCGCTCATTACGATCCTTTCGGAGAAATCATTACCAGTTCCCGAACTCAACAGTGAAATTCAAGCGGTCAAAGGTTTCAATGTGATCGCTACGGCGAACAATCGAGACAAAGGGGTCAACGAGCTATCGAGCGCCTTGATGCGTCGCTTCAACACCGTGGTTTTGCCAGTTCCCGACTCGTTCGATGATGAGATCCAAATAGTTCAAAGTCGAGCCGACCAACTTGGACGAGCCCTGGAGCTTCCAGCTGAGAAGCCTGCACTGGAAGAGATTCGACGAGTGGTGACGATCTTCCGCGAGCTGCGGAATGGAGTGACAGAAGATGGGAAGACGAAACTGAAAAGCCCCAGCGCGACCCTTTCCACGGCTGAAGCGATCTCTGTGGTCTCCAACGGAATGGCCATGTCGGCTTATTATGGTGATGGAGAAATGAAGGCGGGCGACATGATTTCGGGACTCACCGGAGCGATTGTCAAAGATCCGGTTCAAGATCAACTTGTCTGGCAAGAGTATCTGCAAACAGTCGTCAAAGAACGTGACGACTGGAAAGACCTGTACCGAGCCAGTCGCGACTTCTCGGGGTAACACATAAGAGAGCAAGTCCGAACACTTTGGGAATGGTCGCTTTTCTCCGTGTTTGAGAGAGAAAATCGAGTTTTCAGATCAGTTCTCAAGTGTCTTCATTGCTTGACGTACCGGTGAAGGTCACTTTTATGACATCATAGACTGCACATCCCGAGGCAGAGCATTAAGACCAATGTCGGGTATGCTCCAGATGTAACAATGCCCAAATAAGTCCTTGCCCACCCGTGATTCAGCTCGATGAGAGGGGGGCTGATAGAGTTTCTTATGGCATCTGATCGACTTCGTTCCCGATTGATTATTGAAAGTGCACATCGTGAGTCAGAGCACGGTATTTGGAATTCGACATCATGGGCCGGGATGCGCTCGGAGTGTTCGTGCTGCGCTTGATGAATTGAAACCAGATGTGGTGGCACTTGAGGGGCCTGCCGATGCGGAAATCGCACTTCCGCTGGTCAATCATGATGAGATGATCCCTCCCGTTTCGATGTTGATCTATCCGAAAGATGAACCTCGACGGTCTGTCAGTTTCCCGTTGACCGATTTCTCTCCGGAATGGCAGGTTTTGAAGTGGGCTGGGGAGAATCAGGTTCCGGTCCGGTTGATGGACTTACCGATGTCGCATCGCCTGGCGCTCGATAAGCAGCATGATCAACAGAACGAAAAGAAGGCTGCTGAATCTCCCGAACCAGTTGAGGAGAAGGTCTCCGAGTTTCGCGCTGATCCAATTGCTTTACTGGCAGAGGCAGCTGGCTATGCGGATCATGAACTCTGGTGGGAAGAGCAGATCGAACGTCGCGATGATGCGACCGGGCTCTTTGAGGCCATTCTCGAAGCGATGCAAACGATACGCGAGGAGTACCCGGAAACTCGCGAAAGTGACTTGCTTCGCGAAGCGTTCATGCGCAAGACAATTCGAAAAATCCGCAAAGAAACTGTCGGGCATGTTGCGATTGTTTGCGGTGCCTGGCATGGACCGGTGCTTACAGAAGAAGCCCTCAATGGGAAGATTGACGGTTGCAAAATCAAAGATGATACAGCCCGGCTGAAAGGTTTGCCGAAGCTGAAGACGACGGCCACCTGGATTCCGTGGACACATTCTCGCTTGAGCTACCGCAGCGGCTACGGAGCGGGAGTCGATTCGCCCGGATGGTACTCGCACATCTGGGAGTCTCCACAAGATGCTCCTCTTCGATGGCTGACAAGTGCTGCCCGACTGTTGCGTGAAAAGGATCTCGACGCCTCCTCTGCAAGCGTGATTGAAGCATCGCGGCTTGCCGAAACTCTCGCTGCCCTTCGCGATTTAAGATCGCCGGGGTTAAGGGAATTGAATGAAGCGATCCTGACTGTTTTCTGCCAAGGTGACGACAGCCCGCTCAGGCTGATTCGGAAAAAATTGGAAATCGGCGACAAGCTAGGATCAGTCCCCGATGAAACACCTTCTGTTCCACTCGCAGAGAACCTTGCGAAACTGCAAAAAACGCTGCGAATGAGGCCTTCGACGGAGAAGAAACTTCTGGATCTCGATCTGCGCAAGGAGATCAGTCGAGAGCGAAGCCACCTGCTCCACCGACTCAACATGTTGGAGGTTTCGTGGGGAGTCTGGGAAGAATCGGGCGGCGGCGACTCGACGTTCCATGAAATCTGGCAACTCGAATGGCAACCTGAATTTGCTGTGTCCATAATCGAAGCGAATGTCTGGGGGAATACTGTTGAACTGGCTGCGACCCACCGCACAGTGCAGCGTGGACGCGATGCTCAGAACATTCAAGAACTGACTGAGCTTCTTTATGCTGCCATACTGGCCAACTTGCAATCCGCGATTCCTGAGCTTCTCGACATCATCGGTGTTCAGGCGTCGGTTTCGGCAGATGTTCGTCATCTCATGGATGCTGTACTTCCACTAGCCAGAATCGCTCGTTACAGCGACGTCCGCAAAACAGAAGCAGCGAATGTCTTACCAATTCTCGACGGGATGTTTGATCGGATCCTAGTTGGGCTGGTTTCGGCTTGCCTGGCACTTGACGATTCAGCAGCAGAGACAATGCTCGAAAGCCTGTTGAAGGCTCAGCAAGCGATTGATTTGCTCGGTGACGAAACATTGCAGTCTGACTGGAACATTCAGTTGCGAAAATTGCTTCCCAGCAAAGTGAATGGATTGTTGCGTGGCTGGGCGTGTCGACTGCTTCTGGAAAAAGATGAAATTGAAAAGGAAGAATTTGACCGGCTGACAAGGCTCGAACTTTCGCCAGTAACGGAGACCTCGGTGGCAGCAGCGTGGTTAACCGGCCTTCTCAAAGGAAGCGGACTGCTTCTCGTTCATCAGGAAACACTTTGGTCGATTTTCGACGAATGGCTTCGCCGGCTCAAACCTGAAATCTTTGTTGAAATGCTTCCCGTGTTGCGTCGGGCGTTTAGCGATTTCAGTTCTGCGGAACGACGCCAAATGGGTGAGAAAGTGAAATTCCTCACTGATCGGCAATCGTCGATCGTCGACTCTGGTGAAAACGAAAATGGGGGCGAGATCAACCATGAACGAGCTGCCAAAGTGCTTCCAGTTCTCACAGAGATCATGGGGGGAAATTTGAAATGAGTCAGCCGCAACGATCCTCTGAAGAACATGAACGGCTTAAGCGCTGGCGCTTAGTGCTCGGGGCGGAGTCCGAGTCTGATCCCGGTCAGAGTGTGCCGGGAGGGATAGAAGGTCTGGATGTTCAGTTGGAAGGTGACGAACTGCAAATGGACAAAGTCTTGCAGGCATTGTACGACTCTGACCGGAAATCAGGACTGGGGAAAACGTCGCCCAAGGTCAATCGATGGCTGGGAGATATTCGAACGTACTTCAGTTCTTCAAACGTACGTATGATGCAAAAGGATGCTCTCGAACGGTTGAAACTTCATAAGATGCTGCTGGAGCCGGAAACCCTGGAGCATATCGAAGCGGATGTTCATCTCGTGGGGACGTTGGTTTCACTGAAAGGGATCATCCCACAGAAAACAAAAGAGACCGCCCGCAAGGTGGTTCGAAAAGTCGTCGATGAAATCGAACGCAAGCTCCGCAATCCATTACTTGAGGCGGTTCGCGGAGCGTTGAGCAAAGTGACTCGCTCGCAACGTCCACGTTCGAAAGAGATCGACTGGGACCGCACAATTCGAAAAAACTTACGAAACTATCTCCCCGAACAAAAAGCGATCATTCCAGAGCGGTTGGTTGGGTACGGTCGTAAACAATCTTCTCTGAGAGACATCATTCTTTGCGTCGATCAAAGTGGATCGATGGCGACTTCAGTAGTCTACTCCAGCATCTTTGCTGCTGTATTGGCTTCTATGAGAGCAGTCAGCACGAAGCTTGTTGTCTTCGATACCGAAATTGCTGACTTGACGGAGTTGCTCGAAGATCCAGTCGATGTTCTGTTCGGCGCTCAACTCGGGGGTGGGACGGATATCAATCGGGCGATTGGATATTGCCAGCAGCTTGTTGAACGCCCCGACCAGACGATTATGGTACTCATCACTGACCTCTATGAAGGGGGGGATGTTTATGGGTTACTTGGGCGAGTTGCACGGCTTGTCGCTTCAGGTGTGACTGTTGTATGTCTGTTGTCTCTAAGCGATGATGGGGCTCCAATGTATAACGATCAGTTAGCTGCGAATTTCGCAGAACTCGGTGTCCCAGCGTTTGCGTGTACTCCAGATCTTTTCCCGGATCTGATGGCGAATGCAATTCAAAAACAGGATTTGAATTCCTGGGCAGCGATGAACAATATCGTGGTTCGAGGACAAGAAGAAGTTTTTCACCACGACGAGTAGTCATGCATGTGGTAGACGTGCGGGACTTTGGAACAAGATGCTCGTCGTTATTGGTATTCTCTCATCCCTTTTACAATAAGGAATCATTCAATGGCTCGTTCAACTGGAAACTGTATCGCTGATTCGCTTCAACTCAGTTTGGGATATGCCGAAAGACTTTTGAAAGACATCCCGGCTGAATCGTTCGGTCGCTTTGCAACTGTTGGCGGGGAGACTGTTAACTCCAACCATCCGGCATTTATTCTCGGTCATCTCAGTTTGTACCCGATTCGAATTCTGAGAGAACTCGGACAGGACCCGGCCGATGCAACAACGCCAGAGAACTACGAGGAACTCTTCAGCGACAAAGTCAGTTGTCAGGATGACGTCGACGGAACGCTTTATCCTCCGATGGAAGAGATCAAAGAATATTTCTTCAAGGGCTACGGAGCTGCTTTAGAGAAACTGCGAGCTGCGGACGATGAAATTTTCCTCCAAGACAACCCCGCTGAGGGGCGCCTTAAGGAACTCTTCCCATCGATCGGATCGATGCACGCCTTTTATGTCGGTGGGCATGTTATGGTGCATCTCGGACAATTGAGTGCATGGCGTCGTATGCAGGGGATGGGACCTGCATAGCGGGAGCAGGCACATTCGCCGACTGGTACGTACTGCCAGGTTGCCAGGATAAAATATTGCTGAATAGAGATTCCCGAGAGTTCGGAACTTTCGGGAATCTCTTATTTTAAGGGGGGACGGCCCTGCAGTCTGCTCACGATGTTCATCGTTTTTTTGGATCACGGTTGATTCAAATGAGTCAGTCGGATACCACATGAAAATCTAATCAATGCCGACTGATGGAAATTACCTGCGATGAGTTCTTCGAACGCCGATCCTGTCTACGTCCATTCAAAAAATGAAGCCTATCTAATTTTGATTGTTTGGGGGCTCAGCTTTGCCTGGACAGTACCTTACTGCTACTTCACCGGATACCAGACGACTAACGAGAACTGGGAGTTGACGCTGACGATGGGGATCCCTTCCTGGATCTTTTGGGGCGTTGCATTCCCCTGGTGCGTCTCTGGTCTGTTGTCGATTTTGATCTGTCTCTTCTTCATCAAGGATGATGATCTCGGTCAAGCCGACGACGAACTTCCGCTCGATGAATAATTCACATCATCTGATTCGCCCTGACAAAATCTGAATAAGCAATTGGAATCGCTGCGAACAACAATGATTCCTGAACTCTTGTTCTTATTTTTAAATTCTTCTCTCCACCCCGCCCTGCCTTTCGGGAAATACTCAATGTCTTCGATATCCAATTTTCAGATCCTCGCCGTCAACGCTTCCGATGCTGCGATCTGGACGTTTGTGGTTTATACGCTTCTTGTTTTTGTCATTGCCGGCTTTGCAAATAATCTTCTCAAAGGGCGAAGTTTTCTAAGTGAATATTTTCTGGGAAGTCGCGGGTTGGGAGTTTGGGCATTCGCTTTAACATTTGCTGCAACGAGTGCTTCGGGGGGAAGCTTCACTGGGTTTCCTGCCAAAATTTACACTCATGGTTGGATTCTGGCACTCTGGATCGCCAGTTACATGGTCTATCCGTTATGCACGATGGGACTGTTAGGGAAACGTGTGAACCAGGTCGCTCGGAAAAGTGGAGCGATTACGATTCCGGACGTTTTACGAGATCGTTTTGACAGCCGCAGCTTCGGTTTGGTTGCAACGCTCTTGATCGTCTTTTTTCTCTCGTTCAATCTCATTGCACAGTTCAAAGCTGGAAGTGTGATTCTGCAAACGCTGATTCAGGATGTCGACGCTTTTAAGGGCTTGAGCGGATTCGTGGGGAGTTCGGTGAGTGGGATGGATTTCTTCTCGGAGGTCGATCCCGGATATTTTACTTGCCTGGTTCTCTTCGGTGTTCTCGTCATCGTGTATACCACGTACGGCGGGTTCCATGCAGTTGTTTGGACGGATGTCATGCAAGGGGTCGTCATGATCGCTGGCGTTGCCATCATGCTGCCGTTAACTCTCTCACAAGTTGGTGGACTCAGGTCGGGAACCGAGCAAATGGCGAGGATGGTTCCGCCACGAATCGGAACTGCTTCAATCGAATTGGCTGCTGCCACTGATTCATCGAGAGCGCTCACGAACATCTGGATCGCGCAAACCAATACAGACGACATTCGGCAGGTTTATCGGCTCAGCGGATCGATTGCCATTCCAGCTGGAGAGAGAATTATTGACGACATTCCCGTCGTGGAAATTCGGACTCCCGAAGAGATCGAAAGGTTGTGGGAGAAATTTTTCTCCGACTTGCCAGAGAGTGCGTGGCATCAAATTGGCCCATCAGAGGCGAATATCCGACAAACAGCTGTTGAGGGAAATTCCGTTTTGGGAGCAACAGAATCTGGACTCGGTATCATCTGTACGTTCGGAGAGTTTCAAGACTATCAATATGGGGCCGATCGGACTGGTCACTATGTATCCGGTCCTGCTCCAATGCCACCGAAATCTGAGCAGGATGATGGTCCCACCGATGCAGAAGTTGCTGCCGCCGCCGGATTCCTCCCACTTGGTATGGCGATTTCCTTCTTCTTCATGTGGGCGATTTCAGGAACCGGACAGCCGCAGTACATGGTTCGGTTGATGGCGTTCAAAGATTCGAAAACGCTTCGTCGAGCGATTATTACCGTGACGATTTATTACGGACTCATCTACTTTCCGTTGGTTGTCATCTTCTGTTATTCACGAATTCTTCTGCCCGGGATGGAGAATGAAGCGGACCGAATTATGCCTGCAATGGCGGTCACTCTTACAGAGAATGCGGGTTATGGCTGGTTGGCAGGACTCCTTATCGCAGCTCCGTTTGCTGCAGTGATGTCGACTGTCGATAGTTTTCTGCTTGTGATTTCATCTGCACTTGTTCGAGATGTCTATCAACGAAATATCAGCCCCAATGCGAGCGAGACAACCATCAAGCGTCTCTGCTATCTGACTACGCTTGTGATCGGAACGATTGCCCTTGTCTGCGCCATCAATCCTCCTGCATATTTACAGGACATCATCGTCTACGTCGGTTCAGGGTTGGCGGCCTGTTTCCTGTTCCCGGTCGTAGCTCTACTATTCTGGAAGCGATCGAATACTGCTGGTTGCCTGGGAAGTATGCTGGTTGGTTTCGCGACACACCTGTTCATGCACGTTCTCAGCTGGTGGCGAGGTGGTGAGTTTACTGATCCGGTCAACCTCTTCGGATTTTCACCAGTAGTCGTTGCACTGGCGACGTCTCTCATTGCAGTGCTTGTGATTACTCCGATTACCCCGAAACCTCCTGAACACCTCGTGAAGAAATACTTCGAGAAAGAATAGAGCATCTTTCGAATTGGTGTACAGGTTCTGTCTCGGGGCGAGCAGCAGTTTTATTGATGAAACGCGGTCTTCACGGGCACACGGTCAAGCAAACTGCTTTGAGCCACTTATCGGTACAGGAATGACACCTCACAGCAGGCAAGTCATTAGCTCGTTGACTTGCCTGCAGACTGTTACCTAACCTGCCAAATCAGGTTGGGTAAATCCGTAGTGGCAGCGTATTTTCTGTCAGGCAACGTTCTACTTTACTGGTATCAGTTCAGCAGTGGCGCGTGTGGACTGCAGACTCAAGTCGGTTCAGTCAAGACCGTTCAGTAAAGAACCAGAGTAGAGTTTCTGCTTCGCAGTACGCATCTGCCAACTCTCATTGAGAAGTATCTCATCGGTGAGATCATTTTGGCGAACTGGTGCGGTCTCGGTAGTTGAGTGGAGGGAGTTGATCAGGGGCGACGAGAGGTTTGTATTTTCGCTCTCCGAGGCGTCTTTGCAGTTCCTCATTAGCTTGTTGCACGATCTCGGGAGAGTGAAAGAGGTCGTAAGCCGTCGCTGCCAGAGTTCGGGCGGCGAGCGTCATTCCATACTTGGCAATTGGAGTGTTGCCACAGGCAACAGCTTGCCAGGAGTGACCGGGAGTCCCCGGGACCCAACAGGCTGCGTTAAATCCGGTTGTCGGAACAACCCAGGAAACGTCACCCACATCTGTCGACCCTTGTCCCGTTTCACCACGTGTATTGACTACGATTTGAATTGAATCCAATGATCTCGGGGCAGACATGGTCTCCTGAAGTTTGATTGCGAACTTGATGTCTTCATCGGTGTACTTCAGGTTGTTTAATTCCTTGAGGTTTCTTCGTGTCACTTCGGAAAGAGCGTTATTCGGCATGATCTCGACGATGCCACCTTCGTTGCGAATTTCGAGCCGTGTTTCTGTGGCCAGTGCTCCTGCTTCGGCACACTTCACGACACGTTCGTAGATGTCCCGTACGACATCTGAACTCGGGTGCCGAACATAGTAATAGACTTCCGCGAAGTTTGGCACAATGTTTGGAGCGTCTCCGCCAGAGGTAATGACATAGTGGATGCGAGTTCCGTCAGGAACATGTTCTCGTAGCAGCTGAGTGCCGAAGTTTGTGAGCTCAACGGCATCAAGTGCCGAGCGGCCTTGGTCAGGAGCAGCGGCTGCATGAGAACTCGTTCCATGGAACCGGAATTTGACGGCGATTCGGGCGAGTGATGATCGGTCGCCAGCTGCGTTTCGGCTACTCGGGTGCCAATGCAAGGCAAGGTCGACATCATCGAACAGTCCAGCTCGGACGAGAAACACTTTCGCGCTTCCACCTTCTTCCGCCGGGCATCCATAATAACGGAGCGTTCCTTTGATGTGACCTGCCTGAATTTGCTTCGCCAAAGAGATCGCGGCTGATGCAGAGGCGACACCAAACAGGTGATGTCCGCAGCCGTGTCCGTAGTATTTTTCGTTGGGTTGATCCTGATATGGGACAGCGTTTTGTGCCAGTCCCGGAAGAGCATCATATTCACCAAGAATAGCAATAACAGGTTTTCCTTCACCGATCGTCGCGGTGAAAGCTGTGGGGATTTCTCCAACTCCGTGCTGAATTGTGAACCCCTCAGCTTCGAGCCAGTCGGCAAGCAACTTCGACGATTTCTCTTCCTTGTAACCAGGTTCTGCCCACTCCCAGATTTGCTGTGCATTCTCCCATGCGGTCGGTTCTAAAGCCTCGACCGAGGAGAGGACATCTTTTTTATTTTGAGCGAGAACCGGCTGTGCCAATAATGAAAAGAACATCAAGATGGCAGCGTAACGAAGAGAGATCATTTTGAATCCTGCATTTCTGTCTATGATCAGTGTCAGCAGCTTCTCATTTCAGAGGTCGCTGATGAAGACTGGAGACCCTCGACCGATTCAGCGGAACTGCTAATCTACGAGTCGAATCCGAAAGAGAATACAGTTTCTCCGTCAGAATACGCAACGATCTTCGTGAAAGTGATGATAAAGTGAAATTCGTTGCGGTTCGTTCAGGATTGGCACTTACACGGAGCATGATTCTCCGTCAGAATAGATCAGTTGTACGTCACGCGGAAGCCTCTTTTTTCTAAGTGATCGTGCAGAACGAGACAGCTTTCAGGGGGAGGTCGCCTGCCCCTGTCTTGCTGTCTCGATTTTGTTTAAGATCACCATCTCTACTGCGGATACTATCACCAACAAATAAGACAGGTTGTTCGATTCCCTGAACTCCCTGCGAAGATAAAGCGACCTCGATCCTTCGCTGATTGAGGAATACCCCATGGCAGAACGGAAGAAAAACAAGTCCACGAAAAATATCCCGGCTCTCGATCTCTCTTCGGACGGGATGCGAGAAGCGTTGGGGTATCTCAATTTTAGTAGTGGAACCTCTGATCCCTCTTTTCTGAAAAGCTTAAACTCGATTTGGAGTCAGCTTTCGAATCAGAAGAGCTACGTTGAACAATTGAAGGATGCCCTGCTCAGCAACCTGAAAGAGATTCCAGAAGTCGAAAGTGCCTTTTCCGATACAACTCAGGCTGAGAGCGTCATCACCCTTGGGGTCGATGGTGTTTTCCCGGCCTACCTGGAGTATCACCGCGATTTGCTTTTTCACGTTGAAGCCGAAGAGCTGGAGAATCCATTCTTTCTGGGGAAAATTTTCGAATCGGTTCTGGCTCAGGGCGGTCCATGGAATGAGACGGATCGAATTGTTGAGTTCTCTTTGGCGACGCTGAATGACTTTGTCGGCTACCGCCCGATCGCTGTGCTGGAAAACGGTCGCAAGATGGAGATCTACGCTCACGAACGTCATCGTCCTTTGCCGCTATATTATCCAGAAGCAGGTGTCGCCCAGGGACGGTATGAAGAGCTGATCTCTCATTCCATTCAGTTTCTGAAAGATGCTCCACAGGATCTGCTGGAAGAAGCATATTTCTCTTTGGATCAGCTTGAAGAACTTTCTTGTGATCTGCGGGCTTATGATCACGTCAATCCTGCCTTTAAACGCACAAACTATATGTTTGGGGAATGGGATCCACATCGGATCGATTCCAAAGGGAACTATCGCCGTTTTGTTATTCGGCAGATTGTTCTCGATTCGCTGCTGGAATGGGTGAACGGGAAACATAGCAAGACTGCCAGAAAAGAGCGGTTGTTTGATGCGGCTGCCGCTTTGTGTGGCACGATGATTATGGCCTCTTCGATCAGTGGTGCAGGACCGGGAACGCACGACTCGACGATTTCATTAACGACGCTGCTGCCGATTGTGGCTCGTCGTCGGGATGAATTCTATGCGCGAATTATGTCGAACGCGACCGGTGCGAGAGCGAAACGATTGCACGACGAAGCTCAGAAAACGCAACAGCCATTCGGCCACATTCGACAGTTCCTCAATATGCAACTCGCAGGGTACGGAGCACGGCAGGTGCAGCACCGGGAACTGGCTCACCTTTACGCTGCGATGGGTTACGCTGAGGCCAGCCGGACACAGGCCAATGCTATTCCGGCCTGTTCAATTCGTATCGAATCTGAAATCGAATGTTCGGTTGCTTCAATTCATCAGTCGCTGGACGACAATGAAGTTGAGCCGGCTGTTGCAATTCTCCGGGAGCTTCCCAGGCTTGTCACTCGCGGGATCGAATGCGGAGCTTTGGTCGACCCGTGGAACATCCTTGGTTTTCAGGGGCAGTATCCACTGTTCTCTGCTCGTGAAGATGCCATTCCTGATACACGTATCGAGACGTTGCTCGGCTTAATGGAATCGTCGTTCAATGCCTTTTCAAGAACATTAAGTGAGACCGGGGCGAAAGGTCTCGATCAGCTTCGTGAAGAAGTGAGTGTCATCTATCAGGGTTTCGCAGATTGGTGGGACCGGTTTGGAAGTGATGTCATCGAAGATCTTCCTGATGTGGATGGTCACGAGAGTTGGGAATCTGCGACGCATGTCTCGGAGATTATGAGTGAGTGGAGGAAAGCGGGCGAAGCTTCCGGTGATATTTCATTTTGGCGAGATCGCGTCGAGAAATTTCAGTCTGCGCAGTCATATGCCCTCGTTGTCGATGCACTGCTCAGTAAAGAAGACAAAGTCGCTTCGATGGGACTGCTGATGCAATGGTTGAGTCAGTTGGATGAGGTCGGATTTGAATGCCCTCAGCATTCAGTCTTCTCGTTGCTGATTCGTTGGATGAAGCTTGCCACAAGTCAGCGTTCCGACGAGAGCACATTCGAACAGCAAGCCACAGCTATTCGTCGCATGTTTGCATTCCTCGAAGCGAATGCCGAAGACTGGTGGGCCGTGCCGGTTCTCGGAAATGGATTCGATGAAAGCGATAGCCTTCCACCAACCGATCTTCTCTTCGGTGGCGAGTTCGATGAAGAGAATGATCTCGAAGAGGAAGAAGGCGAAGATGACATTTTCAGTGCCGCGTACGATGAAATGGTCTTTCGCGATAGCGCCGAGGATGGAAATTGGGGCGACACCGTTGAAGGAAACACAGGATTTCAGAACGGTGAATTCGAATCTCTCAATCGTGAGCTTGAGCCACGGCTCAAGTTTCTGAATGCTGTTGGTCAGCTTTGGCAAATGGCAGCTGCTTCCTTTGCCGGAGAGATGTTTAAGAATCAAGGGGAACAGGTTCTCGATGCACAAATGGTAGACGCTATCGTCGGTTGGCATCGTCAGTCTCAACGCTGGCAGATCGATTTAGCGGAACTGATGGAGAATGTCTGGGATCGTGAACTCTCCGAGCCATTTGGTGACCACGATGGGAATGTGGAATATGATGTTCAGTTGCAGGTTAAGTTTTATCTTCTGCACCAAATCATCAGTACACTAATCTGTCTGCAAAATTCAGAGCGACTTCTGAACGGGATCATTCCTGACGATGTCACGATCCCGCGTGGAAGCGAACAAGATCGACGATTGGCGAAAATCTATCGGTCGGTCGTACAGCGTGATATTGAAGGTGTGCGCGAGTTGCTTCCGGGACTTCTGTCGCGGCTTTCTCGTAATCCGTTATTGTATGTTCCCTTCGAAAATGGAGGAGAGCCGGGACAGATATTGCGAACTCAGGCGCTGCAGTCGGTGATTCGATTCCTGCTTCGCGAACTCCCACAAATGGGGATGCTGCGCGAGACTTGGCATCTGCTCTATACCGCGTTTCGAATGGAACGCAAATGGCGTCCTAAAGGTCAGGCAATTACAGAGTTTGATCGACTGTTCTCGATTGCGCTCAAGAGTTCACTTGATTCACTTGTGAAAAGTGTTCGCAGTTGGTCCAAAACCGAGATCGATACGGAAGATCTCATCGATGCTCTGAGTAAGGTTCTTGACCCATATCAATGGCTTTGGTCCGAGCACAGTCGGACGATGCGTATCTCCGCAGTCGATGGGATGCGAAAGGACTCCGAATGGGAGGAACTGACGCAATTCATTCAAAATTACGGAGGAGATTTATTCCACGCCAGTCAATTGACATTGGGCAACGTTCGATCGATTTTGCATCACGGAGTCGATTGGTTCCTCGACTACCTTGAAGAAGAGCAAGATCCGATTCACCCGATCAAATTGCTCGGTGACCTCGACAGCGGAAAGTTTGAAAGATCCGACGCCGAGTGGGCACTCGAACAAGTCTACTCAATTGTTGTGGATCGTTTCGATCGTTTCCTGGAATACAACACGACCACCACTCAGTCCGATTATGGCGAGATGATTTACTGTCTGTTTGAATTCCTCCGCCTCGAAGCCAGCTACGACCGCGATGCATGGAATCTCACCCCCTTGACTCTGGTTCATGAAGTTCTCGTTCGTAATTCCTTACTCGACGCGGCCGACATTTGGGAATCGACGTTTGAAATGCAAACTTCGGACTTGGCAGATCAGCATTTGCGAGATTTGCGGCGTTTACAGAAACGCTACGGGATGAGAATGCCGACAATTACTGATCATCTCCGTGAGCGTTTCGTGAAGCCGTTGGCTGTCAATCGAATGCTCTCGCTTGTCGAAAAAGCCGTTCAGGATTCGAAGACACAACACATCAACTCCGAATCGTTCGAAATGCTCTCGGAAGAAGTCGACGATTATCTCGATGATTCGTGGGGATCGGGTGTCGATCTTCCCGATTGGCTACGTGCATTGGAACGTGAAGTGACTGAAGCTTCGCAACCTGATGAAGGAGGTCGACCAGCCGCTGAAGCCGATCTGGATGTTCCAAGCGTTCCGATCTCCCGAACCGATTTTCAAAAACAGGTCTTGAACTGGAAAGAGGGACTCGGTAAACGGAACCGCAGCCGCACTCGAAAGAAAGATACAGAACTCAAATCAGAAGATCCTGGAGCAAATGAGACAGAGAACCCAAACGAAGAATGAGATTGATTCGTAGTGACGGTGACGGATTCGAAACCCCGGTGCAAAGACTCGGGTTTTGTTGGAGAATCAACACGAATGTTGCTGCATTACGAGAAGAAAGAGTGAGGATTGCGACAAGCCTGACTATACATACAAGACTAGAGCAGCTTGCTCGACCATGTGCCCGTGAAGAACGCGTTTCACCAGCGAAACAGCGGTTCGCCACGAGGCAGGACGCGAACATCAATTCGAAAAATGCTATAGGTAGCTCCAGAACAATAGTATGACGTTTCTGAACTCCTCGATTTTGATTGGGCTTGCCTTTGCGTCTGTCCCTGTCATTTTGCATTTCCTGATGAAACAGAAGCCCAAAAGGCTGCTGTTTCCCGCACTGCAGTTGATTGTGCAACGTAAACGTCAAAGCGTTCGCCGGATGCGATTGAAGCATTTCTGGCTGTTGCTGCTGCGTGTTCTTGTTCTCATCATCATTGTGCTGGCGATCGCACGGCCGTCGTTACCACCGGCGAATTATCGTTTGTCGGGAATGGAAATCGGCATCTTGTGTGCGGTGTGCGTGATCGGCATTGGTTCCTATCTCTTTTTCTTACATCGTCTTCGGCAAGAGCTTCAGCCGAAATTTCAACAGGAAGAACGTCAGTCAAAACTTCGAAACATGACGACAGTCAGCACTCTTTTGGCGATCGCTGCTTTTGTCGGCTTTCCCTATCAACAGCGCATTTCAGGTGAACTGACAAACCCACGTCCTGTTCAGGATATTAACCTTCCTGTTGCGGGAATTATGTTGTTCGACACCAGTCTGAGTATGTCGTATTTACAGGAAGGAAAAACGGCTCTCGATCAGGCACGAGATATTGCGAAAAAACATCTCCAGTCGTTACCGGTCGGCAGCCGAATCGCCATTGCCGACAGTTCTAATGACAATCCGATTCTTTTCCAGTCGACAATGCTTTCCGCACAATCTCGATTAGACAGCTTGGAAGTCCAGACTGTCTCGTTGCCGTTGGATGAACGACTCCAACTCGCATTGAAATCTCACGAAGATGACAGAACGCGAACACTCTCTGACCAATCAAACGTTCAAACGGATGCTCGCAAGGATCGGTACATCCGCCGAGTTTACGTCTTTACAGACCTTGCGAAGTCCGCTTGGAAAACTCGAACTTCAGATTTGCTCAAAGGGCAGATTCAGGATGCGACTGGAACAAATTTGTATCTGGTCGATGTGGGACAGGAAGATCCTCAAAACATCGCGATCACTGATGTGGAGCTTTCCCGAGAACGGATTCCGGTTGGGGGAGATTTAATCGTCTCGACGACGCTCTCTGCAACGGGGAAAGATGTCCCAGAGCAAACCGTTGAGTTGCGTCTGCAAAATTCTCAAAACCAATCTTCGAAGGTTGGGCAAATCAGTTCTCCAATTGACGCGGGAATCCCGGTTCAACTTTCGTTCTCTCCTCTGAGTGATCTTCAAAATCGGTCGTTGCATGGAGAAGTTCGACTGGCGACCAGCGATCCGCTTGCGTTCGATAACGTTCGCTATTTTTCTGCCGAAGTGATTCCCGCACCGAAAGTTCTTGTGGTGGGGCCAGAGTACGACGACGTCAACGAGTGGATACTGGCGCTGGCTCCACACGATGGTCTCGACGCTGGCAAAAACAAATTTGTTCCGGAGTATGTTCCCATCGGGCAATTGAAGGATCAGCAACTCTCCGAATATACAGCGGTCACTCTCATCAACTGTCCAGGGAGAAGCCTCAGCGATGATCTCTGGTTTCAAATTGGGAAGTACGTTGAAAATGGTGGCGGACTGATTGTGATTCTGGGAGATACTGATCTGAAATTGAACCCTTCTTACTACAACCGGGCACGTGCTCAGGTGTTTCTTCCTGCCAGTCTCGATGTCTACCAGTCGAAGAATCTGCGTACTGGCTGGCGAATGAGTATCGATAAACGGAGCCATCCGATGTTCTGGAAGTTTCGTCAGTACGAGAACTTTGGCACATTTTCGACGATGGAAAACCTCGTGAGAATTGATCGATTCTGGAAGGTGGACCCGGCTGAGGGTTCAAACGTTTTGGCCACCTATACGAATGAAGAGAGATCCCCAGCACTGGTTGAAAGAACCTATGGTCGTGGTCGAACGGTGATGCTCACCACTGATGCGAGTAATCCTGAAACTCGCGATGGCTGGTCGACTTTGGCCAGTTTGAACACTTCAACAATGTTTCTCATGTTTGTTCAGCAGGTGACAGAATACGTCTCACGCTTTACAGATGTGGAACACAACTACCTTGCAGGACAAATTCCGGTTGTCCCTCTCGAGCCAAAAGATCGAGACCGGACGATCTTTCTCCGGGAACCCGGACTCACACAGTCTCGTTCAACTCTCGCGGCTGCAGCTCCTTCAATTGTGTTGAAGCCGACTAGTGAAGTGGGGCATTATGACTTGTATGAACAAGGTTCACGCGTTTCGTTGCGGGGATTCAGTGTGAATCCTGCTTCCTCTGAAAGCGATTTGACGCGTCTGACCGACTCTGAGTTGGACGAACGCTTCGGAGAAGAAAAATACGAAGTCGCCAGAAATATCGAAGAACTCAAAGACAATATTAATGCTGCCGATATCGGCCAAGAAGTTTTTCCGATGTTGCTAATGCTGGTCGTTGTGATCTTCATCGGAGAGCACATCGTTGCGAATCGCTTTTATTCCAACCAAGACCAAACCGCCGATCTCTAGAGCAGTTTGCTCTACCGTGTGCCCGTGAAGAACGCATTTCTCCAGTAAAAATGCTGTTCGCCACGAGGCAGATCCTGCAAACCAATTCGAAAGATGCTCTAAAGCAAATCTAAAATTCGTCTTAACCGTTCTGTCTCGTGACATCAGCGAATGGGCTTGTGAACTTCATTAACGAGACTGCTCTGATCGCGGAAAATTATCGACTGCACGCTACTTTCGTTTCGTTGGATATGCAGGAGCAAGTCGGTTTTCGAGTTGACTAATTTCTTGCAGCCGGTTTGCCGCTTCGTTGAGATGTTCTTCATCTGAATTTGTACGCAGTATTCGATATTTTCTTTTTGTAATCGCGTTTAAGAACTCAGTGATTCTGGAATTCATGTCGCTCAGAAACTGTGTAAGATCAGCTGGCGCAAGGTTAGTACGATTGAGTGTCGTTGATTCAGATGTCCTTGTTCGCACCAAGCGTGCGAGTGTATGACCTTGCGTGCGAAACAATGCTCCATCTTTGTAAGCTCGTAGTAACAGATTGTGCGAATCGTAGTGGAAGCAGGGATCTGGACCAAAATAGAGGGATAGCCGATTGTCTTTGCGAATCCCCAGCACAATTGGCGAGTCCTCGTGTGTGAGTTCCAGCTCCCATTTTTTTGTCGCGGAGCGGAATTCTTCGTAAAGATCCTCTCGATCTGCTTCGGTACGCGCCATAGTCTTTGAGCATTCGAAAAAATGGTTTGAAAATGTTTAACAGGTGTGAGATTTCATACCTTTTACTGGTTTGTCCTGCCTTGCGATGGTATTCTCAAGACATATCAAGTCCAGTTCATGCGAACGTCGTATTATTCAAAATCCAATCGGAATCGCGTTTGCAAATTCAGCTGTAAGGATTTAGAGCATCTTTCGAGTTGGTTTGCAGGTTCTGCCTCGTGGCGAACAGCATTTTTATTAGAGAAATGCGTTCTTCACGGGCACGTGGTAGAGCAAACTGCTCAAGAAGCTGATCCAGAAGTTTGGGTTTTGTTTCTTAAGTAGTGAGGCAGTCCTGATCACAGTTGTTACGCATAGGTGTTCAATGTCTTCGACCGCGTTATCGCCGGATCATCCAGTCTCATCGGGAGAGATTCAAGCTATAGACATTGGACGCGTAGAAGAAATCGAGCGAAAACACGCCTTGCTGGTTGAGTATCTCCGTCTCAATAACTTTGATGCACTTCTGATTCAACACCCTGCAAATTATGCCTGGTTGACCGCTGGAGGAACCAACCTTCGTGAAGCTGGTGGTGAACCGATCGCTGCAATTCTGGTAACCGCGGAAGCTCGCGTTGTTTTGTGTAACAATGTCGATTCCGGCCAGATTTTCGATCTCGATTTGATGGGGTTGGGATTCTTGCTGAAAGAACGACCTTGGACAGAAGACCGTCTCGTCCTGCTGAATGATGTCTGTCGCGGGCGCCGGACCGCCTGTGATATCGAGTTTCCGGAGACCATCAACGTCTCGAAAAATTTACAGCCGTTCCGCATGCACCTGGCTGAAGAAGAATTAAAGCGGCTTCGCGAATTGGGAATGGAAGTCTCGCATTCACTCGAAGCAACGGGACGGAATTTTTTCCCGGGAGCAAGTGAAGCAGAAATCGCAGGGCATCTGGCTCATCGATTGATGAAAAACAAAATTCAACCGGTGCAGATTCAGGTGATGGCAGACGGGCAAGGCTGGCGTTATCGCCACTGGGGATATGGTGAAGATCGCGTTGAGCGTCACTGTGTCATTTCCGTGATTGGTCGCCGACATGGACTTCATGTTGGAGCGAGTCGGACAGTTTGCATGGGAGCGCCGTCGACGGAACTGGAAAGAGTTCATGAAATCGCCACGCTTGTCCAATCAACTGGCATCTACTTCTCGCGCCCCGGATGGGAATTCGACGAAACCTGGCGACGTGTTGCGAGGATTTACGAAAAGTTCGGCGTTCCGGACGAATGGAGATCAGCGGAGCAGGCGCAACTCATGGGGTATCAATCCAACGAACGAAATCTCGTACCAGGGTTTGGGCTGAAACTTGAGCGGGGACACATCGTGCATTGGCATCCGTCCGTACGCTCGTCAAAAGTGGGAGACAGTTTCCTGATTACTGAGACAGGCATCGAGAACCTCACCCCGGTTGAAAACTGGCCCGTGATCAGCGTGAGCGTGAAAGGTTCCAAAGTGGACCGACCGGGAATTCTAATTCGCAAAGACTCCACTCAATAGCGGTTTCATCTCGGAGTATCAGTAATTCTTGAAGTCATGAAAGCGAGCTTCACAGGCAAGGCAAGCATCTAGAGCAGTTTGCTCTACCGTGTGCCCGTGAAGAACGCATTTCTCTAGGAAGAATGCTGTTCGCCACGAGGCAGAACCTGCAAACCAATTCGAAAGATGCTCTAAAACACTCTGTCGCTCATTCTCTTCGCGATTAAGTCGACAACCTGGCCGATCTGTTCAAGACCGACTCTCAGCAAGAATCGCGAACTTCGACCATAACTCTTCGAGCCAAGGATGAAGAAATTCGGTTCTGGATTGATGAGCGTGCTTGCTCCCGGTGAGGCTTGTGTCAGGCAATCCGCTGAACTTTCTCCCATTAAGGCGGCTGCAAGTTTCATCGGACCGTGTGAAGCGTAGCATTCATGAATTTGCAGTTCCTCGTAAATCGATCTCTCTGGATGAAACCCAACATTTGCCAGAATGCGATCAACGAGAATGGTTCGAATTGAGTTCTCGCTTCCCACAATTAACGTTACTTTCAGCTGGCTCGATCCTGGCTCAGCAAGAATTGAATCGACAACGGCCCCGCCAATCCAATTGACAACTGAAGATTGGGTCGCAAGTTGATTGGCCTGTTGCGTGAGTTGTTTTCGTTCAGGGAGAGCATCTTCCGGGATCGGGGTGAGTGGTGCATCGCCGACTTTTCTGGTCACCCAGTAGAGAGTTGTCGATGGGGCTTCATGATGCAAAGACGCCAGTGAAACAATGTTCGTCGCTGCCGAGTACCCGCTTCCAACGACGAGCGTTGCGAGACCTGAATAGTTTTGGCGATCTTTATTGAGGAGATCTGGAAGATCGTATTGAATTCGGTCAGCGAACTGCCTCTCCCCCAGACAGGGAATTCCGCCACGTCCGAGCCAATTGTGGTTGCCGAAAGTTCCTGTGCAATCGAGGACGAAATCGGCTGTGACATATTTTTCGATCCCGTTTGATTCGAGCAAAAGACGAAACGGCGAGTCAGCTCGCTGATCCGAGCCAACATGATCCCCCTTGAGTTGCATGTCGCGAGAGATGTGGCGAACAGTTGTTTCAGTCACCAGAGCTTCGGCAATTTCTGGAATTTCGGAGAGCGGTTTCAGGTATTCGCTGATGTAGTCATCGCTACGTAAAAGTGCCTCTTCAGCAGGGAGAGTTCGCCCACATTCTCTGAGTTTCCTTGCTCCTCGCTGAGAGTGATTGAGTTGAAATGGGCTGAAAAGACGTACATGTCCCCACTTTTGAAGATTCTCTCCAACATTTCCTCGTTCATAGATGGTGACATCCCATCCCCGTTCAAGGCAGGCCAAAGCAGCTTCAATCCCGATGGGGCCAGCCCCTAAAATCGCAATTTGTGAGTGTTTCATGGAGAATTTGGTGATTTGAGAAAATCTGATTTGCTCATTTTCGAGCATTGTTAAAAACAATATATGCATTCAGTCTGCTGTCAAAGAGTCTTTCCCTGACAAAAGACATTCTTCACAGCAAGAGAAACGCGAAAGTGTACTGATATGAATCGAGTCAAATCTGTGAAGAAAATCACGAATTGAAGGGCTGGGAAGCGCTATAGATCCATCTTCATAAAGCATGATAAACTCTGAGTCTCAGCGAGAATATTTCCAATGACTGTCATGCCCGTAAAGCTCACTTGCGTGACTTCATAGGCTGCTCACCACGAGTCTGAACGTAAAGAGGACTAATTGATGACCTCAGTTCAGGTGACCAGTTCAGACTCGAATTTGTATTCGTCAATTCATCAATATGAAAATTTCCCCAGGATGGGATCATGGCATCGAAGGAGTTTAAGATGCAATTCACGACCCGAATCTCAGGGGCGTTCTTATTGTGCGCCCTGTTGGCAGCTGGATGTAGCCAGGAAAAGACAGCTTCTTCACAGGGCGAAATTGTCGAGGAATGGGGAACTCAGGCCCCGGACAAAAACGTGGTTCGCTCGCTCGAATCGGCAAATCAGTCTCAGTTAAAGCTGAAGTTGAAGCCAGGAGATCGTTTCCCACTTCGTAAAGTTGTGGAGCAGGAACTGAACCAGGATTCGCTCAGTGGCTCGGCGAATCGAATCCACACTCGGCTGGAGTTATTGTTCGCGATATCGGTTGTCGACAAGGCTGACGATCGGACAAAACTCCAGGTACGGTATGATCAGGTGAAGTATTCGCATCGGATTGGAGAGGAACTTCTCGAGTTCGATTCGACCCGGCCGGCAGGGAATCTTCCAGTTTCGGTGAAAGCCTATCAAGCGATGGTTGGGGACGGCTTCAGCTTCTGGATTGGTAAAGAGAATCAAATTGTTTCGGTGGATGGCTTTACCGAATTTCTTAATCGATGTTTGCAGAATGTCCCTGAAAGTGATCGAAGCAATGTCGTTCTAGGGATCGAAGCAGGATCGGGCGAATCAGGCATCGCCAATTTCATAGACAATTCGATTGGACTTTTACCTTATGGGGGAGTTCACAAACCGGGAGATTCCTGGGAACGTCCCAGCCATATCGGTCGGCCCGTTCCGATGCACGTGAACACCCAGTACACGCTCAAGCAACTCGATCCTCATCTGGCAACGATTGAGATCCGCGGGCAAATTACACCATCGACAACAATGACCGCCCAGGACGCGCAAACGGGGGTGAGAGTGACTGTTCGAGGAGGAGAGACTCAAGGTTCGTGTACAATCTTCCGTGAAACAGGTTTGCCGCAACGAAGTCACGTCGAGCAAAATATCGACATGACTGTCATGATGTCCGGGGCGCTTCAGTTCAATCAGCGGAAGAAAGTGACCACCACAATCGAAGCTTTTCCAGTGGGGGCCACATCTGCTCCTGCGAGGATTCAACTCGGTCGCCACAGCGAAGGGGCTTCGAGTTCGCAAAATATCCGGCGAGTCAGCGGGCCTTAACAAGTCTCTCCGTTTCCAAACTCATTTCGTGAGACAGTTTTCGTCGCTGAGAAGACTCAAAAAACATGCGACAGTTCTTTGTGATTTCTGGTCTACTGGTAGGCATCCTCGTGATGGGGACTGTCGGCATCTACTCGCTCACCGGTGAGGATGTGTCTTGGCTGGAATCAGCTTACCTGGCGGTCATCACGCTTACGACTGTTGGATCCCGAGACGTTCCACATTCCCCACAGGGGATGATTTTTATCATGGTCTATTTGATCAGCGGGATTAGTGTTTTCACTTATTGTGTTTTTCAAATGGGCCAGTTAATCGTCAATGCTGACTTTCGAGAGATGTGGGAGAAGCGTCGCATGGATCGTGAATTGAACAAATTGAATGATCATTACATCGTGTGCGGTTTGGGGCGTATGGGAAACTCAATCTGCGAGCACCTCGACTCCAAGAACCAGCCTTTTGTTGTCATAGACAGCAGCGAAGAAGTGATCTCGCAGACATGCAAAGAGCGGAAGTGGCTTGGTGTTCATGGTGATGCCACCGATGACGAAGTTCTGATGCAGGCTGGAATCGAAAGGGCGCAGTCGATCGCAACTGTGTTGGCTACCGATGCGGACAATGTGTATGTCGTCTTGTCGGCGCGGTTGCTCTCGAGTTCGATACAGATTGTGGCTCGTGCCAGCGACACGAGTGCTGTTCAAAAGCTTCAGCGTGCAGGAGCGACGCGGGTCATCAGTCCATTCAGCAGTGGTGCGAAAAAAATGGCACGGCTCATGTTGAGCCCAACTATCGAAGACTTTTTAGAGATTACTGACGAGAGTGGGAGTGATCTTGAATTGGCTGAAATCCAGATTCGAAACAACAACGATTACGTTGGCAAGTCTCTTGCGAAGACTGACCTTCGAGAGCAGGGAATTATGGTCATCGGGATTCGCCGAACTGATGGTGAACATGTCATCGCTCCCGAGGGTTCCGTCTGTATCGAGTCCGGTGACAGCCTCTTCGCTTTCGGAAGTCCAACAGCAGTGAATGCGTTGGCCGCAAAATGTGCTTAAGAGGAAAACGCTCACAAAGTGATCATTGAACGCTTGGCAATATCGCAAAAAGATGTGCAATTGCCACGAGGAACTCTGCTGCTCCGCCGATGACTCTGGCTTTGAGATCGATCGCTGAGTTGAATAGCTGGGACAGCATGAGAATTGGACACCCCCAGAAGATGATCAATATTACTATCCCAACGATAGGAGAGCCCGCTTCGAAAGTGATTGAGGCAAGCCAGTTGGAGATCGTGGAGGAAAGAAACAGTCCGCGATCTGCCAGGCTTAAGCAGACGGTCAACGCAACACCCGCAAGATGTATGTAAACAATCCAGCGGATTTTAATTGGACTGTTGCCGCGGTCGTAGAGTTCGAAAGGTTCAAGGGGCATCGGACTGGGACCAAAGGATTATCTGGAAATTTTAAGTCCCCTGAAAAACTTGCCTTCGAAATGTTTTATTCCCGCAATGGTTGTTGCGGGTTCACTTTTTTACCGGATTTTCTTCCGGTTGGTCGGTTTGGATTGTAGTCCGGATTCGGTTGTGTCGCCTGGGCGTCGACTTTCTTTCTCCACGTTTCTAATTCGTTGTGCAATTGCTTGGCGATCTCTCGATTTTCACTCGCGAGATTGCGGTCTTCGTGAATGTCGTCCTGGAGATTGTAGAGTTCACTGGGGCGTTCATCGAAAAACTCGATCAGTTTCCAATCGCCGGAGCGGACGGCGCTGTAGGGGATTGCTCCCATCATGTGGTAATGAGGGTAGTGCCAGTACAGGTTTCTCTTAGCGAGTGAGCTGTTCTTTTGAGTCAGTAATGGGACAAGCGAAACTCCATCGATGAGAGGCTTGAGTTGTGCTGGAACTTCTACGTTAGTTGCCTCAAGAATTGTTGGAAGAACATCCATCGAAATGATTGGTTCGCTTGAGCTTTGATTGGATTTTGTTTTTCCAGGCCAACTCACGAAAGCGGGGACCCGGACGCCTCCTTCGTAAATGGAACCTTTGCCTTGTCTCAAGGGAAGGTTTGAGGTGACAGGCGGGCGCCCTTTTGCTCCAGTCAGTCCTCCGTTGTCGGATGTGAAAATGATCAGGGTGTTCTTGTCAACTCCTTGGTCCTGAAGAGTTTTTACGAGTCGGCCGACTGAGTCGTCAACAGAGTGGACCATGGCAGCGTACACGGGATTTGTATGTCTTTGGTCCGTGGGATGATCTTTGAGTTTCGTTTTGTAATGTTCAACCAGTTCTGGTTTGGCTTGCAGAGGAGTGTGGACATTATAGTAGGCGAAATAAAGGAAAAATGGGCTCCCCTTCGCGGTTGACTGTTCGATGAATTTCACAGCCTCGTCAGTTAACTGGTCGGTGAGATACGTTCCTTCCGGATAGTTTTCTTTTGAATCGGGAAGTGTCGCGAAGAGGTTGTTCTGTTTGCGGGCGTCGCCTTTTCCTCTTCCGTATGGCCAGAAGTAACTTCGAGGAGCCCCTGCTTCATTGCCACCGATGTTGACGTCGAAACCTTGCGACTGCGGATAGAATTCAGGGAAGTTTCCATCGGAGTTCACGTCATTGGTCGCGATTCGTGGCGTGAGATGCCACTTGCCAACATGGGCAGTTCGGTATCCATGCTCTTTGAGAATTTCGGCAATCGTGAGATGTCGATGTTCGAGCTTTTGCGTCCAGTCTGGAATCTGTTGAGGAAGGTTCTCGAGTCTGTGTCCCGGAATGAAATCGGTCACATTGACGCGTGCGGGTGACTGTCCCGTCAAGATTGCAACTCGAGTTGGAGAGCAGACTGTGCAGGCTGCATAGGCATTTGTGAATCGCATTCCAGTGGCAGCGAGACGATCGATGTTCGGCGTTTCGTAAAGATCACTGCCGCAATATCCCAAGTCGGTCCATCCCATGTCATCGACCAGCAGGACGATCACGTTGAGCTTCTCGGCACTCTGAGCAGGTTGCACGAAAACGCTGGAAACGAAGGAAATCAAGATGAGACCGAAAATGCGGTGACCGAACATTGTGAGCTTTCGAAGAGACAGTGTTGGTTTCAAATTGTTGGCTGCAAGGTCCTGATTTCAATGCTTTGGCTGAAAAGGGAATTTGAGAGTCATTCAGCCTGGGGCAGCCTGAATGCGCTGCATCCAGTTTTCATCATGTTGATCGATTCGTACAAGGCCGTCGGTGTTGTACAAGTGGTTGTACTTAACTCCCGTTCCGGTATTAAACAGAACAATCCGCTCATCGCTGTTGAGCCAGCCCTGTTCGAGAAGCTTTTCGGCAGCTTTCCATACGGCTCCCCCTTCTGGACAGGCAGCGATTCCCTGCCATCGACAGACTTCCTCAGCCCCAATCATCAGCTCTTCATCGGTGACGGAAATTGCAGTTCCCTGACTTTCGCGAAGTGCATCGAGCATCAGAAAATCACCCACAGCGATCGGGACGCGCAGCCCCGACGCACATGTCTGTGCATTGGGAAATAACGGCGCGTGATCTTCATTCTCTTGAAACGCTTTTACAATCGGCGCACAGCCTTCCGCCTGAACTGCAACCATACGAGGGCGCTCGCTGCCGATCCAGCCGAGTCGCTCCATCTCGTTGAACGCTTTCCACATCCCGATTAAGCCTGTTCCGCCACCAGTCGGGTAGAAGATGACATCGGGGAGTTTCAGCTCGTCAGTCTCGTCGACGTCAGCCATATCGAAGGCGAGTTCGTACCCCATCGTTTTTTTGCCTTCAACACGGAACGGCTCTTTCAGAGTCGACAGGTCGAACCAGCCATGCTCATCGCAAGCCTGCCGACACAAGCGACCGCAATCGCTGATCAGTCCATTGACGAGGTAGACGTTTGCTCCTCCTAATTTCGACTCAATGATATTCGCTGGAGGAGTATCTTCCGGAACGAAAATATGGCAGTCGAGCCCAGCTCGGGCAGCGTAGTAGGTTGCTGCACCGGCGGCATTTCCGGCAGAAGGAAGTGCAATTGCTTTGACGCCGAGCGCTTTGGCACGCGTAACTGCGGCAGACATTCCACGAGCTTTGAAGCTTCCAGTGGGATTGAACGACTCATCTTTGATGAACAGATTTGAAAATTTCTCAAATGGACCGAAGGGAGTCGCTTTAAGAAGTGGACATCCCCCCTCCCCCAGCGAGACAGCTTCGTTGGGAAAATCGACGGGCATCACTTCCCAGAATTTCCACATCGATCGCAGCCGACGAGAGCGTACGGCCTCGGGAGTAAATGAGTGCCGAATGGAGTCGAGATCATACTCCGCCAGTAGCGGCTTTCCTGCCGAGCTCAAATTGTGGAGTTGATCGACGGGGTAGTCTTCACCCGTTTTGGAACAGACAAGTTTCGTGTGCATCGCAGGCCATTAGTCACTGGGTTTGAAAAGAAATTTCAGATCTTGAGCATCATCGGAAATCGTATGCAGCGAGCTACCTCGTGGAATTCAGTGTTCATTTTGAGAGAACGGTTTCTTCGTGGAGATTGAAAGAACGAAGACGTTCGTAGTTTGAAGCATTCAGCAGCGAAGAGCAATCTCAGGGAGTCCGAACCTTATTTCATTTTCTTCTGTTGAGAGATCGGAATCAGTTTTCGCGGTATCGTGACGATGCGCGGAGCGATGGGATCGGGGATCACAAGCTCAGTGTCGCTTAGCATGTCCTCAATCCGAATAGGCATCGAAACGGAACTTGGTTGTGCAGGTGAGACCTCTTCTTTGAGTGCAGCAGGCAATTGGCTGTAGCGCTTCACTTCCGATTGAAAGACGTAATCGGAGAGTTCACTCAGTCGTTTCAACGACTCCAGAGCTGCCGGAATTTGCTCAGCTTCGTAAGCGATCTCTTTTCTTAAGATCTGCAATTGATGGACCGTCGCTCGGGCACGGGCAAGTTCTTCGTGCTGAGATTTCAGGTTTTCGAGTAGCGAGTTCGTCTGACGAATTGTGGTACGTGACTTCGCAATTTTTTGAAGAGTCGTATCAATGCCATGCAGTTCGGACTCAAGCCGCCCTACTCGATCGACAAGTGGTCGAACGACTAGAAGATGCATCGATAAGACAGACATCAATATTCCAACGATGCGTATTGGTCCGCTGATTTTTTCGAGAAGTGACCACAATCGATTCTTGAGCGAGAGTCGATTGATTTGTCCACGAAACAGTTTCACCAAGTTCTCCCCAAATTTTCAGAACGATGTGTGAGGCAGTCTCGACGACTCGTTCCTCGCTGAACCTTGTCGTCCGCAAAGTCTCCCTGCCTTTCCTGTATCGCCCAGAGTGTAATTCTTACTATTGTGAAACTGAGGAAGGTCTGACGATTCCTGAATGAGCGGCCGTGAAACTTGTGTATTGAGTGGAATTGTTGAGATCCGCCGGAGCGAGAAATTCGTCGAAATTAGGATTACCGGAAGCTCTTACGTTCAGGGGCAGGTGTAAGTTCCTACTGCTGAATGGTTTACGGTCATTGTTTGTGGCTTTGGAATTCTTTCAATTATTCGCTAAGAACGACGCGTCGTCAGCGAATAACCCCTTGAGCGATGAGATCTGCCATTCCGGTAGACCTCACAAACCGAATTGATCGAGGAGACAAAAGATGATTAAGAAAGCCGCTTACGGGACATTGGCTGTGATGACCATCGGTGGGATGGTCTTTGGAACGGACGTCTTCAGTTACGCACGAACTGGATTCCACTCCGCACAAAGCAAAATTCGCAGCGAAGTTCCTCTCGAATTTGAAATTGAACGTGCTCGCCAAGAGGTAGCACAGCTTCTTCCTGAAGTTCGCAAGTCGATGCACGTGATTGCTGAAGAGCAGGTTGCGGTTGCGAATCTTCGAAAATCGATTGAAAAGAGAGAGTTGGCTCTCGAAAATCAAGAAGAGGCGATCCTTTCACTGACTTCCGATTTGAAGTCGGGTGACTCCCGTTTCGTCTATGCCGGACACGCTTACACTCAGCGTGAAGTTGAAAAAGACCTTTCAGAGCGGTTTAACCGGTTCAAAACTGCTGACGAAACATTGAAGAGAGAACAGGAACTTTTAACTGCGAAAGAGAAGGCTCTCACGACTCACCGTGAAACCCTCGAAGGCATGCTCTCACAGCGGAAAAGCCTCGAGGTTGAGCTGGAGCGACTGGAAGCCCGACTCAAGACTATTAATGCTCGAAAACAGATCGCGAGCATCGAAGTTGACGATTCACAGTTAAATCGAGTGAAGTCTCTCATTCAAACGATCGACAAACGACTCGACGTCGAAGATGCTGTCCTGGCAGCGGATGGAGATTTCATGGGACTGATTCCTGTTGAACAGGAAGTTCAGGTCGAAGATGAAAACATCGCAGATGCGGTGAATGAATACTTCGGTCGCAGTGGCGAGATTGAAGTCGTCAAGAAGTAACATGATGTGAGATTCGGTCTGCTCAAAGTCCGCTCGCCCTGGAAACGGTCTCCAAGTCCGATGTCATCCAAACTCGCATCAGGCTTGGGACAACTCCAAAAGGCGAGCGGAATTTTCAGCATTCACAAGGATTGAGAACTGATTCAAAAATCCTGATCTTTGCGTCTCAAAGATTGAGAATGAAATAAGGAAGCTCGCAGTCTCAGATATTTTTTAATTCATTTCACTGAGAGTGGTGCTCTCCACTTAAAAGCGATTCAGCAAGATGCCCTTGAATCTTTCGCAACCTGTTTCAGCATGCAAACTCTGGATTGATGGAGTTGGATGTTGGATGTTGTGCCTGGAGAAACGAATCACGATTGGGAATCCAATTCCTGTTGCGGATGTTACAAAAATTTCAGTCGTTGCAGATCTCAGAACCGAGCATGCAACAATCGAGTTTGACGATTCAAGTTACTGGCTCACAGAAAACAAAAGCGTCACTCCAGTTGAAGATGAATCTTTCGATCGGCGAAGTTTAAGTCATGGAACAATGCTCGCTTTGGGGCTGACCTTGGAGAACGAAGTTCAGATACGATTCGAGCAGCCCTCTTCACTTAGCTTGACTTCCACTTTACAGATCGAAAGCGGGCATCGATTTGCGGACGGAGTTGATGGAGTTGTCTTGTTTCGAAAAACCTGTCTCCTTGGAGCGGGAAAACAAAAGCACATTCAATGCAGAGACTGGTCGGAAGATGTCGTCTTCTTTGAACGCGACAGCCAACTGTTCTGCAAGTCTACAAAATCACCGATCACTCTGGACGGAGTTCCGAGCGACAGGATTGTCAAAGTTCACAATGGTGCTCATCTGGCGGGGGAGGATTGGTCAATGCGTGTTGAGGCAACCTGAGTCAGCAATGCCTTGGGAGTACGAAGAAAACTTCAGATGTTGCGAATTTTGAGGCGGTCTTGATTGACTGAAATTGCGATTTGTCGACCAAGTTTTGCTAAAGTGAATTCATGAAAAACTGGATCGAATGAGGAACTCAAGAAGAGATTGATCCAATGAACGTTTTTTTGCGTTAAGAAGAATAGACCGGAAAGATGACTACGTCGAAACTGAACGACCTCTGGTCATGATGAATAATTCCCTAACGGAATTGCGAGCCAGACAATGAAATTCACCTTTACTCCAGAATCACGACCTCTTGAAGGCTTTACCATCAAGCGCGCGATTTATCGTGGAGGATTTGGTGAGGTCTACTACGCGAAGTCAGATGCAGGACGCGAGGTTGCGTTGAAGCTCTTGCAAAACAACGCTGACATCGAACTTCGCGGAGTTCAGCAATGCTTGAACTTGTCTCACCCGAATCTCGTCACCATTTTTGATGTTCGGCAGGATGGAGACGGGGACCACTGGATTGTAATGGAATACGTTTCCGGCCTGACGCTGGATACGGTATTGAAAAATTCTCCCACAGGGCTTCCGATGGAGACTGTCCGCAAATGGTTGCAGGGCATGACCGACGGGCTGTCGTATTTGCACAGCAGAGGTTTGGTTCATCGAGACATGAAACCGGCGAACGTTTTCATGGAAAACGGTGTGGTCAAAATTGGGGATGTTGGACTTTCAAAGTACATTTCCCCAAGTCGTCACAGCGCGCAAACACAAAGTGTCGGAACAGTACACTACATGGCACCCGAAGTGGCCAAAGGTAAATATGGCCGAGAAGTCGATGTCTATGCAATGGGCATTATTCTCTATGAGATGCTGACGGGAGAACTCCCTTTCGATGGTGAATCGACTGGTGAAATTTTGATGAAGCACCTCAGCGAAGAACCGGATCTTGAGAAGCTTCCGCCACGACTGAAAGGAGTTGTCGCCAATGCCCTCATGAAAGATCCCGGCGAGCGGTATTCCAGTGTGGAAGCATTGAATCGCGCATTCGGGGATGCTGTTCTTGGAGTTTCAAAAGAACCTGAAAAATTGACTCCTCCGGCCGATCAGACCGAACCCTTGAAAGAGGACGTTCAATCCGTTCTTCCGAAGTCCTCTGCGTCGAATACAGGTCTGTTTTCGATGTACACGCTCGCCGGGATGTTCAAAGGTGGACTCTTCGGGCTCGTGATTGCGTATCTTGTCGCTTTGTCCGGAGTTTCAGTTGTGAGTGCCGGGCAGTTTGTTCTGCTGGGAGCCATTGCTGGAGTGTTTTGGCAAAGAGCAAGAACTCGCACGTCCCAGGCTGGTTCAAAAAGAGCAGTTCAAGCGACACGCGTTCAACCTTCCAGGAAATTTCCCCAAGCTGCGTCGAGAAGTGCAGATGCGTTTGGTTCATTGTTTGCCGCGGTTCCGATATCGGCATTGTTGATCGGCTGTCTGGCAATTTTGAAGCCGACACTGCTCGGGACATCAAGTCATATTGAAAGTCTCGACCTCGGCTTGCTGGGTATGTTTTCCACTGTCACTGTCCTGGCAAGCTGGGTGATTCTTCTACTCCCATATTTTCGGAAGGAAATTCGAAAAGGTAAGAAGGTCAGTTCCTTTCACTTTGCTCTCGCCGGCGTAGTCATCGGGGTCCTCGCTTACGGCGTCGAGAAATTCCTGATGCTGGAGCACCTTGGAAAGCCTTCTGATGGAATGTTTAAGCAATTGGGAGACCATCTCCTGGTGAATAATGGGATGCCTTCGATTTGTGGTTACATTGCCTTCTTTGCAGCATTTCTTGGATTCCGCAACTGGCAATTGATGACTTCTCCGTTTCGAGCGAAACGGTTCAGTGTTGGAGCTGTAATTGTCACTGTCTTTGTGGCGTGGTTGGCGACTGCGATCTTCTCATTCCCGAGTGAAATTGCTGTTGCCTGGGGAGTGATCATTGCATGTGTCACTCAGCTCGCATCCCCATTAAATGAACGTCCCTCACGGCATCGAAGAGCATAGTAGACTGCCTGTTTTTAATGAGAACCTTCAAAAATTCTATTCGTGTCGTTGCGATTCAATTGGATTTCGATGGTTTGTTCAGAGTTCCGTAAGAGCGAATAAGTCATTTTGAGATGTTCAGAGAATAGGATTTGACCATGACATTCGGCGCCATTGAATTGTTGTTACTCATCTGTCTGCTGCTTGTTGTCCCGGGCGTCATTGGGGGGGCAGCATTGTCAGGAACTTCGAATCAGTCACGCAGCCGCGTCGATTGGTCGAAGGTGTTTTTTGTCTTTCTCGGAATTCCGTTTCTCTTGATCGCAGCTGTTGTGGGACTGTTTCTCGTACGGAGCAACCAGGTCCAGCATGCTCATGTTGAACAGAGTCGATCAGAAGCGAAGCAAAACTTGGCTGTTGTTGCAGAGCAAATTCGAGCTGGCGAATCAAAGGCTTTGCATCAAGATGAAGATAGTGAGCATCATGATCCTGATTCACATTCCGGGCAGCATGAACATGATGGCGGACATACCAGTTACAATTCGCATGGAATGACTGACTTCAGCCCCCGACATGATAGTGAAGTCGTTTACGACAATTTTACCAAAGCAACTGAAAAACATTCGAGTTGGGCGATGATTTTCGCTTCAGGAGTAATTGGACTGATTGTGCTCGGCAGTCTTGTCTGGTTCGGGAGGAAGAGGCCAGTACTTACGGTTTGCTGTTTTCTTGGGATAGCCGCTGTAGGGCTACTCGGGGGATATAGCGCTACAGAGGTTTCTTCTGCACGGCAGGTAACTCGTCTTGTTGAGACACCTCGCGAGTTAATAGATGCCGAAGATGTCTCCACTGCAGCTGACGATCTGATCCCTGTCAACGAAGAAAACGAACAGGGAAACGAAGAGGGGCCATTAGCTATTCGAGAAGTGACTTACCACTTTCAAGGGACAAACGGGACTCGTACTCAAACGCTCTCGGAGATTCCAGATTGGGTTGAAGAGGCGAACGGACAGAATCTTGTTCGCCCTAAACAGGGAGAGATCGTACTGATCTCAAAACGATACTCATCTCTAAATGAAGCAAGGACTGAACTGAAACCACTTGCGAACTCCTTAATCCAGTCGGAACTGGCGAGGTCTTTTCCAGACATGCGGGGGACGAGCTTTTCAGTTGAGAACTTTCTCAACAGTAAAGTTCTGGAGCAAGAGTGCGAGATCACGTGGCCTTTTAAAGTTCGAGAATTCACCGGAGAAATGAAGCAACTCGCCTGGAAGCTCGACATCAGTGAGTCGACGAAAAAGAGACTCTATGCGCAATGGCAAGACAGTGCGCGCCAGGAACGATTAGCGATTCTCGGGACCGGTCTCGGACTGCTCACTCTGTTCTTCGGGGCCGGTGCGATTGTGACCCGGCGACGCAATTCGAGTCGTCTCTCATAGCGAAGGATTTACAGCCGATTTGTGAAGCGTTCTGTCCTCTCACTCATCTGATCCAATGTCTCTGTATGTTGAGGAGATGTGCTGTCTACTGTTTCTCTCTCGAAGAGTATCAGATCAATCTGCTACAATAGTGTTCTGTAAGACCCAACCGGAGCAGAACGATGTCGAGACAGTCGGTACATTTCGCACAACTTGAGCAGTTAACCAGACGGCACTTTCTCAAAGAGAGTACGGCTGGCTTGGGAGGAATTGCACTCGCTGGCTTATTGGGCGCGGACTCGGCAACCGCTCAGACTCGTGTTAATCCATTGGCTCCAAGGCAACCGCACTTTGCAGCCAAAGCGAAGAACATCATTTATCTGCACATGGCTGGCTCGCCACCCCAGCATGATCTCTTCGACTATAAGCCAAAACTTGTCGAGATGACTGGCCAGCCCTGCCCTGAGGAGCTAACACAGGGAGAACGGTTTGCGTTCATTAAAGGAACGCCCAAGCTCTTGGGGACACCACATCATTTCTCTCAGCGTGGGGAAAGTGGAGCTTGGATTTCAGACCTGCTTCCCAAGATTTCTGAACAGGCAGACGATCTCTGCTTCGTCAAATCGATGTACACCGACCAGTTCAACCATGCTCCCGCGCAGCTACTCCTCTATACCGGTTCGCCTCGTCAGGGGCGACCATCAATGGGTTCGTGGGTGACATACGGACTAGGGGCGGAAAATGAAAACCTGCCCGGATTTGTTGTTCTGATTTCTGGGGGAACTTCTCCAAGTGCCGGAAAGAATGCCTGGGGCAGCGGGTTTTTACCTTCGGTGTACCAGGGTGTTCAATGTCGCTCGAAAGGTGACCCGGTGCTTTACGTCAGCAACCCGGAAGGAATGGATCGGAGCACTCGAGAATTGACGATTGACTCAATTCGTCAGCTCAACGAGCTTCAGGCTCAGCAATTTGGAAGTCCGGAAACGTTGACCCGTATCGCTCAATATGAACTCGCATTTCGAATGCAGATGTCTGTCCCGGAAGTGATGGATCTGAATGCCGAGCCCAAACATGTTCAAGAGGCCTACGGTGCAAAACCCGGCGAAGCGAGTTTCGGAAACAATTGTTTGCTGGCACGTCGGCTTGTTGAGCAGGGAGTGCGGCACGTGCAACTCTTCGATTGGGGCTGGGATTTCCATGGAAATTCGAAGGGGAATGATATTAAAGATTCACTTCCTGGTCGCTGTCAGCCTATGGATCAAGCGGTCGCTGCGCTGATCGCCGATTTGAAAGACCGCGGTTTACTGGATGAAACGCTGGTTGTGTGGAGTGGAGAGTTTGGGCGGACACCACTCAACGAAGAACGCAATGGCTCGAAGTTTCTTGGGCGAGATCACCATCCTCACTGCTTCACAATCTTCATGGCTGGAGGTGGAATCAAACCGGGAATGACATACGGAGAGACCGACGAATTTGGGTATTTCGTGACTGAGAACAAAGTCCATGTTCATGATCTTCAAGCGACAATCATGAACCAGCTCGGCTTCGATCACACCCGCTTGACGTATCGATTTCAGGGCCGTGATTATCGATTGACTGACGTTCACGGTCATGTTGTCGACGATTTATTGGCATAAGTACGGTGTCTTCTCGACTCTGTTGATTCAGACTATTGGTTCATATTTATTTCATATTCAAAAGGTATGGGAGTTGTTAATGTCAGATGTGATGGCGGTTGTTTTGGCGGCTGGGAAAAGTCAGCGGATGAAGTCAGAATTGCCGAAAGTTCTTCATGAAGTTTGCGGGCGCTCAATGGTGGACCATGTGCTTATTGCAGCGCGAGCAGCTGGCGCCAAGAAAATTGTCGTCGTTGTGGGACACAAAGCCGAAGAAGTTCAAGCGGCCCTTGAACATCAGGAAGATGTCCACTTCGCTCTTCAGGAAGAGCAACTTGGAACTGGTCACGCGGTGATGTGTTGCCGCGAACACTTGGCTGGTCATGAAGGGCCGGTCCTCGTGCTCACCGGGGATACTCCCCTGCTCCGTGGGGAATCTCTTTCTGCACTCATTGATGAAATGAACCAGCTGCAGGCCGCATGCGTTGTGGGGACAGCGAAGACTGAGAACAACAAAGGGCTTGGCCGAATAGTCCGGGACGAGCAGCAACGGTTCTTACGCATCGTGGAAGAGAAAGATGCCTCGGAGGATGAAAAGAAAATTACTGAGATCAACACCGGATGTTTTGCATTTGATGGACCATCACTGGTTTCAGCGCTCGATGACGTGAAACCTAATAATGTTCAAGGAGAGTATTATCTCACCGATTGCGCTGAGATTCTCCGGACACGTGGAAAGACGGTCGCTGCGGCGTGCCGTTTAGATATCGCCGAAGCGATGGGTGTGAATACTCAAGAACAGTTGGCGGAAGTTGAAAAGGTCATGAAGCAACGGATGCAGTGACTTTTCTCCAGTATCAAGGAGTTCGAATTGAAAACATTTGTGAATCTATTAGACGATTTCGAAAAGCTGGCGACTCAGATTTGGAGCAACCTCGAATCTTCTGCGGGCGAACCGGATCAGCCTTGGTCTCTTGCTCAATTTGCTTCACTTAGTAAACAGGGCCCTGAACTTCGGACACTCGTCCTTCGGCGTTGCGAGCCAGAGAGTCGCACGTTGACTTGGCATACCGATTTACGATCTCCGAAGTGTCAGCAAATTCTCAAAGATTGCAGGACCTCAGTTCTGTTTTGGGATCCTGCCGAGCGAGTCCAGCTGACTCTGAGGGGAACCAGTGTTGTCCGTTCCATTGGGCCACGCGTTGATGAGGCATGGGAACAAAGCAAGTTGATCAGCCGCCGAGCCTATTTGGGGAGCTTGTCTCCCGGGACAAAGCAAGAACAAATGAGCGTCAACTTTCCGAAGGAGTTTGCCGATTCTCCTCCATCTGAGGAGGAATCGGAGGAGGGAAAGACGAATTTTGGAGTCATTACAACTCGAATTCAGGAAATGGACCTCGTAATTTTGCGACAATCCGGAAATGTGCGAGCTAAGTTCTACTGGAATGCCGAAGAGTCAGGAAAGGGAAACTGGGAAGCGTCCTGGGTTTGTCCATAGTTCGTACTGAGAAAGTTCGTACTGAGTAGAAGTGAAAAGATAGGGATGCGATGAAGCAAGTTGTAAAGAAGGGAATCATTTTAGCCGGTGGAGCGGGAACGCGGCTACATCCGATGACTTCGGTGATCAGTAAGCAATTGCTGCCAATTTATGACAAGCCGATGGTCTACTATCCGCTGAGCGTCTTGCTTCTCTCAGGTATTCGCGAGATTCTGCTCATCAGTACTCCAGAGGATCTTCCGAATTATCAACGACTCCTCGGCGACGGTTCTCAGCTGGGAATCTCGATTCAATATGTGCAGCAGGATGCACCTCGGGGACTGGCAGAAGCCTTCATCCTGGGAGAAAAGTTCATCGGATCCGATTCTGTTTGCCTCGTACTCGGAGACAATGTTTTCTATGGGCACGACTTTCAGAAGTTGTTGATCAGTGCCGCGTCACGGAAATCCGGAGCGACCGTCTTCGCGTACCGTGTTCGTGATCCCCAGCGTTATGGTGTTATCTCATTTGACCGGGAAGGGAAACCGGTCGATATCATCGAGAAGCCAGAAGCTCCGAAGTCTCGCTATGCGGTTACCGGTCTTTATTTTTACGACAATGATGTCATCGAGGTCGCAAAATCGGTGCAGCCGTCCGCTCGTGGAGAGCTCGAAATCACATCCGTTAATCAGCATTATCTTGACGCTAAAAGGCTGCATGTAGAGATGATGGGGCGGGGTTATGCCTGGCTCGATACCGGAACACCTTCAGCATTGTTGCAGGCCTCTGGATTTGTGGAAGCTGTGGAAATGCGTCAGGGACAGAAGATTTGTGTCCCCGAAGAAATCGCATGGCAACTTGGGTTCATTACTGATGATGAATTGATTCAGCTCGCTGAGCCGCTGAAAAAAAATGCTTACGGCGAATATCTTCTTGACTTGCTCAAACAAGGACGCGATGAAAGCGTAATCCGGTTAGAGCAATAAGTTCCACTGCGTCTCATTTCTGGCTGCGCTGAGTGATTGTTGCTATTCTTGTCAGCAAGATCAGAGTGACACACGACCGGTTTTCAAGAAATGACGCCGAGGATTGATGTTTCGTTTTGCGATAAGAAATTTGCTAAGCCGACCATTACGGACTGCGTTGTCCGTATTGGGGTTAGCAGTCGCAATTAGCGGAATGGTCGGGCTGTTTTCAATTGCGGGTGGCATTGATCGTGTGGTCTCTCAAACATTCGATCAAATCCCCGGACTGCTCGTACAACAGCAAGGGGCTCCGATCCCGTTATTCTCGACCCTGCCCGCCAGTTGGCAGGATGAATTGGAATCGATCCCCGGTGTAGGAGTTGTGGACCCGGAAGTCTTTTGCCGAGTCAATCAACTCGACACGAAGATGGTGATCAATCCACCACGCTTTGCCGTGGGGATGGAGATTCAATCCCGGTTGAAGTTGAAACGGAGCATCTATCGAGAAAATGTTGTCGAAGGACGTTTTTTCGAAATGACAGACCGGTCAACGAATCACTGCCTCGTCAGCCGAGAGATTTCGATAAGTAGCCAAAAGGGAGTTGGCGAGACGATCACTCTTAATGGCGTGGAGTTCGTGATTATTGGAGTGTACGAAACCGGTTCGCTAATGCTTGATGTCAACATCCTGATGGACATCGCAACTTGCCGGTCACTTGGCCGCATTGATGAACAGACTGTGGGCTGCTTCTACGTTGAACCGGATGGGACGATTGACGACATTACGTTGAAAGAGAATATTCAGAATCATTTTCGTGGAAGAGATTTAAGCGACTGGATGCCAGCGTCTACGAACGTCTTCTCTGAGTTCGTAAAGTCGGTCGGGCAAAGTTTTCAAAGTCCTGCAGAGAAAAACATAGCTGGCAGAGAGTCATCTTCGAAGAAACAGGATGCAGCGGAAAAGCTGGCATCGACATCATCCCCAATTGAAGTTCGAACAGCGGATGACTGGGGCAAGAGGATTGCAGAGTTCAGTGGCGACTTAAATATCTTTTTAGGTTTGATGACTGCGATCGGTGTTTCCATCGCGACGCTGAGTATCGTCAACACGATGATGATGAGCGTCACCGAACGAACGACAGAGTTTGGTATTCTTCGGGCGAATGGATGGTCCCAGCAAAACATCATCCGATTGATGACTCTTGAAAGTGGATTAATCGGTTTTTGTGGAGGAGCGATCGGTGTATTCGTCGGCTGGCTGGCGACGATCATCGTGAACATCGGTTGGCCGGGACGACTGCAATTGCACGCTGGAGTTTTACTACTGCTGTTTGGTTTGGCTTTCAGCGTTGGGCTGGGGCTCATCGGCGGGCTTTACCCAGCCTGGCGAGCCTCGCGACTCTCGCCCATGGAGTCAATTCGCCGTGGATGATAACCCTTCAAACGAAACGCAATTCAGGCTGGTCGAGGTAAAAGACCTCACCAAGACTTACCATCGTTCCAAAGTCGATACGCACGTTCTTCGCAATATCAGTTGTGAAATTGATAAGGGAGAGTTTGTTTTTATCGTGGGACCATCAGGAAGCGGGAAAAGCACGTTGCTTTATCTCCTCGGGGGACTCGATCAACCGACATCGGGGCAAATCCTGATTGAAAACAAGCCGCTGTCGAAGATGTCCGCTACAGGACTGGATTCGCTACGCCGCGAAGATATCGGGTTTATTTTCCAGAGTTTTAATTTGCTCAAAACGCTGAACTGTCTCGACAATGTTCTGGCACCGTTTATCCCGACCGGTCAAGCAGGAACAAAACGAGACGAAGCAATCGCATTGTTAGAGAGAGTGGGATTAGGGGCGAGAATTCATCATCGTCCAAATGAACTCTCTGGAGGAGAGCAGCAGCGAGTTGCTATCGCACGTGCGATATTAAAGAAACCGAAGTTGATTCTTGCGGATGAACCAACAGGAGAACTTGATACGGAGACTGGTCATGAAGTCTTCGAAATTCTTCGTGAGTTGAACAAAGATCTCGGGACAACAATTGTGACTGTCACACACGACCATCGGTATATCTATGAAGGAGATCGCCTCCTCAGAATGCAGGATGGAAAATTTCTTTCTTCCGAAATCCCTCAGCACCGAATTTGAAACTTGCTTCCGTGTCCGTGATGAGCGCGTTTCACGGACACGGAAGCCACGTAAGTGTTCTACAGTGTCTGTGAATCCAGTGGCTGTTGCGGTTTCGAATCTACGACAAAGCTGTCGACGATATCTGGATGCTTCTTCGCAACATTTGTTGATTCAGACGGGTCACGTTCCAAGTCATAGAGTTCGAGTTGCTTCTGTCCCTCTCTGAGGATGACCTTCCAGCGACCACGACGTGCGACCTGATCGCCGTCTTTCATTTTCCAATAGAGGAGCCTCTCGACATCCAGGTCAGATCCTTGGATTTCTGAGATGAGTGAAACTCCATCGATTCCTTGCGGAGTCTTTCTGGCGGCAGCAACATTCATCAAGGTTGGAAGCAGGTCGATCCCAGTGCAAGGGAAGTCACTGACACTGCCACGTTTCGCTCTACCAGCCCAGAAGACAATCAACGGAGTCCGCAAGTTCCCTTCATTGGTTCCGGACTTTGAGTATGTCAGTTTCTCATCGACGACAGGAAGGTTCTTGTCAACATCAGCTGCGATCTGATGGCTGGTTTCTCCTGTGACAATCAAACAGACCCTGCCCGCCAGGCCGAGAGTGTTGAGCGAATCGACAATCTGTCCGATTGCGTTGTCGACTTCCTGTATGTTCTCTTCAGATTTCACTCCCTGCAAAAAGGGAATCCCGACGTGCAAATAAAACTGTCGCGAACTTCGTTGATGACGCTTTAGGAAACTCGTGACTTCGTCTGTAATTAATTGATGAGACGTTGACTGTGCAGAATCACTGTCGCTCATGATTTTTGCACGAGTCGTTTGAGTAAAGAAGAACTCAGGGTAGCGAGCCACAACTCCAGAGCTTGAAGGGAACCCTGTCCAATGATCGTAACCGAGTTCAACAGGGTGTTGGTTGCTGGCCCATGTTCCAATCAGGGTGGTTTCGTAGCCTGCTTGCCAGAGTGATTCAGCGAGCGATTCTTTTCGGTTCAATCGACCTTCGGCAGGAGACTTGGCGGCCAGATTTCCCGTCAGATAACTCCATCGTGATGAAGTGAGGTTGTCTGCAGGTGCGTAATAATTCGTGAATGTCATCCCGCTATTTCGGATTCCAGAAAGACGAGTCATCGATGTCAGTTGGTCAAAGCGAAGTTGTGGGATTGTGATCACGACAATGTGCGGGCTTTGTCTGGCAGTGCCGACACGAACTTGTCGATTCATGCCGCGGATTGCTTCGCGGTTACTTTGGCGAATCTCTTTGTAAGCTTTCTCTGCACGGTTCAAACTTTCTACGAGGCTCTCTGTTGCATCGTTGTCGTCGAAAGCAGGTGAGTCACCAATGATCCCTCTAATTCCATCAAAGAATGTCGGTCGATCATCTTCGGTTTGTGGTTGTGCGACTGGCCCCTGTGCAAGTACCAAGTTGGAATCTGCGGACTTCTGCTCTGTCGAGGATTGCACAATTGCCTGCTCGGCAGAGATCGCTCCAAACATGATTGGAATCAACGCGAGTAGTCCGATTGAAATCCGAAGTCGCATCATGAAAATATCCATCATCTAGTGTCAGAGAAAAGGCCGAGCGTCTTCAGTTCCTATCTGGAACAGAACTGAAAGGCTGAGTCGTTTCTGGAACAGAACCACTGACTTTTCAGTGAATTTGGTGCGTCATAGCGGTGTGCATCTGATGACTAAGCAATTCATGTACCGAATGAGTTCCAGGGTATGGATTTTACGGTGAGGCAATAAAAAAGGCTGGCCACTTTTTCAGGTGGTCAGCCTTTTGGGAATCAATCTCATCCAGCAGTTTTAATTTTGGAGCAGTTCTTCAAGGTTTGGCAGAAGTGACGCTCCTGGAATCATGTCCATGGTCGGAGTTTCTTCGACAATTTTTGGATTGGTCAGGTAGTAGTTGTCGTAGATGGGCTCAAACAAGGCAACTGAGTAAGGATGGTTCCGCTCGCCACCAAGTCGCACGATCACTTCTTTGTGCTCAAGAACGTTAGTGTAGTTGTAAGGACGATAGTAGTAGTATCCGTGATGTGCGGGGTAGTATGCATAGTGCTGATACATGTCACCAGTTGTCCAGACGCGACACCATTTCAGTTTACCGCTTTTCGTACGGTAGTGAATACCAGGCATGTAGCAGCCCTCATGTCCACAGCAGCAGCACCGGTAAGCATTTGCGTCACAGCATGCGGCGGATGTATCGCAGCAGGTGGCACCGGTGTCACAGTATTCGCCGCTGTATGTTGCGTCAAATGCCTCATTGTATTCTCCAGAGGGAACTTCTGTTCCTTCTCCGGCAGAAACCGGTAATGGCATCGGTGCTGGTACCGACACATCGTTGATTTCGGTTTCAGGAATAGCTTCAACCGCAGGTGGAGCTGGAGCAAGTTCCTGCGCTTTAAGTTGCGTAATGATTGCGAAGGTTGCGAGGAAGCTGGTCGTTGCAAACAATTTTGCATATCGCATGACATTGATCCCGTGAAAAAGTAGGAGTTGGGCTGTCCAAATTAAGATGGTCAGTTTCAAACTATGAGATCTCACAAGCAACTAATGTCGCCTACGCAATCCGTTCTTATCAGATTGATCGGACCAAAACAGCACTCAACATTGACAGGAATCTGTGATCATGAATGATCGGATTAAGCGGAGGATTCGTCAAAAGCGTTACAGTTTAACACGGCCTTTTCTTGTTTCCTTTACTTGTCACTGTTGACGCTCACTGACAGAAGATCAATCGCCAGGAGATCGGCTTGAATACGGCCACGTCGATCCGTTTTTGAGGCAGCAGCTTGCTGAAGTGTGTTCCAATCCTCCTGAAACGCTTTCTTCGAATCTTTATTGGCAAGTTCGGGGGCTTCTCGCTGCAGTTGTTGAAGCCGCTGGCGTAGCAGTATCGAGTTTGTTAATTGATGAAGTGGTGCGGTCCCATTTTTGAAGTATTTCACTGAAGTCTGAAAATGTTGGCGGCTTGCTCTATCAAGCGATGCCATTTGAGCGGCGATTTCTTTCGGCTCGCCACTCTTCAGTGTTTCCTGGAATGTCAAGAGGTTCTGTGCGACCTCTGTTTCAAGAATTTTATCAGAGCGACCAATACCAGCCCCTCGTTGATTCCATACCTCCTGCATCGCTTTCACATCTGCAAGCTCTCCCAGGCGACGCTCCCGATCGGCATCGTTGCTTGCAAGGTAACGATCTTTGGCATAAGTCAAATCAGAGAGTGTTGACATGCCAAGTCCATAATCGAACTCTGTTTGTGAGAGGAGTTGTTGTGAGGCCTGTTGAGCTTCACTCGTTGCCGATGCCAATTGGACTGAGTTCTCCTGCAACTCTGCGAGTCGTTGATCGGCTCGGGTGATTGCATACTTCGCCCAGGCAAGTTCAGAAGCCCACCCTGTTGCCCCCGGCTGATTGAACTGCTGCATCCTCGGGACAATTTCTGCAATTTGGGCCCGATATTGTCCCCATGCTTCAATCTTCTGCTTTTGGGTGAGATCGCTTCCTGAAAGTCGAGCATCACGGGCCATCGCCAGGTAGCGGAGATGGTCTTCCAGCGGCATAAGTGACCTTAGGAAGGCTGACTGGCTGGCAGCCTCAAGCTGTTGTGGAGATTGTCCGTATAGACGCTTTGCCTGCAGTGCAGTCGGCAGGTTCGTCGGGATTTTTTTCTCAGAAGGATTGTAGTCCTTTGGCTTTTCCACTTTTTTCTGGCTGAAGACTTCAGAAGGTGATGCCAAGACCACAGCTGAACAGCAGAGACAAAGGACAAGTGAAGAGCGGTACATGTTTGGACCTCGAATTCCGTTTCTGAAAGAACGCAAGCTGAATGCGCTAATCGAAATTATCGTCGAGGAAACCGACTATGACCAGTCCGATTTCGGCTGAACGTGCTGACTCACAAAGATTAAAGCATCTTTCGAATTGGTTTGCAGGATCTGCCTCGTGGCGAACAGCATTTTTACTGGAGAAATGCGTTCTTCACGGGCACACGGTAGAGCAAACCGCTCTAAAGGTGTTATTATCGCCCAGAACCGATCAGTGCCAAATTTTCAGTGAACCAGAACGATTCCCGAAGTTTTGTTAGCGGTTCTTGAAGAAGGTTGCTCGACAGGCTCAGCGAACAGTACCAATGCGATCATTCGCCAGCTTTGCATACAGGGCGTGAAACTGGCGACCCCTCAAACGCAACTCACCTAATATCGAGTGCAATTAACCCGCAGCCACGCAGACTTTCGCAAGAACCAGCACAGTTGTGGCTACGAAGACTGGGAGTGCAAACGCGACGGTATGCTTCCCGGTTTTCGCATTTTGTGAAATGGCTTTCATCATTGCACTGAAGACGAGAAGTAGGAAAATCATCCCGGTTGCGAGTAAAAAGACAGTGATAATTGTCTGCACTCCAACCCAAGCTCCCAAAGCTCCCATCAACTTGACGTCGCCACCTCCGCCTCCGCCAGTCGCGAAGAGGATAAACAGAATCCCAAAACCGACTGCGAAGCCTGCCAGCGACATCTGGAAGCCTGCGAATCCCCCCATCCACGTATTCCAGGCAATTCCAACAGGAATTGCGGAGAGTGTGAGCCAGTTGGGGATGCGGTTTTCTCTAAAGTCCCAAAGCGCAGCTGTGGCGACAAGAGCGATCGTGGCGATGGCGGTAACAGTATCCATTGAGAAACCTCAATTCTGAGTATGATTCAGGTCAATCACGAGGTCTCTTCTGAAGAGGTGGCCTCGGTCTTTTTCACCGTTTCAGTGCTGGTCTGATCAGGTGATTTTTTTTGTTTCTTCTTGCTGCGTATCGATCGGGCGATCAAGTGTGTCGAAAGTAAAACAATAAAGGAAACAACAGCGAACTTAATAAACCACGCTGTGAATCGTTGTAAGACTTCTTCCATGACGGTTTTTGCCTGCTGAGTTCGAAGTGGGTGACCGTTATTACGAGCAATCGTAACAGTCAGGCATCTTACTCCAAGCTCGCTCTGGACGTCATCTCAAACTTTGACCCCGCGAGTGAAAAACCAAATGACGCGAGCCAGTCTGGGACTGGTCCGTCGATTCCACTCGGATTAGCGGAATCTACGAACTCAAAGCACAACGTCACAACAACTTCGTCGATATCGGGTGGTGGACCCGTTCTTGAACAGCCAATCACGGCCCCAGACTGATTCATTGATCCACCTGCTGGGCGGGTCACCATCATGCCGTTTCGTTCGATTACGACTGTCGCGTTTTGTTTTTTGGGGTCATCGGTCACAAAGCCATTCACTGGATCGACGACTTCAATGTTGTAGACATTCAAGTGTTCGTTAATGGCTGCGACAACCTTATCCGCAATATCGTTGTCGTCACCAAGAGTGTCCAGAGGATACGATGAGGGGTATAGTTCGGCGGCTCTTCGAGTTCCTTCATGTAAAGCTGTTGCTCCACCCTCAATGATGAGGATGAGAAAGAAGAATTCGACAATTGCTAGCCCGGCGATAAAGACGATCGGGAACGCAATAATGAACTCCAGAGTCACTGAACCGCTTCGTTCGTGACCTGAGGTCGATCGATCATGTTGCCGAACACGTAACAAGCATCCACTCCAATGGAGAATTAACTCAGCTGACTGACAGGCTGAGTTGAGCACATTGCTCTTTCCAGAAAACGCCATCGTATTCGTGACTGAGATCTCTCAGACTTTGAATACGGTTTTCAGTTGGTTGTGTGTTAAATGTTAATGGCGTTGATAGCGTTTGCCAGATCGTTCAATTCATTCACTAATGCGACCCGCACGGTGGCGAGTCCGACCAGGACGCCAATTCCGACAATTGTCAACAATAGGAGGTACTCAACGAAAATCGATCCGCGACGTTTTTCGTTCGCTTTAGCGACTGTTTTTTTCATCAAATTGACCATTGTGGACTCTCTTTTCACCGTTGCTAGCTGCGAGTTCCGATATTCTTCCTTGAGTGATCGCCCCACTCCCAACCGGACAAATCCGGGAATTGTGAAAGGAATGCACACGATCTCATCTCGCTATTCGGCAATCTTTGTGCCGGTGATACGGTCTGTCGGAAAAATTTCCCAGTCGAGGCCTGATTTCTTAGGCAAATTGACTTGCAACGCTAGAGTTTTCGACGCAGAAAGAAATCCAGACTTGACGTAAATTCTTGCTTGTCCATCCGTGTAAAGAAGTTGCCAATCTTCTCGCTTTTCCAAATAGCTGACAGGGCCTGCTTCGTCAGACAAGAGTACGATTTGTGTCGGATATTGATCTAAAAACGGCGTTTTCAGCGGAAGCGTCTGCCCAGATCGCTGAAATTCCAGGAAATCGGCCTCTAAAGTCGGGTTGTACACGGTCCGATAGCGTCCATCAAAGGCGACTCGACTTTCCGGAAACGTTTGCCAGATCACGAATTGCGCCCATCCATAGTCGGTCAAAATGTTCCCGAAGATCTCATTGTCATTGAGGAATCGAACCGCACGCGTAGGCATGCCTGGGGCACCGCTCGTTGTTTCCACCACGATTTCCGTCGGTAGCAGTCCAGCTTTCACGATTGGGGTCGCTCCCCGCAGTCCCAGCAGGAACAGGAAGAAAATTGATGCAGCGACTCCAGCTTGTCGTAAGCGGAAGGATTCAGGCGCTCCCCATCGTTGACACAAATGGGGAAATGTTCGTTGCAGGGCATCCGTCAATATTGCCGGCAAGAAAACGACTTCCGCTAAGCAGAGAAGAGCGATGTGTCGTAAGTGCATGACAGCTTGAGCCGCGATGACCGCCATGGTGAAGAAATCAATCCATTTCCAGTTTCTGCCAACACCAAATGCAAAGGCTAAAATGAGAAATGGAGCTACATACACCCACGAAAATCCAACTTGGAAGACGGATTGCCATTCACGAACGAGTTGCTCCGTCCCCAAATGGGTCACCAGCATCGAATGAAGTTCAATGCCGTATGGGGTGATCAAAGTCGACAGAATCGAAAGCCCACAGACCGCCGACAGTTGGGAAGCGAGTCGGAAATCTTTTTTTTGTAACACTGCCCGGCCCCAAGCCATCACCGCATAAAAACCGATTAAAGCGATCCCGGCCAGGAACCCGCCATGATGATTCACCCAGACCATGGTGAGAACCGGGAGGCTCCAGATGAGACGCGTTGGTCGCTCCCAAGCAGTTCGGAGAATTATCAAAACCAGCGGAAAGAATAGAAATGTCACCAATTGCGGACGGATATAGACCATGAAGTTGCCGAGGCAGAGTGTCGTGAAGGTCACCAGCATGACCCGAGCCCCAAGGTTCGAGTCAGATCGACACAGGCTCCAGGTCAGCATTATGCTTAGCAAGGTCAGGATCACGTATTTCCAAAGCAGCAGGCCGTGATTCCCAAATTGTGTCCACAAACCACCGAATTCGTACTCTGTCGCCCATTCATGATTGACCCATCGATCCCCCGCTGCGGTGAACGAGAAAGGGTCGGTTGCCTCTGTGAGTACCCCCTGCTCGATCGCACGTATTCCGTAAAGGGTATGCCCCCAAAGATCGGGATCGGCCATTGTGAATGAACATAGAAACAGCCACGACATGAGTCCCAGTAGAATCGTGGCAATCGTTTTCTCTTGATTCAAATTCGTTTCTGGCATGTTCAAGTTGTTCATCTGTAAAAATCGCAGCAAAAGTGTAAACGCCTGGCTACGCGCATCCGGTTCTCAACAGTTTTTTTATCGACAGTGGATGGTTCCGCACTTGCGAGATCATGCGGCACGTTTTGTGCTAATACTTATATCGAGTCTGGATCTTCTTCTAGAGCACTTTTGACTCAGATGGAAGCATTCAGCTTGGTGAAATGAGTGATTGAGCAGATGGACAACGCTCAATGCGAATAAAGAAACTGCGATAACGTCCCGAAATTGATCCAGAATGTGCCTGATGAGGCATCACTCGGAAAAGATTCAAAGACGATCAGAATTTCGACCAACGGAGTGTTCGACACACTCTCTCCAAATATATTTTGCAAATCGAATTGGTGTGAGATGGCTAAGACTCGACGAAACATCACTCAAATCTGTGTGATTACTGGAGTTCTCTTTGCAACGCTTTCTCAATCGGGCTGTGCAAAATCCCCGAGTGAATTACTTATTGGTCGTTGGTATTCTGGGCAGATGACCATTCGTTTTCGAGAAGACAATGCTGTCATCTGGAACTCCCCTCAAGGTTTAGCGCTGGGGCATTTCGAATTCCGCGGGAAGGCAAAACGCGCCAAAGACAGAGAGTTGGTTCCCAACCTGTTCGTTGATGTCATCCGCAACGACGAGCGTCAGAAGTTTCAGTTCGAACTCCACTTCATGGGGCAGGATCGAATTCGAATGGAACTGGTTCCCTATGGGAAAGCTAGTTCTGAGAGTGGCACACCTCGCGGACTCGTTCTTCGTCGTGCCAACGACAACACACTTGGCGGTGGCCCCGCGAAAGTTGCCAGTCGGTAATTAGTGTAGAAGAAGATACTCAGCGAGCGAGTGAAAGCGACACCAGTGAGTGAACGTCGCCGGATGACTGGCGTCACTGCTCGGCTTGATTGAAATCGAAATCAAACGCATCCTTCTTTTTCACTTCTTGCTTGTTCATATCAGTAAAGCAGCTTGCTCTACCGAGTAGAACGTCAAAACCGATTTGAAAAGACTTTCATTCTTGGTTGAGAGAAACTTCTCTGACTCCTTCCGTTTGATCAGCAGTTGTTGATGAACGTGGAAAAAGAGCGAACTTCTTCGATTTCCAGCAACTCACCCAACTCTTCGATTGTGACAGACGGGGAGAATTCGTTAAATAGTTGCGAATTGAGCAGCTATCGGAACGAACATTCTGAAGCGGAGCCCTCTCTGTTCCGATGTGTCGACTTGCTCGATAGAATCTTAGAAGTGAAAGATTGTCCGCGCTTCGCTCATCCTTCGAAAATTCCAACACCTGATATCCAATGTCTCAACGAATCAATAATTTCTCAGCTGGTCCTGCCGTTCTTCCTGTAGAAGTACTCGAAGAAGCTCAAAATAGTCTGCTCGATTTCAATGGGACCGGAATCGGCATCATGGAGCATTCTCACCGTGGTGCTGCTTTTAGTGGAGTGCTGGCCCAAACGATTGCAGATTGTCGGAAACTTGCCGGGATTCCTGACGACTATCAGGTCTTGTTCGTTCAAGGTGGAGCATCCTCGCAATTTTTCACTCTCCCCATGAATTTTCTCAGCGAGGGAGAGACAGCTGATTATCTCGTGACAGGTGCCTGGTCGAAGAAAGCTGTTGCTCAGGCAAAACGTTTCGGGACGCCACACGTCGCCAGCACCAGCGAAGACCGCAATTTCTGCTACATCCCAGAGTCAGCTGAGTACTCTGCGAACCCGAAGTATGTTCACTTTACTTCGAACAACACAATTTTCGGGACTCAGTTCTATAATGAGCCTGAGGCCCCGGCCGGAGTCCCTTTGATTTGCGATGCAAGCAGCGACATCTTCTGTCGTCCGCTCGATATTAAGAAGTATGGAATGATCTACGCCGGAGCGCAGAAGAACTTAGGGCCATCTGGCGTCACACTGGTTATTGTGCACGACGATCTGGTTAAGGCTGGCAAACTCGACATCCCGGAAATGTTGCAGTATCGAACCTTTGCTGAGAACGATTCTTGTTACAACACGCCGCCGACATTTGGAATCTATTTCATGGGGCTCGTTTTCAAATGGATCATGAAGCAAGGTGGCCTCAAGGAAATTGAAATTCGCAATCAGCAGAAGTCAGAAGTCCTCTATTCCTATCTCGACAATAGCAACCTGTTTCGCGCCACCGCAGACCGGGGAAGCCGCTCGCTGATGAACGTCACTTTCGTAACCGGAAACGAAACGATCGACAAACGATTCATCGAGCAAGCTACGGCTGCCGGATTCGACGGTCTTAAGGGTCACCGAAGTGTGGGCGGAATGCGTGCGTCTCTCTACAACGCATTTCCACCAGCAGGTGTTAAAGAACTCGTTGACTTTATGACAGAGTTCGAAGCCAAAAATAGCTGATTGGCGACACCTCTGAAATCGCCTCAAAAGCTGAGGCAGAAAGTTGTACAGGTGGTTGATCCAGAATGTTCGGGAGGCTTCTATAAGGGAGCGCTCCCGAACATTATTTATGCCGATGCTCAGCCCGCCAACTTTGACCAAGCAACCGTCTTGGTGGTGCGGGGAGATGCCTGAAGCAATTCAAGTGATTGCTCAACCGCCAGAAGCTCATTGAGCGTTTGAGATATCTTTTCGGAGTTTCTGAGCATCTCTTAAGTAGACGTGATTCATTTCCGTCTGGTGTTTGTCGCTGTTTAAATGCAGCAGAATGCGAATCACTAAGGGTAAGGCTCCGGGGACATCGATCTCGGATGCGCACAGCAACGGAACGGACCCCATCCCTAATTCCCTGGCAGCTTCTGCTGGAAACGCGGCGGTCAAATCTGTCGTTGTCGTAAAGATTGCAGAGACGACTTCAGAAAAATCATTCAGCTCATTGCGCGCAATGATTTCTTCCAGCAATTCACGTGTTGCTGAGAGAATCTCAACTTTCGTGTTCGCTTCGACAGTGATCGCGCCTCTTACGCCTCGTACGGGCATTAGTCTTCCGTTTTTAGAGAATTGGGGTGAAGTGCCCAAGAGTGTAGCGAAACATTAGAGTCACATCATCCGTGATTTCAAAATTTCAGCTGGTATTTGAATGGAGCCCAAAACGGCCTTTCTGAGGCAATTCCATTTTTGGCTTTTGTGTCCCGCTTTGGGGGAAGCAAGTCTATCAATTCATGAAAGTGACCTGACGGGGGCGACAAGGGGTGAAAGATGATCAAGGAAGACTTTCGTCTTTTTTGTGCCCGTGGAGAGCGTGGTTTATCTTTAATATGGCTGTTCAACACGGGACAGCACTCGAACACCATTTCGAAAGTGCCATCGATTCAGCCATCTTGAGAGGGGTGTTCAGTCTTCCCATTGCTGGAAAGGGTGGACCGACAGATTGGAATTGTGATACCGCATGTCACTGGAGACTTCTTCTCCGATCCATGGAGGGAGGTCGAACAGTTCGTCCTCTGAGTTGAGTTCGATTTCGGCGACAATCAGTCCCGAGTTATCGCCAAGAAATTCATCGACTTCCCATACATGTTTGCCATGGGGAACTCGCCAGCGATATTTCTCAACGATGGAGCCAACACACAAAAGCAAAAGTTCCTGCGCGTCCGGCAGAGGAATCGGATACTCAAATTCCTGCCGTGAGAAGTTTTGCGTCGAGGATTTGATAGTAATCCAGGCACTCTCTCCGGCAACCCGGATGCGAACAGTCCTGCCTGGTTCTCTCGACAGATATCCTTGTCGGTAAAGGATTGGCTCCCCTTGCTGGTACGATTTCAGTACAAGAAACTTTCGTTCGATTTCAACTCCCATGTCTGCTTCGCCTGTTCTTTTTGATTTCGAAATCGAGTTTCTAGAGCAGTTTGCTCTACCGTGTGCCCGTGAAGAACTTATTACTCTAGGAAAATTCTGTCGCCACGAGGCAGAACCTGTAAACCAATTCGAAAGATTCTCTAACGCAAATCCAATACTCGTCTTTACGTTCTGCTTTGTGGTGAGCGGTCTATGATGTTGTGAAATTGAACTTCAGAACCATGCCGGACGCCTTCGTTATTTTCAATACGGTTCTATGCTGTCACTCTTTTTGCGACAACTGCTTTTGTTTTTCCTTGGAGTCTGGCAATGAAAAGCGTTGCTCGTCCCTGACCTTTGAGAGGAAGTTTCTTCCTTAGCTGATCGGCATTTGTCGGGACGTGCCGGCATTTGATTTCGACTTCTCCGACAGGGTGATCACGGAAATATTTTCTCATTTCCTTCGTGTTGTTCGGGAGAGTTGCCAGGACGCGAAAGGGAGTGGCTGCTGGAGTTGAAATGAGTTCGGCGCTGGTCAGGTACTCTTCTGCGTCATCAAGACGAGTCAGGCTAATTTGATCTGCAAGGGCGTCGAGCAGTCCGGCACGAACGATTGCCGGGTCTGGATCGTACATGTAATTATTGAGTTCGCCCACTCGAGGGTAATAGTCCCAAGGGTTTGCCGTAAGCGTGTAGCCAGCGGGAAGAATTGTCGCGGTCCAGTCACACTCCCCTGCTGCATCTCCATACCAAACGGTCGCCTCTTTGCACTCTCCGTTGAGACTGATGAGTTCGATCTCACAGTTCTGAAACTTTCCGCCGAAGTTGCTGGCCGGAGAGAGTTTCATCGCTCCAGCGGGTGTGGATTCTGTGAGTTGTTGCAGGAACTCTAATGGAGGTTCATAGTCTTCCAGCCGAATCGCCCGCTTTTGGCTCGATCTTCGATCTGGGTCGATGTGAATCCAATGCCCATTGAGGTCCAGACTTCGTACGTCACAGGCTTCTGTTGTGATTCGATCCTGAACGCCATAAATCGCAGCGTTGAGCATTGTGCGAATTCCGGCAACAGGCATCTCGTCGACACTGTGCACGATCTGTCCTGTTGACGCCATCGCGATGGAGTCAGAGCCGATCCCGGAACAGAGGTCGTAAATTGGCGATGTTGCGTGTTGAAAACGCTTCGCTTTGTGATTTGCCACCGCTTCAGGTGTCGATTGCTCGAGCCCTTTTCGGTCGAACCACATCTGAGCCCCTTTCGAAAATTTTTCGTGGGCTTTCGATCTTAACTCACAAAGTGTCAGAGCAGCCCGGACGAGTTCAGCGGGATATTTTTCGCGCAGGGATTGCTGCCGTTTGAATTCCGATTCATCAGAAGACTCAATTGCGGCGAACAGCTCCGGATGTTTTTGTAGCTGGAGAAGTATTTCAGATTCAGGATCTTGCAACGTCACGTCAATGATTTCAGCGTTTATGGTAGTGATGGAATTGGGCGATGAAGGATTGGATAAAGAGGACTGAAAGAGAAAGCCTCCTCCCTGTTAAAGAGAGGAGGCTTTCATATGGCTTGTCAGGTCTTGAATTCAGACTTGGTTCCAAAACCTCTCCAAACCTGTGGGCCCGCTCATCAACCGCGCGGAATTTCGTTTGGTTGAATTGAGCCACTAATTGACTGAGTTTCTCCAAGGGAAGCTGGCGATCAGGGCAAGTTCCCGGGTTGGGACTTTGCGACTGCCTGCTGAGTATTGGAAACCATACATATTTACAATTCCGGAGTTGAGTTCACCGATGTAAATACAGCCATTCGCAGGAGGGACAGATCCAGTTGACTGAAACTGTGCACGTGCAGAAACCATGACGTACTGGGCATTATCGGTCACCCTGAAATCAGCTGTCAGATTTCGTGCGTAGGTTTGCGTGAACGTATTTGATTGTGAGTTGTGCCCAGCTCCCAGCAAACGACCGGTCAGGTTATCGAGAATGAAGACTGCTTCGCTCTGTCCCGCGAGAGTTGGGACTGTACACATTGAGAATTTTTCGTTCCCCATCGCGGTGTCCGCGTAGGCTGGTTCTTGCGGGCAGTAATAGGCAATCGCCATTCCTAACAGGGTTCCGGCAGCCAGCCAGAATGTCTTTTTCTCAGTCAGTTTTTCTTTCACGAGCTAATCTCCTGTTTGATTGTAGACACCTGAATACACAGTCTTATCTGTTGATCTAAAACGACCTTTGTTGAACATCATCAACAATGCTCTCACATTGATCATACAAGTCTTCAGGGATCAAGACCAGTTGCAGGACTCCCGATCGTTAATAAAAAACTTGTAACTCTTTTTGATCACAAATGTTATCACGATTCTCTCTGAACTACTGCTGTCGCTACTGCTGTCTGTTGAGCTCTTCGATTTCAGTTTTACTGAGCAAGCGACCGTTGGCCCCTTTCCGCTGATCATTGACGGGAACGTTGTCTGGAAAGATGAGTTGAAAACGACTTTTCGGCAGCTTGGCGTTCACGATCCAGTTCGAGTAAGTTCCAACATATCCGTCGGAAAATTCTTTCGGATCATCGGGCTTTTTCACGAGAAATGAATACTTGCGGTACTTCAATGGAAGCCAAACTCCCGGTGAAATTTCCTCATGGTTTGACCCAGCCCAGATGGCGTATTCTATCCAGTCCTTTTCAGCCTGTTGCTTCATCAGGTACGCGGTTTTGACCAGCGTGCCACGTTCCATGTCGAAAAGGATTCGGCGATTCCAAAACCATCCGCTGCGTTCAATTGTTTCTCCTTCGATCTTTAGCACTTCGCGATCTTGATATTCCTCTCGACCAACGACTTTGTACTCTCTTTTCTCGAGAATCTGGTACAGGCTTTCCCGCCCACCAAGAACCGTGAATTCCGTCGGAAGAATGCTGTAGTAAGAGGAATGGTCCGCGACCTCTCCCGAGAAGATTCTCGTCAGGTCACGGCTGAGGTATTCGAGAGATCTTGCGTACGTTCCATCAAAAGCGAACTCTACTTTGAACGGATTTGTTGTTACGGAATTCGCCATGAAACGAAGCGTTTCTCCGGTCGCGATGTAGTGTTTTTTTCCGTCTGCTGTGATCGTCCACTGGCACTCACGATCCATCTCGTAGATCTCGTCTCCCTCTTTGAGGTCTCGTTGACGGCAAACGGACTTCTCGATGACTTGCAAATTCTGGATGAGGGATTCGGTTTGCTGAATCCGTCTCTTGACCGCTTCGATATCGGGAAGGCTCTCCTCCGCCTGCAGCGCAGGGGAAAAAATGAAAGCAATGAGCAGGCTGCATTTTCGCAGTTGCTGCAGCAAATTTAAAACAATCGGTTGATTCACTTTTTGTGTCAGATCACTTTTGAACAGTCGTATCATATTCTTTTAAGACCGGAGTTTCTTGAGCATTGCCTCGATTTATTTTGTCGCGTTCAAGTCATCCAGGATTTTGGTGATTAAGTTGGGGACATAAGACTTACCTCGATCGGGAACCCAGTCCCCGTCTCGCGGGAGAGCTTCGATTTCTTTTTTGATCGGTACTGCTCGATCGTCCATGAAGTCGATTGCGTTCAACGCCAGCATGGCAACGAATTGCCCATGATTTTCCGAGTTGGCACATTCAATCAGTCTGTCCAGAGCGAGTTTGACATCCTGTTTGTCGCCGTAGCGACCTAACGCTTCGGCGGCAATCACTCGGACACTTTGGGAGTCATCGCTTTTCACGGCTTTTCGTAAGGATGCCTGACCTTCTGATGTTCCGCGTTCTCCACGAATCAAAAGTCCCATTGCCGCCCAGTAGCGAATGGCTGAGTTTTCATTACTGAGCATTTCGATCAGGAACGGAATCTGTTGTGGATCATTTGAAGCAGCGATGGATGCGACGTGTTGGATTTGTTTGAGAGGATAGATGGCTGGTCCAGAGTGACCGATCTCGTAGGGAGTCATGTCCGGGAATTTATTGTGGAGTTCATCTTCGGGCAGGAAGCCAACATCACGAACTCGCATCACCCACTTTTCGTGTTCGTCACGAAGCTCATTCAGCATGTTCTGGTGATCCGCCGAGCTGACCAGATTTTTGACTTCATCGGGATCAGTCTGGAGATCATACAGCTCTTCGTAGGGTTTGGTTTTCCAGAAGAGGCTCTGAGCGTCGGTCAGTTCTCCGGCGTCGTAGAGTTCTTCCCAGACGCGAGTTGTCGGGGTTCCGAACATGTACTGAATGTATTGTCCGTAAACTTTGTGGGGCATGTAGTTTCGAATATACACATAACGTTTGTTTCGCGTGGTTCGAACCAGGTCGTAACGTTCATCCATTCGCCCGCGAAACCCGAATCCGTATTTCTGTGCCGGTTCTTCGAACTTGCCGAGAAAAGCATGCCCCTGCATATGTTGCGGGGGCTTCGCACCGGCAAGACTGATGACGGTTTGAGCATAGTCAATGAATCCGACAATGCGATCTGTTTTTGCGCCTGGCATGTACTCTTCAGGTGCCAGATCTTTGAACTTCTCGGGAATGTGGATGATCAGCGGGACTCGCAAGCCAGAATCGTAAGGCCAGCGCTTGTGCCGGGGCATCCCGGAACCGTGGTCTCCGTAGAAGAAGACGATTGTATCGTCTGCCAGTCCCTGTGCTTCGAGTTGATCAAGTTGTTCACCGAACCATTCATCCATCTTAGTAATGTTGTCATAGTATTGAGCCCAGTCCTGGCGAACTTCCGGAGTGTCAGGATGATATGCCGGAATGCGAACGCCGGCTGGGTCATGAATCTGTTTGTGCGGTCGAGTACGAATTTTAGATTCGTGGGTGTTTGTCTGATTGAGGACCGCCATGAACGGTTGCTTTTGCTTCAGCTGTTTCCAAATCTGCTTTTTGTTGACATCATCCCAAACTTTTCCGACCTTCTGTAAGTTGTAATCTTCCTTGCCCGGATTCACGCAGAAGTAACCCGCTTCTCGCATGTAGACCGGATACATTTTGAACTGCTCTGGCAGCGAGGCCAGGCTTCTCATGTGTTCTGAACCTGTGCTGGGTGGGTACATCCCGGAGATCAGAGTTGTTCGAGCGGGAGCGCAGACAGGAGCGGTGGACCAGGCATTGAGATAGGTCAGGCTGCGAGTTGCAAATTCGTCCAGCTTGGGGGTGTCCGCGTAGTCGTCTCCATAGCATCCTAAATGAGGACCGATATCCTCAGCCGTGAGCCAGAGGATGTTTGGTTGATCTGCCGCAGGCAAAAGCGAGCAGTAGAGGCCGATGAACAGGGATGCGAGTACGGCGGACGATCGGATCATTGGCTTTCACCAGAACAGGTTGTAAACGGCTCACTCGATCCAGCGTTGGGCTCTGTACAGTCCTGCGAATGGTTCGTTTGTGTGATGTTGTGAGCGTTGAGTGAGAAAACGTTCTGGCATCATGAATGTGAAAGAGGTTCTTCGCAAGTGAATGCAGCGAATTCAGTCTTCTCGATCCTGCTGAAGGCGCTTGCTCACAACTTAAACGAGGGCGTGCTTTTCTTATAGAAACGGTTCTCTCTAGATCATATGGACCCCCACGGAGCCGATCGCGAATACGATTCACGAGCACGATTTTCGGACCTCCTGCCGATGAATTCTTACCGTTTCTTATTTGAATGACGCCCTTCATTGAGCACTTTCTCTGGAACCGTTTTTAGATTCCACACGATTCCAAACCAGGAAAGCACTTTGAGGACGTTGTAAGTCATGTCGATTTCCCACCAGTAAAATCCCTGTCGGGCAGAATTCTGATAATAATGGTGGTTGTTGTGCCAGCCTTCTCCCCAAGTCACCAATGCAATCCAGAGATTATTTCGACTATCGTCGCCGGTTTCGAATCGCTGGGTTCCGATCAGATGTGCCAGCGAATTCACGAAGTAGGTGATGTGGTAAAGCGAGATCGTTGAGAGTAAGAACCCCCAGACAAGCATTTGCCATGGGCCTGTTCCTAAAGCTGGCCATTGAGTCTGCAAGATTGCTCCCAGTGCATACATCGACAGCGCCATGAAAATTGCAGGGAGTAGATGATACCGTTCCAGCCAGCGGAGTTCGGGGAACTTCATCCAGTCTTTGACGACACGCTCGTCAGTCTCGGCGTTCTCGTGAGTGAGGAACCACAGCAGATGGCTCCACCAGAATCCGTGCTGACGAGGAGAGTGAACGTCAGCCGGTTTGTCAGAGCGGCGATGATGATGCCGATGGTGAGCGGCCCACCAGACAGGGCCACGTTGGGCTGCACTGCATCCAATGAACCCACCGAGAAACTGGACAACTCGGGACGTCTGGAATGCTTTGTGGGAGTAATAGCGATGGTAAAATGCTGTGAGCGCGAAGACTCGCAGGTATAAAGCCAGTATGAAGACAATCACCGCAACTGGGCTCACGCCAACCCAGAAAACGGAGAAGCAGAGTAAATGCAAGATGAAGTATGGGACCGCAGTCCCCCAGTCGACGTTAGATAAACCAACGGTCGCTGCAGGTTCTGGGGACTTTGAATTTGGCTTCTCTTGGTCGAGAACTGCAGACTCTGAAGGGCTCATATACGAACTCATTTCGTAGCAACACATTCCAGGAGCACTTTGGTGCTTTCTGTGTCCGAGAAACACAAACCTCTTCTCGGGACAACATCAACGATTTTGGTTCGAGATGTTACTGTATTTGCGACCCCACAGCATTGTCGAAAGTCTCAAAAGTATCGAACAGATTCGAAAACCTTGGACAACTGTCCAAGGTTTCGAAAGCTGGTCCGATCAGCAAAGACTGTTTAATGGATCACCGGAGATCACCGGAAATTGAGCACATCTCTGAAAGTCGCTGATCCGGCGCCGTGCGAGGCTTTAGAGCATCTTTCGAATTGGTTTGCAGGATCTGCCTCGTGGCGAACAGAATTTTTAGTAGAGAAATGCGTTCTTCACGGGCACACGGTAGAGCAAACTGCTCTAAAACCGCTTGATTGCTCCGACTGAAATGGCGTGAGTCACCGCTCCGTGTCTGGCGTTATTGAAGTCTCCGCCCACAAGTTGACTGTTTGTGACATGGACATCTTTTCCGATTGTCAGCATGTAAGCGAGGTCGATTTCAACACCATGGAATACGAATCCATAGCCCGTTGAAAGTCCATGTTCGGTGATCGCTTGAATGAGTGGGGTGATGGTCGTTCTGGGAATAGGATTCCGATGATAGACATACCCGAATCGCAATGTTTGACAGCGACCAAGATCGATTTCATGCCCCAGGCGTATTGAGACGGTGTCGCTCCAGTCGAGTGGAAGTGTTTCGTTCACTTCGGGATAGCCAGGTGTTTCTGGTCCGTTCAATGCGATGTTCAAATCTTTGAATGCACTTGACCAGTCGAACCAGATGACATCTGCCGAAAATGTTCCGCGACGAGTCAACTGATGCTTCACACCAACCCCAAGTGAACGAGGCCATTTGATTTTGATATCGGCGTCGTATCGACTAGAGCCCATTGTCGGAATGGCGACATGTGCGCGACCATCCAGTTTGAAATCGCTTTCGCTCTGGTAAGTCAATCCGAAGGTCGTTGCTTCGCTCAATTTGTACTGCATCCCTGCTGACCAGATGAGCGTGGCACCGGTTCCTTGCAGGTCGAGCAGCGTTGGTGTTCCTTGCAGTGGTCCCGGGCTTTGCAGGAAGTAGGGAGATTCCACCTCGACGTGACTGACACCGACTCCCAAAGTTCCACCAAAACTGAAACGATCATTGGGAGCGTAAGCGAGTCCGGGAAGAATCTTTGTGAGTGACCCAAATGAATCGTAACTTTGCGGGCCCAGGAACGGGAACGAACCGTTCATTCGATAAGACTCAGAGAAACCAGCTGGAGTGAAAACTCCGAATCCGTAAGCCCAGTGACCATCGGCACTCTTGCGGATCATGGAGATTTGCGGAAGCGGGGTCCCGATCGAACTACTGGCTGTGCGAGTGTTCTGCTCATCCTGATACTCGAAATCTGTGATCAGAATATCGACTCCGACTTCGTTCAGCCAATGGCCCTTGATGTTGGTCATCGCAGCCGGGTTGTCGAACAGGATTGCCCCGTTATCGCTGTGTCCGATGTTGGTTCCACCACGTCCAATTGATCGAGGTGAGACTCCATTCAGAAATAATCCGTCGGCTTGAACTTGACTGGAAGCTGAGAAGATCAACAGCGTCACGAGTAGATATTTGTGACGGCTCATGAATAGGACTCCTTGCCTGTAAGCCCGGTTTTGTGAATTCTGCAGGATCATTTGAACATGTCGATACTGCTCAATTCGGACGCTCATGAGCGTCGCAACATAGAATCCGCACGTTCCGATGTTGATCTTTGGATGTGAAACACTAATCAGCACTGTGGTTCCGGTTATTCCGGTTTTGTGGTTGGCCAGCCCACATCAGCTCTGTACGAAATCGCAATTCCAAAACGTGTGTATTTGTTCACGAAAGTGGAATTTGGACTTTCGTAACCACGCCAATCCAGATAATCCGAACTTTGATTTCAAAACTGAGGTAAGTTTTCTGTAAACAAGGAGTTTGACTGGATCAGAGTGCTACGGTTTCAATGTGGAGTTGGGAGGCATAATCAACCAGCCTCGCATTCAATGAAGTTCGTTTATGCTTGAAAAGAGTCTGTTGAAAATGTCTCACGAAACATTTCAGTTTGAGCAATTGTCCGAAAAGTGCCTGGGAAATCAGGAACTCGTACAAAGGCTCCTTGATCGGTTTCAGGCCTCGTTGTCGCAGGTTGTCCACGAGATTGAAGATGCCGTGAAACGAAATCGGCAGACGCAAATCAAGGAACTCGCACATCACCTGAAAGGCGAAGCCGGAACGATGTGTGCGACGGAAATCAGTTCGCTGGCTTCACAAATTTATGATGCAGCTGATGCTTCAGCCAATGGGCAACTCCCGAGGCTGGTTTCAAAGCTTTCAGACGAAGCTTCCAAAGTTCATCGAATCGTCAATGAATATCTCACGGTCGAGGTTCATTAGAGATCATCGAGAAACGAAATCACCATTCCCCCCTCACTGGTGTTTGACTAACTGGATACAAAGTCGTGCAGATCCTTGTCGCAGATGACGACACCATTACAGCAGAAGTGATCGCTCATGCGCTGAGAAAATTCGGCTATGAGGTCACCGTTGTCCACAATGGACTCGATGCGAGCGAACTCCTGCGTACTGGTCGATACAAAATCCTGATTTCCGACTGGCAAATGCCCGGAATGACCGGTTTGGAGTTATGCGAAGAGATTCGCAGTCGCCGATCGGGCGGGTACATCTACGTCATTCTTCTGACATCACATGGCGGAATCGACAACGTTGTTTGCGGGTTAGAAGCCGGAGCCGATGACTTTCTGACCAAGCCTTTTGACCCCACGGAACTTCTCGTCCGGGTGCGTGTCGGCGAACGTGTGCTCAACTTGGAAAGTCGCGAGTTAATGATCTTCGCCCTCGCGAAACTGGCTGAATCACGAGACCGGGAGACCGGGGCTCACTTGGAGCGAATGCGAGAGTACGCCCGTGTTCTGGCAGATGAACTGACGAAACAAGATGCGTTTTGTAATATCATCGACGGGGAATACGTGAACCTGATTTACCTCACGACGCCTCTCCATGACATTGGGAAAGTGGCGATCCCGGATCATATATTATTGAAAGAGGGCTCGCTGACAGAGACTGAGTTTGAGATCATGAAGACTCACACTCTGCTGGGGGCTCAGACTCTTCGTGAAGTCTCACAGCACAGTCCTTGTGCAGGCTTTCTGCAAATGGCAACTGATATCGCGATCTCTCATCATGAGAGATTCGACGGGACTGGCTACCCGTATGGGATTAGCGGTGAAGATATTCCATTGTGTGGCCGAATCACAGCCGTGGCTGATGTCTATGACGCATTAACGAGTAAACGGGTCTACAAAGAAGCTTACTCTCATCGCCTGGCAAAGAAGATCATTCTGGAAGGTGCCGGAGCCGCTTTTGACTCTCGGATCGTCGAAGCCTTTCTTCAACGCGAAGCGGACTTTATCTCGATTCAGGAAACCTTGGGTGATCATGCCGATGTGCTTGAGTCTCATGAATTCGACACTTACGAGGCTCATAAATCCTAGATTGAGTTCTCGATTGCAAAATTGAGTTCAACTGTTCACTCTGTTCACTGTTTGAATCATCAATCAGCAAACCGAGCAGGTCAACAGAAGTCTCATGAACGCAATGCGTGCCGAATACCGAATTCATCATCCCGAGAAAATCTTAAGTCCAGGATTTGTCGTTTTTCGCGAACTTGTTGAGCACAACCTCAACACAATGATCGAAATTGCCGGTGATATTGGGCGGCTGAGACCACATTGCAAAACTCATAAAATGCCTGAGTTGACGAAGCTGCAACTCGCAGCAGGGATCACGAAACAGAAGGCAGCGACATTCGCAGAGTCGGAAATGTTGGCGGATGTTGGCGTTAAAGACATTTTTCTCGCGTACAACCTCGTTGGCCCAAACATCGCACGCGGAGTCAATTTTCGGACAAAGTATCCCGATGTCCGTTTTGCTGTCACTGCAGACGATCCTGCAAATATCACCCAGCTTGGTGAAGCAATGACCGCAGCAGGGACAGAGATTGATGTTCTGCTTGACGTCAATCCCGGTCGAGACCGAACTGGCCGTCCCGTAGGTGATGAGGCTTACGAACTCTACAAGCAACTGGCAGAAACACCGGGCATCCATCCAGCCGGGTTTCATCTCTACGACGGCCATTTGCATGATTCGGAACTAAAAGATCGTCAGGCGGCTGTCGAAGAATACTGGACTCTGATTTCGGCATTTAGAGATCGTCTTGAAGCTGATGGCTATCCGGTTCCGAAAATTGTCTGTGGGGGAACTCCAACATTTCAGGCTTATGCACCGATGACCGATCCTGTCATTGAGCTTAGCCCGGGTACTTGTACGTTTCATGATATCGGGTATGACACTGCTTATCCGGACCTGCAAGTCTTCACACCTGCAGCAGCGGTCTTGACGCGAGTTATCAGCCGGCCGACTGAAAATCGAGTCACCTTTGATGTCGGGACAAAAGGAGTTGCGTCTGACCCTCCGATGGGACAGCGCGTCTATCTTCCTGAACTTCCGGACGGCAAGCAGGTTCTACAGAATGAAGAACATCTCGTAATTGAAAGCGATGATGCTGGAAAATTCCAACCAGGCGACTGGACACTTGCATTCCCGCGACACGTCTGCCCGACCTCGGCTTTATACAAAGAGGCGACAGTCATTGCTGATGGAGAAATTGTGGGCCACTGGGAAGTTGTTGCCCGTGATCGGTGCATCACGATCTGAGGTTCGGTGCCAGAACTTTCGTTCTGTTTTCTGCAGGCACGCAGCAGAAATGCTGCGGGCAATTTGGAGATCGGTGGCAGGTTCGAGGCGTTCGTCAGAGCATGTTTCATTTAGAGCAGTTTGCTCTACCGTGCGCCAGTGAAGAACGCGTTTCATCAATATGATTGCTGTTCGCCACGAGGCAGAACCTGTACACCATTTCGAAAGTTGCTCAAGGTATCCAATGTCCCATTTATCTCTCGGTGATTCACCACCGAGGGGAGAGATGACTGCCATGGATGAAGCGAGATGACTGCAGATCGACCTTAAACATGCGATGGATTCGCTTTCATCCCAGAAAAAACAGACTGAGAAACAGTCACGATGAGATGTGGGACTCGCTCACATTTTTTTTTGGTAGACTGTTGAAGTGTCCACTTTCTCGAATCCAGCAGTGGAGATTGCTTGAAGTGCCGTTGGATGATCCTGTGCAACGTGAACTTCCGCACGTGTCGTAAAGTTCGACTTCAGTTGCCTGAGTGCTTCAACGACAAGCAAGGTTGCGTATCCCTCTCCGCGATGGCTTGGCTCGACGTAAACATCGACCAGTCCAACAACACGTTCTCCCCAACGCTGGATAAAGTGGTCCAGATTGACGGCAGTCAGTGAGGCAATCTTTACCTTCGTCTTTTTGTTGACCACCGTGTAGAGCATCGAATCAATATTTCCGAAGTGTGTCAGCCACCAGTAACTGGGGTCTTCAGGCTGATCGGCGATTTGTAACTCGGTGATCCGTCTGAGCTTCATGATTTTGAGGTTCATCGGATCGCGAGTTGAAGTCAGATCCCGTTGGAAGACATCCGTGTTCTCAATCGGTTCGTAACCGACACTCTTCAGAAAGGGGGCTGCCATTCTGTCGGATTGGAGGAATCCTGAGCATCGAGCTCCTCCGTAAAGACCAAAGTAGAAAGGATCACGGTATCTGGACTGCCCTGCCTGAATCGATGTCGCTCCTCGATTCAACAAGTATTCTTCACCAAGTTGAATGAGCTGTTTTCCGATTCCGCTCCGCTGATGCTGCTGTGAAACAACCAGCCAGCAAATGACTCCTTTTGTCTGATCCAGTGAGTTCAAATCGTCGGAAAAGCCGAAGCCTGCATGGACAAAACCTGCGATTTTTCCATTTTCTTCAGCAATGATCAGTCCTTCAGGGTCAAAGTAGGGAAGACCATAGACAGCCAATTCAAATGCGTGAATCGATTCCGGCTTTGCCGCGCCGCGGCCAAGTTCCACTTGTCGGCATAACGAGAACAGCTGCGGCGGATCATCATTCCTGAATGTGCGAAATCGCATTAGAGGATCACCTCAAAATGAAATCTGGTTTCAGGCTGAGGTTGCGCGAAATTTTGTTGAGAAGATCGCTTCATCAAAATTCTTGTTCGATGTGGCGAGATTTTCTCAGAACGGCGAGATGGACAGGAAGCTTCTTCTCGCCGTTCGATCCTGTTGGGAGCCAGGAATCGGCACAGCATTTGAAATCGCCTCGATCGTTTTTGAAACCGAATTGTCACCGGTTGGATTCTTTGTCTTTCAGAGTCATGGATATTCAGGAATGTTTTCTGATCTGCCCTGTCAGGCGGGGATGTCTATTGAGTCGAGAATTTTGTCTCGGGCAAATCAGTCAAATTTATTCAATCGAAGTTTATCAATAGTGAAATTTCGTTTTTGTTTTTTGATCCCGTTTCGTTTTCGCCTGCTCCACTTCTTTCTCTTCCCTGTCAATTTTCGTACTCGTCCTCGTCATCGTTTCCGGCATTGACGCTCATGACGGGGAACTTCGTCCGCAAAGGGAGTCAACGTTCAGTGTGAACGCTGACTACTAACAAACAGCTACGAACAATCACTGTTCCATCGTGTCCACCTGATGTTTCCCACTTGAGTGCCCAACTCTTGAGGGAATTGTGTTGCAGGATCGCCCTGCCACAAGGATTCGCATAAAACGATGACTTGGGAAAATTTGATCGGACGCTGATTTCATTCTCGGCTTCATGTTATGCTACAGTGAACGAAAATCGGCTGCAATCTTCTCATGAGACAGAATCAAAAACCAGATCGTATTCAATCATGTCAGATTCCCCCCTTTCTGATGAAGAACTCCTGGCGTATCTTGACGAGATGCTCCCCACAGATCGTTCTGCGGAAGTCGAGCAGATTCTGCGCGAACAGAGCGATTTGCGGCACCGTGCCGCTTTGCTTTCGAGACGTCGAGACAGCGGAGGCCACACTCTCGGTGAAATCTGGCGCCGCCGCCAACTAAGTTGTCCAACACGGGAAACACTTGGGACCTTTGTTCTGGGAGTTGCCGAACCGGACGTCGAAGACTATATCATCTTCCATACAGAAGTTGTTGGCTGCCGAATCTGCAATGCCAATTTGCACGATTTGAAATCTCAACACGAAGCATCTCAAGAAACCGTAACACGACAAAAACGTTACTTTGAATCGTCTGCCGGTCTTTTGCGTTCACAACATTTCGATTCGAATTCCTAACTCCCCTGCCCTCGTACTCACTGCTCAGTTTCCGTTGACACGGTCGCTGTTAGTGCGATCTCAGTTGACACGGTCTCAATCTGCTCACACAAAACATCGCTGTTTTCATCATGATTTTTGTTCTCGATAATTACGACTCGTTCACGTACAACCTCGTTCAGCGACTGGGCGAGATTGATTCTTCACTAGACATTCAGGTTCGTCGCAACGATCAAACTTCATGCAGCGAGATCGAGTCCTTGAATCCCGAGCGAATGATTATTTCGCCCGGTCCATGTACGCCTTCTGAAGCGGGACTGTCATGCGAATTGATTAAGCATTTTGGGCCGAAAATTCCTCTTTTGGGTGTTTGTTTGGGGCATCAATGTATTTCTGAAGCTTACGGTGCCCAAGTTGTTCGGGCGGATCGATTGATGCACGGAAAAACGTCCCAAATCCATCATGATAATCAAGGAGTTTTTGCTGGGATCCCGATGCCAGTCACAATGACCCGGTATCACAGTCTCGTTGTTCCTGAGGAATCTTTGACTGAGGACCTTATTGCTTGTGCCTGGACGCGTGACGACGATCACCCTGCGGAGTTAATGGGGGTTCGACATCGTAAGTATCCGATTTATGGAGTTCAGTTCCACCCTGAAAGCTTCCTGTCTCCTTCTGGAACTGACATGTTACGCAACTTTCTGAATCTGTAACTTTCGAGATCAGTTCCTCAATCAACTGCGAATCAAAGTCAAAGAAGACATTTCTCGACGATGCTCACTCAATTCGACGATATCCCGGAACTTGCAGATCTCCAGTCGGGGCGATCGCTAATTCGAGTCCCGGATGAACTGAACGTTCCATTTACCCCGAGAGTTCGAGCACTTGTCGACACTGCCGAATTTCAACGCCTGAATGACATCAGTCAGCTGGGACTTGTCTCAAAAGTTTATCCCGGGGCCCGGCATACACGGTTCGAGCATGCACTGGGTGTTTATCACAATGCTTTGCGATATCTCCAACAACTTTGCAAGGATGAACGTTTTCAAAAAATCGTCGACCCGCATTCTGCTGAGCTGTTGATTGTTGCGTCACTGCTGCACGATTTGGGACATTGGCCTTTTTGCCATCCGATTGAAGATCTCGGTATTGAGGGGCTTGTTCCTCACGAAGCTCATGCTGCCCGCTACCTGGCCGAAGGGTCCGAAATTACGCAGGTCTTAAAAAACGAATGGAACATCAATTCCAGCGAAGTGCTTGACATTCTTGATCCGAAAACGGATGCCCCCAAGCTTCGATTACTGAGATCTATCCTCTCTGGACCGATCGATGTTGACAAGATGGACTACCTGGATCGAGACAGTTTGCATTGCGGAGTTCCCTACGGGCGGAATTTTGATCGGCAACGACTGATCCAGTCACTGATCCTGAACGAGAAAGGTGATGGTTTGGCCATCACTGCCAAAGGGAAAACGGCAGCCGAACTCATGGTGTTCGCGCGGTATGTCATGTTCAGCGAAGTTTACTGGCATCACGCCGTCCGCTCGGCAACGAGTATGTTCGCTCGCGCATTTTATGAGTTGCACGAACAGATCGATCTCCCAGCCATGTTCGGTTCGACCGATGCCGAAATGGTTTCCGAACTGCGAGCGACTGCCACCGGACAGCCAGAAGAGGAACTTCTGGATTCTTTGTTCGGTCCGAATCGTCGACTCTACAAGCGAGCTGTTGAATTCAGTCACGATCAGGAATCGCCTGTTTACAATTTGATCGCTGGTCGACCATATTCCGAAATTACGAAAATCTCGAATCATGTCGTCGGTCAGATCAAAGCAGAGTTGAGCCTCGACATGACTCATCTCGACTTAATTATTGATGCTCCTCCACCGCATCGCGAAGTTGAGTTCGCGATTGATGTCTATTTCCCGAAAGAAAAGAGCTATCGTCCGCTTCGACAGGTTTCCCCAGTCATTGATGCGCTTGCAACAACGCAGTTTGACGACTGGGTGAAACGCGTGCGAGTTTTCGTCGCACCGCAGTGGCGCGAAGCAGTTTCGAGTCTCGATTGGGAGAAGCTTTTATGCCAAGCCGTCGAAGGCTGATTGCGGTGGTTCTGCAATTTGATTCAATACGCTTTGAATGACTTCACAAACTTTGTCGATGTCTTCATTCTGAATTGCGAGCAAAGGTGGGAGCATACGGACCCGTGTGGGGTTGGCCCCTGCGGGAAATGCGATCACACCAGCATCAAACAAGGCGTTGAGGAACTCTTTGGTCCGTTTTGGACTTCCGTCAAAGACTGTAAACGCCACCATTCCCCCCACTCCATAAGGTCCAGTGATCCGGTCCGGGGTTGCAGTGTGCAGCTTTTCGAAATGGGCTGTGAACCTGTTGTGGATCTCTTGGGTTCGTCCGTTGTCGCCCAAAAACTCTCCATCCTGAAACTGCTTGAGAATAAAACGGGCAGCATGAATGGAGGAAGTCGCTCCGGTAAACGTTTGGCTGATGAGACCGGGACGAGGTTTCATCTCGTCGCTGAAAAACGTGGCGCATACCTGGCTCATTTTTCCGATAGTGACCAGATCCACATATTCATCGAGCCCCAGGTGTTGAAACGCGAACATGCGAGACGTTCGGCCAAATGTTTGAATCTCGTCAATGAAAACCGGAATCTGATGTCGTCGTAAGCATTCAAAGAGTGCAACAAAATATTCACGTGGTGCGGAATAATAGCCCCCTTCTCCTTGAATCAATTCGAGGCACATTCCCGCGTGTCGATCAGGGTATCTGTCGAGGAATTTTTGCAGAGCGTCCACGCTGCGTTTGGTGCTTTCTTCGGGATCGTTCTGATCGAAGAACGGGACATAATCGACGGAAATCGTCTCTGGAAGACCATCACGGTTTCCGGGGCGGTCGGTCAATTGAGCAAGTGCCATGGTGCGACCGGAAAAACTGTTTTCGAAAGTCAGCATGCGATCCGCAGGAGACTTCTTCTGGAACAGCATCTTCAGAGCATTCTCATTGGCCATTGCTCCGCTGGTGGAAAGAAAGCAATGATCCAGATTGGCTCCCGTTTTTGTTGCCAGTGCCAGTAAATCTTTGCAGAGATGATAAGAATCAAGATTCTGTTGCAGATTTCCCTGCATCACCGTGTCGGAGAGAGCCGCCTCGACCAGAGATTCAATCAGCTCTTCGTGACTATGCCCGCAGATGTGGACACCGATACCGCTGATCATGTCGTACTTGATGCTCCCATCCGCCAATTCGACCAGAGCTCCATTTCCAATTCCACTTCCCAGATAAGGGTAATAAAGCCCTCCACCTCGCAGATCGCCCATCTCAGAAAGCAGTTTTTCATACGGTTCTGAAAGTTCAGGTTTAGGCGAACGGATATCTGTGATGCGACCTTTGAACTCACTAATCGTTTCGCGAATCAAACGTTGGGCCTCAACGATTCGAGGATCGTTGCATAGCTGGCTGAGCCCAACTTCCGGGAGATTCGGGGTGGATGTGTTCATAGCGGTCTTTCGAGGTCTTAACATTGATCGAATTGGTGTTCGCGTTCTGCCTCTTCGCGAACAGTTTTTTCCGAGTGAAACGAGCTTCAGATGGGCAGACGGGGAGAGCAAGCTGCTCAAATTCAGGGGGGCCAGAGCTGCCGAACTCAGCTCAGGTAGTTGGCCAGGGAATCTCATTCATCGCCCATCCGAGTAAGAGCTCGGCAGTCAATGTTGCTCGTTCGGAGAGGCTCTCTATGATCATAAATTCATCGTGACTATGGATTTCCCCTCCTCGAACTCCAAGTGTGTCTACATTGGGTAGCCCCCATCGCTGTAAACGGTTTCCGTCGCAGACACCACCTGTGGGCCGCAGGTTCATGTTGAGTCCTAATTCAGTTCCAGTTTCAACCACTTGTTGCAAAAGAGTTTTCGTCAAGCCTTCGACCTGCTTCGGAGGAGCTGTAAATTCGCCAAACCGTTCGGACTCAACACCTGTAGCGGAAGAGACCGCTGTCAAGATTCCATCTAAGGTCTGGAGAATTGTCGCTTCCTGATCCTGGTCTGAATATCGAACATTGACACCAACGACGCCAATGTCCGGGACCATATTCAGGGGGCCTCCGCCATCGATTCTTGCGACATTGAACGTGGTGCCGGGCCAGCGTTCGTTCAGGGAGTGAATTTGAACTGCGATACTGGCTGCAGCGGCGATGGCGTTTCGTCCTGCTTCAAAATGTCTCCCTGCATGAGCAGATTTTCCTCGGCAGACGATCTCGAAATTCGCAGAGCCTTTACGTTGTGATACGAGTGAGCCATCCGGGAGTGATGGTTCAAACAAAAGTCCCACGTGGTTGCGGGATGCCGCTGCCTGGAGCAATGAAGCAGACCCGGGAGAGCCAATCTCCTCGTCAGGGTTCAGTAGAACTTCCCAGCCGAAATCATTTTGAAACTCTTCTGGGAGAAACCGTTCCAATGCTTCGAGAGCAACCAGCAGAATCGCGATGCCCCCTTTGGCGTCTGCGACTCCCGGTCCGCATAACCGATTCGAATCGTGTTTAACTGCTTGGAAAGCTGAATCTACCGAGTAAACCGTATCTGTATGAATAGCAAGTAAGACTCGCTTCGTTGCATCAGGCCGACAACGGACTGAGAGAGCCGGTCCCAGCTCGATAGCCTGCAACGCTCCTCGATCATTGACTTGTTGAATATTCGGGAGGTCAAGAATTTGGGGGACGGCGTCAAACTTCGAAAACTCGGGAAGCAAGACGTTGACCATCGATTCAACACCGGCCCGGTGGTATGTCCCCGAATTGATTGAGGCCCACTTCTCGACCAGAGAAGTCATTCGGTCTTGTTGTGAGTTGACCCAGTTTCGGTGTTCTGTCTTAGTATACTCAGGTACCGTGTTCATTGACTCCACCATGTTGACCTCTCTGCCCGCAAACTGAATTGTACACATGCGAGGCAATTCGGAAAGCATTTCAATTCACTGGATTGATTGCGAATTGAAAAGACTGGCTCCCGGGCTGGGAGGCGGATCATGCTCCATGAGTTGTTGGTCCGAAATTCCGCTGTGCCAGGACCGTCCCTCAATATCACTGGGATTTCGCCTTTGGAAATGCTTCAGAGCGTAAAAATTGCCGAGTTGAGCGGCAGATTTTGCTTCGGGGAGGACGATTCTCTGTTGCTCCAGTCGGAAGGAGAGAATTTCTACTGCGTTGATTTGCGACCGTCGATAATCTTTTCAGGCTGACAGGATGTCATTCGGAGAGGGTTTATGGAGCGGGCAATCACATCTTACATTTACTGGACCGCCTGCTGCGTGCTCCTGTTGAGTTCAACTGGATGTCGACTTCCGAAGTTATTTCTCACTCCACCTGACAATGTCCTTGTCTACGACACGTTGTATGAGCAGGAACTGGTCGGGCAGACAGAGCCAGACCCCGAAAGTCTCGAATACGACTTCAAATGGCGCTACCGGGATTCACTTGCAGAACCTGTCACCGTTGAAGACTACTCTGAAGGGCAATTTTCAAAGTGGCGTGTACTGTTCGCCACTAATCGAAATCCGCAACCAAGCGACGGGGTGCGAAATGTCAGTTACGAGAATGACTATTCAGAAAACTTAAGATACGGTCGCTGCTCCGTCACGCTCACGGAACCGACCGAAGAAGAACTTGAAGCAGCTCGACCGGATGGCTTCCTGGGGAAACTTGTTGGAGCATTACCTCAGCCTTGGCAGCGTGAGGTGATTTTTGATGAAGCGAAATACACAAGCGTCGAAAACGTGACGCCACTTCCTGATCGTGACTTTTATTCGCAGTTAAACGCGAACATTGAAGCATCGCGTCAGAAAGATGTTCTGGTCTTTGTTCATGGCTTTAATGTCGATTTTGAATCGTCAGTCAGTCGGCTTGCACAAATCGCCCGAGACATGCCGTTCAATGGGGCCATCATTTCCTACAGTTGGCCTTCGCAAGGTGGTGTCGATAACTATCAGCGCGATGGTGAAGTGGTCGATGATTCCATTGAACCGTTTATGCAATTTCTGGATGACCTTAAAGCGAACGTTCCCGCGGGCTCGAAAGTGAATCTCGTTGTTCACAGCATGGGGAACCGACTCGTGATGCGTAGTCTCTCTCGATTAAATCCAATTTCGGGAGAGCCTGAGATACGGTTTGAAAACATTGTCCTATGTGCCCCCGATGTCGGCGTCGACGAGTTCAAACGATTAGGGGATGATGTCATCGAACAGGCGAATCGAACAACGCTTTATCGTTGTCTGAATGATTCCGCATTGATTGCCTCTTCATATAAGAATGGTGAAGAGCGAGCAGGTGCATCTCGCGCTCCTGTGATTATGGAGGGGCTTGATACTGTCGAATGTGCAGTCATCGACACCAGTATTCTTGGGCACTCCTACTATGGCAGTAATCCACATATGCTGCGGGATCTTTTTTGTGTCGTGAAAGAGGGCAAAGGGGCAAGCGAACGTCCATGGATGAAGAAGCAGAAAATTCCCTGGCAAGGACATTACTGGATCATCTCTGATTGGCCGGTGCAACTCCAATGGGCCTGGCACTTCGACCAGAACAAAACTGGCATCTTGCAAGCAGGCTTTGAAGACTCAGGAAAGCAAACAAGCCAGGGGCGGCCTGCGGTTGATTTGATTCCCAATGGGAGGCGAGCGACTCCTTGATCGCCTCTACATCAGCACAGTTTGGCGGGCTACTGTTCCTGCGGCGAGATCATCGAAGGCTGCGTTGATGTCGCTTAGTTTTAGAGTCGAAGATTGCAGCAGGTCGACTGGTAGGAGTCCAGCTTCATACATATCGATAAAGCGAGGGATGTCACGACGAGGGACGGACGATCCCATATACGATCCCAGAATCGTACGTTCTTCAGCGACGAGGCTCACAGCTGGAATTGAGAGCATCTTACTGGGGTGTGGAAGCCCCATGCAGACCGTCTTACCGCCACGCGCTGTTGCGGCGTAGGCCTGGGCGAGGACAACTTCGCTGCCGACTGCTTCGAAGGTGACCGAAGCACCCCCTCCGGTGATGTTTTTCACAGCTTCAACGGCATCATGATCGCTGGCATTGACGGCGTGAGTCGCTCCCGCTTTTTTTGCGAGAGCAAGTTTTGCATCGAGCAGATCGACCGCGACAATTGGGAATGCTCCTGACGCTCTGGCACCCATAATGCTGCTTAATCCGACTCCGCCCATGCCAAAGACTGCAACTGATTGACCAGCTTGAATCTTTGCCGTGTTGACCACTGCACCGACACCGGTCATCACGGCGCAGCCAAATAGAGCCGCCTTATCGAGCGGGAGCGATTTGGAGATTTTGACAAGAGACTCCTCGGCTGCCACGGTATATTGAGAGAATGCTGAGACGCCCAGATGGTGGTGCAGTTCTTGCCCGTTGCTTCGACTGAAGTGTCGTTTCCCACTCAAAAGTGAACCCTCCGTGTTCGCCACGGCTCCACGTTCGCACAAAGCAGCACGACCAGATTGGCAGCAAGTGCAGCGACCGCAAACTGGAACATACGAAAAAACGACATGGTCATCCGGTTGAAAATCCCGAACTCCGGGCCCAACTTCTCTTACAATTCCGGCCGCTTCGTGCCCGAGAACCATCGGCATGACCCGCGGCCTCGAACCATTGATCACAGAGAGATCTGAGTGGCAAAGACCGGCAGCGACAATCTCGACTAACACTTCGCATTCGTCAGGTGGCGTCAGTTCCAAATCTTCCAACTGAAGCGGTTTCGATTTTGCATAGGGAGCAGGTCGGCCCATTTCTTCCAAAACTACAGCGACTGTTTTCATCGTCTACGTTCCTTTGCACAACTCAATCTTTGAGTCGAATTCATTTCAGAGTCTCGGTGAGGCTGCTATTGAGACTTGCTTGTTGCAGTGTTTGTTGCAGTGCTTGGTTCACTCGACAGCAGTTTGAATAAGGGTACTTGTTCAGGCAAAATCGAAATCCGCATGGACAGTCTCTGTTTCTGTTCGAGGCACGAAAATGATCGAATTTTTTTCTAATGCTTTATTCATTTCCTAACATCTCCAGCTCATTTCTGACCCGAGTCAGTACCCGAAAACGTGCTTGTCGTACCGCGACAGCAGTCATTTCAAGATCGTCAGCGACGTCGACAGCACTGCGACCATCTACAACAGTACTCCAAAACGCCTGCCAGGTGTGAGGTCGAAAGTCACCTTTAACCATGTCAAGAATACGGAAAAGTAAGCGTGATTGTTCTTTCGAACTTTCAGTCACTTCGGCAGGTGGAGCTTGTGGAAACTGGTCGACAAACTGTGCGGTGTCGCCACCTTTTCCGACCATGCGTTTTCGGTACTGATCAATTTGACGCCGACGTGTGAGGACCCATAGCCAACCTCGAAAACTCTCTTCCGGTTTCTCTCGCTTAAAATTCTCGATCCCGTTCAAGACTGAGATCATCACTTCCTGGACCGTATCTCGGGCATCAGCCGGTTGAAATCCCGCTTGTCGACACCACTGATAGACCAGAGGTCCATAAATTCGCACCATTCGTTCCCAGGCATGAGGGGCGTTTGCACGAATCCCATTCAGTAGCGACGTCGAAATCGAGTCGGGATCGACATGCACACTCTCTGAATCCATAGGGGGCCTTATCTTCGGTTTCGCTTCCTGGGCAACTCAATAATTCTACAACATTTGTGGAAGTGCTGTACTTGCTCTGCTACGTGGAATTTAGCGTTTTTTCTGAGAACCGTATTTTTTACAGTCACCGAAGGCAAGAAATTACTCTCGAATCCAGAGGATTTCTTAGTGATCTCACTGCGGAAAACGCCCTGTTGAATTGCTTGAAATCAACAGATTTCTCCGAATCGAAGATTTTCGCGTAACGCCCTTGCGATGTATTATTAGAGCGGGTTTGTGACTGATGTGGCATATTCACTCAATGTCTTCCTCGCCTGATGTCTTCAACACATTTTTCCTTATGACCTCACATGATTTGTCAAAGAGGAGACTCAGAAAGAACGAGGCATTTTGGCGAAACTGAACTTGCTCGGACAGAACTTGAACGAGTCGTCAGCGTCTCTGACTCTGACAAAGAATTGACAAAGAAATCACATCGATTTCAGGAAGACTGTGAGGTGTTTCCAATGACAGGCATGACTCAGAATTGTCCAAATCAAGAGGGTTGGAAATTGTTTCTTCAGGCGGAGGACAATAAGTCGAGTCCTGAGATGACAAGGCATTTAGAAAATTGCCCGGTCTGCCAGCAGGTCGTGCTGGGCTTAGAGGAAGAACTCGGGCCGTTGCAATCTTTGTTGCGACATGGAGTTCGTCAGGAAGATTTCGCGTCAGAGCAAGAATGCCAAGAAGCTGCTCAGAATTTAATAAAAAAAACAGAGCATAAGTTGTGACAGCGTAAAGCATGAATGTGCGAACGTCTGTTAGAATTAAACTGGAAGAGTTCACATTCAATCGATGGAATTGCGTCATCTTGATGATTCGTTGCTCATGGCACCGAAAAAAAAGAGATGTGATTCTGTCATTGAAAAAGATAGCAGGCCAAAGCTATGGGAAAACGTAAAGGTCGAAGAAAGAAGAGCAAGCAGCAGAAGAAGTCTTCATCAGCCGGGATGAGTATTGGTCTCATCGCTGGCGGACTTTTCGCAGCCGTGTTCGTGATTGGAATTGGGATTTTTGTCTGGCAGAGCAACCCTTCTGGCAGCAAGGATGATCTTCCTGTACGAAAAATATCACGCGAGCAAATCAAATTTACGTCAGACTCTGACCTCGGGCAATCTCGTACAACTGCTGAATGGTTGGCATTGCTCAAAGAGATGCGGACAACTGAAAATATGATGCGAGCTACTTTTCTGAAAGCTCGTATGCCAAACCCAGAAGCGTTTCTTGGTGCCGATCCCGCAGCTGTGCCAGACGTTTACGAAGCTCTCAAAGATCCTCGTTTAGAAAAGTACGGACAGGCGATCATCGCGAAGTTCGGTCAATCAGCCGAACCTCCCTATTTTCAAGATGTGATCGATGGGCTTAATAGCGATCATCCACAAGTCCGCCGTGCAGCGGTCCAGCTTCTGGCTCATGTGAAACCAGAGGGACCAGACACTGCTCAACAAGTTGGAAAATACTTGAACGACGAGGACCCTGAAGTCGTAAAATCGGCGACGATTGCTATGGGGGCAATGGGTGAACCGGGATTTGAACTACTCTTTACACAACTCAAAGGGAATCAATCTCCTTCACCTCAGCTACTCCAGGCAATGGCCTTGTTTGGAGAATCGGCAGCTCCAGCTGTTCCAGATCTTGCAAAGCTGCTTACTGTTGAGTCGACTCAACAGCGATTACTGGTTTTGATCGCATTGGAAAAAATTGGAAGCAGTTCAAAGATCGCACTCCCAGAACTCATCGAAGTTTGGTCGACCGAGTCGCATGAAAAGTGGAGTGAACAGGTCACTGCTGTCATGAACAGAATTGGCAAACCTGCAACGACCGCAATGTTGGAGAAATTCACACAGGTTCCCGCAGAAGCTCAGATCATCGCCACGCAACATTTCATCGACCAGAAAGTCCATGAAGCCATCCCCGTTCTGATTCAGAGCTTAGAAACTCCAAAATCCGCAGAGTCTCGACAGGTGGCACTTGACGCTTTGAGCGGGATGCTACCTGAAAGCTCTCCCACGGATGAGCAACTGGCGGCTCTCTTTGAATATGGTGACACCGGCTTAAGAGTGTGGACTCTCGAAGAAATCGCAGCCAGCAAAGAACGGTGTGTTAAGTACAAATCATTATTAACTCAGGTTCGTTCGCAATTGGAAACGTCGCTGGCGAACCCGCGTGTTGAGAAGTCGAAGGATGAATACGAAGCCGGGACTCGGTTGGTAAAGCGTATTGATCAAGTCGTCGAGAGCCTGTGAGGAGCGGTTGCATGTTGTGTAGAAAAAATAAACGGAGTCTCATGCTGATTCTGATTGTTGCTCTCGGACAAGGCTGTGGGAATTCACAACCGGCCGACTCCGGGAAGCCTGTGGAGAATGAGGCCGGTACAGCACTTCAAGCAGGTGAGAATCCTCAAACTGAAGGAAGCAAAAACTCACCGGCGGAACAAGTAGCCCCCAAAACTCAATCTGAGCCTGCAGGCTCAAGTTTTGATCAGACAATCGAATTCGTGAGAAATTTTAATGAAGAGATGACCGTTGATCAAAATCTTCAGCTCGACACCAAAGTACTCATCGCACTGGTCGATCCGGAGAAGGAAGGTGTTCCTGATGCGATCCGACAATCTGCTGACGAGAAGATGCAACACAACGCAATTATGATTCTCAATAAGAAGGGGCAGGCAGATTTAGCGCTCCCGGAATTGATCACCGCTGCGACGTATTCCAGGGATAGTCGAGTTTGTGAAGCTCTCGACGAAACATTGCGACAGCTTCAGCCAGTAAAAATTGTTCAGCCTGTCGTCGAACAGTTGAGTGCGGAATGGGACCATCTGTTGCGGAAAACGCCTCGGGATATTCTCCGTGCCATTGTGATGGATTTGGGACATCACGACTTGAACTACTTACTCAAAGTCATCAACCGCGAGACTGATGCCATCCCTGAAGTTCGCGACTTCGTCACTCTTGCAGCTGCTGGTGCAGGCCCCAAAGCAAAAGTTGTTGTTCCAGAACTCATCGAACTGCTCACACCGCAGCGATTCAACTTTGCGGCATCACCGTTGCTCGTTCCGGAAGCCCTCGTGAAGATCGGAGCGGATGACCCACAAACCGTGGCTGCACTGACCAAAATTATTTCTGAATCAGAAGACAAAAAATTGCAGAAGGCTGCGTTCGATGCACTTAAGAAACTCAATCCAGAAGCAGCTGTCAATTCCGGTTTCCTGGACGAAAAGCAATAAGGGAGAATGCCTGTGACAAAGCCAGCCGTGCTGAATCCTGAAGATCTGCCCGAGGAATTCGGACGTTATAAGATTTCTAAACGTCTCGGAAAAGGGGGAATGGGGGCCGTCTACCGCGCCTGGGATCCAGCTCTGGAGCGTGAAGTGGCATTGAAGGTTCCATTCCTTAAACAAAACGACTCCACATTCATTGCCCGTTTTCAGCGTGAGGCGAGATCGGCAGCAGCGGTACAGCATTCCGGAATTTGTGCCATCTATGATGTGGGTGAGTTCGGCGGCGTCCCCTTCTTCACAATGCAATTTGTGCAGGGGGAATCACTCGCAGATTTATTGGAGCGTGGCGAGCCGCTCGTCCCGGAAATGGTCGTCAAAATCTGCTACGAACTGGCCAGCGCTGTGCAGTCAGCACATGAACAGGGAGTCATGCACCGTGACCTCAAGCCCAGCAACGTCATGCTCGACCTGGCAGGTAACCCGCGCATTCTTGATTTTGGACTTTCGCGACGAATGGACTCTGATGAGAATTTGACAGCAACAGGTCAACTCATGGGGACGCCCGCCTACATGTCTCCGGAGCAGGCAAAAGGATCGCATGCCGAGATTGGGCCGCAGACAGATATCTTCAGTCTTGGCGTCATTTTCTACGAGATGCTCACTGGAAAACGACCATTCGAGGGGGACAGTCTTCCAGCCTTGCTTCTGAGTATCATCGCGACAAACCCGACGCCGCCCTCTGAGTTACGGCCTGGTCTCGATAAAAAACTGGACGCGATTTGCTTGAAGGCCCTCGCCAAGAAAACCAAAAAACGTTACGCCACTGCTGGAGCAATGGCGACTGACTTGGCTGCCGTTCAAGCTGACCAGTCCCTGCCCTCTTTTAAGTTCAGTTCCAGACAATCCAAAATGATGGGAATCGCAGGTGGGAGCCTGGCACTGGTTCTGCTCTTGATGGCATTCTTTTTCAACGGGAATCGTGCGCAAGACGATACCGTCGTTCAGAATAGCACTGCAAATGCCAGCGAGAAAAAGCCAGTAGCGAAAAATGAACCTCGACTGCCGGAGAGTAACCTTGCCATCAATCAGGGAGGGAGTTCCAACGTCGACACCATGGACGCCAGTCCCGCAACCAGCAGCAAAGCTGACTCGGTCTCGGGGGAGAAGAAAACATCGCTCCCTGCTCGCACGGATGATGGCCTCGCTGACGCTGCCATCGCGGTGCTCACGAAGTACTGCTACGACTGCCACGGACTCGATTTCGCTGTTCCGGGATTAGATGTCAAGGATCGACGTGCTTTGATTGCACAAGCAGATGAAGATTCCGAACCGTATATTCGTGTCGGTGATCCAGAACACTCGTTGCTGTGGGAGCGGGTTGGTCTGAACGAAGACATGCCACCTTCTGATTCTCCGCAACCGACTCCTCAAGAACGCCAATTGATCGCAAAATGGATTACACAGGGAGCCCCATTCCCTGCTCTCCAAAACCGACCTCACATCACTCAAAATGAGGCTCTCGAATCAATCAAAGCGTATCTGCTTCAACAGCCCAGCGTTGATCGTCGATACCAACGCTTTTTCACCCTTCTGAATCTGCACAACTCCTCAGACATGGACTCTGAGGGGCTCGATCGAAGCCGAGCTGCGCTTTCCAAAGTGATCAACAGTCTAAGTTGGAATAAGGAAATTGTAATCCCGCACATCGTCGACGAGGCAGGGGCGGTCATGGCGATTGACATCAGGGATGTCGGTTGGACACTCGATCAATGGGAAGAGATTCTCAAATACTACCCGTATGGAATCCGTCCAGCGACCGATGATCCCTCTTCAGCAAATGCTCACCAAATCGCGGAAGAATCCGGAACACAAATCTCAACAGTCCGGCTCGACTGGTTCATCGTGACGGCCTCGCAGCCTCCACTTTATGAGCACATCCTCGGCCTGCCGCATGACGTCGCTGAGCTGGAACAAAAACTGAACGTCAATGTGATTGAAGATTTTCTGAATGGCCGCATTAAACGTGCAGCGTTTCTGACAAGTGGAGTCTCGGACCAGAACCGTCTTGTCGACCGTCATGATGCTCTTTATGGAGCGTATTGGAAAAGCTACGACTTTGTTCGAAACGATGAAACCGGCGAATTAATGCGTTTTCCCCTGGGGCCTCAATTTCATGGAAATCCCTATGAGAAGCATGCCTTTGAACAGGATGGAGGGGAGATGATTTTCAATTTGCCGAATGGTCTTCAAGCCTATCTACTGACCGATGCGAAAGGTCGACAAATTCCCGAAGGACCAATTCAGGTTGTCAGCGATCCGGCAAAGTCATCCGGTTCCAATGTTGTCGTTAATGGTATTTCCTGCATGTTTTGTCATCGGGAAGGCATGATTGATTTTGAAGATCAGATTCGCACAGGGACCGCGCTCAAGGGAGAGGCACTCGAAAAGACGAAGCAGTTGTTCGTTCCCAAAGACGAAATGCAAAAGGCTCTGGACAATGACCGAGAACGGTTCATGACTGCACTGCACCAAGCAGTCTTGCCCTTGTTGAAAAAGTCGCCTGAAGATTCCTGGCCGGAACTCGTGAACTTTGTGACCCGACGCTACCTGCGCGATCTCACCTTGGAAGATCTCGCCATTGAACTCGGTTACGCGAATGTTGCAGAATTCGAAAATGTGATTCGACCTCGTATGCAATTCGATGCCGACCTCGAGAGATTGGGAGTGAAGCCGGTCCTCAACGGAGGACGCATTCCCCGCAGTATCTGGTCAGAAATCAATATTCCGACACGGTTTCAAGAAATGTCGCGCCAACTCAGAGGCTCGGTTCCTCTGACTGTCTTTTGAGAATCACCATGAAAAAAATCAGACACCCACTGACCTTAAAAAGTCTGTTCGGATTCTGCCTCGTCGCGGTCTTCTTGACAGCGTTCCAGTCAAATGCGAACGCAAACGAAGCTCTCCGTCCTGCCATCTCCGACTTGAGCAAGAAAGTCGCCAAGCTTTTGAAGGGGCGCGGTGAAGAGCAAATTGCGATCGGGGCGTTTACCGGTCCTTCCTTTGCCGTTGCAAGTAGTGGACCGGGGATCAGTCGCATGCTGGCTGACGAACTCAAGCAGCATGGCGTTGATGTGAACCGCAAAGCCAAACTGGAAATCAAAGGGGACTATCGAAGCATCACCGAACGTTCCACCGGATTGTTGGAACTTCGTATTAAATCTCAAATTCTGGACCGTTTTGGAGAGACCCTCCTCGAACTGAACTCCCGCATTGAAGACCCCAATGTCCTCGCCCAGGTCTTGGGGTTGAACAAACCCGATCTCGGACAAGGAGTCAGCCATGCCAAAGCCAGCCAGACGATACACGCGATTATCGAAGATCCGAAAGTGGATGTTCATGGGAGCGTGATCAAGACGGTCTCGTCAAGCCCCTACGCAATGGAAATTCTCACGAAGCAACCGAGTGGAGAGTTTCGTCCTCAAGGCATTTCCATTTCAGACAGTCTGCCTTTTGTTGACATCAAACGTGGCGAAGTCTTCGCGGTTCGGTTGATCAATAACTCGAATCATGACGCGGCTGTTGAACTCACGTTAGATGGGCTCAGTGCTTTTGCTTTTACAAATGGCCCTAAATACAGGCACTTCATCGTAAGGAAGAACGCTTCATTGATCGTCAAAGGCTGGCACCGCACCAACAACACCTCTGATGAATTTCTCATCACAAGATATGCTGAGAGCGCCGCCGCTGAGCAGCTGGTCAGTCCTGATTTGATCGGCACAATCACTGCCGCATTCTCCGCAGCGTGGGATTCCAAGGGAGACCCACCAGCAGACGAACGGTCAAAATTCCGCAGCGCCTTCGACGACGCTGTAGGTCGGGGAAAGAAAGTTGCAACGCCCTTCCGTGAGGTCAATCTGACTCTCGGCAGAACTCGAGACATCATCAGCGTACGTTACAAAAAGCCGTAAACCGCTGAATTGAAAAGAACACCCTGTCTTGGTTGAAGGAACTGTCATGAAAATTGAATTCCAATGTGACAATTGCGGTCGGCAATACCGTGTCACGGAAAACATGAATGGCAAACGCATTCGCTGTAAAGAATGCAAGCACTCAATCCTGGTCGGGAAAGAGACTTCCTCTGAAGGAAAACAGGAGCAGGAAGGGTCACGCGGGAGTCTGCTTTTTCGTTTTCTGGTTGTCGTTTGCGTGTTGATGTTTGTCGGTGTCGCCTACACGATCTGGCACCTTGAGTCGGGAAAACAGAAACTGGCGGAAGCTGAGCAACAACAAGACGAGACAGATCAGACTTCCCAAAACTCTGATGACCGCGTCGCTGCAACAGGTGAATCGACTGAGACTCAGGATTCTATTGTTGGTTCGAACACAGCCCAGCCTGTCATCGAAACCGCTGACTCGACTCCTGAACCAGAGTATCAGAGCCTTGAAGATGTCAACCTCGTGAATCCGGTCCCGGTCGATTGGCAGGAGATCCTCGCAGCCGTGAACGCTCCGGACTTCGATCGCTTTGGCAAACAGCTTGCCACGACTGAAGCTGTCGTTGAAGTCACTTGCCCCCCCGATACGACGATTCAAATTGGTTCGCTGGTGACTCACGATTCAGCTTCAATGACGATTCCGAATCTCTCCCCTCAATCGATCTACAAGCGAACGATTAAGGTGAAATTTGCTGATGGATCAACCGCGACGCGCGATGTGTATGTGCAAGCTGGCTGTGTGACTCGATTGTCCGTCTCGCCTCCAGACTCTCAGAGACCGCAGTCAATCGCTGCAGCCAGAAAGCACTCCTCCAAGATCGAGCACGTGGAATACTCCAGCGACGGGACAGCCCTGCTGACAAAAAGTCGCCAGGAAGTCATCCTCTGGGATGTAGCCAGTGGTCACCAGGTGTGGACCTATATTCCGCCCGAGGACTCACATGCGTCATTCCAAATTGCCACTTTCACAGCGGATGGAGAGAGCGTTGTCACCAAGGAAGAGCGATATCTTGGTCCCCTTCCGCCTGACCAACAACCTCAAAAATCTCGTGGCCGGGGCCCTGCCCCAATTGGGCGTCAGCTTGTTCACCGATTAACACGTTGGTCCCTTGAAACAGGGGAGGCACTGGAGAGTAAAGAGATTTCAGGATTGTCCGAGCGAAAAGTGCAAATCAAAAATGAGTTGGCATTAATGAAACAAATGGCCAACATGTTGCGTGGCAAGCAATCGTCAAATAGTTTTCCGGTGAATGAGTCACTACGGATCGCTGGAGGGAAGCTGTTTGGCTGGCATCCGAGAGATGGAGCGGGTGATTCCTATTCTCTCATTGACCTGGGAACAGGTGAGGCAGCGGTCGATGTTCCGATCACGCGAGAGATGAAAACGCATCGATGGGGGCCGTGGTTCTTAAGTTCACAGGCAGACAAACTCTTACTGGGGCTCGACTATCAAGGGCGCGATGAGGAATGCATGCTCTTTGTATTGAACGGCGAAACAGAGCCTCAAAACATTTCAAAAGATCGTGACGACTTCACAGCAGCCCTTTTTGCTCCTGATGGATCCTGGTTAGTCATGACCGAGGAAGACGCGACGAGAATTATTGATGCCACGACATATGAGCAAAAGCATCTTTTGTTAGGGGATTATTCAATCCAACACTTAACCGGTTCTCCAGTCGCAATGGCAGTCAGTGGAGATTCACAGTATTTAGCAGCTTCCGTGAAATGGAACACGTATCGATCAAGTGTGAGCACTGACAAGCACACTGCAATTTTTATCTGGGCTCCCAAAGAGGGGAAACTTGTCCGACGGATCGACTTGCCCGGTGAAACATCTCTGCTGACGTTTTCCCCCGATAATTCTCAGCTCTGTGCAGTGACCGGTGAGAAGATCATTCTGGTTCCATTGGAGTCAGCTGGCGATCGAATCAACGCAATAGTGCTTGAAGAAGAACTTCTTCCGGAATCCCAAGTGATTTTTGACAGCGACGATAAGGGCTATCAAGTTCTCGGTGCTCTGGCTGACTCAGATCATCCAGATTTGTGCGAAGGGATCACAGTTCAAGGTGCCAAGGGAGAGCGAGGAGATCGCTATGATCCGATTTTCCATCGCCTCGTGAAAGCAGAGGCGGAAGCGGAAAAACAAGAAGGAGAAGTGACCTCAATCTCCGCCAGTCCGGACGGAAAATGGATTGTCACCGGCTTGTCACAAAATAGTCATTACAGTTCTGGCGGACAGCCCTTGGCTGTTGTTTACGATCGAAAAACTCTACGAAAACATCGACAACTCAAAGCTGGAATTGGCGCGAATCAAAGGTTTACAAAAACGAGATTTACCAACTCTGGATTGCTGATGACAGCGACGACGACCGATGAGCAGCTTCACTTCAGTGTCTGGGACCCTGGCACAGGGAAGCAACTCCGAAAGTCTGTTTGTGTCCTGAAAGGTTTTTGGATTGGTAAGACTACGATCTCGCCGGACGGTCGTTTCGTTGCAGCATCCTGTGGCCCGGAGGCTGTTCTCTGGGATGCCAGTTCCGGTCAGGAACTCGCTCGTTTTCCAGCCGCGATGAAAAAAGATCCATCCATTCTACATGTCGCGTTTAGTAAAGACGGGGAGAAGATTCTTGTAGGAGAAGCAAATATCATTCGCTTTTGGGATACGAATACGCGTAATGATGCTCCCTCGATCTTATACACCCATCCTTTAAGTCAAAAGTCAATCGATATCGATCCCGCAGGCAATCGCCTCGCTGCGACGTTTGCCGATCCTCTAGATCGAAAGACCAAGTCGATTGTTTGGGATTTGAATCGTGGTGTTCCAATTTATCAAGCGAATGCCCCTCAGCACGACAGTCTGTATCTAAGTCCGGATGGAACTAGAATGCTGCTCTCGTCAGGACATCTCGTGAACATCAACGCCTCGACTGTGGTCGCGGCACATCAAGGCATTTCCTCATATTGGCATCAAAACATCTCCCCCTTCTCCCCGTCCGGGATGCAGATTGTCTGCTCAACGGCCAACAATAGCGGCTATACGCCAGCCAAAGAGAGGGCTGCGATTGACGCTTGGACTGGGGAATACCAAAGCGGATGGTGGTTCGATCATCTCGGAGAAATCAGCAACAAGAACCGATTCAGTCATTGTCACGCATTACTGGCAAACCGAATGGCAATTTCAATGAATGGCGATTCGATCACGGTCGTCGACACAGAAACTCAGCAACTCGTCCGCTCCATTTCAGCACAAGATGCAGCCGACGAAGGTGTCGGTGGATTTGTTGGAATGGCTCTTTCTCCCGATGGAAAATTTTTGGCAGCCGGGTGTAGCAGCACGGTTCTCCTTTACGATCTTTCGACGGGCGAACGTATTCCGCTGGAGCATAAAAAAAGTCGGAAGAATGATCGCACGCGAACCGATATGCGTGACGCATTTTTACGCAGAGTTGACCTTTTGCAGTTTAGTAGTGATGGCAGCAAGCTACTGGCTCGATCGATGTCGCATCCGAACGACACCCCTCGACCGCACGGAGCTGTAATTTGGGATCTTGAAACCAAAGAGCAGCTTTTCCGAATCATCGAAGGGCGTGAACGTAGTCAGTTCGTCCGAGGCGGATTTAGCCAAGATGGAAACAAGGTTCTTCTCGCTGCCCCCGAGGATGCCGATTTCACCGCAGGAGTTTGGGATCTCAACGGCAAAGAATTGCTGATGAAAGTTCCTGACACCGCAACACGTGTCTGCATGAATTCGCAAGGGACGAAACTGATTTGCGGGCAAGCTGATGGCAGTGTCAAAATCTATGACATTCTTTCAGGTGAAGAATTGATTCGACTCTTTGTGTTTGAAGATGGCTGGGTTGCAGTCACTCCGCAAGGGTATTTTGATGGCTCACCAGCTGGTCGAGAGCAGGTCTATTTTCAGCTTGAAGGCTCGGTGACCGCGCTGCCGCTGGAGCGCTTCTTCTCCAAATTTTATTACCCCGGATTGTTAGGAGCTGTCTGGAATGGCGAACGGCCAATCTCGGATGGAATTGCACCCAAAACAAAGGCCCCGCAAATTCAAATTCTGGCCAGCAATTCACAAGATGATCCAGCCAATGCCACCGTTGATATTGCTGTCACCGATCTCGGTGGAGGCGTTTCGATGCCGTGGATTACTCAAAACGGAGTCAGAATCAGCGATGGTAAAAAGATCTCTGGTGATGAGAAGTTAGAAGTCTGGCGATTTACTGCCTCTTTGGTTCCAGGGAGGAACATGATCGAAGCACATTGCACATCTGCGAACGGATTGATTGTCAGTGAACCAGCTAAAACATCACTGGACTTTCAGGGGCGAGTTGGAAAGCCCGATCTCTATGTGGTCAGTATTGGGGTCAATAAATACCGCGATGATTCGGGCGTTTCACCACTCGATTTCTGTGTCTCCGATGCCAAAGCGATCAGTGAGCTCTTTCAAACCCGGACAGCTGGGATTTATGAGAAAATTCATGTCACCGAGCTACTTGATGAAGAAGCAACTCGAGCGAACATCCTCAATGCTTTGGGGCAACTATCTGTTCGCTGTCGTCCGCAAGATACGCTGGTCGTTTACGTCGCCTCGCATGGCCTTACTGTCGGTCAGCGTTTTTTCATTTTGCCTCAAGAGTTCCGGTTGCCAGCGAGCGAGCCCACTCCAGAATCAACGACCTCCAATGAAACGACAGCTGTCGCTTTGCGAGGAACGACTGAGCGACAACGTACAGACATGGTCCGTCAGCAAGGTTTGGCTGTTGACCAGATTACTGATCAGTTAGCACAAATTCCGACTCTCAGGCGGGTGCTGATTTTTGATACCTGTCAGTCTGGAGGAGCGACGCAATTGATCGGTCAACAGCGGAATCCTTTTGGTTTCCGCGGTGCAGTCGAACGGTCCGGGCAAGGTGTCTTTGTGATTGCAGCGACATCCGCAGATGAACTCGCAGCTGAGTCGAAAGAGCTTGGACACAGCCTGTTGACGTACGCATTACTCGAATCTGTGGGAGCTACGGACTCACAAGGTCAGCGTAAAGCAACGGGGCAACCATTAAATGTCGATTCCTGGTTTAAATCAGCAGCAAAAAGAGTTCCCGGGTTGTACGAAAAATACATTGGGCGACCTCAACAAATTGAAATATCCGGTAGTGCAATTGGATTTCCAATTCTTATGAATTGAGCGGGAAGGTACGATTATGGAACGTGTCTATAAAGGCGTTTGTCCCCAATGCGGGCGAAAATACAGCAGGACCACGAAACCGAAATCCGCAATTTTTGCATGCAAAAAATGTGGGCACGATGTGCAAGTCAAAGTCGAGAAAGCATCTCGAACTCCCGGTTCATCCAGCGAGCACAAAAAGCGTAAAGAGAAAGCAAAACCGAAAGAACTCTCGAGCAGCGAAAAGTGGGCACAGGAGCAAGCGGCGGCTCGCGCGTTGATGCTCAAGGTGGCTTCTGGCATCCTTGTCGTTTGCCTGATGATTGTCGCTGGAGTCGTGGTTTCACTCAAAAGGTCGGCCGCAGAGGCGAAACGTCAGGAGACTATTGCGAATCTTGCCAAAGGGACCGGAGACGGGTCCACTCCGATCCCTCTATTGCTCGAGACGATTGAAAACGAATCGCAAGAAGCAAAGCGTGGTGCAGTTGCTTCATTCGAAAAAATGGGAGCCAGTGCCTCGGAAGCGGTTCCGCAACTTGTCAAACTACTCGATCATGATTCCGAATCTGTGAAGGTCTACACGCTCCGCGCTTTAGCTGGAATCGGAGAGTCTGCGAAATCAGCAGTCAAACCGGTTGAAAAAACTTTGCTTGATTCGAAGTCTACGAAAGTTAAAGCTGCCGCGATCGGTGCTCTGCGAATGTGGCAAACTCCCGAAGAAATCGTCCCATTGCTGGTTCCGCTAGTTGGTTCATCAGACCGCTCACTTCAGGAGGAAGCGGTCGCCGGCTTGGCCGGAGCAGGTCCTGAGGCGAAAGCGGCTGTTCCTGAACTCCTCGTCCTGATTCGGCAAGGCGGTGAAAAACTTGCGAAAAATTCTGCACGTGCAGTCGGAAGTATCGATCCTGAGAACCCTGATGTTTTCCGGGCTTTAGAGCTGACACTTAAAAACTCTTCCAAGTCCTGGGAGATCCGCCGGGGCGCCGCTGAGGGCTTAGGATACTGTGGAGAAAAAGCGATTCCTCTTCTTAAGGAGAGTATCGAATCGCCTTCTCTCATCTCGGCGAGTTCTCATGCACTCGCTCAAACTGGTGACCCCGCCGCAATCCCGATACTCGTGCGGACGCTCAATCGGCTGGATGAAATTGAAGTTCAGGAACGAAGAGGAATTAGTGTTCCGAGGAACTATGTCGTTACCAAATCGACATCGAATGCTTTGGGAGAAGTCTTGTCGGAACGAAAATATCGGGTCGGAAGCTATGAGGCTCAACAACGGGCAATTTCAAAAGGGATTGATGGAGCACGAGGTGAGCGCGACAAGCGTGAACATGCGATTCGCCAGGCGCTTGCAAAACTCGGAGTCATCGGTGATGACGGCGTGAAGGCGGCAATGGAGAAGGTCGACCGCGAAGTCCTCGGCTGGGATCCTGAATTGTGGTCCCAGAGCAAGGAGTTAATTGTTCCCGAAGAGCAACGCCTGTCACACTTATGCTGGAGCCCGAACGGTAAGCTGTTGATGGGAGTCAAGGGAGAGCGGTTTATCGGCGGGGATGCCAATCGTCTGTTTCTGTGGGACATCGACAACTCGAAGTTGAAATATGATTTCAGCGTGCAAACGCCGGATGAGGAACTCGAAACCTTCGCATTCAGCAGCGACAGTCAGCTTCTTGCTGCTGGCGGACGGGGAAAGAAAATTTATGTCTGGTCGTTAGAAGACGGGAAACTGCTTCACGAACTGGTCATTGGGAGCCGAAGAGGAATTTTTGGCAGCATCTCAGCACTGAAGTTTCTAGATGCCAAAACACTCGGTTCGATTTCGAGTGACGCAAACTTTCGGAAATGGAATCTGGAAGATGGGAAGCTGATCTCGACTGAAGATTATTCTGGAGGCCGAACTTATGCTCAGTTCAGCGAAGACGGAAAAGTGCTCGCCTTAGCCGGAACGACCGGAAGCGGGAATGTGACCAAAGGTGGTCGTGTCACAGATTTCGCGACGGGAAAGGTTCTCTACAATTATACGGGGCGCCCCAAAGCGATGAGCCATAACGGGATGTGGTTGGCGGAAACTTCTTCATATTCCACGGATCGAGGAGCCATTGAAATCCACTCTGTTCAGGCAAGGAAAGAAGTCACGGCAGTCAAAGTGCCTCGCGACAGTCGTACTCACGACCTCGACATGCCGACAGCGATCGCCTTCAACCCGGAAGGGACGATCATGGTCAACGGTGGGATTCGAGGGACAGTCCGATTCTGGCAATCTGAAGAAGGCCGGGAACTGATGGTGCGTAAACTCCACGCGAGACCTGTCACCGCGATTGCATTCAGCTACGACGGTTCACATCTTGCCAGTACCAGTCTTGATTCAAAAATACAAATTCTCAGCCAGGAAAAGCAGGTCGCTTCGGAATGACGAAACCCGCTCTTCACGGGTAGCCATGCATTCAAGATGCCATACCATGCCAGGGTGAGTCCTGTCAGTACGAGTCTTGACGCTCTGCGAATTGATTCTCATCAAATTTCACAAAACGGATTGAAGTGGGATATTCCCAGTACTCTCCGTTGGCCGCTTTGATGGCTCCGACGATGGGGAATACGTGGACAAGAATGACATAAATGATCAGGAACGGAATCCCAATTATGAACAGGGACAAGACTCCTGTCACAACGAGTGCAAGGAACGATGTCAGCAACCAGTTCAAAATTGCAGCGCCATGGCGATCGGCCTGAGCGTTTTGGTCTTTGCTCATCAACCACATGACTATCGGAGCAATGAATCCGATCCCCACGACCCCATACAAAAGCTGGGACAAGTGCATCAGCATGCACCATGTATTCGGTTTCATTCCGAAAATATCTTCAGGGTTGAGCGAAACCGCTTGCTGGCTGCCAGACTGGATCACACGGGCTTTCGCCTCTTGGAATTCCGCTTCTGAAAGCGTTCCCTGATTTCGTAGTCGTTCAAGTCTTTCGATTTCGTCGCTGATACTCATCTGTCACCTCGTGTGGCATGATCCGAATTGAATGCGCAATGACTCACTCATTGATTCGCAGACAAAATCGAAATCTTAGAGACATTCGAGAAAAAACTTTCATGAGATGTTATGGGCTCGTTGAAATCTCCTGCAGCACCTCTCGGGCAGCTTTCAAAGTCTGTTCAAGATCCGCGTCGGTATGCTCGACTCCGACGAAATTGGCTTCGAACTGGCTGCACGGGAGATAAACACCTCGGTCTAGCATGCCATGGAAATACTTCGAGAATTTTTCGGTGTCGTTTTTCGCAGAGACCGCGAAGCTTGTGACAGGTTCTGGGTTAAAAAAGAAAGTGAACATGCTCCCGACCTGCGCGACGCTGTGCGGAATTCCCAGACTCGTTGCAATCTCATCCAGTCCTGAGACCAGCTTTGTTGTTTTTTCTTCCAGATGCGGATAAGGATTTGATTCTTTCAGCGTCCGCAAAGTTGCAATCCCCGAAGCCATTGCGAGAGGATTTCCTGAGAGCGTCCCGGCCTGATAGACAGGTCCAACTGGTGAGACCGAATTCATGATCTCTCTCTTCCCGCCGTAAGCACCCACCGGAAGTCCTCCGCCGACAATTTTCCCGAGAGTCGTCAGATCTGGAGTGATCCCGAAACGTTCCTGTGCTCCCCCGAAGGCGACTCGAAAGCCTGTCATCACTTCGTCAAAAATCAACACCGATCCATGTTGTGTGCACAGGGAGCGTAGCGCTTCCAGGAATTCAGTGGTGGGGGCAACGACTCCCATATTACCGACGACAGGTTCGAGAATGACACACGCAATTTTCTCGCCAGCTTCGTTGAATAGTTCGGTCAAGCTCTCGACGTCGTTGTACTCCAAAACATGTGTGTCACGAGTACACCCTTCAGGAATCCCCGGGCTTGATGGTGTTCCGAGTGTGAGCGCCCCGCTGCCAGCCTGTACGAGGAGGCTGTCAACATGACCGTGGTAGCATCCGGCGAACTTGACGACACCATCGCGACCGGTGTATCCGCGTGCCAGCCGAATGGCGCTCATGGTCGCTTCTGTTCCTGAGTTGACCATGCGAACTTTTTCGATGGACGGGACAGCATCAACGATCAGTTCTGCAAGTTCAGACTCTCGAACCGTGGGGGCTCCGAAACTTGTTCCCGATGGAAGTGCTGCTGCGAGCGCATCGACGATCGCAGGGTGATTGTGGCCAAGGATATGTGGTCCCCACGATCCGACATAATCGATGTAGCGATTTCCATCGATATCGAAAAGGCACTGCTTTTCGCCCCGATCAATGAAGACGGGAGTCCCTCCGACACCGCCAAATGCTCGGGCAGGACTATTCACTCCTCCTGGAATGACTTGTTGAGCTCGTTGGAATTCGGTTTCGCTGTTCTGTCGATTCGCCATCTGACCAGTTATCGCTTTCTAGAGCAGTTTGGAAAAAGTGTTCACGTTCCGTCTCGTGGAAATGAACGATTCAACATATGAAAAGTTCACTTCACGGACGCAAGAAGTATGAAAGTGTTCTTATGACATTGATCGTAGTGGAAAATTTTCGCGATCGAAGAGATTCGCTGACTGGCATGCTAATCGATTCGCCTCTTGACTGAAATCGAGGGAAGGGAGATCTCCGAACTGACCGTATTTCATCACATCTTAAGGCTGAAGCATTTCACACTGAGAAGAATTTTCATTGTAAGGACTTCAGGGAATCTTCCGGCTGTATGAGCGTTGATCGTCATGATCGGAATATCCTGCAAAGCACGCTTGATGGTTTTCTTCCTACAATCCTCTCGACATTCAGAATCTGATCAGTGGATTCTGGTGATTGATGTTTCGTAGACTATTAGACGAAACAGAAGATGTGAGTTAAGTCGAACGGATAGACAGGCGTATGCTCTTGTTGTTAGGAAGTGCGCCTGTGGATTGCTGTCCTTGCAAATTTGTTGTCTACACAGATTTATTGCGTACACTTTATTGCCTACACAGACTGTTGCATTGCAACGGGAGACGATGAGAATGAAACGTTCCATATTGACCATGGGAATTCTGGCCCTCACACTCTTGGGGTCTGTCGCGGAATCGCACGCTCAGGGCTTGATCTGGTCGCTCCCGGAAGATGGAACTCTGGTTCGCTACAAAGGTGTTTACAAACAACTTGTTCGTCGGCCTGATACAACCGAAGGCGATTTGACTCTGACGTGGGATCGAATTTTAGAAATCCGCTCTGTCGGAAAAGAAGAAGCTGAATATGCTGGACAAACGGTGCCATGCCGTTGGATCGAAATTAAAGTCGAAACGGGCAAGTCTCCCGAAGGTGTCCTCGATGCCGGTCCGGGTGGAATCCGGATGTATAAATTGCTGGTTCCGGAATCTGAAGTCAGAGGAACGATTCAAGAACCTGTTCAAGCGGGACGTTCGGTCTTTGCTTCACATATCGCCATTGTTCGTGGATATCGCAAAATTGGGGATGAGCCAACGAAGGAACTGGAGGCGAACCTCTTTCAGCTGTACCCCATTATTTCATTACTGCGGCACTACACGACACCGCAGGAAGGAGAAAAAGGTCAAACTTCAGTTCTGGCGGGTGACTTTGCCACCACAACTTACACTGGGACATTCGCCATGGAAACAAATGTGTATCGCTCGACCAGCACCGGTGAATTTGCTCGCTCAGCTGAGATGCCCTTTGGAGTCGTCTCCTGGACAGCAAAAACAGTCACAGAGGAAAAAGGTTCGACCGATCCTCGGACAGCATTCACCGAAACGTCTGTGATCGAAGAAACGATGCAAGCGATCGCCATCGAGCAAAACGCTGAGTCTGAGTTCCTTGTGAACTGATCGAGTGAAATCCGAATTGGAAAAATGAAAATGTCCAACGTGCATTTCCGTGGAGACGCGTCGTTCGCAGAAGAGATTCTCCACTGAGTCGATTCGGCACGGAGAGATTGAGAAAGCGATCAGGCTAGACAGTCATTCTTATATCTCTCTCTGATGACATAAAAATAAAAGCGGCGGTTCGAACGAATTCGAACCGCCGCTTTTTTACGCAAACCCTTCGCGAGTTTAAGGCAGTCAGGAACTGCTGCGAGAAGGACGACGACCAGGCTGTGCAAGCACACACCTATAAACGATCGAGGCCCACGCTATGGGTTGATCCTCTGGCCAAACGTGTGCGAAGGGTTTGTTTCAAGTTGTCTGTTCCGCAATCGAAACTTGTTCGCTTGCAGGTGGGGCACAATCGCGGTTTCCTGCGATTGTGTCAAGCGGCATCTGCGAGTTTTTGCATCAGCTTTTTTCAAACCGGCAACAATTTGACAACTTTAATTTTCCTGGAATTTTTCAGCATAAATTCGACGTGTACAGAAAGACGCCACAAGGTTCACATCGAATCCACTCAGTGTTATGCTAAAATCTCATTCCTTCCTAATCCTCCTGCCGGTGTTTCCTTCCTATGAATCGTCTCAGTTTCATAGCCCTCGGGTTCTGCGTCATCACTTCCTCTGCGAATAGCGCAGAAGTCGATTACATCCGTGACATCAAACCACTGCTGGCTGAAAAATGTATCAGCTGTCACGGACCCATTAAGCAAGAAGCAGACCTGCGACTCGATGCAGCCAAGTTCTTCACCGGCGATGAGAACCAGGAAAATGTTGCCATCAAAGGTCACCAGGAAAATGTTGCCATCAAAGGTCACCCGGAAAAGAGTCTGATCATACAGCGGATCAGTACGAAATCTGCTGATGAGAGAATGCCACCGGAAGGTGAAGGAGAACCTCTCACGGCAGCACAGGTAAAACTCTTGAGCGACTGGATCACGCAAGGGATGCCCGCCCCCGCTGATGAAGAAGTTTTAGAAACGCCCGAAGATCACTGGGCGTATCAGAAAATCACTCGTCCCGATATCCCTGAATCAAGTGGATCAAACTCGCGGAACCCAATCGATCTCTTTCTTCGTCATCAACAACAGCAATTTGGTTTAGAACCACTTCGTCGCGCTCCTCAGGGGACGCTTCTGCGACGTGTCTCGTTAGACGTGACTGGGCTCCCACCGACACCAGAGCAGTTGGAGCAATTTCAATCTGATTCTTCACAGGCTGCTTACGAGTCGATCGTCGATCAACTGCTCGCGAGTCCTCGATACGGTGAACGTTGGGGACGGCACTGGATGGATGTCTGGAGATACAGCGACTGGAGCGGTTACAAAAACGCACTCCGTGGCAGTCAGCGACATATCTGGCATTGGCGAGACTGGATCATCGAGTCTCTAAACGATGATAAAAGCTACGACCAGATGGTTGTTGAGATGCTGGCAGGAGATGAAATCGCTCCGCTGAATCAGGATGTGTTGCGGGCAACCGGATTCCTTGCACGTAACTACCACAACAGTAATCGAAATATCTGGCTGGACGCGACTGTCGAGCATACAGCCAAAGCGTTTCTTGGGATGACAATCAATTGTGCTCGCTGCCATGATCACAAGTTCGATCCAATTGGCCAGCAGGAGTACTACACATTCCGTGCGATTTTCGAGCCGTACAACGTCCGCACAGACCAACTACCTGGCACGACAAATATCATGGAAGATGGGATCGCGCGTGTGTTTGATAAAGACCTCGCTGCGAAAACGTATTTATATCGGCAAGGGAATGAAAAGCTTCCAGATGAAGAGAACCCACTCGATCCTGATGTCGCTGAAATCCTCGGCGTCCCATACGAAGTTCAGCCTGTTGATCTTCCCATCGAAAGTTACTTCCCGGCACTCGGCCAACGGGTCCGTCAAGAATCGATCGAGAGAGCAGAGAAAGCTGAGGCAGCAGCACGAACGGCACTTGCGAAGTTTCAACCTGATATTACTTTGACATCCGCTGATTCAAAAGTAGCACCGTCAACACCACCAGCACCGTCACTTCCCCAACATCTTGAAACTTCGCATCAGCTGGCGATTCTGAAGCACGCATCGGCACTGGCATCTTTAAATTCACTGATTGCACGCTACACCGCCGATTCTGCCAAGCATCAGGGCGAACCGAAAGTGAGTCCGAAACAGGTCGAACAGCTCTCGAAATTGGCTGCGAACGCAGAACGGAAAGCTCATTCTCTGAACGCAGCACTCTCTGTCTTGCAGAAGTGGCAGGCAGCTCAGAAAGCCAGAGAGTCTCAGGAAAAGGATGCAGCCAAGAAGAAAGCTGCCATCGCCAAGGCGGATAAAGCACTTCTCGACGCTCGAGTCGATGCGGAGAAGAAACGTCTCGAACTTGCTAAGACAGACGCAAAGTACACAGCAGTCGGACCAGTCTATCCGAAGCAAAGTACCGGTCGGCGACTGGCACTGGCTCAATGGATCGTTCACCCAGAAAATCCACTCACAGCTCGCGTTGCCGTTAACCATATCTGGCTTCGCCACTTCGGGACGCCACTTGTTGACAACGTTTTTGATTTCGGAATGCGATCTCCGAAACCGACTCATGCTGAACTGCTTGACTGGCTCGCCAGCGAACTCGTCGAAAGTGGTTGGAGCATGAAACACATTCACCGTTTAATTCTCACTTCGGACACATACCAGCAGGCCTCCAGCGATCAATCTGAACTCCTTGTCAAGAATCAGACGATTGATAAAGACAACAAATACTACTGGCGTGCCAATGTGAAACGACTGGAGTCTGAAATTGTCCGAGACAGTGTCTTGAGTGTCGCTGACCAACTCGATCTGTCGATGAGCGGTCCGGATATCGATTTTGCAAAGGGGGAAGATGTTCCTCGCCGCAGCTTGTATTTCCGTCATGCGTACGAGAAACAAATGCTGATGATGACTATCTTCGACGCAGCCAATCCCACTGACTGCTACCGTCGATCCCCCAGTATCATTCCTCAGCAGGCTCTCGCCCTGGCCAATAGTCGACTCACTTTCGAAGCGAGTCGGAAGCTCGCAGCTGATTTAAATCAAGCTGGCTCAAGCCCATCAGAATTCATCCGAAACAGTTTCCTCAAAATCCTCTCCAGAGAACCAACTGAACTTGAAGCAACAACTTGCGAACAGTTCTTGACTTCGCAATCCACCCTCTTGGAAAACAAAGAATCGTTGACCACTGTTTCTGCAAATACGAAGGCAAAACTCGACGCTGCAGACTCCCCTGCTCTTCGCGCCCGCGAGAATTTGATTCACGTGTTGTTAAATCACAACGATTTCATCTCTGTGCGATAAGATCACTTGGGAATCGGGATGATCGATGAGAATGACCGCATCGTTCTCCATGAATGTTGCGAGCGGGGCGGACTTAAGAGAGAGTCCTATTTCTTCCGGTTCTGAAAAGACCGATCAGCATGAATTCATGTCCACCAAATTATCAATGCTCTCATTCAATCTCGAGAGACGACTCAGGAATCAGGCTCAATGTTTGCAGAGATCATCGCGATTGGTACCGAGTTAACGTCAGGGGCGAAACTCGACACCAACAGCCAATGGCTAAGTTTGCAACTCGCTGAGCTCGGCATCCCGGTTCTGTTTCACACGACGGTCGCTGATGATCTGCAGGCAAACATTGATGCACTGAAAATCGCCGCCGAGCGAGTCGACTTCATTTTCGTGACGGGCGGACTTGGACCGACGCTGGATGATTTAACACGTCACGCTGTTGCGGGTTTGCTAAATGTTGATCTCGTCGAAGATGCTGCTTCAATGGAACATCTGGAAGGATTTTTTGTTTCACGCGGTCGAGAAATGCCAGAGAGGAATCGTATTCAGGCAATGTTCCCAGCTGGTTCAACTCCGCTTGTGAATCCAGTTGGGACCGCTCCAGGGATCTGGGCGGAATGCCCCAGACAAGGAGCAAAGCCGTGCATGGTCGCTGCCATGCCGGGAGTTCCGTCTGAGATGCATAAAATGTTTCAGGAGCAGGTTAAACCCCGGCTCCCCGGTGGGGATGTTCTGATTCGTCGTGCCCGCATTAATTGCTTCGGCATTGGGGAGTCCGCAACTGAGGAAATTCTCGGCGATCTAACAGCGCGCGGAAATGATCCCGAAGTCGGTATTACTGCACATGAAGCGACCATTACTTTACGCATCAATGCACAGGGCAGTAACGAAGCAGAGTGCCTGGCAAAAATCGAGGGAGCGAGAAAGATCATTCGAGCCAAGCTCAGCGAATTTGTTTTCGGAGAAGAAGACGAGGAGTTGGAAGACGTCATTATTAGAGACCTCGTCAAACAGGGCAAAACATTCGCCACCGTGGAGCACGCGACGGCCGGGCTGCTGGCTCAGTGGATTGCTCATGTCCCGGATGCGACTGATTGCTATCGTGGCGGAAATGTCTCTGTCTCCTCTTTTGGAAGTTCAGAAATTTCACTCAAGGCCCAAGCGGAAGACTTCAGGAAAGCTGTCGATGCCGATTACGTGATTGCAATCGGTGGAGAAGCGGTCCGAACAAATGAATCGGGGCGACTCATCTCGGAAATCCCGGTCGTGCTTATCGGCGATGACGTCCGTCTCCAGGAGCTTCTCACTTGGACAGGGAACCCGGCCATCACAAAAAGTCGAACTGCAAAATGTGCACTGAATTTGCTGCGTCAGGAATTGATGAAGAAATGAGAGCCAGATTAATGCAGTGAAGAGCATCTCCGCAACGGGGCGGCGATCACTCTGGATGCCGCAGCTTCACCCATTTGTTCATGTCCATCATCGAAGCCCAGTCGGGTTCGTTGGCAACACCAAACCCGGAGCATTGCAGGCTGGCACAATTGACTTGGCCGTTTTGGATATTGAGGAAACCTTCTCCCTCTTTTCCCACATAGAGATCGGGATGGCTTGCTATAGCATTCGCCCGGTCTTTCTCAGAGAGCATGGAGAGTCCAAAGTTGTAGTGGTGACCGTTTCTTTCGCAGTGTTCGATCCCCAATATCCCCAGTGTCGTGAAGTCCTGTTGAAGTGGGACAACGGGAAGGTTTTGCAGGTCTTCGGCACTAAGGAATGTTGAACGGCCCGTCTCTGCTCGCTTCATCATGAGTGCGTAATTTGCCAGCGATTTAAAAACACCTTTGCAGTTCTTATGCGATGTTCCGTCGTAGCCGATGTCGAGGGCCCGGCGGTAGGAATCGGTCGTGCCGTCCGATTCATCAATTAATAACGACTTCAGCTCCGCCAGTCGCGTGATAGATTTTTTCGTGGTGGGATCAAGAGTCAGTTGCCGTCGGAGCGGTTGTTCGATGTACGCAACATGCTGGAACATTCCCGTCAGTTCACGATCAAATCGAACGAGGAATTTTTCGAACGTTTTCAAATCGTCAAATGCCTCGTTGGCATCCAGTGTGATCACCGGTGCCTGAGCGGAAACGATGACATCCCAAATTGCGGAGAGTCGTTGCAAGTCTTGGTCAGGATTCCCCGACACTTTGATTTTGAAATAGCGAATACGATCTTCGCGGACATACTCCTCAAGTGTTTCTGGGAGCCCATCATTCGCACGGTTTGCAGCGTTCAGATCAGCCTCAGTAAGCGGATCTGAAGAGCCAATCGTGTGACGAATCCAAAATTGCGACAGTGGACGCTGCGGAAGTGATTGCTCGAATGGAAAGCCTTTGAGTTCCGGATGGATCGACGCGGCCTCAAAACCGACTTGTCCGGTCTTGACCATCTCGAAAATCGGCTTCTCATGAGCCCGGCAAAACGCATCCAGAACAGCTCGCTCAAACTGAGCAGATGCATAGGATGATGTTAAATCTTCCTGCTGCATCTGCCTCCCTCGCTGCATGATTTGTGGATGTGCTTTTTCCCAGAATTCGAACGGCGTTTCGAACTCCCCGACTGAAAGTGCGATCTCTTTGGCATCGTTAAGAAGTTGAACAAGTTCTCTCCGTTTCAAGTCGAGAGATCGTCCGGGACGTTTATCGAGCCAGCGAACTGAAAGCCGATCACCGGCGCAGCCAAAAGTTTCGTTACCATCAGAATCTTGAAGCACAAGCCGAATGTGTCCCAACGGATTGAGGAGCCCTTGCTGCGATTTATTTTCTTGTTTTTGCTTTCCGAGAGAAAACAGCATTCGTCCCGGTTTCGTTTCACGAACGTAAAGTTCGATTTTTTTTATTGAGTATGACATTGAGTGACTTTGATGTGAGGTGAAGGTTTGGGGAAGGGGTGTTAAAGTGTACGGAAATTCTGACAGCTAGACCAATTTCGGGACTGAAAATGTTGCGTTTCTATCTCATTCGCTTTTTTCTGCAACCACTGTCTCTCCTGACATTCTGCGGAGTCGTTTTGTCGACGAGTTTACATGCCCGGGATGACGGTGCCGACACGAATGGTCCGTCGCTGTTTTCGACGATCCCGGTTGTCTCTCCCAATCCGCAATGGAGAGCACCACTCGTGGCCTATGTTGACGTGACCGCAACAAAGCCCGTCATCGGTTCATTGGAAATTACCGACGGAAAGAGTTCGTGGACGATTGAAGGACCGAAAAAGTCGACTCGTCAATTGCGTCTTATTGCACATAGTCTCCGGCCGGATCGCAAGCACGAAATTAAAGTCCGCTTGACCGACCCGGTGTCAGGACATTTCGAGATCAGCAAACCGCTCAGCTATCAGACAATTCCGCTTCCCCGCAATTTTCCACCGATCAAAATTACACATGTCCAGCCAGAGAAAGTCGAACCGGGTGTCTTATTGTTTCCGATCAACTTGTGGAGAGACGATACGAGTGTGATGGACTATGGTTATTTGATCGCGTTGAACCAGCAGGGAGAAATCGTCTGGTTCATGAGAACCGGACATCGGACGGCGGATGTTCGTTTGCTGAAGAACGGCAACATTTTGTTTCAGCATGGCAATTACCGATATGCGTTTGAAATCGATTTGGTGGGCAATCTTGTTCGCCAATGGCACGCAGCCAGGTTGACTGATGCTCCGAATCCGAAGTCGATCCCGGTGGATGTTGACACCATGCACCATGAAATTGCGCAGCATCCAAATGGGAACCTGTTCACTCTCTCGACAGACCTCGTCAAGTTCGACAAGTTCCCCACCAGTGTGACGGACCCCGAAGCAGAATGGAAACCTGCACATGTTGTTTGCGATCAGCTGATTGAATTTGTTCCGTCAACAGGTGAAGTTGTAAGACGTGTTGAGCTGAAGGATTACCTGGATCAAACACGCTTCAGTTTTTTATCTCGCGGTTCGTTCTGGAAACCGAAATACAATCACCTGATCGACGACTATAGCCGAGACTGGTGCCACGCCAACGGGTTGCTTCTCATTCCAGAAGAGGATGCCGCCATTATTTCTTTCCGACATCTGGATTGCCTTATGAAGTTTGATCTCAAACGCGAGGAGATTATCTGGATTCTGGGAACCCCTGACGGTTGGGGGGAGGAGTGGCAGAAGTACCTTCTGAAACCGGTCGGCGACAATTTCGCGTGGCCGTACCATCAACATGGTCCTCAGCTGACACCGGACGGCAATATCCGGTTATATGATAATGGAAACTACCGCACGCGCCCGTTCAACACACCGCTCAAAGGAAGTGAAAATCATAGCCGCGTCGTGGAATTCAAGGTTGATGAAAAAGCAAAGACAGTCCAGCAACTCTGGGAGTACGACGGCTCGCCTGATGAGATGTTCTTCTGTCCCTTCTACTGTGAAGCGGACTTGATGCCGCAGACCGGAAACTATCTCATTACCGATGGTGGACACGTCGAGTTCGATGATGGTACTCCCTACAACGAAGTCCCCGGAAAACATCAGTGGGCCAGGATTTTCGAAATCACTGGCGACAAAGATCATGAAAAAGTTTTCGAGATGAAATGCGAAAGCCCGCTGACAAGCCCTTTCGGCTGGTCCATCTACCGCAGCATGAAATTGAAATCGCTCTCAGACATCAATGTTGAGGAGCAGATGATCCGCAAGCAACAGCCATGAACGACCTCTTCGCAACGGTAGATCAGTTAGTTCTACACGTGTGCCCGTGTAGAACGCGTTTCACCTGTAAGCTCGATCGTGATGTTTGTATTCATCGAAGCGACGTTTATTCCTTCGTTGATGGCTCACTCTCTTTGGGCTTTGCTCGACTGTTTTGAATCGCGTCGATCAACGACTTCGTGACATCTGAAGCTTCCTTCGGTCCGGCGTCGATAAACAGATGGCCGTCTTCATGTTTCAGTAAATAGACTTCCTTCCGATTACGTACAATTTTCTCGATCTCTTCAGACAAATGTTTTGTTTCGACATCGCTGGAGACTGAGACAGTGTCGTTCCGCTCCCCACGTGAAACCGAAATCTGATCGGCAGTCGGAAGTTTGAGGACAGCCTCGATAGCCTCGACTGACTTTTCGATCAAGGTTGCGTTGCTGACGGTGTAAGAATCTTTTCCCCGCATGATTTTCGCTCGCTGATCAGGGGGCGATTTCACCTCAATCGGTGGGTTAGTAAAAGGAGATGATGGAATAGAGCTAGGTGGGACAGAAGTTTCTTCCGGCTGTATTGGAGTGGCCGGGATCGTGCTCTTTGGCGTTTCATGCGGGCTGAATGTTTTTTTCAAACCCTTTGGATTCTTGATTGCCACAAACAAATCGCCAGGAAGGATCTTTTCGTTCTCTTCTTCTTTGATGATGACACCACTCAACACTTCGTCGTCCTGCCTGTGGATTTTCGCGGAGCCAACTGGTCGTAATGTGAACCATTTTCGTTTTGATGGTTGTAAACGAAAAATGAAAACTGAACTCTTTTGGTAGTCCGGCTCAGTAAATGGTGTCTCCTGCTTTTGATTCTTCATGGGCTTGAGGGCAATAGCATTTGTTATTTGCGGAATGGTCGCACGTTGTTGTGGTTGAAGCGAAGCAGAAACGCTTCCAATGACATACGTCTCTTCGTCTTCCAGATCATAATTACCGCCCACCTTGGTGAACGCCTCCTTGATTTTTGGCAGCAATTCCTCGATTGAATACCGCGTTGCATCAGGAGCCGCTTCCGAAACTGGGAGTGCACGACCTTCATTTGATGACTGACTTGCGAAAGAGTCTGTGATGGGAGCGAATGGGTCTGCGTCAGGTGCGATTACTGGCTTTACGGTCGAGCCATTCTTCAGAGCGAGTTGAAGACGCTTTACATCGTGCTCAGCTTGAATCGCTTTTGACTTTGCTTCTGTCAGCTGTTGGAGAGAGGCGACACCGTTTGAGTATTGCTCCTGAATTCTTACAAGATCTTCTTTTGCCAGCTTGTCAATCTGCTCCGCAAGTTCGAGATCGAGTCGAAGCATCTCATGTGATTTTGGGATTTCGAAGGATGATTTCGCTTGGTCAGGTGTTTGGTCGATGATTCCACGTTGAAGTGCGAGTTCTGCCCGCTTGTGTGCAATCGCAGCCTCGTTGACAGCCAACTCTTTATTTCTCAGTTCCTGAGATGACGCGAGATTTCGTTCAACTGCATTTTTCACCTCCTCCAATGCTCGCTGTGCAGCTTCTAACTTTTGCTTGGCAGCCAAGACTTCAAGATTAAGGATCTCTTGCTCCAAGCGTCTGGTTTCTGGAAGCGTGTTTGAGGCGGTGAAAGGATCGTAAAATGGAATTAGATCGGATGGGATTTTCGGAGGTTGCGGCTTCACCGGTTGAAGCAACACGGTTCCGAACGCGTGCACGATTGGTGGTAGCTTGGTCGGCAGACCATCTTTCATTTCGAAAAAACGGCGAATCTGCTCTTCGTCGGTCTCTTTCGGAATTCGGCGAACTGTTCCATCGATGAAGCCGGCATGGAAACCGGTCTCTTCATAGAGCGGAAGTTTGGGAAGTGGCTGGTCGGGGTCGTATTGTAAGTCTTCCGGCTTGGTCCAGGGAATTTTGAGATCGAGTTCAACCAGTGCAATGGTGTTCGCTGTGCCGTCATGGACGTCGGAGTATTTCGACCCCGCCGGGTTGCCGAAAAGTGTCGAGTATTCTGGCTCCCCGACCTGTCTTTTCGATTCAGAGACAACTGCATAGAAAGCCGAATTTTGCGAGTCGCTCGGATCGAGTGCCGAGCGGTAAACGTCCGGCATTTTCGCCAGCAATTTCTTGTTCTGTTCACTGTCCCAAGGTTCGTCAAATCGATACTGGCGATAAAGTTCGTGCTCACCCAGCCAAGGCAACAATTCGACCCTCCAACTAAATTTGGGAAACGGTTTTATTTTTCCCGGGCCATCGAAACTGACTTGATTAACCACGTTTTTTGAAGCTGGCGGAAAGTGCCCGTTCGCTGCGTGGTAGTTCAGCAATGCCTGATTCAGTTTGGTCAGATTGTGCACCGATTGCTGGCGAGGCGTGACGACGAATTCTCCGTTGTTGGAATTTAGTAGTACTTTGATTGCACGAGCAGCATCGGTCTCGGTTGGTGCATCAGGCGGCAGCCTTTTTCCAGTTGGTTCAGTTTCAGGTTGCTGTTGTGGTTGCATCGGCGGTACTGGAGTTGCCTCGACAAGACTTGGCTTTCGCGTTTTGAGTTCCTCCAATCGCCGCTGCACGAGTTCTGCTCGCCGATCTTCTCGACGTTCCAGTTTTGCCTCAATGGCAGCGAGACGGCGTTTCAGGTCGATCACCTGATTCTTGAGAAGTTGTTGCTCTGCCTCCCAGAGTTCTTCGCTGAGTTGTTCAAGTTCGCCAGCAAGCCGTTCTGATTCGGGCGCCGTCTCTGCGGCTTGAGATTGTGCGAAGTAGTCAGCTTGAGCATCGTGAACTTGTGCAACTAGACTTTGGTAGAGATCTTCTGGATGGTTCACTAGGACTGGCTGGCGAATTCCAAGCTCCAGCGCCTCTACGAAATCGCCATCGTTTCCAGGTTCTGATTTTTGTGGCTTGAGATGTTTTTGCTTCTCCATCACGACCAGCAGTTCTCCGATCCTCCGTTTGCAACGATGGACAGCAGATGCTCTCCCACGCATGGAATACAAGTCGTTGAAGATCGGCTCTTTGGACAACTCGCAGTCCTGAAGGTATCCGTGGAATTCTGCGGATTTGAGCTTCGAGTTGCGAAAATTCATCGGCAAGCGGATGTACAACTGAACGTCAGAGTGCGTTTTAATATCATCTTGGATTGCATCCACAAGTTCCTGAAGCTCTTTGTCGAAATCTTCTTCGACTACGATATCAGCATTGAAGACAACGCCGCGGACAGTCGTCTGAACGTCGAGTTCGTCCTGCACTTCAGGAAAGTTCTCGTAGATTGCATTTGCGAGGGGGCCGACAACATTCTTCGGGACAGCGATGAGTCGATAAGAGGTCGCTGCAGACGAGTCAGAACCTTGCTGATCATCCCACATAAACGCGGGGAACGTCTTTGAAGTTTCTGAGTAATTGATCCGGTTCGTCACCACGGGAAACGGAGGCGGATCGTCATTGGTCACTTTCTTTGCAGTGACAGGAGACGGTGCAGGCTCAACCTTTTCTGCTGGCTCAGACAGGGCTGACTGTTTGAGAAGTGTGACAAAGATCGTTGCCACCAGGCAGATCACAGTGACCAAATGGAAATTGACATTCAAGGTTGATTTAAAAATCATTTAGTTTGTCCTTAATTCAGATTCGAATGTCGGATTGACTTGGGGAGGATCAAGGAGTTGCAAGTTCGATTCCATGAGTTTGAGATCATCTTGCAGCGACTGAACATCGTCGAAGAGATTTTCGAGTTCACTGATTTCTTGATCGGTGAGCGGAGCTTGAACTGCGATTTCAGTTGGCTCAGCTGCTATGGCAGGGAACCTGTTGCCGGTTTCTGTGGATTCTTTGGGTGGGGCGAGAGGTTCATTCTTTGACGTCACTGAAGGGGCGACTGTCTCTGTTTGGGAATGGTGTGCAGTGATTTCGTTCGGTTCGTGATTGAACCACAGGCTGGCGACGACAACACAAATCATGATGCCGGTCGCCACTGAAGAAATCACCCATTTCGGCAAGTGTCGTTTGTTCCACGCGTTCAACTCCGCTGGCAACGGTTGCAGGTCTGGTTGTTGCAGGTGTGCCAGGCATTGTTCGAGCAGATTGGCCGCTTCTTCGGCTGAGTTAATTCGATCGTCTGGATTTTTACTTTGCAGCGAAGCAATGAATGTCCCCATCCAGTTTGGGATCTCTGGATTAATTTCGCGTATTGGACGAGGATGCGTGTCAGTGATTTTTCTGAGGATGCCGTAGCTGGTTTCTGCTCGAAAGGGTGGTCGTCCGGTGCAAAGTGTGTAGAGCACACTCCCTAAACTGAACAGGTCACTTCGCTGATCGAGGCGTTCACCGCGAGCCTGTTCAGGTGACATGTATTGAGGAGTCCCGGCGAGGACACCCGACTTGGTCATACTCGCATCATCGGCGGCGCGGGCCAGACCGAAGTCGGTGAGAATGATGCGGTCAACATCTTTCTCAAGCAGAATGTTCGCAGGTTTGACATCTCGATGAACAAGTCCTTGAGCATGCGCGGCTGCCAAGCCTCGGCAGACTTGAAGTCCGATGCGAACCACTGCAGAGACCGGCAACGCTCCGTCACGGTCAGACCGTTTTTGCAGCGATTCACCACCAATATACGGCATCACCAGAAACGGAAGTCCGTTCGCCTGAGAGACCCGGTGAATGGAAACAACGTTGGGATGCACGACCGAAGCAGCCGACTGTCCTTCTCGCGAGAAACGATTTCGAGCGGCTCCGGACGTTGCAAGATGGGGGGCCAAAACCTTGATGGCAACAAACCTGTTCAGAGCCGATTCAAATCCTTTCAGCACAACTCCCATACCGCCACAGCCGATGACTCCGACGATTTCATATCCACCAAAGCGACCGATCATCTCCGGGTAGTCAGTCGGCAGAAGTTGGTCCAGCACCCCGGTAATTGATCCGCGAGGGATGGCTCCGTCGTCGGTCTCAATTGCATCTCCATCCAGTGTTTTCTGTAGCTCCAGATCGATCTCGTCTGCGACGAGGAAGTCTGAGGCGTCTTGCCACCAGCCTGGATCAGCGGCGTTTTGTTCAAGTTTTTTGCGACAAGACTCACAGCGATCAAGGTGTGAGTTAAATTGCTGTTCCTCATCGGGGAGCAGCACCTGCTTCAAAAACAGGTTCAGCATTTCGGGATTACAAGAAGTTCGAATCTCCGGCATTATTCGTCCTCCTTTGTGAGTTGCGTCACGACTTCTCTCAAGCGTGACATGATTCGACTGCGAGCCGCATAAAGGGCTCCGATAGAGATTCCCAGAGATTCAGAAACCGTTTTCGACTGTTGGTTTTCGACCGTTGTCAGCCAGAACGCACGCCAGCTTGTTTCGGTGAATTCATTTTGCACGATACTCGCGGCGTGCCGAAAGGTCGCCCGGCGATACTCTTTTTCGAGCAACTCGTCGAGCGGTTGGCTCTCGGGAATTTCGTTGACGCGGAATTGGCTGGTTGAGGTTCCTCCCGTAGCCGCATCGGGGCGTTTTCGACTGAGTGCGTTGATCACTTCGTTACGGGTGACGAGAAGAATCCAGGCGCGAAACGAGCCTTGTTTGCCGACTTCGTCCCACTCACTGACTTTGTGAGCCGTCTTCTGGAAGACTCTCTGTGAAAGGTCTTCCGCATCGGCAGGTTGTAGTCCGCGTCGGCGGGCAAATCGATACACCGCAGGTCGGTAGATCGATTCAAACTCAGCCCAGGCACCGTGGTCACGTGGATCGCGAACACGAATGAGTAAGCTGCGACGAGTTGTGGGAAGTTCCGTCACAGTCGCCGCTTTTTTACCAGGGTCCACTCGATGTGCAGGCAATTTCGAAACCTTTCGATTCCTGCGCCGTCCGGGGTAGTGTCTACCTCGTCAGTATCCACCACATAGAACGCCAAGTCCATCTCGGCGTTATCTTCTCACAGTAAGAGCACACATCAGCGTCGAGAATTTGACACGAAAATTCTGAATTTGCAAAAAAAATGCCACGCATTTTTGTAAGTGCGTGGCGAATCGAACTTGTCATTCGAGTCTGTTTTTCGAAAACAGATTGGTTGAGCGACCTTGTGGAATTGACCAATTTAGAACCAGTCCGAAAACCTCTGGAATAGATGCTTTCCTCAACGTTTGAGAGAGCAATTTCAATTTTCAGGATTAGTTCTAAGTCGGCCGCCCCCCTACTCTTCGTCAGCGCTCTTCGGTGCGAATCCTCGACGCATGGTGTTCTCGGTGATATTGACAGGGAGCATAAATTGCTGCAAGTAATCCGGACCGCCCGCTTTCGAGCCGATCCCGGACATTCGGAATCCGCCGAATGGATGACGCTGGACAATCGCTCCTGTGATCTCACGATTGAGGTACAAGTTCCCGACGAGGAATTCTTCACGAGCACGTTTTAAGTTCTTCGGGCTGCGAGAATAGACTCCTCCGGTGAGAGCGTAGGCGGTGTTATTGGCGAGCTTGAGTGCATGGTCCATGTCGCGTGCTTTCATCACGGAAAGGACTGGTCCGAAAATCTCAGCTTGCGCCAAGCGGGAATCTTCTTCAAGAATGTTGAAGATCTGAGGCCCAATGTAGTAGCCGTCATTGCGGTCAGAAAGGTCGATCGAGACGATTGTCTCACACTCTTCGGCTCCGAGCTCAATATAATCATTGATGCGGTCGTATGCTTCTTGATCAATGACCGGGCCGAAATCGATACCGGGATCATCCGCTGGCCCGATCACCAGACTTTCGACCGCATTGACGAGTCGCTCAGTGAATTGATCAAAGATTGATTTCAACACAATGACGCGGGAGCAGGCAGAGCATTTTTGCCCCGCATAGCCAAACGCGGAATTGATGACCCCCTGAACGGCGTCATCCAGATCGGCATCGTCATCGACAATGATTGCGTTTTTGCCTCCCATTTCGGCAATGACTTTTTTGACGTTGAGTTGCGCCGGAACTGTATCCGCTGCGAGTTTGTTGATCGCAAGTCCAACCTCTTGTGAACCTGTAAAGACAACGAGGTCAACGTCTGGGCTGCCAACAAGGACCGGCCCCAGTTCTTCTCCATTCCCAGGAAGAAAGTTGAGAACTCCAGTCGGCAATCCGGAATCGCGAGCGATTTCCATCAGCTTGGCTGCAACAATAGAGGACTGTTCTGCAGGTTTCATGACCACGGTATTCCCCGTCACCAAGGCTGCGACAGTCATTCCGGTCAGAATTGCGAGGGGGAAATTCCAGGGAGCGATCACCACGGCAACGCCTCGTGATCGGTAGAAGAGACGGTTCTCTTCGCCCGGGTAATCACAGGCTAGCTCGGAGACAAGGTCTCGCATCGCCAGAGAGTAGTATCGGCAGAAGTCGATCGCCTCGGAGACTTCAGCATCTGCCTCCTTCCAGGACTTACCACTTTCGTGAATGATCCAGGCTGCAAGTTCGAAACGTCGTGTCTGCATTCCCGAGGCAATCAACTCGAGATATTCCGCTCGATGGTCTGCAGGAATTTTTTGCCATTGAGGCCACGCACGACGAGCAGTTTCAATTGCCTGTTCCGCCTGATCATGGTTCGCGGAGGCGACGGTTCCCAGAACAGTTTCTTTTGACGATGGAGAACGGGAAATAATGTGCGCGCGGCTATCCTGAGCCTTACCGTCGATGTTCAACGGATAGTCGGCACCGAACAGAGCCTCAACATCCTTGAGGGCCTGCTTCATATCCTCGCGGTTCTCCGCGCGGCTGAAGTCGGTATTCGGTTCGTTTTCAAATCGTTGAACATGAAACAGGTTCGGACGATCTTCCGTTGACATTCCATTCTCCGTCAAAACTGCCCGTCATCATCAGGGCAGAAAGTTCTCGCAGGCACTCAATACTCAGCAACGTAGACACTACGATTGTGTGCGGACTGCCGACACAATCGTTCAAAGTATTACGTGTGAAGCTAAAAAGTCGTAAGTTGTGCAGGATGTTGAGGTTTGAGTATTCCGTCAAGGACACTTGGCAGGGTGATTGAAAAGTTCCGCGACTTTAAGGGAAAAACGGCTTTCTGAACCATCGGGCCTTTGTGAATCCTTGGGAAGACCAGAGCCGCCACGCTACACTAAGAGGGTTCTTCTTCCGGAACCATCTTATCAATGAAATCAATATCGACCAATCTGTGCTCTTGTGGATTCGTCATCGAAAGGCCAGCAACATGTTCGACCTCCCTGCCATACAGCAAGCGTTACAGCAATTCGGTCTCGATGGCTGGTTGCTTTATGACTTCCGTGGAAGCAATCAGTTGGCGCGGCGAATCATGCAGCTTACCGATGATTCCATGGGGTCGCGAAGATGTGCCTACGGAATCCCAGCTAAGGGAACGCCGGTTCGAATTGTTCATCGCATCGAAGATTCAGCGTTGGACCACCTTCCGGGAGAAAAGCAGATCTATTTGCGTTGGCAGGAGTTTGAGGGAGCTCTGGAAAGCTTTCTGAATGGGAAAGATCGCGTGGCGATGGAGTACTCGGAGAAAAACGGGAACCCTTATATTTCTCGAGTCGATGGGGGAACAATTGAGTTAGTTCGATCCTTCGGAGCTGAAGTTGTCTCGTCCGGTGATTTGATTCAACTTTTCGAAGCTGTCTGGAGCGACGAGCAGTGGAAGATGCATCAGGAAGCATCTGTTCTAACGAACGCTGCGTTTGATCTTTCCTGGAGACTGATTGCTGACTCTGTGAGAAACGGCGACGGTGTCGAAGAGAAAGCTGTCTGCGATGCAATCATGGACCATTTTCACAGCAACGGGATGACAACTTATCATCCCCCGATCGTCGCTCGCGGGCCGCATAGTGGATTGCCGCATTACGAAACCGGAACGGGTCAGGACACATTAATTCGTAAACATGATTTCGTGCTGATCGATCTCTGGGCAAAAATGGATCGACCAAACAGCGTGTATAGCGATCTCACGCGGACTGGATTTGTCGGAGAAGATGTCCCTCAGAAATATACAGCGATCTTTGAGATTGTCGCTGCGGCTCGGGATGCCGGGATTGAAAAAGTGAAAACTGCGATGGCAGCTGAGGAACCGCTTCCGGGGGGGGATGTCGATGATGCTGTTCGGAACGTGATCGAAAATGCGGGTTATGGAGAGTTCTTCGGACACCGAACCGGCCACAGTATCGGTCAGGAAGTCCATGGGAACGGAGCCCATCTCGACAATCTGGAAACCCGTGAAGATCGGCAGATTCTTCCGCAGACATGTTTCTCGATCGAACCGGGGATCTATCTTGAAGAGTTTGGGATCCGCAGCGAAGTCGACGTTTTCGTAGACGCACAGCGACAGGTTCACGTCACCGGAGGACTCATTCAACAGGAGGTGATTCCGATTCTCAAAGAGTATTAAAACTGATCCGGAAATCTGAATTTGCTCTCTTTAACACTGAGAAAAGTGACCATTCCACAAGTTTTCGGACTGGCTCTAGTAAAATGCTGTTCGCCACGAGGCAGAACTTCGCGACCAATGTTGGATTTTCTCCAGTCGACCGGGCAGCCGGACAATTCAACTCTCCGGCATATAAGTGGCGTTATATTTTACCTGTTTTACCTGAGCCGGAATCCTTCCAAAACGGTACACCTGCATAAACAGAACATCCGATAGGATAGTCAGCAGCGCCCTTTTGACAGGACGAGTTCAATGGGGGGTTGATGTGTGAAAACGGCGAATTCGTTTTCGGTTTAAGCGGAGGTCGCGTGAGTTGCTCTCACCAGCGATCATGGAATTCCAGGATGGAACTAGATCGATGCTTTTTCGAACAATACACCTGCTCCCAGTTCTGTTGTTGACGACACCTGTTTTACTAGCACCTGCGGTGTCGTTGGCTCAGGTGGTTCCAGGGACAGGAACCCTCATCAATACTGATGATTTTGAGAAAGACGATTTTGATTTCGAATTGAACTGGCCCAAAAGTAGCCGCGAAGAAGACAAAAACGTTCGGTATCCTCTAGGGAAATCATCGAACGGAATGTGGTTCGAAAGTCCTAAACGGGGCATGCCAGATGTGCTCAAGCGGGTGGAAACACCAGCTGGCGGGATCGAAGGAAGTGTCGGAGCACTCTATATGCGTTCGCGAGACACTGGGATTCCCGGTCGTCCCGGTTTCAAACAGGCTCAGGACGATTTAATCATGTCCGCAAAGCCAATGACGCTCGGGTACTATCCTAACTACACTGTTCGCGTCTTCCTGCCCGATTGGGATCAATGGGAACAACGTCGTGGGGTCTCGTTTGGAATCCGTGCAGGAATGCAGGGACCGCAGGAAAAAGAAGTTGAAGGGGGCTTTGGTCGACGTCTGTTTCGCCGAATGAGTCGGACCGAAACAACCATCGAGCCCTACTATCCAGGATTCTTCATTCACTTTACGCCTAAAGATGATCCAACAAATAAGACTGGCGAAGCCTACGCGAACATTTTGATCCGTGCGAATCATTTGGGGCACGAAGTCCCAGGACCCGTGATCAAGCAACCGGGGTGGTGGACGTTCGGAATGAGTGTCACCCCAGATGGTCGTTGTCACTACTACGCCAGCCCAGGTGTCGACGATCTCACCTCAAAAGACCATATCACGACGCAGTTTCCATATCAGATTCAGGGAACACACTTCAACACAATCTTCTTTAACGTCTGCTCAGCTGACGATGGGAAGTCATGGTCAACACCATGGATTATCGACGATCCGAAAGTCTTCTACGGTTCCGGAAGCCAGACGCAGCAAGCACGTCGTTCCGGCACAACGATTCGATAAACAATCAGGTGAAGCAACAACAAGACCACGCCGCGAATACTCAATTCGCTGCGTGGTTTTTGTATTTATCGGGCAGAATTGATTTGAGGACGGCGCCGGTTTGTGTTCACGTTTTGTCTGAGTCGCTGAACCTGTCGCCATCTTTGTGTTGGTAAATTTGATTGCTCAAGCATTCATTTTTGATACAAACTGCGGATAGAGACTTCGCTGCCTGTTCGATAGGATGCAGGTCGACGCTGTTTCTTGGAAGCATCACTCCGTCTCTCAACCCGACTCACGCTTTGGATCATCATGAGTTCTTCAGAAGTATATCGCGAACATGGAATTATGTTTACGTACCCCACTGGATGGAGCCTGGAAGAGGCTGTCAATGATGGGGATGACTTGACGATCTCACTGACGGATGGAATTGCATTTTGGACGCTGACTCTCATGTGGGAGCGTCCTCCGATTGAACGAGTCCTTGCTGAAGCCAAAACAGCTTTTGACGAAGAGTATGACGAACTCGACGCACTTCCGGTGCAGGAGAAAATTTCACTCCGCGACTCCTCCGGGTACGACATCAGCTTTGTCTGTCTGGAGTTGATCAATCATGTTTACTTGAGGTGTTTTCGTACGGGGCGCTTTACTGCGTTTGTGATGTATCAGATGACCGACCACGAACAAAAGTACTACGAACCCCTCTTTAAAGAGATCACAGACAGCATCGATGCCGATCAAGATGGCGAAGTTTTCATCGGCTAGAACAGTTTGCCCGTCAAGAACGCATTTTTCTAGAACCAGTCCGAAAACCTCTGGAATCGTCGCTTTCCTCAACGTTTGAGAGAGCAATTTCAAGTTTCAGGACCAGCTCTAGTAAAAAAATGCTGTTCGCCACGAGGCAGAACCTGCAAGCCAATTCGAAAGATGCTCTAGCATTGCGTCCTGAAACGGTATAACGCCGTAATTTTCGGGTCTTGGTGAGCTTGTCCCGCGGAACTTCATGCTGTTTATTGTGCTGAACAGATTCTCGTTCCTGGACTCTCTTTTCTGCCTGTTTTCAAATGCTCGATTGAAGCAGAGGCAGCGTCTGTGCGAGTAGACCAGAGCGGTTATGCCCGTACAATATTGGCGAATGCAGTCACGACGTGACTCATGGGCCATTTCAGTATGGCTGAATCTTTATGGCTTACGGTGAGAACTGAAATCTGCGGAAATGTCGGGCAGGCTTCAGCGAAGGCGTTGTCATCCGATTGCTTCCTCTGATTTTCGCTGGAAATAAGTGGAGGTCCTGGAAAAAGCTGGCGTCTGCAGAGGAGGATTTCAACGTCTTTGCCAGAAATGTCGCTTGGGGGGAGCTTCTGCCAGAATGACAGAGCTTACGCGTGCAACCCCTTATCAACCGCCAAAACGTGTTGCTTCTCGAATTGGAGAAGTCCCTAAAGTGCATTATGTTAGCGGTTTACGCATCTTTTGAGATTGTGGCACGCCATTTGTATTAAGTTTCGTCAAGCATACCGGCGGTACGTGCAATCATGTCATTCGTGAGGCAAAAGCACCCCGCATCCATATTTAAACTGTGTAGGAGTGGTCATTCATGGCGAAGAAGGCCAAAGCGTCTGGCGGAACAAAAATTGTTCCTCTCGGAGATAAAGTCGTTCTTAAGCGGCAGGAAGCTGAAGACACCACAGCTGGTGGAATCGTTCTCCCGGATTCTGCCAGAGACAAACCACAACGTGGCGAAGTTGTCGCCGTTGGCGATGGGCACACCAAAGACGATGGCACGAAATTGCCATTGACTGTCAAAGAGGGTGATCGTGTGATCTTCAGTTCATACGCAGGCGATGAAATCAAAGTTGGCGATCAGGAGTATCTCCTGCTCCGCGAAGGTGACATCCTCGCAACGTATTAAGTCGCTCTCCGAAAACCTTTGTGATGAAGAATTTTCGGATCAGTGCTCAATCCCTCTGGCAAAGCCTGAACAATGATCTTCGTTGAATCGAATGAGAATGATGTCAGGAGCACGGCGAAGTTTGCCAGAGTATTGAAATCATTGAGAGTCGTGCCGCAGAAGAAAATTTACTCTCAGTGAGAAACGTTCAACCGTCAACGTAAAACAACCTTCGACGTTGCATTCGTCGAACTCCATACAACAACAATCAACTCAAAATATGAGGAGCCAAGACCATGGCTAAGATGATTGCCTTCGATCAGGAAGCTCAAGAAGCGATGCGACGCGGCGTGAGCAAACTCGCCAAAGCCGTTCGCGTCACACTCGGCCCAAAAGGCCGTAACGTTATTCTCGAGAAAAGCTTCGGTTCTCCAACCGTCACCAAGGACGGTGTGACCGTCGCCCGTGAAATTGAACTTCCCGATAAGTTCGAAGACATGGGAGCTCGCATGGTTCGCGAAGTTGCCAGCAAAACTTCCGACGTCGCTGGAGACGGAACGACAACTGCCACAATCATGGCAGAAGCGATCTACAACGAAGGTCTCAAAGCTGTCGTCGCTGGTGTCAGCCCGCTCGAAATGAAGCGAGGAATTGACAAGGCAGTCGAGCAGGTCACTGCGAAACTTCGCGAAATGGCCATTCCTTGCCGTGACAAAAAAGCGATTGCTCAAGTCGGAACTGTTGCCGCCAACGGCGACTCCACCATTGGCAAAATCCTGGCAGACGCCATGGAAGCTGTCGGTAAAGATGGTGTGATCACAGTTGAAGAAGGCAAATCCCTGACAACAGACTTCGAAGTCGTTGAAGGAATGCAGTTCGACCGTGGATATCTGTCACCTTACTTTGTGACCGATTCACAAACGATGGAATGTGTTCTCGAAGACGCTTACGTCCTCGTTCACGAAAAGAAAATCAGCAACATCAAAGACCTCGTTCCGATTCTGGAAAAGGTCGTCAACGCTGGCAAGCCACTGTTGATCATCGCTGAAGATCTTGAAGGGGAAGCACTTGCGACTCTCGTGATCAACAAGCTTCGCGGAACCTTCAAAATTGCTGCTGTCAAATCTCCTGGTTATGGTGATCGACGCAAAGCGATGATGCAGGATATCGCCATCATGTGTGGCGGACAGGCGATCTTCGAAGACCTTGGCATCAAGCTCGACAACCTGCAGTTGTCAGATCTCGGTCGCGTCAAGAAAGTTGTCATCGACAAAGAAAACACCACGCTCATTGAAGGGGCTGGAAAGACTGCCGACATCAAATCTCGTATCGATCAAATTCGTCACGAGCTTGAAGCATCAAGCAGCGACTACGATCGTGAAAAACTCGAAGAACGAATCGCGAAACTCTCTGGCGGTGTGGCTCAGGTCAACGTTGGAGCAGCAACCGAATCGGAAATGAAAGAGAAAAAAGCTCGTGTTGAAGATGCACTGCATGCAACCCGTGCTGCTGTGGAAGAAGGAATTCTTCCAGGTGGTGGAGTTGCGTTGTTGCGTGCTTCACTCAGCGTTGATCCTGGCAAACTGACCCACGACGAAGAAGTTGGTTACAACATCATTCGACGTGCTTGCCGTGCCCCACTGACACAGATTTCCAACAACGCCGGTCAAGACGGCAGTGTGATCTGTGAGAAAGTTTCCGGACAAAAAGGAAACGAAGGCTACAACGCAGCGACTGACGTCTACGAAGACCTTGTGAAAGCAGGCGTGATTGATCCTGTCAAAGTGACACGAACCGCACTGCAGAACTCTTCAAGTGTCGCCACCCTTCTGCTCACCAGCGATGCCCTCATCGCCGAGAAGCCAAAAGACGGCGACAAAGGCCGAAGCCACGACAGCGACCTTTACTAAGGTAAGGTCAACGTCTCCTGGCATCACCTGATTCAGGGTGATGGCTTCAAGACTACAAAGCCCTGAGTGTAAATTACGCTCAGGGCTTTTTTATTTGGCAGCGTATGGATTACGTGGTCAGCGATTCATCACGCCATCCACCACGCCAATCTATGATCGTTGATGACGATCATTTGGTTGAGATCGGGCTCTTTCTATGAACTCGCCAAAGCGAGAATTTTTAACGAAACGAGTCGCTGGATAGCTTCAAGGAAGGTTTCTCGTTCCTCTTTTGGTGTCTGTTTCAGCAGCGTCCGTAGTTTTTGTGGTCCCTGTTCGAGTTCTCGTATGATTTGCTCTGACTGCTTGTCGATGACGGCCGTTTGCACAGAGCCTGAAGCTGGGTAGAACAAGACGGTTGCCGGAATGGGGGACTCATCTTCGATGAAGGTGTGTGTGTCAAAAGTTGCCCAAACGTGAACCGGGTTCATGTGGACGAATTGCCCGAGATGCTGGGCTGACTGTTTATTGAACGGCTGACTGTTGGAAAGTATTTCTTCATACCGTAAGTGTGCGATGCGTTGCTTCAGCGCGACAAATTCGACGGCGTGTCGAGATTGCTGATTCACAATCATGTCTCGCTGCTGGTCTGTTAAATGGACTTCAGTCTCAATCCACTCCAGAAATCGCTCGCAATCCCGACTTGGTGTGTCCCGTCGATTGCGTTTCTCAACTCGTACGTACTTTTCGATCAGGTCGTCGAAACCACTCAATCCATCTGCCAGTAAGGCGCAGGCATTTTTCAATTCGTTGAGACGTTGTGATTTCATTGAGGGGCGAAGAGCTTCAGCGTTGGGAGCTTGAATCGACATGTTCGCACTTTCATGGGAATAAAGTTTGAGGGATGTGGTCATTAACTTTCGTGTTTGCTCTCTTCGAGAAGCGTGCTTTCATGTGATGAATCGCTCACTTCTACGAGGCTGAACACAAACATCTTTTCAAAGCTGGGCTGAGGCAAATTCATTTTTGTCGTCATGTCCTGTGGTGTCGCAGCAGAGGTCATTGCTAAGTAGGGAGTTCGCAAAGACTCTGTGCGACACCGTTTCAAATCATTCTTGATGATTGATTTGCTTCACTTGGTTTGCTTTGAACAGTCAAAAGAGTCCCCCGCTCCCCCCGAAGTCGAGGGACTCTTGCGTCATCATTTACAGCAAGTTGAAAATTCGACTTACCAAAATGACGTTGCTTCAAATCAAAGTGCCAGCCACTTCTCAGGAAAGTCCCTCTTGCACTTCAAAGGGCTGGCTATCGTGATCGCCGAGCATTACTGCTTGACGGGAAATCTCTGAGAGTCAATCAAATGCAGCCTTGGTGCCACGCTGATCCGAACTTGAGAGAATGTTCCTAACTCTTCAGGCTGCGTGAGTTACGGCAATGCAAACCAGCAGAATCCGTCAAGTCGCGTGACATCACTCTTCAGAATCGAGGAGTCACTTTGACGACAGGTCTTCTTGGGGGAGAATACAGTCGGAGATGTTGGCCCACCGAGATTCTTAGGCTGCTTCGCTTAAAACCCTGAACAAGTGGTTGAAATTGAGTCAGTCACACAACTTCAACGGGCTTGTTCGGGCTTGTTCGGGCTTGTTCGGGCTTTTGTGCGGAATTCTGCGGAGCATGGATGCGCTCCGAGAACATTCTGACTTATGGAGAGCCAAGGGATAGGATTATCGAATCAGGCTGTTGAGTTCCTGAAGGATTTCGTCTGTGACGGTAATCGTCCTTGCGTTTGCAGAAAAACCTCGTTGAGCAAGAATGAGCCGCGTGAACTCGACAGCGATATCGACGTTGGAGTTCTCGAGTTGTCCCGAAGCAATTCTTCCTCGCCCACCGGTTCCGGGTTGGCCTACGAAGGCTTCGCCGCTGGCGATGGAGTCGGAGAAGAAATTATTTCCTTGAGCAGACAGCCCATGAGGGTTTTTGAATGTTGCTAATGCCATTTGCGCCAGTGGAAACCTCAGACCATTGCTCCCGACACCTTCAATCAACCCGTTCCCTTCCACATTGATGTCGACAAGAGTTCCGGTTGAGAAGCCATCCTGCGTCGTCGCGACTGACGATTCTCCGGGGATGGATGTCAATCCGCTGAGTGTTCCGGTCTTCCCGAAGGTCATCTGTACTGCCTGAGGATCGGGTTGTCCGGTGAAATGGAAAACCAGTTGAGAATCGGGGCCGGTTACACCGGAGATCGAACCATCGGGAGCGAAGGTAATTCCTTCCACAGTCGCATCGATCAGCGAACCTTCCGCCGGATCGAGATCGGCTGTCATCGTCCAGGTGTTGTCAGTTTGTTTTTTGAATGCGAGACTCACCAGGTGACCGTCTCCACGTTCATCAAAGACTTCGATCGCTCCGCGAACGGTATCGCCGACAGAACCTTGCTGGCTAGTAAGCACTTGGACCGTCGAAAAGTCTAGCACACCTGTGTTGCCAGCATTCTCGGAGAGGTTCAAGCTGAGCATCGAAAGTCCCCCGTCGACCGCTGTGACCTCAAGCTTTCCACTTGCAGAAAGAGTCACGTCAGCACCAGCGAAAGCAGAGTCTAATGCAGTGACGAGCTGAGCGACGGTTGTGGTGGAGTCGACAGCAATTTGCGTGCTGATGCTGGAACCGTCCGCATCGGTCCCCTGAACATTGATGAAGTCGCCTGTTTGGAATGGAGTCGTCACACTGTCGAGATTGTTCAACAGTGTTCCCCCTGCCACCGGTGAACCTGAAGCTGTCATTGCAGTCGATTCGAGAATTTGGCGAACCGATCCATTCGCTGCAGCTGAGAGATTTCCGGAAACACTGGCGGTTTCTGTCGCACGTCCGGGGACGGTCGCCCCGAGAGGGATCTGAATGCTGTTGTTACCAGCTGTCTGGAATCCGGGAAGGACGGCACTTGTTTCACCGATATTCCCAAACCGCTGAATATGGAATCCAGTTGAGGAGTCGACCAGAAATCCATTGTTGTCGATGTTAAACACACCAGCACGAGTGTAAAGCGGACCCCGTCCCGAGTTCGCGACAAAGAAGCCTTCACCATCAATCGCGAAGTCGAATCGAGACGCCGTAGTTTCCAAAATCCCCTGCCCAAAATCGATCCCGACGGAAGCGAGCTTGCTTCCATTCCCAATTTGCGTTGCGTTTGAACCACTCACAGCACCGACCCCTCCTCCACCGCCAGCTTTCACGGTTTCGTAGAAGACATCCGAAAAATGAGCACGCCCCGTTTTGAATCCGACGGTATTCAGGTTCGCAAGATTGTTCCCGACGACTTCAATCATGTGTTGATGTGAGGCGAGTCCAGAGACGCCGGTGAGGAGTGAGTTTGCCATGGAAGAGATCCTTTTAAAATGTATTGCCAGGCACGCAGTTTGCGTCTCTGGCTTATGAAATTCGAACGCGTCGAAGATTGCTGTTGAAGCGTTGTTTAGAGCTGGTTCTGAAACTTGAAATTGCTCTCTCAAACGTTGAGGAAAGCGACGATTCCAGAGGTTTTCGGACTGGTTCTAGAGCAGTTTGCTCTACCGTGTGCCCGTGAAGAACGCATTTCTCTAGTAAAAATGCTGTTCGCCACGAGGCAGATCCTGCAAACCAATTCGAAAGATGCTCTAATCGCTGGCAATGACTGCATCCACAGCCGAAAGCGGAACCTGTTGGTCGTTGACGAGCAACATCATCTGACCATTTATGACACGAGTTTCCTGAACACGTCCCCGCGAAATTTCACCGGTCGTAGCATCCTGGAATTCGATACTGTGTCCAATTAATTCGGTTCCGCGGCTGAGAGTTTGCAGCTTCAGGAAGTCTTCAAACTGCAAGTTGAGATTCTCGACACCCTCGACCACAGAAAATTGTGCTAATTGCTCAATGAATTGCTGCTGCCCGACCGGTTCTAGCGGGTCCTGATACTGGAGTTGTGTAACCATCAGTTCGAGAAATTGTTGCTTGCCAAGTTCTGCATTGAAACCTGAAATCGCCATCGTTTCATCCTTGAAAGAGTCGTGAAGAATTACGCCATAAAGTCGTGTGGATTCGCAGACTGTGATTTTGTTTGCACAGACCACGAATCGGAGTTGCTTCCCGGACGACTAGATTGATTGCCCAGCCAGTTTGGGTTTGTCTCCCAGTCATAAAACTGATCGGATCGCTGAAACTCTGAGCGATCGCCAAGTTCCATGGAGAGTTCAGATTGCTCAGATAGCAGCGACTCGGAAAGATCTGTTTCGTGTTGCTCCAGGAGTTGCTGAGTCGTCGGATCGATTGCCACGATGCGCATCATGATCCCGCCTTCGGTTTTCTTCAGCCGCACGAGAACTTCCCCCAGTTCTGGAGGGTCGAGGCGGACGGAGAATGAAGAATCGATTTTGCTTTGAGCAGCAGAGAGCTGAGCCATCGTTTCCTCGACCACCTTTTGGATCACTTTGCCTGCGGCTGAAGTCGGATCAGTGGTCGAGCTGAAGCGGGTTTCTTCACCCCTCGCTAATGAGGTGCTTTCCATGAGCGACAAGTGCTGAGAGTCGCCCTGCTGTTCTGGGTTGGGGAGTTCAGACTTCGAACTCTGCTGCTGGTTCGTCGTGAGGTCGACTGGATTTTGTGAGTCAATGTTTGCTGAACTTGCTTTATGTATGTGTTCTCGCAAACCGGAAGATGACTTTGTTTTCGAGGCTGGTAGAGTGTCGTTAAATGCGACGTCGCCTTCAATTTCTTCAACAATGTACTGCGGCAACTGTTCAGTCTGGTTGGGAGCGAAGCCTTCATTCTTGCTTACTTCGACTGCGAGTGAGTTTTCACCCTGCGATGCATCTGTGACCAGCGGTTCATTCGCTAACAGAGGCGTTTTCGCAGAATGCTCTTTCGTTAACAGGGCAGAGATCGTCTCGATTTGACCTGTCGAGAGTTGGGACTGTTCGGCCGATTCAGGTGGGCTCTCTCCAATGCCTTGTGGCCTCAGCACCGTGGATTCAACAAGGAACAGTTGTGCGAAAATCTCTTCGAAATCCGAGGTCTCTTCGAATGGATTTACAGGCATTGAAGCAGTTGGTGCTGAGCTGATTTTCGTCGCTGCTCGAGCAGTCGGGGATGACGCAATCGTGGTCGATTGGGGTGAGATCAATGGCAGGGTCATTCGGAATCAATTCCAGAAAGAAGAACGGATCAGTCACGTCATCAGCTATCGCAGAATCCGTTCCACATCTGTTCTGCCCAGGCGTTAAGTTGCCCGGATCGGTGCGTTACTTGCTTGTGCAAAATGACTTAGGGCGATTGTGGTTTGGTTGGGTGCAGTCACTGGCCTCATCTTTATGGGAAGAATCTTCCGCTTGCGTCGGAAAGACCTTCTGGTTTTCCACTGACTTATTCGGAGGGCTATTCAACGACTTGACTAAGCCTTGCACTCTTCGTTGTTGAGCAAAACTCTTTGACGTGAGTGAAAGCACTTCACGCGACTCAATTCCAGTCCTGACGACAATACCGATTGGAATGATTGAACGCGTCGCTCCGATATTCAGGGCATGCTCCAGTTTCCTGAACATATCGAACGTGTTTCCGTCTTGGCAGAAGTGTCTGAGCTTAGGCACCGCGTGATCAGTCACAACATCGCGAATGTCAATACACCGGGATATCAGCGACTTGACGTCAGCTTTGATGAGCACCTTTTCAGAGCCAGGCGACAAGGGCAAGAGTCGGAGAAGGCGGGACCGTCGATTGTTCAGGAACCGGGGGAGATCACCAAGATGGATGGGAACAGCGTCGACATCGATACGGAGATCGGTCATCTCAATCAGAATTCGATGGTGTTTCAAATGTACTCGCAAATCCTTTCCACTCACTTGAACACAATGCGTCGAGCACTCGGGCAGTAGTCAACTGGCAAGTCAGGTTCTACGCCGACCAGTTGATGCCCGATTTGATGACTCTTAATGAAAACAGAACGCCAGGGAGGGCGAGCGATGAAAATTGGAAACGTCTTTGCGTCTGCGGATATCTCAGCGACTGGCCTCAAGGCAGAGCGAATGCGAATGGAGGTCGCCGCTGGGAACATCGCCAATGCCAACGCGACTCGCAGTCCGGACGGCGGTCCCTATCGGCGACAGCAGGTAGTCTTCGAAACGCAGATGCAAAGTGCGCTGGGCGGAATGGTTTCACAGGGGAGTCAAAGTCAACTAGGTGGTGTCGGTGTCGTTGGGATTGAGTCCGACCGTAGTCCGTTTCCCAAGGTCTACAATCCGGGGCATCCAGATGCAGACCCTGATGGATTCCTGCAGATGCCCAACGTCGCACTCCCGATGGAAATGGTCGATTTGATGACCGCCAGCCGTTCCTATGAAGCGAACCTTAAGTCGCTGGAAGTTTTCCGCAGGATGGCAGAACAAACCCTGGAACTGATGAGAGGATAGTAGACATGAGCTTTCAACCTTTGAACACAACATCGATGGTATCGGGTGGCCAAGATCTCAGGGCTTTGCAGTCATCAGGGTTCCGTCCACAAGTTGGCGAAGCGCGACAGGAATTGCCGTTTGCTTCGCTGGTTTCCGATTTGATCCATGAGGTCGAAGTTCAACAACAAGTTGTTGCTGGAGATGTCCAGAGGCTTGCGAATGGAGAGATTGACAACCTGCAGCAAGTCGCGACGAATGTCGCCAAGGCGGATTTATCATTCCGGTTCCTCATGGAAATTCGCGACCGGCTCATCACCAGTTATCAGGAAGTGATGCGGATGCAGGTTTGAAAATATTCTACCGAACACCTTTTCAGCTCCGTTTGATTATTACATCCAGTTGGCAATTGGTTCCACAGCCTGTTTCGTCAGTGATTCTTGTGAATCCTTCTCGATATGGAGTTTTTCGATTTAGCGTTCATGTTCTGCCCCGTGGTGAGCAGCAATTTTGATGATGAGACGCGTACTGCAAGGGGCGTGCTCGAGCTAGCTGCTGTAGAGCGGACAGGTCTCCGGCTCAATACTTCACTGAATACTGTCTAAGAAAGATTCATCATGAGCTTCCTATCGGAACTCGTTACGCAACTGAAATCAATTTGGGGACGTTGGTCACATGGACAGCGTGTCACCATTTTGGCAAGTGTCGCATTGTCGATTTTGAGTCTGGTCGGCGTCGGGTACTGGGCGATGACTCCACAATTTGTTGTCCTCGCTGATCGTTTATCCCCAACGCAAACTGCGGACTACGTCAGCGCATTGGAGTCTGCAGGGATTGCTTATCAGCTCAACTTCGCTGGCTCTTCGGTTTCGGTTCCGCAGTCTCAACATAGTCAGGCTCGACTGGAAGTACGCGACCTGATTGATGTCGAAGCAAAAAATGAAACTGACCTGTCTGGCAGTCTCTGGTCCGACCCCGCAATGAATCAAGTGAGATTACTCAGGCAACAGGAGGCGCGACTGGGGCGAACGATTCAGCAGATGAAACCGGTAAAGATGGCAACCGTTCATTTGACTCAAGGGACAACCTCACCTTTTGTGAGAGACCAAAGACCCTCGAAAGCGAGCGTCACGTTGGAACTCAAGTCGGGCGTCCCTTTTTCTGGGGGAGATACAGCGGCCATCGTCTCGCTCATCGCACACAGCGTCGAAGGACTGACGCAAGAGAATGTTACGATTCTCTCGACAGACGGACGTTTACTGTCATCAGCTGGTGGTGTAGATGGTGAAGTGAGTGGGCAGCTCGAATATCGCACGATGTTGGAATCGAATTTAGCTGCCAAAGCGGAGGCCCTGCTCATTCCACTTCTTGGGATTGGAAATGCAACTGTACGCGTGAGTGCAGAAATTGACTTCACCGAATCCGAGCGAACTCAAAAAACAATCGATCCCGACAGCAAAGCCAAAGTGCGTGAAGAAGTCCGGACGGAGACCTTTACCGGGAACGATCCGCTTCCACTTGGACCGCCGGGGACATCTTCAAATGTGACCGTTCCGACGAATGCATCAACTCGGCAGGGGCAGCGTGCGTCGGAAGATTTAATGACAGAGTACATCAATGGAGAGACCACCGATTTGATCCGAGAATTTCCCGGGAAAATTCAACGACTCACGATTGCAGCTGTCGTACAAATCCCGACGGACACTCTCGGAGAGACTGCGACCGCCAACGGTCCCGCGACTGTGAATCCAGGTGCATCTTCTCCAGCGAGTTCACAAGTCACCAAGGCCGAGATTGAATCAATCATCCGGAACGCCGTCGGCTACGACGAATTACGCGGAGATCAAATTGACGTTGTGGCAGCAAAGTTTGCTGCGGTCCCGATTCTGGAAACACCAACTGGTTTCTTTGGGGACATCACAACTTTTGTTCCGATCCTGAAAGCTGTTTCACTCGGCTTGGCTTCAGTAGTCGCTTTGCTCTTGGGGATGTTGATCCTCCGGCGGTTACAGCCTGTTGTCGTCGAGAAGCAGGCAGCAGATATTCTTTCACCTGAAATCGTCGACCGCTTGAACGATTTGTCGGAACGGATGAAAGAAAACCCCGATGTCGTGACGACCGTTCTGGCTTCCTGGCTGAACACGAATGAAAACCAAACTTACGAAAATCGAGTGAATGAGAAACGTCGAGCCGCCTGACTCGTTCTAGAGCAGTTTGCTCTACCGTGTGCCCGTGAAGAACGCATTTCTCTAATAAAAATGCTGTTCGCCACGAGGCAGATCCTGCAAACCAATTCGAAAGATGCTCTAGCAAGGAGTGAGAAATCAATTCAGAAACAGCAAGGTTGAGCAGGAAAGATAACTCCTTGTGAAACCCTGTGGAACGCGACGCGGTACCCGACGAGATCAACACAATTCACGCAAGTAAATCATTCTGTCATTCAGCATAAGAGACCATCATGCCAGCTGTTGCAGGAAACGAACGACGAGTTCTCACCCTTTTGCGTTTGTTAAACGACGACGCCCGAACCTCGGTGTTCGCATCATTGCCCGACGAAATCCGAACAGAACTACAAAACCGAATCCGTACTGAAGCGGGGCGTTTTCCATCTCAAAAACGGATTGAAGAACTGATTGATGAATTCCAACGGCTTTTTCGACTCGCTGAAAAAATCCGTGGCCCACAACTCAAAATGCATACCCCCGACGAAGAAGACTCCGAAGTGGAGGAAGAGATCTACTTGCTGTCAGGCAAGTCGAATCGAGATCTTGAAAAGATGAATCTGTTCCAACTGGCTGCGGTTCTTGATGAAGAGAGCCCTCGGACGGTTGCCCTCTTGTTGCAGAATTTGTCATCACCGCGAGTCGCAGATTTGTTGAAGCAGATTTCTCCGCAACAGCGCCAAGCGGTCGTTCTCGAATTGGCCCGCAATCCACAAGCTCCGGAAATCGTCTTTGAAAAGATCGCAGCAACAACGATCCAAAGAGCGACAAGTTATCCAAAACAGAAAAAAGAACTCGTCGATCCAATCCTCCGTATGGCAGATGTCTTTCGCGAAATTGACAAGAACGATCGACGAGAGTTGATCGATTCGCTTCGCGAACAGAACGAAGAAGTTGCGATGGAACTGCAGAAGGCGATGTACCGATTTGAAGACATAATCGATCTGCAAGATCGGCAAGTTCAAGAAGTTCTTGCCCAGATTGATTCGAACACCCTCCAGGAGGCTTTGTTCGAAGCTGACTCGGCACTCGTTGAAAAAATCATGAGTAACCTTTCAAGACGTGCGGCCAGTACGCTCCGGGAAGAACTCGCTTATCAACGTCCACTTTCACCAATGCAGCAGAAAGCAGCACGCGACAAGGTTGCACAGGCGATCGGTGCAGTTGATGAGGAATCGGCATGACTCAACCAAATCGGCATCAAGAACTGATTAGCTGGACTCAAAGCCCGACAGAAATTCGCATCAGGCAAGACGCCAGGAAGACTCTGCGTCGAGCTTCTGTCAAACCGTATGCTCCTGCCACTTCCGCAACTTCAGGAGTGGCTGTGAGAACTGAAATCGAAAGTCCTGTGAAGCCAACAGTGCTCCAGCAAGAGAAACGTGAGCAACAGGAATGGAAGCAGTGTCAGCAACTGTTGGAAGCGTTCGCGGAGCAAGTCCACACACATTCACAAACTCGTGAGCAAACACTTTCGGAGATGCAGCAAGTCGCCATCGAACTCGCTGTCGCGGCGGCATCGCATCTAGTGTTCGAGGCCATTGAGGCAAACCAGTTCGGAATTGAAGAACTGGTCCACTCTGCAGTCAAGCAATTCGAACAGAACGACCCAATCACAGTTCAGTTGAATCCCGCAGATTATGACTTGCTGATGTCTCGCATGAAAGATTTGGATATCGATCAACTCGCAACAAACATCACATTTCAGACCAACTCCTCATTCGAACGAGGAGCATGCGAAGTTCAGTCATTCGAAAAGCAGACTCTCAGGTCAAGCATCTCTCAGCAGTTGGCAAACATTCGAAAACACTGGTTGGAAGAACTCGATGACTCTCAGATTGAACGTCGAAAAACTGAAGATGCAGATGCAACGTTGCGACGTTTTCCAGACCGTCGGGAAACTGCATAGCGTGCGTGATCTCCTTACTGCCAATCTGACGATGGCGTTGGGGGAAATGTGCGAAATCGAAACTGGATTCGGGAAAAAGGTCAAGGCAGAAGTGATTGCAGCTTACGAAAAACAATCTCAGCTGATGACATTTCATCGTTCCCATGGGCTCGCCCCCGGGATGGATGTCGTGGCGCTCAATCGCGTTGTCCAGGTCCCCGTTGGGTTGAACCTGTTAGGGCGGGTTCTCAATGGATTGGGGGAACCAATCGATGGTCGAGAACCACTTCAAGCGTTCAAAAAAAGAATGACCGACTCTTCATCTCCACAGGCTCTTGATAGAAAACGGATCACACAGCCATTAGTGACTGGGCAACGAGTCATTGATGGATTGCTGACGATTGGGCGGGGTCAGAGAATGGGATTGTTCGCGGGGTCAGGCGTAGGGAAGAGTACCCTCTTGGGGGAAATCGCTAAATTTGCAGAAGCGGATGCGAATGTCGCAGATATGAATGTGATTGTGCTCGTTGGGGAACGTGGACGGGAAGTCCGTCCTTTTCTTGAAGATTGCCTCGGTCCAGAGGGATTGAAACGATCGGTCGTTGTCGTGGCGACTTCGGATGAAACGCCGCTGATGAAAATTCAGGCAGTTCGAACTGGACTCACTATTGCAGAAGAGTTTCGAGATCAGGGAGCCGATGTCTTGTTTTTTTTGGACAGCCTGACACGCTTCGCGACCGCTCAAAAAGAGATTGGGCTCGCACGCGGAGAAGCCCCCGGCCAACGCGGATATCCTAGTTCGGTCCTGTCGACACTTGCTACCACGCTCGAACGTTTAGGAAATAGTCAAACAGGTTCAATCACCGGGTTGATCACAGTGCTGGTTGATGGTGATGACCTTGATGAACCGATTGCAGATGCCGCACGTTCGATCCTCGATGGTCACCTTGTCCTGGATCGTCAGTTGGCACAAAAAGGACGCTTCCCCGCAGTCAATGTCCTTAAGAGTCTTAGCCGTCTCTTCCGCGAAGTCACTTCTCCACAACAACAAGTAGCAGCCGACGGCATTCGGGAATGTTTGGCGACATACGAAGAGGTAGCAGAACTGATTCAGGTCGGTCTGTATCAACCTGGCACATCGCCCGCTGTCGACAATGCCATTCACCGACTCCCAGCGATTCAAAAGTTTCTGCATCAACGGATCGGAGAAACCAGCCAGTTGAACCAAACGACTCACGACATGACTCACCTCTCAAACCTGACCAACGACACCGGATCAACAACGTTAAGTAGTGATGTGAATTAGAGCATCTTTCGAGCTGGTGTACAGATTCTGCCTCGTGGCGAGAAGCAATTTTATTGATGAAACGTGTTCTTCACGGGCACAAGGTAGAGCAAACTGCTCTAAAGGTGTAGCTGCATTCAAAAACGCCTGCAGCTCAAAGATTGCCTTTGTTGATGAATGGTTCAAAAAGATGAAATCCTCCACAGCAAATTATGAAAAGATTCTGAAGGTCATCTCGCATCGAGTCCAATCGCTTGCCATGAAAATTGTCGGGCTGGAAGCAAAAAAGAGTCAGTACCAATCGCAATCGTCGCAAATGGAAGCAGCGATTAAGAAAATTCAAATAGCTCTCTTGATTCCTAAGCAACAGGGAAGGCATCGCACAAGAGAAGCAAGCGGTTCCAGAATGCAAGCTGTTCATGTCGGTCGGAATGAATGTGGCCGACTGTCCGAGCAAATTCAGGGGATCAACCAAAAGCGAATGGAGATTGAACGCGAACTCGAAACGCTGAGGATTCAATACGAACAAGAGTATTCTCGTGAGCAAGCTTTGCGAAAACTCCTCGACCGTCGACGCAGCGAATCTCGACTGGAGCGAATGAAACGTGATCAACTTCAAATTGAAGAACATTCAGCCCAGAAATTGATTCATTCGACAGACGTCGAATTTTCCTGGCGAAAAACGAAAAGTGAATCTCACTCAAGTGGAGATTTACGAGCTCAATAAGACCGTTGAGTTTTTGATGAGCAATTTTCTAGATGTTTTTGGATTCGTACTCGAACGCTCATTCTCACCCTTGGAACGAAAGCACAATGCTGTGAAATCTGTTGTCATTCTCACTCTTGCGATTGCGGTCTTTACAGGCGGCGTATTCGGTTCACTGTGGTTGAAAACGAATTACCTGGCTAAGGCCGGTGACATAGAATCGGAGAGCTACCCCGGAAGTGGAGTAAACGGAACTCCAGTGACAGGAGGCTCTCCAGCGGGCGGTGTGTCTAACGACTCTTTAAAAGGGGACTTGTCAATTCGTCCACAAGAACTTTCTGTGGAAGAGATGGTTCGGTTGGGGATGGACCTGAAACGTCGTGAGAAACGACTTAAGGATGATGCTGAAAAGCTCCGGCAGCAAGAAATTCATCAACAAATTGCCTTAGCAGATATCCAGCAGGAACAAGGAATTATCGATTCACAACAAACGCAAGTGAAGAGTGAACTTGCTAAAGCAGAAATCTTGATCGACCGCTTAATGCAAGCAAGGCAAGCGGTCATTGATGAGCGAGCAGCAGCAGAGAAAAAACTCAAGAAGATCGAAGAAGTCCAAATCGAAGTCGATGAGCAGCATACGACAAATACGAAAAAGCTCGCCCAATGGATTCAAAGCATGGATGAAGTCAAGGCGGCAGAGGTGCTGAGAGAGATGGCTAACGATGGAAAGATGCCCATAGCTGTGGAGATTCTCTCTCATCTGGAAGAACGGGAAGCGGCAAAAATTTTATCGAGTCTTGATGATGCCAAGCTCGTGCAAGATTTAGTCAGCGAGTTTCGTAATTTGAAGTCACCCAAAGAATCAAAACGAGCAAGACGAACGCTGCGATAATTCAGCGAACTGATTCGTTCAATCCCCTGCCCTGAAACATGTACGAAGCTTTCAACAGACTCAACTGTATGAGTGAAGGAATGTCATGGTCTCTTCTGAAGTTGTTTTGATTGGTCGTGATCTGTTGCTGACAGCGTTGCTGCTGTCTCTTCCGGCAGTCGTGGTCAGTCTGCTGGTGGGGGGAGTCATTAGTGTGTTTCAGACTGTTACGAGTATTCAGGAACAGACCCTTACTTTTGCTCCGAGAATTGTTGCTGTCGCGTTGGTGCTCATGGGGACTCTTCCCTGGAGTTTGAAAGTTGCGATGGCATTCACGTCGCGAATGATGCTCCGCATGATCGAGGCCACGCAGTAGCTGAACTTTCACAACCATCGAAACGAAATTGTAAATGAGACTGCCTGGTGTCCGAACCGGTACGAGGAATGAGGTGACTGGATGATTGAACTTGTTCTTGAAGCGACATTCCTGTTGTTCGTACGCGTTTCTGCATTCGTCGCTTTTTTGCCTTTGTTTGGCGGAACCCGGGTTCCACGGACCGTCAAGGTTGGCCTGGCAGTGACCCTCACAACTGTGTGGATCTCCCAATTCGTTCCGGGAATGACCCTTGCGATGTCTCAGTATGGCGAGCGGTCGTGGTTACTTTTTGCCTGGATGATCGGACGTGAAGCAACACTTGGAGCCGCAATGGGTTGGCTGATGGGAATGGTGCTCATTCCAATTCGAATTTCTGGTGCTTTCATTGCTCAGGAAATGGGGCTGACGATTGCGACATTGACATCCGCGTCCGGGGACGGGAGTAGCAATGTCCTTTCGGAAATTCTTGATGCTCTGGCCGTTTTGATGTTCCTTTCATTTAATGGGCATCATCTGTTTTTTCGCAGTTTCGATGCCAGTTTTCGATTGTTTCCGGTCGGTCGTCAGTGGGCTTCCGGGAATGAAGAATGGGTCATGAGAACCATCGCGAACACGACTGGGGTCGGTGTGCATCTGGCAGCTCCCGTGGTCATGCTGATGTTCGGGACAACGGTCAGTTTGCTCTTTATTATGCGGCAAACACCGCAGTTCAACTTGTTTAATTTTGGGATGCCGGTGCGGCTGTTGGCTGGACTGCTTGCATTATTTCTTTTCATCCCGGACCTCATTCTGCGTATTCCTGTTCTCGTCGAACGTTGGCTGATGCACCTTTCCTGAATCCAGATGATGTTCTCTGAGCTCCACGATGTCTGAAACACAAGATCAAAACAAAACCGAAGAAGCGACCCCTCGCAAACGCGATCAGGCGCGTGAGGAAGGTCAGGTCGTCTTTAGCCCTGATCTTTCTGCTGGTGTAATGTTGTGTACTGTCAGCCTGTTTGTGTTTTTGTTTTGGGAAGCCGCTCTGGATCTATTTTCGTTCCCCTTGACCGAAGCCTTCAGTGGACTGCGGCTTCGCGAATGGGAGACTGTTGAAACAATACTTGCCGGGAAGTGGTTGCTCTCCCGAATCCTGATTTGCTCTGGAGTTGTGTTCACGTTGACAACCGGCACCGCACTGCTGGCGTCGCAACTCCAATCGGGGCCAACGATGACCTTCCAGCCTCTGCTTCCGAAGTGGGACAAAATTTCTCCAGCGTCTGGATGGAGCCGCTTACTGTCGCTGGACAGTCTGTTTCGCGGAGGGCTATCAATTTTGAAACTTCTGAGCTCGGTAGGAGTAAGTCTTCTGTTGTTTTCGATTGCGATTCATGAATTCCGGTCACAGACAGCAGGGCTGACTTCGTTGAGCAGCGAAACCGGTCTCGGTGTGATTAGTTCCGGCCCGGTCGGACCAGTTCTGGTTGAGCAAGTTCTGATGCACCGCCTCCTGCTTTCCCTGTCAGGGATCACACTTCTCTGGGGCATCGTCGATTTTGCAATTCGGCGGTTTCGTCATGAACAGAAATTGAAGATGTCCAAGCAGGAAGTCAAAGACGAGCAAAAAGAAGATCAGGTTGATCCTCAAATTCGAAACAAAATGAGACGTGCTCAGCAGGAAGCTGCCAAGCGTAGAACGTTGCAAGATGTTCCTCAGGCGACAATGGTCATTACCAACCCAACACATTACGCAGTCGCTTTGAAATACCAAACCGGAACGATGGGGGCCCCTGTCGTTGTCGCCAAAGGAACAGATGCCTTCGCAAGGCGGATTGCAGAGATCGCCAGAGAAAACGGCGTTCCCGTTTTCGAGCGAAAACCTCTCACGCGGGCATTGTTTGCACTGGCTGATGTCGGTGATGAAATTCCCTTGGAATACTACCGAGCCATTGCTGAGCTTCTGGCACACGTTTACCGCATTAAAGGGAAGATGAGTGCTGCATCGTAGAGCATCTTTCGAATTGGTGTTCGAGTTCGACAAGAGTTCGAGTTCGATATGGGCAACACGACCGAGCAATGTTGCTCAAAACATTGAAACAGAAATCATTCTAGATTGATAAAGGTGCGAAATGGATATCGCGACAATCATTGGCCTGCTGGCAGGCACAGCCCTGGTACTGGGGGCGATTCTACTGGGCGGTTCGATATTGCCGTTCATTAACATTCCGTCACTGATGATTACTGTCGGAGGATCTGCTTCAGCTTTATTGATCAACTTTTCCTTGGCGAGGGTCTTAAGTGTTCTCTCAGTTCTGAAGAATTGCTTCTTTGTCAAACTCCCGGATGCGAATGACGTCATCGAACAGTTCGCCGAGTATGCAAAGGTTGCCCGTCGAGACGGGTTGTTAGCGCTTGAGAAAAAACTGGATGAGATTGATGACAAGTTCATGAAGCGGGGGCTTGAGCTTGTGGTCGGTGGAAATTCACGTGAAGAACTCGCTTCGATGCTCGAGACAGAGATTGTCTATATCGAACATCGACACGAAAACGGAAAGAAAATTCTCGATTCGATGGCGGCGGCGGCTCCTGCTTTCGGGATGATCGGGACTCTCATCGGCCTTGTCCAGATGTTGAGAACGCTTGACGATCCCAGTCAAATCGGTGTTGGGATGGCGACCGCATTGTTGACAACACTCTACGGTGCGGTGATCGCAAATTTGTTTTGCATCCCGCTTGCAGGAAAACTCGAAATGCGGAGCCAGCAGGAGATCATGATACGGGAGCTGATGATGTCCGGACTGGGGTCGCTTGTCGATGGACACGCCCCACCGGTTGTAACTGAACGACTGTGTGCGTTTCTCTCGACTTCAAATCGACCCGAATCGTCAGTCCAGGCAGCCTGAGGTGCATGATGAGACGGTCTAAAAAAACAGGCACCAACAATAGTGAAATTCCACGTTGGTTCGTGACTTACAGCGACGTAATTACCCTGCTGATGACGTTTTTTATTTTGTTGCTCACCTTTTCGAGTAGCGAGCCCGAAGGATTCGAACTGATGCAGGAATCGCTGTTTGGATCGGGCGGTAGTGCCAGCAACGTCGGCGTGAAAGTCAAAGAGGCGGAGAAGGAAACTCTCGTTGTTCGTATTAAACCACCATCAAGCCGCATGACTTCGCGGGGGAGCGAAATCCCTCCGATGTACACTGATCCGGTCACCGAAGCGGCAACGAAAGGGTTATCTGCTTTAGAAGAGAACAATGACCTGGCAAACTTCGAACGGTTCTCGCTTGATGTGTCGATTCATCTCTTCACGACTTCGAAAGGGGAACCGACCGAAGTTGCTTTGCATCAACTCAGCCTCCTTGCGAACCAGATGAAGCGACTGCCACTCGAACTGACGATGAGTGTGGATTCCCCTGAATACCTGGGAAATGTTGCTCAACTTGCAGAGTTGCTGACCTCCCGATTTAAAGTCCCGCCAGGTCGGATCGGGATTGCGGTTGGAGATGCCCCCAAAGGGCTTCAACTGTCATTGCGGCTTGAGCAGTAAATTTGACAGAGAAAACTGACGCACTTCTTATCTCTTCAACCAGAACCGGAACGATGGCAATTCGTAAAAAGAAAGCGTCCTCTGGACCAAATAATTCATATATGATTTCGTTTGGCGATACGATGACGGCCTTGCTGGCGTTCTTCATTGTGTTGAATTCACTTGCCTCAGAACAGACGGGGGCCAACCTGTATTCAGGGACTGGGTCGTTTATTCAGGCAACCAATTCACTCGGGGTCCCCGGCATTTTTCCGTCCGGAAGAAGTCAACATTCAATTCAGCTGAATCATACCAGCCCGCACTACAGAGTTGCTGATGAAGCTGACGGCATCAAGACCGGGCATGGTCCGGATGAGGTCGCTGATCGACAGCATGTTCGTGATCGGGAACAGGACGACTTCGAACGAATGCTCAATGAACTTGAACGGCTGCATGCCGCGTCCACCTCTGAAGATGTGTCCGGGGAAGTCACGTTTGATCGTCACCAGCCCCTTCCAAAAGGATCACCACATCTTGACGAAGGACTCAAACAACTTCTCGTAGAACTTCGTCCTTTCCTGAGTCGATCAGGATCGGAAGCGGAAATTATCGTTTGGACACCGACTCCCTCTGTCTCTGCGTGGAAACGTTCGACTCAAATGGCTTCGGAAATTCAAACTCAGGCAGTTTCGTATTTACAGCTGAACAATCAAATGGCTTCGCGTCTGAAGAGTTCCAGTTGGCAGTGGAGTTCTCCCGACCTCGAACGCCCGGTACTCTCTGTCGTGATTCGGCGGACTGGAGACTCTCGATGAGTCACGACAGCAATCGAACCTCCATGATACGAGCATGAGGAAGTCCATTCGTTCCTGTCACTTCGATTCGTAACGAGTTCGTTTGGAATGTGGACTCGATTTGATGTTTACGCAGGCGTTGATAATTCCCCGTCACGAGAACTTCTGTCACCCATGCATCCTCTCTCTTCATTTTGATTTCGTAATCGCTGACGGTCTCCGGTTGAGGACGGCCCCAGATCATTTTCGAGGTATAACCATCGTGGTGACTGAGAGTGAGATGGCGATGGAGTCCTGTGTCGAAAACCAAGTGTACTTCGGTGATGCTCACTGGACGATCCCATTCGAACTGCAACCAGGCTGGAAAGCCCTGCTCTGGAACCGACATCCAGCGATGCGACCCTGCATTCGCTCTTGAGGGTGGAGCCCCGCTCGGCCCGTGGACTGAACGTGTTTGCCCGGAAATTACATTGATCGCCAGACCATCCTGCTGCTCACTCGACGCCGTAATTGTCGCGGATATTGCTAAGTCTTTGGGGACTCGATTCATCTGACCAATCAGAAAAGCATCGTCCTGATGCAAAGTCTGCTGAATGGTATGGATCGCGGTCTGATTCTGAGGAAGGACACTTGGGGAAAGATTTTGCTGTTGAGCATACGCGGCAGCGGTCCCTACTCCTTGACCAATTGCAGCACATGTTGCCATCACACGGGTTGAAGAAAAACCGACGTGAGTGGCTGAGATGTTTCTGCCAGCAAACATCAGGTTTTCTATCTTCTGAGCAATACAGCACTGTAATGGAATGTCATAAAGGTATGGGACTCGCGTTTGCGTGCAGGGAGCTTTCTCAGGAGCGTCGACACCTTCGGGGGGATGCAGGTCGAGCGACCAGCCACCATAGGCGATGGTATCCGCGAACTGACGCGAAGAAAGTATGTCGGACTGAGTGAGAAGATGCTGTCCGATGAAGCGTCGACTCTCTCGTTTTCCGGGAAGAAACCCGATCCAGTCCAAAGCCCAATTGGCAGCTTCGAACGGATCATCATTGGCTTCCGACTCCGGAGGAGCGTTCTTAACGTGATCCCAGATTCCAAGTGCAATGGCGAGCAGTTCATCGCGAATCGTTTCGTTGTCTTTGATCGTATCGAGCGTCCCGCCCCATTCTGCCCACCAGTATCCATACTCGTGTGTCGGCTCCTCCTCTCCCGGGACCGAGTACAGTCGTAATTTCAAATCTTGCTTTGAGAATTTCCTGGCCCACCTCGGCGCCAGATACGGCATCGGATTCGAATGTTTTCTGGCTTGTAAAAGGATTGTTGACCCCAGTCGCTGTGAATCTGCAACCTCGACGGCAAGTGATTCCGCATAGGCCTCGCGATCTTCCCGACCTTCCAGAAATGCCGCGCCCGCCTCAACGCCGAGTCGCCCGTCACCGGTGCAATCAATGAAGATATCAGCTGCAATCTGAAAACGGTCTTCGGTACTTTGTCGTTCCGCAATGGCGTGTCTGATTCGATTGCCTTCGACCTCGGCACCTGTCACTGTCGTGTTGAGCATCAGAGTCAGATTGGGCTCATTTCGACACAAGTCGTACAGAATCAAATCAAAGATGGCAGCCGACCGTTGCGGATTGCGAACGCAGTTTTCGAGTCGGATTTCTTCAATGATCCCCCCTTCGCGAGCCTCTGTTTCGAGTTCAGCTCCACGGTCAAAAGACCCCGTCCCATTGGCACCAACGATGTGCATACGAACTTCGCTGGAGGCATTTCCACCGAGAACGGATCTGTCCTGACAGAGAATCACTTTGGCTCCATTTCGAGCGGCAGCAAGGGCGCAGGGAACCCCGGCTGGACCTCCACCGGCGACAAGTATGTCGCAAGAAAGCGAATGATTTTGAAGCAACTGGCTGACTTTCTATTTATCGACTTTTCGTACTCAGTCAATATTGTCGCTAAAGAGCAGGCCCTTGACCAGACTCTGTTCAGAAAGAGCCCGGTATTGAATGTTGTGTGGGCTTTCAGAGGTCATTGACGCAACGCTTCGTGAGACAGATAGCTTTACGACACCGCAAAAAAATATGGGAGCGTGAAGCGGTTCCGGACCGACACTTATCGTTTGCTTCTCCGTCACTTGCCCTGAATCGCGACCTCGGTTGAATGCCTCATTCGAAAGCTTCATTTGCCAACCGCATCGGATAGGCTGCTCATTGGTTCGTTAAGCGATGAGTTCATCAATGACAGCCCCATGGTCGACAGCGGGGATCGGACGACCGGCGTGATTCAGGAAGTTCATACTTGGATCGACGCCGAGTTGTCGCAAGATAGTGTGGTGCAAATCACCAGGTCGGACAGGTCGTTCGGAAGGATGTTCGCCACGTTTGTTCGTCGCTCCAACAACGGTTCCACCCTTGAGTCCGCCCCCTGCCATCAGAACGGAAAGAGCATTTCCCCAGTGATCGCGTCCGGGTGTTCCTTTGCTCATTGGAGCCCCGCCGTTTCCTCCATTGTTCATTTTCGGGGTGCGACCAAATTCGCCGCACACAACGACCATCACTTTCTCATCCAGGCCACGTTCCTTGAGATCGTTCAGCAAACCGCTGACTGCCAGGTCCACTTTCGGAAGATAGGTTTCCATTCGAGCCTGATGATCCCAGTGAGAATCCCAGCCGCCAAAGTGGCAAGTCACAATCGTCGAGCCAGCCTCGACAAGGCGGCGAGCTAAGAGGACGCTTTGTCCCCAGCTGTTTCGGCCGTATCGCTCTCTGTTTTCAGGAGTCTCCTGCTGAATGTCGAACGCGTCGCGTGCCCGGGCTCCTGTGACGAGCTCGTACGCTTCCTGCTCGAATTGATCGGTCGTCTGCATCGCTTTCGATTTATCCATGAGACGTCGCACTTCATCGAAGTGGACCGTCAATGATCGCCTCTCGGTAAGACGATCCAGGTTGAGACCTTGAGCAAGATTCAAATTCTGAACTTTGAAGTTGTCGTTATTCGGATCGCCAACCGTTTCGAAGGGATTGTTTTCAACGCCTAAATAATGCCCTCCAAAATAACCGGGACGAATACCGATACTCATTGAGTATGGGACTCCCACGAATGCTGGCATCCCTGCAACACGTGGTCCGAGAACTTTCGTCGCGACCGCTCCAAAGAACGGATACTTCTGTGCTTTCATGGCCCCGTTTACACCGCCGCGTCCCGTCAACATCCAGTGACCCGCTGTGAAATGGTCTCCGGCATTGTGATGGACAGATCGAACAAGCGAATAGCGGTCCGCCAGTTTCGCTTGAAGTGGAAAGAGTTCTGTAATATCGATTCCCGGAACATTCGTCGGGATGTGATTCCAAATCCCGCGATACTCCGCCGGGGCGTCCGGTTTAGGGTCGTAGGTGTCCATGTGACTCGGCCCACCATCCAACCAGATGAGGATCAGAGAGGTCTCTGCCTGAGACGAACTCCCTGCCTGAGCTTTTGCTCGCAGAATGTCGCTCATCCCGAGCGAACCCATTCCTGCCATGCCGATCTGTAAAAACGATCGGCGCGAAGCCCCGTCGCAGTACCGTCCAGCTGAACCTAATGATAGTCGAAACATGCTCTTCTCGATTTAGGATGAGTGATCAGCGACAGTTTATGTGTCGGCAATGCTCGTCGTCAATATGAAGGCCTAAAGTGATGTCGAGTAGGTTTCGCTACTTCTACTGGAGTGCACTCCCTCAAAACCTAGAGCAGTCACTCAGATCAAAATTCTTGGGGCGAAACGAGAGCGCTGATTACTCGTCGGTTTGGTACGCAGCACACTCTTTGATTCTTCCATCGATCTCGTCAAGCAATTCTTGATAGCCATCTCCCCCTACCCCGCCGTACTTGGCCTGAAACTCCTGATCGGTCAAACCTTCGGGGAGATCTGCACCGACAGGAATGTAGTCGGCTTCCTGAAACCCAGAGTCGAGACGGTTTTGGAATTCGATTGCGTCCGTTTTGGAGCTTGTTGCTTGAAAAGCGAACATTGTCCCAGCTCTGTCGGCAAGAAGATCCCCAAACGAAAATCCACTCCCACCATTCGCGTCCAGTTCTTCCTTTAAGATGCCAATGTCCATACTGATTGAGGAGTTTGACAACACCTGTAAAGCGGCACTTACGGTAAAGTGTTGAGTCCAGTCCTGGCGATCCCGCAATGTGATTTTGCGAAATTTCTTCAGTTGCTCGTTTGAGATGACCGGGACACTTTCTCCCAGAAATAGCCGCAGTTTTCGATGGCCGAGCGCGTAACCTAATGCCAGAATCGCAGCGCGGTTCTCCTTGACCGGATCTTCGTTCGCCGATCTCTTCCTGGCTTCAGAAAATACTTCCTCGACACAATCACCAAAAGTGAGTTCGGGGCGATTCTCGGACAAGTGAATTAACTTGCTGACGTAGATCGTGATTGTCGGTTCGAGATCTTCGATCAGGCCAAACTCAAGCATTGCCTGACGCAGATTTTCACGATTGACATCTAACTGCGAGTAAGTCACCGTCGCGAGGCCATCGTCAATTTTGATTTTCTTGAGCGAATGCAAGAAGCGATCTGCAGTGGGGGAATTCCACTGATTATTAAAAAGAATTGGCCCACAGAATTTTAGGAAAACGGGGGGGATACTGAGGCTTCCGATCACAAACTTCCTCGGTCGATATCCGAGGACGCCTTGGTGAGTCGTCACTTCCCCTGCCGTTGTCAGGTTAAGGTGAGAAGAGATGAACTGGTTTTCCGGGAATTGCAACGAGACTTGTAGCTCCGGAAGATTTTTCTTGAGTGTCAATTTTTCTTGATGATCTCCGGGGAAAACCGAAAGTCCCCAGCTAAGAAGTTGATTCAACTCAGTTTCCGACAAGCTCAGTTTTCTGGTTTCTTCCGTTTGCAATTTTCGAGGATCGTGCTCCTTAAAGATTTTGACAAGATTTCGACGATCGTCACTCGCCACTTTCGTCTCTGCAATTTCTAGCGGTTTCCCGGAAAACGCAAGCTGAGCAATCATGTAAGTACCGCCGATGAAGACAATACCCATCAAGCATGTCTGGAACAGGAACCATCTTAGAAAGCTTCGCGACCGCATCCATGTTGTGCCGAGCCAACTCCCACTCAGGCTTGCAACGAGCAGTGCAAGAACAACCACGAAAGAAGGAATGACAATCGGCAGCCCATGCTTTCCAATTGTGAACAGAGTCGTCAAGCAAAAGGCGAACACGAAGGCTGTCATCCAGGGGATCAGAAAGCGAGACCTCGAGGTGACGAGAATGCTTGGTGAGAAAGCTGCCCCAATCAGAAACGAGAGAACTGTTAGAAAACAGAGTTCTAGCAGACTGTTCGTTGCCGAGAGCAAAATTGTCTGCAGCGGATCATTGGGAGCTTGATCGATCAGCGATGGGAGAATGCTCGCGGATTCCGCTGCGTTCCAATATGCCACACAGGCGAGCGCGACGACTTCGACGATCAAAAGAATGCGAACAAAACCACGCCAACGCAGGAAGCGGTCCTGTCTATGTTGGCTGCTCACCGGGTCTTCAACTTCCATGGTCGACATGTGCTGGTCTTTCACTGAAGTTTCGTCGGTCGTGAAAATGTGGGTTTCGACATTGATCGCATTCGTAAAAAATGAATCGAGAAAGAGATTTCAGTGTTACGAACAAAACGCCTTGAAGTTTTGTCCGAAGGGTGATCTTAACACTTTTCTGAAGCTTGAGTCAGTTACGGCCTTCACAGCGACCGGCATAAGAAGTTCTCGGTCGAGCTTTGCATGCCACTCATTGAGCATTCAGGCATGTTCGAAAGCGCAAAATCAAAACCAGTTCGAACTGCTGTCTCTGTTTGACGGACCATGCAGCCTGTCTCAGATCCGGACATTCGTTAAAGTTGGAGGCACCAATAAGCATCTGCTTGTTTGTGTGCCCTGCGAGCGGCAAAATTCGACGTGAAATCGTTAGCGATGCTGCAAAATCTGCTCCTCGGCAAAAGCGTTGATAAGAATTCGGCTCGGAAAGTTGACAGACCGAACTCCAGACGCAATCATGTGTCCCGCCTGAGGGAGCAAGTCACTTTTTTTCGACGTAACTCCTTCAGCAGAAGTCTCAACGGTCGGGTAGCTCAGTTGGTAGAGCACAGGATTGAAAATCCTGGTGTCGGCGGTTCAAACCCGCCCCCGACCACTTTTAAACTCCATGTCGCCAAGTTGGTGGGATGGAGTTTTTTGTTTCTTTCGATCTGCTTTGTGAGAATTTACAGCAAGAAACTCTCAGGCCAATTCTATGGCATTTGGAGGAGACCGCGTGCTCTCTCGTGAATTTGAGTGATACATCGCATGAAGTGCACTCTTCACAGATACCAGCAATGCGAAAGTGACCCAGCAAAGATCTGTTTTTAGAGCAGTTTGCTCTACCGTGTGCCCGTGAATAACGCATTTCTCTGGTAAAAATGCTGTTCGCCACGAGGCAGATCCTGCAAACCAATTCGAAAGATGCTCTAGAGCAGTTTGCTCTACCGTTTGCCCGTGAAGAACGCATTTCCCTGGTAAAAATGCTGTTCGCCACGAGGCAGAACCTGCAAACCAATTCGAAAGATGCTTTAGTGAGGCAGAAGGCTGAATCAATTGTTTCGAACAGCCTTCGTCTGAATCAGTCGGCCTTCACCGGGGAGACGAAGTCGTCTGGTTTAATCGCAAGAAGTGAGCATTGCAGGCCGTAAAGCAGGCGTTCGGCCGTATTTCCGATGAGGAATCCAGGTACCCCGCCTCGACCGATTGTACCCATAACCAGCAAATCAGCGTGATTCTCCACAACGACTTGTTCCACTACCGTATCTGCCGGCCCGCCTTGGACAATAATTTGAGTTCCTTGCTGAATGGTTCGATAGTCCGTCATTGAAAGCCGATCGAAGACCTCCCTTTCTGCATCTGTTTGGATTTTTAGCCGATATTTGTCGAGATCTTCTTGCGAGCATTCCGTTCGCATCATCGCCCCTTCAAGTGGGTAGCTCACTGCGCTAACAATCAAAAGCCGTGCATCAATGAACTGTGCAGTAGAGACGGCTGTGTGCAGGACTTTTTCACCAACTGGTGAAAGATCATCGGCAGCCACGATTGTGGTCGCTGATTCCGGATCAACATCAGGGCGCGTCACCCAAACGGGGCAAGGACACTTCCGCAACAACTTGACAGCTGTACTTCCATAGAGCATTCGTGTTGCTGCGGACTTTTCGCGAGTCCCGACGATAATCAGGTCGAAGTCTTCACGGATGACTTCTCGAGTGAGTTCATACCATCCCCGCCCATAGACAAATTTTGAGCTGACTTCGACGCCTGCACTGCGGCCTTTCTCAATGAAGGTCTCGATCTGCTCGGAAATGAGATGCTGGTATTCCGAGCCAGCTGATGACTCAAGTTCATTCTCTGATGACGGTGCCGGCCCTCGTAGAACGGACATCAGCGTAAGTTTCGCCCCAGTCTTTTCTGCGAGCCACAACGATTTCTCAATCGCCCGACGAGTCGGCAGTGGAAGCTCTCCAGTCGTGCGGTGAAAATCAACACCAACGAGTATGCGACTCAATGTTTGCATGGGATCTTCCTCAACAGTTCTGTCAATCAGAGAAACATCGCGAAATCATTTCGAAGCATCTCCAATGCTTCTTCCATCTGCGAAGATCACATTCACGGACACGATCAGCATTGAAAATACTTTAGAACTGATCCTGAGACCTGAATTTGCTCTCTTTAACACCGAGAAAAGTGACCATCCCACAAGTTTTCGGACTGGTTCCAGATCTGGTCTCAAAACCTGCTGTTCACTTCTCTGATACGGAGAAAGGTCGCAATGCCACAAGTCTTGAGACTGCTTCTAGTCCCGCAATCCGGATTCCCGCATTAGTTTATCAGTTGATTCGTAAGCTTCGCGAACCCATTCTTCGATTTTATCTGGCTCGGGTGAGTACTCCAGTTCAATCGAGACGGCCCCGTCAATTTTCAGGTTTTTAATTTCTTTCAGGTAAGGAAGAAAGTCAACGACTCCTTGTCCCGGTGGAAGGTCACCATGTTTTTTTCCGTCGCAATCAGAAATATGAACATGGTGTGTTTTCCCTTGGAGCTTGGAAATTTCATCCGCAGCGACGCCAGCCAGATGCAGGTGGGAAATATCAATATTTGCACCGACGACTTTATGGTTCACTTCATCAATGAACTCAACCATCTTGTCGATGCTGTTAAGCATCGAGAGCGGGAACGGCTCGAGTTCGAGGGCAATCTTCACGCCAAGGTCTTCAGCGTAGCTTGCCAGTTCCATGCAACTTTCGATACCCAGTTGCCATTGTTCCTCAGGAGGAATCACTTCCTGATTCCAGATGTACTCCCCGAGAACCAGAAGCAGATTGTCCGCCTCATATTCATACACGAGATCGAGAAAAGACTTGCAGCGATCGATATGAAATTGCTGGACGCTCGGGTTGAAGTCGATCAACCCCGCCGCCACGCAGCAAATCGAACGAATCGGCAGCTCAACGCGGTCGCATTCGTCTTTGATCAATCGCCGCTCTCGAACATCGATATCAAGCGGGTCGGTGAAGATATCAATCGAATCAAATCCGATTTCCTTAGTTTTTTGAATTCCCCAGGTCGTTTCACGACCAGCTTGTGCCCAGGCAGAGTTGATGAGTCCGAGTTGCATCGAAAATCACTTGTTTATTGAGATTGGAGCCGTCTCACCAGTGGAGTCCAGGCAGATTGATGACTAACATAACGCTTGACTCAGGGAAGTCGAACCCATTGAGCTTTCAATCTGTGAACAGATGAGGAGAAGCCCCGACGAGAAGCTCAGCGATCTCTCGCAGGAAAGTCTCTCTCACAGAGACAGAGAGTATTTTCTCTGAAATCTGAAATCATTGAAGAGTGCTCCCTCAGTGTTGAATTCTCATCCGCTGATCGCTAAACCCTCAATCAAGCTCGAAATTCAGACTGATTCTTCGTCGAGTCCGGCGAAATTCCAGAAATATCCCTTCTTTTACCTCAGGAGTCCTGACAGATGCCAGTCGCAACACCAAAACAGTACGCAGCGATGATCGATGCTGCTCAGCAAGGTGATTACGCCTACCCGGCAGTCAACATCACATCTTTGACAACAATCAATGCTGCGTTGAAGGGATTCGCTGATAAAGGGTCTGACGGAATTATCCAAATGTCGACCGGTGGCGGAAAATTCGCATCGGGGCTGAACGTTGGTGATGAAGTTCTCGGAAGTATCGTTCTCGCAGAAGCAGTCCATCGCCTCGCTGAACGCTACGACATCCTCGTCGGGATTCACACAGACCACTGTCCGCCAACCGCTGTGGACAGCTTTCTGAAGCCCTTGATTCAGGCAACTGCCGACCGTCGAGCCGCAGGACAGGGGAACTTGTTCCAGTCGCATATGTTGGACGCATCGAACCTGCCACTCGAAGAGAACATGGCTCTCTCGAAAGACCTGCTCAAATTGTGTGTTGAGAACGAAATCATTCTCGAAATCGAAGCAGGTATCGTCGGCGGTGAAGAAGATGGGGCAGCTGGAGCCGATATGGAAAATGTTCCAGACGACAAGCTCTACACCACTCCGGAAGACATGGTCGCTGTTCACGAAGCGCTCAGCGGTATTGGTCGTTTCCTCTTCGCAGCGACTTTCGGAAACGTTCATGGTCACTACAAGCCAGGATCTGTCACTTTGCGACCAGACATCCTGAAGAGCGGACAGGAAGCAGTGATTGCCAAATACGGCAAAGATGCTGAGTTCGATCTCGTCTTCCATGGCGGATCCGGAACTCCCCGTCACGAGTTGGAAGAAACGCTTGCTTACGGTGTTGTGAAAATGAACATCGACACCGACACTCAATATGCATTTACACGACCAGTTGTCGGGCATATGTTTGAGAATTACGCTGGCGTTCTGAAAATCGACGGCGAAGTTGGAAACAAAAAAGTTTACGATCCTCGTTCGTACTTGAAAAAAGCTGAACAGGGTGTTGCCGATCGACTGGGGCAAGCCTGTGATGATTTACACTCAACCGGAAAGTCGATTTTCGGAAAAGTTTAAGTTGAATTAATCTTCACCGTGTTCTGTGATCCGGTGTACGAAAGATGACAATCGCCCCTGTTTGCTTCTTGCATTCAGGGGCGATTTTTTTATGCCATGAGACTCGCACCTCTCGTTGAGGACTCTCTCGTTTTGCTGGACACTTGAAGTGTCTGCCTCGGCAAGTCACGATGTGAATGATGTGACCAAATCAGTCCTTCGGATTCATCGTTGCCAAATTCAAACGGAGTGTTCCATGTTTCGCCGCTCAATGCTCGTCTCGATCCTGTCGCTCGTTCTGCTGGGCGGCTGCGCGAGCAATTCACCGGAAACTGAATCGACGACCTCAACTGGCAAAGCCGAAAAAGGATCGCGTGGCACAATTGGGTTTTCCGCACTCGATTTAAAGAATCCGTTTTTCAAAATCATTGCCGATACATTAACTGAAGAAGCGGAAGCCGAAGGGTTTGAAGTGATCGTGACTGACGCCGAAAGTGACGTGAACAATCAGTCAAAACAGGTCGACAATTTTATAACCCAGGAAGTGACAGCAATCGTTTTGAATCCCGCCAATCGAGTATCAATCGGCACTGCCATCAAGCGAGCCAATGACGCAGGCATCCCGGTTTTTACCTGTGACTTACAATGTGCTGCTGAAGGGGCGAAAGTGACCGCTCACATTGGCACTGATAACTACTCAGGCGGTCGACTTGCTGGCAAAGCGATGATTGAGGCTCTCGGCGAAGCTGGGGGCAATGTTCTTGTGCTGCACTTTAAACAGGCGAATTCTTGTGTTGAGCGCGTGAAAGGATTTAACGACGAAATCAACGAGTACAACGCAAGTCGCGAGTCAGGGAAAATCAATGTTGTCTCAGAACTCGAAGGTGGCGCCACACAAGATGTCAGCTTCAAAGCGACTCAGGATGGGATACAGCAACACCCTAACCTGTCCGGAATCTTTGCAATCAATGATCCGTCAGCTCTGGGAGCTTACACCGCGCTGAGCCAGGCGAAGAAGACAGACCAGATCATCATCGTCGGGTTCGACGGACAGCTTGAAGGGAAGCAAGCGATTAAGGATGGAAAGATATACGCCGACCCGATTCAGTTCCCGAAGAAAATGGCGACCGGAACTGTTGCGAATATCGTGAACTATCTCGACGGCGAAGACTTCAAAGCGGTTGAACTCATTCCGACCGAACTCTACCGAAAAGCAGATGCGATGAAAGATCCTGAGCTGCAATAGTCGAGGCGTAATCGTACGACTCACACTTCGGGAATCGGTTCAATTCTTCGGAAGAGAACGTGGCGGAAACTTTGAGTTTATATAATCTCAAGTTGAGACCAGCAGACGAACCGTCACTCAGCAAAGCCATTCACGAAGAGCCTTCTTTTCATTGTACGACGAACGATAAAACAACCTGTTTATGACTGACGACAATTCTCAACATGATGCCGAGTTGCTGCAGATGCGGGGGATTTCGAAATCATTCAGCTCTGTGCAGGTTCTGAATAATGTCAGCCTGAGCCTGAAACGTGGAGAAGTTCTTGCACTTCTCGGAGAAAACGGGGCAGGCAAAAGCACGTTGATGAAAATCCTCTGCGGAATTCATTCTGCCTCGGATGGCGTTGTTCTTGTCGATGGTCACCCACTTCCTCCGGGCAATCCGCTTGCAGCACAACGTGCGGGTGTGAGTGTCATTCATCAGGAATTCAATCTCATTCCTGCCCTGTCAGTTCGTGAAAACCTTTTTCTGGGACAGGAAGCTTCCATCTGGAAACGGTTGCCTGTTCAACTTGAAAAAGATCGTGCAGCGAAAATCTTCAAGAAACTGAAAGTCGACATCGACGCTGAAGAACGTTGCGGCAACTTAACGGTCGCCGAACAACAACTTGTGGAAATCGCTAAAGCATTGCTGCTCGACTCTAAACTCATTGTGATGGATGAGCCAACCGCAGCGTTGTCACCACAAGAAGTTGACGGTCTCTTTGAGGTGATTCGAGAACTGAAATCACAAGGGATTTCGATCATCTACATCAGCCATCGTCTGAGTGAAATTTTTGCAGTTTGCGATCGGGTAACCGTGCTTCGGGACGGGAGTCACGTTGGCACACAGAAGACGCCTGAGCTGACGAGGGATCGCCTCATCGAAATGATGGTCGGTCGAACTCTGGAGCAAGAGTTCCCGATGCGCGAGGCGGAGATAGGGGAGGAACGGCTACAGGCCCATGGGCTGGCAAGAGGGAGCAAGGTGAAGAATGTTTCTCTTTCAGTTAAACGTGGAGAGATTGTCGCGCTGACCGGTCTGATCGGGGCCGGTCGGACAGAGGTTGCACGGCTGCTCTTCGGCGCGGACAAAAAGGAATCGGGGACAATAACTCTCGATGGTCAGCCGGTGAGAATAAACAATCCCCGACAGGCAATCGCTGCCGGGGTTTGTCTGCTGACTGAAGATCGTAAGGCGCAAGGCCTGATCGTGAACCAGTCTGTTCTGCACAATTTCGGACTTCCCAACCTTCGCAAGTTTTCAGGTTTCACCGGAATTGATCAGAAAGCTGAACAAAACGCATTTGAGTCGTATCAATCACTTCTGCAAATCAAGCTCTCAAACATCAATCAACCGGCGCGAACTCTGTCGGGGGGAAATCAGCAGAAGGTTGTCCTGGCAAAATGGCTTGAGCGAAATGCGGATATCATCATCTTTGACGAACCGACACGCGGGATTGATGTCGGTGCGAAATTTGAAATTTATCAACTAATGAATCAACTCGCTGTCGTGGGAAAAGCGATTCTGATGATCACGAGCGAACTTCCCGAAGCGTTAGGCATGGCAGACCGGGTTCTGGTAATGCATGAAGGAAAATTGACCGGCGAAATCAACGATGTCGGCGCCGCGACTCAGGAACAAATCATGGATCTCGCGGTTCAGTAACTGATTGCGGCAAGATGCAACGGAATCGGAAAAATAATGATCAAACGGCTCCTCCATTCAGACTTTGTGGCTCACTATGGCTCAGTGTTTGTCCTGCTACTTCTGTGCGGCTACTACAGTTACGCCACGTATTCTGAACAGCATCCCATCTCGCAGGCTGCCGGTACGGAACTTGGAAAACGAATAGCAAACGAGGTCGGCGATGGAGGAGTTCTGATCGTCATCCGAGAGACCGCTGGCGATCAGGAATTCGCGACTGCAATCGAGAAAGAACTGAAGCGACTTGGCGTGACTGTTCTAGGAATCATTTCGGGGACACCGGCCGACCTGCGACAGCGAATTGAGCAACTCGGCGTCGAGAACAAGCAGCTGGATGTGATCGCAACGCACCAGCCGGGAACAGCTTTCGGGCCACTTCGGGAAGGCACGCTCAGCAAGCTCAAGAACCAATATCCATCGTTGTCATCGGCTCAAGTGATCATTCCTGAAAGTTATTATTGGCCGACATTTCTGGCCCGAGAAAATATCATCAACGTCATCAATCAGAATGCAGATGTTGCAATCATTGCGATTGGTATGACGATGGTCATCATTACTGCCGGGATCGACCTGTCTGTCGGCAGTCTGCTCGCGATCGCTGCTGTGATTACTGCAATTTCGCTAGAGTCGTTTGGTGGAGCAAACGCATCGGTAGCGGTCATGATTGCCTGCGGACTGCTTGGAGTTTTTTCATGTGCGGTGTGTGGACTCTTCAACGGTGTCATGGTGACCTGGTTTCGCGTGCCTGCGTTTATTGTCACGCTGGCAACCTTGATGATCGCCCGTGGTCTCGCATTGATTCTCGCTGTCCGATACCAGTCCAGCTTGACTGGAGGCCGTACCGAAGGAACTCCGGAAGCGATTAAGATTCAAGCTGAAGCATTTTCCTGGCTGGGGAATGGTGAACTCTTTGGAATACCCAACCCGATCTTGCTGATGCTGGCGCTTTACTTCGTCGCCCATTACGTGATGAGTCAAACAGCCTTCGGTCGATACGTTTATGCGGTAGGCGGGAATCCAGAAGCGGCAAGGCTCTCAGGGGTCCCAGTGATGGGAGTCTTGATCGCGGTGTATATTGTCTGTGCGACAATGGCAGGCATCGGTGGTGTTGTTGATGCGTCCCGGTTTGAAGGCGGGCGTCCAAATGCGGGGGACCTCTATGAACTGCAAGTCATCGCTGCCGTAGTCGTTGGAGGAACCAGCCTCGCCGGTGGAGAAGGAAAAATCTTCGGGACCTTGATCGGCGCAATGATTATCGCGGTCATTCAAAACGGCCTCAATATGGCCGGAGTAAAGAGCTATGAACAGAAAGTCGTCTTCGGTGGGCTGATCCTGGCTGCTGTCATTCTCGATCAACTTAAGAAACGTCGGTGATGTAGGAGAGATGCGGAAGTTGCTGCGCTCTGGGCGAAAAGTTTGGAATGAACCGACAGAGCGATCTACTCAAAATTCGCACTCAAATGAGATTCACATTGAACTCTTTGTCCGGTTACTTAATACTAACGAACATTGATGCGACAGATTGCGTCGGGCTTTCGTTTGAGAGTCTGTTTCTCGAATACGGATCGCTTCTTCATCGTTCACGAGTTCAGCTACGATTGATGGCGAATGACAACTCATCGTAAAAGTGTGAGCACAACTTCTCCCGACAACCTGTCGCGGCGAAGGATGCTCGGCGCCTCGGCGGGGGCGGCGGGGCTTTCGCTGTCCTCTTTTCTGGCTGCCAAAGCGTCAGCCGGTCTGGCGAATGCTCCAGCGAAGTCCTGTATCCTGATTTATTGCTGGGGCGGGATGAGCCACATTGATACCTGGGATATGAAGCCGGATGCTGCTTCCGAGATTCGAGGGATCTTTTCCCCAATTTCAACATCGACTCCAGGAATTGTCGTCAGCGAGCATTTGCCATGTCTCTCTCAACAGACTGAGAAGCTGGCGATCATTCGCTCGATTCATCATGACGACTCCGCTCACGGCCGCGGGATGTATTGGAATTTGACGGGGCATCGCCCTCCTCGCGCTGGCAATATCGCTCCTGAAAGTGGCGATTGGCCGTCGATCGCTGCCATGGTCTCCAATTTTCGCACTGCACCGAAAGGGGTTCCGAATTCGGTCCGCCTTCCTTATCCGATGGTCGATAATGGAACCTTGCAGGCTGGCGAATACGGTGGATTTCTGGGGACCAAGTTTGATCCTATTGTAATACGGACTCCAAGCGGTGAAGAGTTCGGTGGCGTCTCACGCGCGCTGGGATCTCAGGTTCTGAAGCTGGGGGATGTCGATCTTCCTCGCCTTCAGGCCAGGCGAGCTTTGCGGAGAAAGCTTGAAGATCAAGTGAGTCAGGCCAACGATTTTGTCGAGTTTGATCATTTTCGCGATCTCGCTCAGGAAATGCTGCTCAGTTCTGCCGTGAAAGAGGCCTATGATTTGGAACGCGAAGATCCCAAAGTTCGCGAGACCTATGGGCATCATATCGGAGGGCATAGCTTGTTACTTGCACGCCGACTCACCGAAGCAGGTGTTCCAATTGTTCAGGTCTGTTGCGCAGCTGGCGACTTGAACGGAGCTCAAGGCGATATGTGGGATACCCATGGAAACAACTTCAATCGATTAAAAGAGAAGCTGCTTCCCGTCTTTGACCAAGGAACATCTGCATTACTTTCTGATCTTGAGCAACGCGGAACACTTTCTGAAACGCTCGTTGTCGTGCTCACCGATTTTGGACGGACCCCCAAGATTAACGGGGCGGCCGGACGTGATCACTACCCGGGTGTCTATTCTGTTTTGCTCGCCGGTGGTGGGATTCAGGGTGGGCAAGTTTATGGATCAAGCGACGCTGTGGGAGCGCTTCCGCTCGACCAACCGTGCGGACCACCAGATGTTCACGCGACGATTTTTCGACAACTCGGAATATCTCCTGACTCATTAATCCGAGATATGCTCAACCGACCATTTCCGATCTGCGACGGAACTCCGCTTCCATTGGCGTGAAAAACAAACTGGTGTTGAGCTGCCGTGAACGATATCGAGCACATCTCAGGAAGATGGATTATCGAGCGCGAACATCAATCTGAAACGTGTTCTACACCGGCTCACGCAGAGCAGACTGCTTGAGCAGGTCGATCAGTTATGAACTTTGCGAGACGTAGACTTACAAACCTGCAAGCTGCGTTTGGGCATCGCCAAATTCGCTTTCTTCGATTCCCATACGATTCATTAGAGACAAGTAAAAACTGCACAGTTTTCGGTCAGCGTCATCTTTGTCGCTGTAATCGAGGACGCGTCCGGTATCGAGGGTTCCACCGAGGCCACCGACAGTGAGCATCGGAAGCTTTGTCGAATCGTGTCTTGATCCGGACCACATGTTGTTAATGAACAACAGGCAACTGTGGTCAAGGACAGTCCCGTCCCCCTCAGGCATTGAATCGAGTCGGCCAGCGAGGTAGGCGAGTTGGCTGCAATAGAAGCGAGAGACTTTTTCCCAGTCGCCAGAGAGATCGTCGTGAGATCCGGAGTGATGGGCTTTTCGAACATCCAGAAACGGATAGAACAGGCCTGAGATGTCACGACAAAGAAGTAGCGAAGCAATTCGCGTTTTATCAGTTTGAAATGCCAGCGCAACGATATCACACATCAACTTCATATGTTCGCGAATGTCTTCCGGAAGTCCGTTATCGGGACGTCTCATCGTTACCAGCGATTCCCCTTTATTCTTTGCCCGATGGGTCGCTTTGTCTTGATCGCTGCGGATACGTTCGATCCGTTTTTCGACTTCGCGAACACTGGTTAAATATTCGTCGAGCTTTGTTTTATCTTCAAAGCTGGCTCGACGACTGAGGCTGGCAGCTTCTGCTTTGACTCGATCAAGCACACTTTTGTTTCGGCGTTGACCGTGGTTCTCGAACAGACTGTCAAAGGCGAGCGAAGGGTAAACTTCCATCGGGACTGGCGAAGTCGCATTTTGCCAGGAGATATGTGAACTGTACGCCATCGAGAAGTTCGTCTCGTGATAACCGGTGATCGGTTGTTCGCAGCCGAGAACTAAACTTGGTTGCGAGGTTTGCTCACCGAGACGATTGGCGAGTAACTGATCGACGCTGATTCCACCTCGAAGTTCTGCTCCTTTTTGAAGTGAGGCGCCAGAAAGTATGTTGCCGGTTTGCCCCGGATGAATTCCCACACCGGTCGCATTTTTGTTGAACAATCCGGAGATGAAATTCATCTTTTGCTTATGCGGTTCCATCGGAGAGAGAGTTTTCCCCAGCTCCATCTCCGCCCCGGAACCTTTCGCCCACCAGTGCTTTGCATTTATTCCACAAGCCATGAATAAGGCTGCAAATCGTTTCGGGAATTCCCCATTCTGGTCGAGCTTTGGAGTCGATTCTCCCCAGACTTGCAACGACTCCATCCACGGGAGCGCCATCGCGACTCCGGTCCCTTGTAACAAAATTCGTCGTGAAATTTTTCGATGTTGCTGATTCATGACCATGATTCGCTTAAGGTGATCTGGTGGTTCGAGTTCTTAAGGCAGTCTGATTTACCGCCTCTCCGCGAGGTGGTACGCACAATCTGTTCTTTGGTGTGCTCGAATGCTTCTCGTTCGAAGTCTACGGCTCTCGAACGAGGAACTCTCCGCCATGTTTGGTTAGGAACTGTGGGCTGATGACAATTGTTTCGATGACTGGTGCGATCCGGTAGTCGTTCGTTTGTAGCTGTTCTTGCATTTTCACAATCAGGCCTTCATCCGACAAGGTGAGTCTCCTCCCGAGCGCGAAGGTGAGCAGTTTTCGGCAAAAATTCTCAATGAACTCCTGCTGGCGGTGTTGAGTTAAATACTGATGGAGTCCCTCCACGCCCTCCCCTTTGAATCCATTGGGGTAGACGACGTCCAACTCGACGGTTCGGCCGTTTAGATCTTGTTCGCGTTTTTCACCGACGGGGCCAAATCCTTCAAAAGCGAGACCAATCGAGTCGATCTTGTCGTGACAGCTGGCACAGCTTTTGTTGTCTCGATGTTTAGCAAGCAATTCACGGAGTGAAACATCTTCGAGTTGACTTTCGTCCTCCGGAAGTTCAGGGATATTTGGTGGAGGTGGGGGAACGCGTTCTCCAAGAAGCCGACGGACAACCCAGTTGCCACGTTTGACAGGGCTTGTTCTGAGTCCGGGAGAGTTCTTCGTGAGAAAAACAGACATCGGTAACAAACCTCCGCGACCATACTTCGTTGCATCCGGAAGATGAATCCACTCGTCTCCCTGAAATTTCAGGTCATCCATTCCATAATGTTTCGCCAGCACCGGATTCACAAAAGTTGAACGTGTATCGAGCAACTCCAGTAGCGAACCGTCGTTTTTGATTAAGGAGATAAACAGGTGGATCGGCTCTTCGAACATTGCAGCCCGGAGCTCGTTGGTGAACTCTGGATAACGATTACGGTCGACGCTGTTGTGCTCCTCAAACCGGCGAATGTCGAGCCAGTTCGCGAAGAACTCATAAGCAAGACCTTCGACCTTTTCGTCCTTCAACATGCGACGAACTTGTTGAGAAACGAGCTTTGAGTTTTCGTGCGGGTCGACACTGCTGGTGAATGCCTCGATGAGCTTTTCGTCTGGTGTCGATGACCAGAGGAAGTAACTGAGTCGGCTGGCGAGTTCGGTCCCGGTCAGTGGGCGTGTCCCCTCGCCGGTACTTGCCATGTCCATGCGGAAAAGAAAGTGCGGAGACATCAGGATCGTAACCATAGTGTGCCGGACGGCATCTTCGTGCGAGAGGTGTTCCTCATTTCGAAGCATCTGATAAAACTGCGTTAGGTCAGCTCTTTCTGGATCTGAAAGTTTGCGTCGCCAAGCATGATTGGCGAAAACAAGCAGGTCACGAAGATGTGCCGGTTCAGACTTGATTCGTTCAGATTCGACCCAGCGAATTTGCCGATTGATGTTCTGAAAGTAATCCTCAATTGCCTTGAGCGGAACGTCGGTCCCTCCGTTCCGTTTCGCTTTCTCCAGATAGACTTCGGACAGTTTTTGAATCATCGCCTCCGATGCAGAGGCTTTGTTCTCCGGGCGGGCGAAGTCGAATTGTGGATCTCTCATATAGCGAGAGTCAGTACGCTCGAACCAGAGAAAGCCTTCGTATTGTCGTTTGGGAGCAAATGCGACAAAGTCGAGTTCTTCCCAGAGACTGTCTAATTCCCGTTGCTGCTGCTCGCTCAACATTAACTCGTAAAGTGGTGAGTCGTCACGAAAATAACCCATCATGCTATGAAAACCGGCACTGAGTAAGCGGCCTTTTTCCTGTTGGGCTTTGGGGACATCCAGGTAATCTCGACCACGTTCAGAAATGTAAAACGCATCTGGAAAGAGAGAACAGAACTCTCTCAGCTTCGCGAGATGTCGCTCTTTCTGTTCTGGATCGTTCGGCAAGATGAGTTCCTTGGGCGTCCCTTTCGGGAACGTCTCACCTTCTTGAAAGAGTGCGTTTTCGTTGAGCTTTCTTCTGTGTGTGGCGTATTGCTCGTTCTTCCAAAGTACAAATGGCTGCGCCCCTTTGTGGACTTCACGGATTTCGAGGTTGTCGAATTTGAAAACGAGTTGTGAACGGATGTGAGTGATGTCGTCACGGATTCTTTGACATTCAGTACGTACAACTTTTTCCTCAGCCATTTGAGGGATCGCATGGAACCTCTTCTGGAGTGTTGCGACCGGTCCGATTTCCTCGTCAACGCTTAATAATTCCCAGAGAGTTTTCGTGTACTTGGGGCTGAGGCCAGACTGCCGTGCGAAATCCTCGATGGAGCTACCAGCTTGTTGCTGAAATTTAAATTTCCAGCAAGCGAAGAAATAGTCTGCGAGGTCCGTCGGTTGTGATTTGTAAAACGAGACAATTCGCTTCACGCAATATTTGTCTCGATCGGTGTCCGTGATGGCTGGATGCGGAGCGAAGCTGAGCCCTGATGGGCTCAGAACTAAATGCTCGGAGACTTCTCGGGCTGCTTCCAGATATTTCTTCAGAAGAGCAGGCGACATCGCCAACGACTCGCCAGAATTATCGAATCCTGCTTCATTTGCAGGGTCCACGGGAAATGATCGCGTCGGTCGAATGTCGACCTTCGTAATGTCGCGAATAGAATTGTTGTACTCTGCGTTACTCAATCGGCGCGCTAATACAACTCCGGGGTCGCCTGCGTTTTGGTTTGCGTCGAAGGTGCGAAGAGCGTGAATCCATTCAATGATTTCTGTTGTTTCTTCTTGTGAGGGAACAGGCTCAGAATCTTCGGGTGGCATTTCGCCTGCTTCGAGTCGTGTCAAAACGATTTCCCAAAGTCCGTGAGCATCCGAAACGTCATGCGTTGACTTGAAGAGGCTCAAGTCAAGTTTGGCTTCCTGAAGATCAGTTCCATGACAATCCATACAGAACGACTTCAGGTAGGGAGCAACTCTTTCGTCGAATTTTTTGTTCAGCGCAGCCCGAGTCTGTTCTTCATCAGCGGCGGAAAGTTGGGCACAAAACAATCCTGCATAGAGGATCAGCAGTGACCGGAAAAGTGGAATTGCAGAAAAGTCGAATGGGATTACAGACATAAGAGCCGCTAACAATGCTTGAGGGAATCGTTGACGTTCTCTGGAAGGTCAGTCACTTCTTCCAGATTCTGTGAAGGCTGGTCAGTCTCAAATAGGGAGGCTTACGAGGTCAGTCGGTGGGGCTAATAGTATAACCTGCAATTGAGTGGAGGCGAAATAGAAGTTCCACTTTCGTCAGTCTTCACTTAGTCTTCGGGGACTGAATCAGCATCGAGGACAGCGAGATATGGCTGTCGAAAAAAATATGAAAGGCTGAACCGCAACGGAACAAGCATCGCCAGGAATAACGGAAACAGTAACCCCAGTGAACTTTCTTTGACAGTCCACAACACGATCAGGGAGATAAGTTGGATGGCTGTGTATACGTGAACGCTCCATAACGGAACGCGGCGGATGAAGTGTGTTGACGGGTACAGCGACGGTTCCATCAGCCACAAGCTAATACGTTCGAAGAATTGATTTCCTCGAATCGATACGAAACCCATGAACAAAAAGAGACCATACAAGACTGCCATCGGAACCGTTTTCAGCAACGGCAATAGCAGCAGCGAAGCACCAATCAGCAAGTGGATTGCCAATCCGGTGATGCGTGTCTCGCGGACTCGCAGAATGCGGTCTCGCCGGTCTCCACTTCTGGTGACGACTTCTTCTGTTGTCGCAAGGCTGCGCACATGATTGAGCGAGCGTACCGTTGCAGCGACAACCCACGGTAAGCCGAATATCGAACACAATCCCACCATGCCACCGATGAGCGCCAAGTCCAGATGGTATCCGCCTCCCTTTTTCAACCGATGGTCAGCACAATTCACTAACCGGGCTGTAATATTCTGGTCGACGTAAATCAGAATCGCACCTAAAATCGCAGGGGCCAACGCTGCCCAACGAACCCACATTGGAGCTGCGAAGGGATCGACGAACCAGGCCCGTCCCGAAGTTGTTCCGAGCTGGTCTGGGGCAGGCAAAACGGGGAGGTCGACTTCATGCAATCGAAAGGCCACGAGTGTCATCACTCCCAGTGCGATTGTAGGGCCGAAGTCTGCTAGGAACTCCCTCATCCAGGGAAGCATGTAACGGCTGCGGCGAGATCCTTGAAGCGTGATCGCAATGTAAAACGTGCCTAAGGCAAGGAGTAACGAAAGCAAAGCGGTATCGTGGTGCTGATGTGCGTCGAGATCTTTGAAGATGTAGATCAACGCTTTGATGGCATTGTAGATGTAAATGACAGAGATGAGCGCGGAGAAAATCTCATTCGTGAAACGAGTGAAGTACCGCATTAAAAAACTGGCGTCAGTCACAGCCAGAAGGATCGTGATCAATGCCGTCCAGATTCCGACCCAGGCATACGCGGGCAGAAAATCGATTTGCATGTCGTGACACAAGTTGTAGAGGATCGCCGTGAAGACCAGTAACGGACCCGTCCCCCCTAAGATGTTGAGTGGTTGCGCCGAAAAGAGAGCGTAAATCACACCACACATCGCTGTGGCCACGATCATCTCGACGGCACCAATGTCGCCGTTCGTTTCGATGGACATCACCCCACCAAAAGTGACAGTGGGAGCAAGGCAGGCAAAAAAGAGAAACAATGTCGATGCAACGGCTTTGGGGTGCAGGCCGTCGGTGAAGTCGCTCCAATATTTTGGGAGTCGACGTTTCACATCCTGAATCAGTCCACCAGCGATTTTCCCGGTGTATTCGAGTCCGTCATCTTGATTCGACGTTGCGATTGCAGGGGACGGTTTCGAACGTTGCACGGCTCGTTCAAAAGCGTAAAACAAAGATTGATGCTCTTTCGCCTCCCCCAGGTCATATCGAAATTCATCATCCGACATTAGCCTGGCAATGAGTGCCAGCGTGTCCAAATGCCCGGGGATCGCCGATGTTGGCCCGAGCAAGAAGAAAAGATATCGGGTAGCAATTCGATCGGGGGCACCCATGTTGAGTGGGTGTTTGAGGCGGACAAAGACAACAATCTGCTCGATCATCGAGTCGAGATAGCAATGCGGAACTCCGACTGCGTGGCCGATGGCTGTCGATGATTTCTCTTCTCGGTGCTTCAGTTCGGTGACGATATCGCCATAGGCACCCGGAGCAATCAGTTTTTGGTCCACCAGGTGCTGAACCGTTTGCTCGAATGCAGAGTCAATGCTCGATGCGTCCAGATCCAGAAGACAGGCATCTGCATTCGAGAACGTTTTTTGAAGCACTCTCATTCGCAGTGGCCTGATACGGTACTGTCGGGCAATTGGGGAATCCGGACGATCAGAACCGTAACGAAATCAAAACGATTTGACAAATTCTACAGCGTTTTTTTCGCAATCGCTTCCATGTTCCGTCTCGTGAAGACCAACTTCTGAAGTTACAAAGGTGACCTTCAACGGCAGGAAAAGCAGCGAATTGATTTAGTGTTCGCCGCGTGTGATGCGGATGACTTCGTCGATCGTGGTGCTGCCGTCGATCATCCGCTGATAGCCAGACTGGCGGAGTGTGAGCATGCCGTGAGTAAGGCCATAGTCACGGATGACCCCAGCACTGGCACCTTCAACACACAGCTTTTTAATTTCCGGATCGTTTCGCAGAAGTTCATACACCCCCATCCGTCCGGTGTATCCGATGTCGCGGCAGTCCCTGCACCCAACCGGCTTGTAGAGCGTTTCAATATTCGGTTCAGGAAAGTCTGGAGGGAGGTCGTTTGGATCAGGACTGTAGGACACCTTGCATCGCTCGCACAATTTTCGCACGAGGCGTTGAGCAAGAATTCCTTCGACGGTACTTGCTACCAGATACGGTTCGACGCCCATGTCGACTAGCCGCGTAAAAGCGCTTGGCGCGTCGTTCGTGTGGAGCGTGCTGAAGACTAAGTGACCAGTCAGTGATGCCTGAATCGCGCTTGTAGCTGTTTCACCGTCTCGAATTTCACCGATGAGAACAACATCGGGGTCGTGACGGAGGATACTTCGCAAACCGGCAGCGAACGTGAGCCCAATTTTGGAGTGAACCTGAATTTGGCTGATACCGTTGAGGTGATATTCGACCGGATCTTCAATTGTGATGATTTTCGTCGCTGGGCTTTTGATTTCATTGAGCCCACTGTAAAGCGTGGTCGTTTTTCCGCTTCCTGTTGGTCCCGTGACAAGCACAATTCCGTGCGGCATAGAGATTAAATCTGTAAATTCCTCATAGACATTTTGAGGCATTCCCACGCCGCGCAGATTGAAGACCATGCGCTGTTTGTCGAGCAGACGCATCACGATGCCTTCACCATGCAGCATCGGGATGATCGAAACACGAACGTCGATTTCGCGCCCCTGGACCCTCATGTTAATACGACCGTCTTGAGGGAGCCGCTTTTCTGCGATGTTTAACCGCGACATGATCTTCAAGCGAGTCACGATCGCAGATGCAAAATGGTTGATTTCCGGAGGAACAGGCTCAATCCGTAAGATCCCATCGACACGAAAGCGGATGACAAGTCCATTTTCCTGAGGTTCGAGATGGACATCACTTGCCCGCTGCTCAAGGGCTTCGACCAGGAGTTCGTTGACAAGACGAATGACCGAAGGAGCCTGAGCCGATTCGGCGAGTTCTCCCATTCCTTCGGGGATTGCTTCGAGCAGATCGATTTCGTCTTCTGCCCGCTGAGCGACCATCTGATTGATCGTATCACCGCCGACACCGAGATTACGTTTGATTAAGTCAAGGATTTCGTCGCGACACGCCAGAACCGGTTCAATGCGACATCCCCCAAGGGTGCTCAGTTCATCGAGCGATTCGAGGTTGAATGGGTCGCTGATCGCAACTTGAACATGTCCATTTTGGCGAGCGAGTGGAATCGCTTCATGTCGGAAAATGGCAGTGGTTGGGAACTTGTCGAGTAACTCGCGGTCGAGCTCAAATTCTTTCAGGTTTTTGAATTCCATCCCCAACTCGGAAGCAAAGAGTTGGAGCGTCTCGTCTTCGCGGATCACTCCCATTTCGATCAATGCACGATCGATCCGTTTTCCGGATTTTTCCTCGCGGGCCATTTCGAGTTGCTGCTCGTTGACCAACGCGCGTTCCAGAAGTAGCGAACCAATATTCATGTTGACAGAGTCGAGTGTTGAAGGACCAGGGTCAAGGAAATTCTACGCCAGAATACTCACACTATGCGGAAGAATTCCGTGTTTTCGTTCGTCAATTCGATTCATCTGTCAAAGAAAATCGAATCTTGAATCAGGCTGATGACCAGTTGTTCAACAACCGAAATATCAAATCGTTCTCGTTTAGAGCAGTTTGCTCTACCGTTTGCCCGTGAAGAGCGCAGTTCTCTAGTAAAAATGCTGTTCACCACGAGGCAGAACCTGCAACCCAATTCGAAAGATGCTCCAAGGCTTACACCCGAGCCTGCTCAATGTCCCAGCAAGCGTGTGATTCAGAGCTCGACGAGGGGACTCAAGTATGGTGAATTCAGGAGACCCCGTGAAGACCATTTTCGCGATGTCGACGGCTGCTCACTTCGAGACAGGACGTGAAACCAGTTCTGGATTGGCTGCGATTAACGACCACCTGTGCGGCCACCACCGGGACGTCCTCCACTTCCTCCGAATGGTCGACCACCGCCTCCAAATGGATTGGTTCCGCCACGAGTACGTCCCGTTTCGCCGGAGCCACCTGTACTGGGGCGGTCACCTCCTCCACCTCCCTGCATACGTTCACGCATTCTCTGCTCCATAAATTGGCGGATGCGATCTTGGTCTGAATTTTGATCCGAAGTGGTACTTGGTTTTGACTGGTTGCTTGAATTGTTGGAAGAGCTGCGGTTGCCGGTGCTGCTCACATTCACACGCGGCATGAGCGTTCCCAGAGCGTTCTGGATCATGGATGAGTTCGTATTACTCAATGGAACCACAACGACGGTTCTTCGAGCTTCCTTGGCTGAATTGTCTATCGTCTGAACGAGAGTCTCAACTTCTCGGAAGAGTGCCTCGTCCGCCCAGACTGCCAGTTGGTTCGTGTTTGAATCGACACTGACTGCCATCTTGATCAGCGAAGCGGGAGTGTCTCCATCTTTTCCACCTCGCCCGCCGCCCATCATCGCTGCCAGTGGATTGCCGCGACCTTGTTGTTGCTGTGGAGGATCGATGTAAACCTTGTAGGTCTCTTTGACGATTTGCAGAACATCCTTCGCATCGGCATGCTCGACAGGAATCAGACGCGTCACTTTGTCACGCATTGAATCGGGCCATTCATTAGCGTCCAAGACTCGCAACATCTCTTCGACTTCCTTCACCTGACCGGCAGGACCAGAAACGAACAGTGCGTTCAAACGTGTATCCGGAATGATTCGAAGAGATTGCCCCGCAGCAGCAATTGAACTCAACCCGGTCATCTCTGCGAGACCACTTCCAAGTGATGATGCTGCTCCCGAAAATGATCCAAGCATTCCCCCTCCCGAAGATGCTGAACTCACATTACTGTAAGGGAGAAGTTGCTCCAGCATGAGGGAGGCTTCCGTAGCGTCAGCTGTTTGCAAGGTGAAGACTGTCCAGGAGGTCCGAGGTGGAATCACCTGCAGTGTTGATTCCAGCAATTCTTCGAGCTCGTTGAGTGCTTCCGGGTCGGACGAATAAAGCATCAACTCATCTCCGATCACTGTGACATTGATATCAGCTGATGGAGTTGTTGGCGATGCTGATGGTGTTTGTGTTTGTGGTCTGTTTTGATTACGAGCCGCTGGTTCTGGAGGTGCAGGTTCAGGATCAGGTGCTGTTTCGGGCGAGTTTGCATTTGGCGGAGCCGATTGATTGATGTAAGCCCTCAGCAAGTCCAATAATTGTTTGTCGGTGTATTGAGCTGGATTCTCCGGGGCTGCTTGTTCAGCAGGTTTTTCGGCAGAAGCTTCACCTTCGTTTGCCTGTGAATCGTTCCCAGTCGCCTGCTCCAGAACTGTCGTTTGACTGGCTGCGATTACGGGTAAACTTCGATGCTTCGAAGAATCCTTTGCGGAGGATGTGTTCGATTGCACGGAGTTCGGTGAGTTTTTGTCGAGCCGGATTTGCTGAGTGCTCGCTGGTGGAGCTGGAGGTTCAGGTTGTCGAACCGACTGCCCCTCAGCTGGTGATTTAATGTCTCGAACTGGACCACGCTCACCGGGATTGACAACTCGGATTGGTGAAGATGATCGTTGATTCCACATCCGCTGAATCAATGGGAGAATCTCTTCTGGATCACGTCCACTCAAAGGGAATGTTCTCATTCGGCTTTCGCTGGAGCGGTCTCGTTGCCCGGTTCCGTCTTCTCCGAGTTGAGCAAGAAGTTCTTTCACTTGCAGGACTTGAGCCGTGTCACCTCGCACCATGAGTTGTCGTCCGTAAACGTCCGGTTCAATGGTTGGAGCGAGATCACCATCTTTCATGAACATGGCTCGAACGGTCGTCGCTGCCATGATTGGGTCCATCTTCGAAAGGGGAATCACAGTCATTTGTTGCGAACTGCTGCCTGCTCCATCCATCTCGCTGATGAGCGAGGCAACTTGCATCTGTTTGTCGTTCGTCGCGAGAATGTGAATCTTTCCATTGCGGGCGTCTTCATTAATGACGACACCGGGCATCAGGGCGGAAATTGTCTTCGTCACTTCCATCGAGTTGGCAGATGTGACGGTATAGACTCTCAGGAATGGTTTATTGCCTTCAGACGAGAAGTTGCTTGGCTCACCTTCCACGTCGATGGTTTCCAGAGCCTGTTCAACGAGCTGATGCATTTTGACGGTTGCGGAGATCAACAGTTTGTTGGTTCGTTCGTCCGCAGCGATTGTGATTCCAGTCCCGGAATTGGAGCTTGAACTTGAGCTCGACCGCCGTGAGGAAGAGGCACTGACGTTCGTGACACCAGAACTGATTCCAAGTACGCTTCTGAGTAATTCTTCTGCGTCGGCAGCTGGGATGTTTTTGATGATGTAAGGTTTGAAGCTCAAATCATCCGGACCGGGACGATTGGTGATATCTTTCAGCATCAGATCGATCCGACGCAAATTGCTTCCAATGTCGGTCACCAGGACAGAGTTGGAGCTACTGAGCGCAACAACCTTCCCTTGAGGCCCTTTGACCTCATTGACCTCAGCGGCGATTTGCCCAGCGTCCACACCTTCCAGTGGAAAGACGACAGTCAACAGTTCATTCTTGCCCCGGCTCGCCAATTGATCAGGAGTCACGTTGGGAATCAAATTCGGTGGGATCGGATCGTCGATGTTCAGGCAAACCAGGAAATCATCCCGATGAACCAGCACGAAGCCCTTAGGAAGCAGGTAGCCGTTAATGACATCGAGAGCATCTTTGGGGCTGTACATTTTCTGGTCGTAGTAGCTGAACGTTCCGGGTGGGACGTCAAGCAGGTCGAGTGAAAGACCAGACTCACGAGCGAAGAGTCGCAGCACTTCTGTCCATGGGGCATAGCGGAAGTTGAAGGAGAGCTGAACGTTCTCCCGATCGACTTTTGTCGTTTTGTTCTCATCATCCGGCTTTTCTCCGAACGAGAGCACGGTTTCTGCACCTTCCGGGACTTGTTCAACCATTACTGGTCGCTCACGACGTGGAGGAGGTTGGCCTCCTGAGCCTTGCGAGCGTGATTGTCCGGCATCTGCAGGCGGAGGTCCGATTCGCTGCTGCCATTTCTGCTTTTGTTCGTCGGTAAGGACCGCCATGGTAGCTTGCTCAAATTCTTCGTTGAGCTTGTTCCGGTCTTCTTCAGACGATCCAAATCCGAGAGCGCGGAATTTTTCGCTTCGTGATTCCTGAAGCTCTTCCAGTTTTTTCTTTTGATCGTCAGTGAGTCCTAGTTCGGTCTGAACCTCTTCTCTTCCAAACGCACGGGTTCCCTCGCGGTGCAATCTGATTTGATCAAGTCGCTTGAATTGTTCTTCCGACAGCACTGATTTCATTTGTGTTTCAGATTGCTTGCGAACCTCTTCCATTTTCGCTCGCAGCTCGTTGCGAACTTTTTCGCGTTCTTCATCCGAACTGGCAGATTGCATCCGGCCAAAGATGTCCCCGAACTGCTCCCGGGAATTCCCCATCGACTCGCCGATCTCTTCAAGCTTCTTCATTTGCTCGTCAGTGATTTTGACTTCACCTCGAGTCGCTTCGTTTCCGAGTTCTCCAAGAAGTCCTCCACCACGGCGTCCAGAAAATCCACCTCGGCCCCCTGCACCACCCGTTCTGCCTCCCGGGCCACCGCGCACACCGCCGCGATCTCCTCCACGGTCACGTCGTCCTCCCTCTTCCTGGCCTGACGAGGAAGCTGGAATGGAAACGACGATTGCAAGACCGATCAGGAATACTGTGACGGTTTTGACGATTGAACTCATCGAAATGCTCCGGAGAACAGGGAGTTGCAGTCTCACTTGTGAAACTAAGATTGTTAACTGTTGCCAGGTCAGGGCTTATGGAAATCAGCCTTGACGAGTCACAACAGTTAGTGAACAAGAAAAGTAGAGTCGCATCGATCGTGACTGATGTTCCGAGGAGATGATTTTCCAAGGATTCCAGAGAAGACCGGTCCGATTCTTCAATTCTGGTGTTGATATAGTATTGGTTCGTTCTGGGTGTTTGTTGGTCATACCTGCCCAGCTTTGATTACGTTTCATAATTAGAAACGCTAACAGAACTCTAGAAATGACTGTGATTCACTGAAATCGATAACTTCTTCAGGTTCTGTTAGAGTTAAAAACCCCACAAATTCAATTTCGGACCGCGCGCCATGTTGAAAACTATGAATTTTCAGAAGTTCGGGATGTTCTTGTTGTTATGGCTCTTTTCGGCATCCTGTGTGCTACTGGGGCTTAGCAATGAAGCTGCAGCCCAGAGATCTGGCGAGAGAACCCGGGATGGAGGCAGGGAAAGTGGTCGCGAGTCTCGTGGGGGGCAAGAACGACGAGGTCCTTCAACTGACCAGATTTTTGGATATCTCGATCGAGACAAGAATGGCCGCCTGGATCCTCAAGAAATTGAGAATTCTCGTGGCCCGTTCAAAGAAATGCTTCAGCGGGCTGGAGTCGACTACAGAAGAGGGCTGGATCAGCGAAGTTTTGCCTCAGCGTATGACAAAGTTCGTGAACAGAGAGAGCAAGAGTCCCGAAGTCGTGGCGGCAGTGACGATGACAGCAGACGTCGTGAAGAGTATGAAAGAAGACGCAAAGAGTACGAGCAACGCAAGGAAGAAGAAGCACGTAAGAAGGAAGGACCAGCCAAGCGAGCTCCCACTTCCATCGCTTATCGAGCAAAAGAGCGGGTGACTGTCGATATCCCTCAGACATTTGTTGAAGGTGACAGTGACAGTGATGGTCAAATTGGCTTTTATGAATGGAAAAAGTGGAAGCGGGACGAAATACATCTGTTTGCTGCCTATGACCGCAATGGAGATGGTTTTCTGACCCCGCGTGAACTCGCCAAGGGCCCTGCCGAGATGCCTGATGTTTCGACGGCAATCGCAGCCTCAACAACAATTTCTGGTACTCAAAAGACCGGAGTGACTCCAAAGTCAGCGACTACAGGCAGTACCGAGACAGTGAAATCGGAGCAACCTGGCGTCGATATGAATACTGCTGCAGCTCGTCGTGGTGAATCAATGTTCCGGCTGTTGGATCGCAACAGAGATGGTAATCTTGAAGAAGATGAATGGGCGCGAGCACGAACGACGAAACCCCTATTTGAAAAGGCAGGGATCGATCTTTCGAAACCGATGTCGAAAAATGATTTTCTTGCCAATTATGTTCGTCTTTCAGAATCATAAATCGCGACCGGTGGCTTGATGTCATACAATTCACCATGCACCTGTTGAGCGAACGCGATTCGTTCACAGGTTCAGATCAGGTGAACGGGCTGTCAGACTTGGCGTTTTGTACCAGTCATTCGTTCTCAGTCAGAAAAGTGAAACCTCAATTGATGAAATTGAGTATCGATTGAGAGTATTTTCCAACGATTCCACCCCCATCGACATATTGCCTTTCCATGCCAGAATTTCAGTACAAAGCGAGAGAATTGTCGGGACAGCAGGTCACCGGTCTTCTCACTGCCACGACTGAAAAAGAGGCGTTGGCAACACTCGCTGCCCAGCAACTGTTTCCACTTCAGGTCGACCTGGCAGAGTCCAGCAAGGCTGCGGCGAGACAAGTCAATAGACGTGTTCCGTCCAAGTACTTGACTGTTTTCTATTCACAATTAGCGGACCTGCTGAAATCTGGTGTTCCGTTATTGCGGTCATTGGAACTTCTTTCGAAACAATCGTCACATTCTGCCCTCAAAGTTGTTGTTGCAGACGTAAGAGATCAGGTCGCTGAAGGTTCGCGACTCTATGACGCGATGAAATCTCACCCGAAAGCGTTCTCACCTCTCATGGTCAGTATGGTCCATGCTGGTGAAGAAGGCGGGTTCATGGAGGATGTTCTCAAGCGAATCGCAGCGTTTACTGAACAGCAAGAAGAACTCAAAGGTCGTGTTATCGGAGCAATGGTGTATCCCGTCTTCCTGCTGATGGTCGGCGGAGGTGTTGTCACGGTGATGTTGGCTTGGCTGGTGCCGAAGTTCGAGGGGCTCTTCGAGAATATGGCTGCCCGTGGAGAACTTCCCTGGGCGACGACAGCACTCATGGGGATGAGTGAAGCGACTCAAAAATACTGGGCGGTCGGGTTATTGGCTGCTGCCGGGACAATCATAGGTTTGTTGAAATGGCTGAAGACGGAAGATGGTCGACGTAAGCTCGATGTATTCCGTTTGCGGGCGGTCGGAATCGGACGAATCGTCCGCAGTTTGGCGGTTGCCAGGTTTTGTCGAGTCTTGGGAACGTTGTTGAAAAACGGTGTCCCAGTACTCACGTCATTAAAAATAGCCAAAGACGCGACGGCGAATATCGTACTGTCGGATGCCATCGATGTTGCAGCGTCGAATATTTCAGAAGGTAAATCATTAGCTGGCCCGTTGGCTGCCAGCAAACAGTTTCCTGAAGAGATCGTCGAGATGATCGCGGTCGGGGAAGAGGCCAACAACCTGGAGAATGTTTTGATTGATATTTCAGAGAACCTGGAACGGCGAACAAGTCGTGAAATTGAGATGGCGGTCCGACTTCTGGAACCGATGTTACTGCTTTGTCTCGCCGCAGTTGTCCTTTTTGTTGTCATTGCACTCTTATTACCGATCCTTCAAAGCTCCAGCATTGTTTAATAAAAAGAGACTTGATTGCGAAACCAGATTCCAGAGACCTGTTAAATGATCTGGAGAAAACTCGTGGCGAGCCGTCTCTGAAGTCATAAGACTGACCTTCACGGGCACGACAAGCATTACAGAAACTTTAAAAAAATGACGCACCTCCCCGGTGCGTTTAGAATACTCACGAAAAAACTACGAAGGAGATGGAACCATGCGAACACAACAATTCAATCAGAGACGACACAAAGAGAATCGTCCTGGCGGTTTTACGCTGTTGGAAGTTCTGATTGTGCTCGCCATCATTGGTGTGATTGCAGCTATGGCTGTTCCCCGACTGCTGGGGCAACAGCAGTCCGCCAATATCAAAGTCACAAAAACGGCGATCACGAATCTGGAGCAGGCAGCGAAGTTGTATGCCGTCGACAATCTCGGCGAACCGCCTGAATCCATCGACGTGATGCTTTCCAAGCGAGAAGACGGAACCTCTGCGGTTCTTGACAAGGTGCCAACAGATGCCTGGAACACCCCGCTCAATTACGAATACCCTAACTCACGTGCAGAGACGGAATCGCCGGCGATCTGGTCTAACGGAAAGAACCGCAAGAACGACAACGGATCTGGCGACGACATCAATAACTGGGACGACAAACTGAACCAGTAACGATGGCTCCCTTCGAAATGAATCACCATGCACCAGCATCGAAGAGTTCAAACTGTTGACTGTCCGCGCGGACGCCGCTCCGCGTTTACGGTCCTTGAACTCATTCTGGTGCTGGCGGTCATTGTCGCGATTGCAGGCATCAGCTGGCCGCGCATGTCGGGGTTCTTGAAGCGTGAAAGTGTGATGGGCAACGTCGAGCAGGTGAGGCAGGTTCTCGACCATGCTCGTGTGCAAGCGGTCGAAGATGGCATCACTTATCAATTTCGCTTCGAGCCGAACGGCCGAAAATACGTCCTTCTGCCTTACGATCTTCAAGTCCACGCGGACGAACAGGCTTCTGCCAGCCAAACGCTTCAGGGGGCGGGGGCAGGCAGTATTAAACTGGCAATGACACATGAACTGTCAGAGGACTGCCAGTTTTATATGCCGACCACTTTAATTTCTGATCAGCCGATGATTCTTGAGCGGCTTCCGGAAGCGTGGTTGAAAATGGTTCAGAACGGCGTCCAACATCGCGACGTGAGTTGGTCCGCGCCCATTCTCTTCTTTGCTGACGGATCAGCGACCACAGGAGCGGTCACAGTCGTTGATGAGGACAAACGGTACATTACAGTTTCAGTTCGCGGGTTGACCGGAGCTGTTGTGACATCACGAATCTCACAATTACCGGAGCTGTTTGGTGGATCGTCGAACTAACATCACTTCTGGAGATGTCGAGGCGTCCTGCCGCAAAGGAGGAGGCTCTGCAACAAGGGGCCTCCGTACATCATGGAGATACTCTCGATTGAATTGTTCTACGCAACTTGATCGAGAAACTCGAAAAGGGATCACTCTCTTTGAAGTGGTTCTCGCACTTGCGATTTTCTTGGGAGCGACGGCTGTCATTGGTCAGGTGTTACAGAACGGCTCTCGTGCAGCCACACGAGCACAACTGACTGGAGATGCTGCACTGCGTTGCGAGCGAAGAATGAACGAGATTCTTTCCGGAGTTCTTCCGCTCTCATCGGAGAATCGAGCTCCATTCGAAGATAGCGGAGCCTGGGTCTGGACAGTCAATGTTCTTGACTCCGAGGTCATTGGTTTACTGAAGGTTGAAGTGATCGTCGAGCATCTGAGTAGCCGTGGAGATGTGAATAATTCCTTTCAATTAACACGGCTGATTCGAGATCCACAAATCTACGAAGAAGCGGCCATCATCCCGGATGGGGAGTTATGATGTCCTTCGAAAAACAAAACCTCTCGACGCAAAGACCTCGGACGCAAAGCGGACCAGAGCGAAATCGGCGGAAACAGAGCCGTAGTGGTTTCTCCCTCGTCGAAGTACTGATTGCGCTCGCCCTCACCGTTTTGCTCCTGAGTGCTGTCTATTCTGCGGTTGGGTTGCACTTACGATTTCAAACCGCTGGTCGAGATCAAGTCAACAAGTCTCAACTGATGCGAGCCCTGATCCGTAAGATGGACGAAGACTTCGGCAGTATCGTTCTGTTTGTTGAACAGGCTGACGAGGAAGAGCCCGACGAGAGTAGTGTTGAAAATCCTGAACCACTCGATGATGTCTCTGATACCGCACTCACCATTGGAGGGCTGGAATCCGAGAGTGCACCGATCACCTTTGGAGTGGTAGGAACTTCGGAGTTCGTTCATTTGTGCGTCAGCCGCCCATTACGTGATCTCTCCTACGACAGCATTTACACCGAATCGCCCTCATCAGGGCGTTCCAACGACCTGCTCACGGTCACTTATGGTCTGGCACCAGTTGATATCAGTATGTTGATTGATCCCAGAAAACCCAAGTACGACGTGCGCGATGATTCAATGTTCGATGGCCGACCAGCGACCGGATTTGGACGGCGGAGCATTGACCTGTATGCCTTCGACTCAGCGACTGACATCCTGGAATCCGAGCATGTGCTGGCTACGGAAATTTCAGAAGTTCAGTTCTCGTACTTCGACGGAACTGCCTGGCTCGCATCCTGGGATAGCCGAGAGATCGGAAGCTTGCCACGAGCTGTGAAAGTCACATTTGGATTGTGGCAACAACCGTCGAAGAATCCTCAAAAGGGATATCAGTACTCTGGGACTGGTACAGTGTTCAATGTGGAGCACGTGTTTCATATTCCGTTAGCAATTCCGTTGATGGAGTGACCTCATGCCGATTCGCTGTCCATCAAAAAACTGTTCACACCGATCAGCGAGTGCGTTGATCCTGGTGCTTGTTGTGATTGTGATGCTTACTCTGGGGGCATACACCTTTTCAGAATTAATGATCACCGAATATCAGGCGTCTGATGCTTATGCTCGCCGAGTTCAATCACAGATGTGGGCAGAGTCAGGAGTCGACTATGTTGCAGCGTTGCTCACACCTGACGGTGGCGGATTCGACTCGGATCTGTACGATGATCCGGGACTGTTCCATGTTGCTTTAGATCCCGGAGCAGGGTTTTCCATTGTCGCTCCGAGAGAGAGTTCCAACTCGTCTGGAATTGATTCTCAGGCATCGAGTGATGGTTTGCGCTTTGGACTGGTCGATGAGTGTGCCAAGTTGAACATCAACGTCCTGGCGAACTTCAATCCCGACGACAACACTGCTCGTAACATGTTAATGGAACTTCCTAACATGACCGAAGCCATTGCCGATTCGATTCTCGACTGGATTGATGCGGATGATGAACAACGTGAATACGGCGCAGAATCTGAAAGCTATTCGACCGTCTTCCCAAGAAATGGCCCGATCGACAGCCTCGAAGAACTGATGCTTGTCTTGGGAGTCGAGCCATCGCTGATGTACGGGGAGGATGCCAATCGAAACGGGATTCTCGACCCAAATGAAAATGACGGAGAACTCTCACTCCCGGCGGACAATGAAGATGGGATTCTCGATCTCGGTTGGGCTGCCTATTTGACGACTTACAGCGTTGAAGGAAACTACCGGCATTCCTACGACATGTTCGGCGAAGAACGTATCAACGTCAACGAACCGTTGCTCACTGATCTCTACGACACACTTCTGAATGAATTCGATGAAGAGACAGCACTGTTCGTTACGGCCTATCGACTCAATGGGCCGAACGAAGATCTGAGTGCTCTTGAAGATCTTGGTGCTGGAGGAACAACTGGCTCAGGTGAAAACCCACTCAATGGTGTCGGATCTGGATCAATGCGATCAACGGGGGATTTCGAAACGGACATGGAGCTGGAACAAGCAGCCAGTAGCATTGCAAAGAGTCTCTTCTCAGGAAGCGGTGGTTCAATTACACGAGGCGGGCTCGACCTCTCGGCAGGATCAAGTACCGAGATCCGCTCACTCTACGACCTGATCGATGCCGAAGTCGATGTGGAGATTGATGGGACGATGACCACGCTTGCAAGTCCCTGGTTAAGCGATCCGGGAGAACTTCAGGCGACGCTGCCGTTGTTGCTGGACTCATTGACTGTCTCTTCTGAGTCTGTCATCCGAGGACGGATTAACATCAATCAGGCGCGACCGGAAGTGATGCGGGGGATTCCAAACATGCCCCTCGACTTGCCCGATGCTATTGTTGCTGCCCGAGCCCGTACAAGTGGTTCCTCAACGACGCTCGATCAGTATTCTACAACCGGTTGGCTGCTGATTCAGGGACTCGTCGATTTACAGACAATGCGATCCTTAGATGGATTTTTGACAACGCGAGGCGATGTGTTTCGTATGCAAGTTGTCGGTCATGCCGATCGTGGTGGTCCGGTTACAAGAATTGAAGCGGTCGTGGATGCAACCCAGGACATCCCTCGAGTGATCTTTCAGCGGACTCTCAGTGAACTTGGTCCCGGCTATCGCGCAAATCAGCTGATTCCATTCGGAGAATAGCCTGATTTATGAAGTAGACTATTTATTGTCGACAAAATTTCCATTTCGATTGTGTTTTCTTTCAAACGTCATCTCACCTGTAATCCCAAACTAATCATGTCACAGAAAATCATAGAATGGTCCATCGATGGGATTCGTGTTCTCGAAGCGGATGCGTCTGGTAGAGTTGCGCAATGCGGTTTCTGGGAAACCTTCGAACATCACGACACCAGTTTCACGTCACAGGAGATTGGCCAGAAGCTCAAAGATTGGATGACCGGTGCTGGGATTTCTTCCGGCTCTGCAATTTTGGTACTCCCGCGGGAAGCGGTCGTTGTCCGTCAATTGCAATTGCCTAATGCTCCTGAAGAAGAGATTCCTGACTTAGTTAAGTTTCAGTCTGCAGCGAAGTCCTCATTGGCAATTGATGACCTCGCACTCGATTATCTGCGAGTTGAATCGGGTGGTGAAGGGCTGGCAGTCCTCACAGCATCCATCGACCGCAAAAGGTTGCAGCGAATGCAGCAGATTGCTTCTGCTGCAGGGTTCGAAGTTCAGCATGCGACGATCACATCTTTGACCGCCGGGCAGTTCGCCAAAACATTTGGAGGAGCCAGCCTCGGCACGGACCAACCGGAAATTGTTGTTTTCCAACGTCATTCACTCATTGAATTGTCGATTTTCGATCGAGGCGCGTTGGTCTTCAGTCATTCGTTGGTACTCCCCGAAGAGAATCGATTGAAGCCACTTGAAAGTGGTTTGTCCCGGTTGATTGTCTCGCTGAACCAAACTCATCCGAATGTCAAAGTGAATCGTTGTTATCTCTTAGGGACAACGGCTGACGCTGACGTTCGGGGTCTGCTTGAAAAGCGTTTCCAAGACCACGTCACTCAAGTTCACCTGCCTGAGTCCCTCGCTGGAGGGCACGATACAGTCACATTCGAGACACTCATTGGTGCGGCTCTGCCCGTTGCTCATGCTAACCTGAAACTGGATTTACTGAATCCACGCAAGAAGATTGAAAAGCCAGACCGGAAAAAATGGTACTGGATCGGTGGCTCAACAGCGGCAGCACTTTTATTAGCGCTCTCCTTTGGAATCTTTCTTTCCAAAAAGGGAGCTCTCGAACAGAGCATTGAAACTCTAAACAACTCAATCGCCGAAATTGACAAGGATCTCGATGCAGGCAAGCCACAGGACCAAGCTTTCAAAAGCATCGAAGTATGGATGCAGGGACAGAAAAATCCGATCGTTGCCTGGAATGAACTTCGAAGACATATGCCCGGGACTGATAAGCTTTACATGAGTGAGCTACGCCTTCAACCGGTGAGTGACAAAGAGGTCGAAGCCCGGTTTACAGGTGTCGGTTTCGCGAGAGAGCGAAACGATGTTGATGACCTGTACCAGAAGCTCGCAGAAAATGGATTTCGTGTAACACCGCAAGCAACTTCAAATACGTCACGAGACCCGGACTACCCAGTCCGTTTTGAGATCAACATCGATGTACTTCGGCCAGCCCCTTCACCGAAAACGTCGATTGAAAAGAAAACGAGAGCTACAGCAGCGGCAGTTCCCTCGGAGAGTTCCCCACGATCCTGAGGCCAAGTGACCGCTTCCTGAAATTCGAATTCATATTTTATAGAGTGATTCTCATGCAACAGCGTGAAAAATATCTGGCGATTGGACTTGGCAGCATTGTTGTCTTGTGGTTCGGCTTGCCTGTGTTTGAAAGCACTTTCTTGCAACCGATCAATAATTTGGTTTCAGAGGAAGAAGCACTTCAAGTCGAAGCCAACGAGCGTTTCGATCAGCAGATCGAGCAGCGAAAGAGAGCGAAGCAACTTGCCGACTGGAGAAAGATCAGCCTCCCTCCCGATCCACTGGATGCACAGCGACTGTATGAAGAATGGGTCTCTAGTCTGGCAAAACTTTCAGGATTTGAGGGAACGAAAGTTACTCTCGGACGTCGAAGTTCGCAGCAAGACGTGTTTGTGACAATCCCTGTTACTCTCGAAACGAAGGCGACTGCTCAAGAGTTAGCCCAGTTTCTGGAACGTTTTGAATCGGTCGAGCTTCTTCATCGAATTTCGACTTGCGATGTGATCAGTCCTGCGAGTGAAGGGAATCCGGATCTCCAGATCACCCTGACAGCTGAGGGACTATCAATGAAATCCGCGAAGCAGCGGACTCGACTCTTCCCTCAAATCAGATTGCAAACAGAGCTCAAAGAAAACCAAACTGTAGTTGAGATTGAAGATGCCACCGGTTTCCCTGAAAAGGCGAATTTCCGAGTTCGTATCGATGATGAATTTCTGAACGTCACGGCAATCGATGGCAACAAATGGACCCTCCAGCGGGGAGTTGCCTCAACGTTTTCCAAAACCCATCAGCCAGGTACGACGCTCGAACTGTTCCCGCTTCTCAGCGAAATTGAAGCTGATTCAAACGCTGTTGAAGCGATGTGGAGCCAGAGTATCTTCACAAAACCTGCTCCACAGGCGGATTATGATCCTAAACTGGCAGCCACAACCGCTCCGCCAGCGATACGCGGCACCAAATGGAACTGGAAGCTCAACGTGACCAGCTGGAACCCCGCCTTTGGCTCCCCCATGTACACTCTCATCGACAGTCCACAAGGAGTGGAAATTGATGAACGGACTGGGAATTTGTCTTGGAATGTTGCATCCGAGATAGAACTTGGACCGCGAGAACTCCAGGTTCTGGTCTATGGCTCTGCGAGTAAACAAGCAGGCTTCACTTCGACTGTCGACATGCGAGTCCGTGATCCCAATGAGCCACCAGTTATTGATCAAGCCAGCGCTCTCCGCTTCTTTCTGGGAAGAGCATCGAAAAAAACGATCGCAGCTGATGACCCTGATGGCGAAAATACCAAGCTCAAGTTTTCAATAGCCAACGCTCCAGAGGGAATGCAAATTGGTGAGGACGATGGCGTTCTCAGCTGGACCCCTGCCGAGTCACTGGAAGCACAAACATACGAAATTCAGGTCACTGTGACCGATTCGGACGAAGACCCGGAATCGGTGACGAAAACGATTCCGGTTTCACTCGAAGAAGATTCTGCACGATACACATTCCTGACAACGACCTTTAAGCGTGTCTTTGCTGAGGGGCGCGAAGAATGGGAAGCGTACCTGTTTGATCGGGCTACGAATAAAACAACCATGCTGAAAAAAGGTGAAGAAGTTACCATCACTGATTTTGAAATGACTGTTAAAGGAATCGGTGATGATTTCGTCGAGGTCGCTCGGCCTGATGGGATGTACAGGATTGTCTTTGAACGTCCTTTAGTTGAAATGGTGAAGCTTCCAGATTCAGCAATTGAGGCAGCTGCTATTGAGGTGCCAGAAGAGGGGGCGGAACCGACAGAGTTAGCGAGCGAGACGAAAGCTGCTCCACCTGCTGCCCCGGTCAAAGAAAGCTCAGCAGAGTCCGACACCAAAGAACCTGCGAGCCCAGTGACTCCACAAGAAGAAAAAGTTGAGAACTCTGAAACTCCGGAAGCCGAATTAACACCGGAACCAAAAACTCCGCTCGAAGCGTCAGAGCCTCCAAGTGCTGAGAACGGTGAGTCTTGAAGATCAGGTGCAGCGCGTTCTTCACGGGCACATGGATGAGCTAACTGCCCTACCCCATCTCTTTCTTGATGGCGAGGAGTTCTTGCCGCTCGGGCATTTCCTTGTAAAACGGGTCGAGTGGGTAGCACCCGGAGATGATGCCGTTTCGAGGAGCCGTTGTGCAATCGCTGAACGTTCGACAGATTTTCTTTCGCGGCATTGTGTTCCCCGCCAGAACATCGGCAGGCAGTTCAGGATACGAAAGCACCATTCTTCCAAGTCCGACGAAGTCAACGAGTCCGTTCGCAACCGCGTACTGGCCGACATTCGGAAGCCATTCCTGCAAGTATGAATACCCCGATCCAACAATGAGTAACTCAGGGAATTGCTGCTTCAGCTGAGCCGTTGCCTGAATTTGCCTGTCGACCCCAACCAAAGGATCTTCGGGCGGTTGGTAACCGTCTGAGGGGGGGAAAATTGCAGGTCGTTGAATGTGCGGGTTGTAATAAGGACTTCCGCAGGTCGTGCAAACGAGTTTGATGCCAAGTTCTTGAAGCAGTTTAAGAAACCTTGTCGGCTCCTCAAGATCAATCCCCTGTCCTGTCCCATCTCCCCCAAACGCCGAGTTGTATGACTCAACCATGCTCGGAACACCGATACGATCTGCACCCGGTTCAAATGGAGTGAAATCAAAAATGCTGACACGTACCCCAATCTCCAAACCGGGAGCCTCAGCTCGAATTCCTGAGACGATCTCACGCAGAAAGCGAGTCCGGTTTTCGAAGCTGCCTCCATACTTTCCGGGGCGATCAAAGCCAGACAGCAGCTCATGCCCCAAGTAGCCGTGACAATGTTTCACATCAACAAATTTGTAACCCGCCTTCTGAGAAAGAACCGCCGCTGATACGAAATCTTCGATCAACTTTGAAAGATCCTCGTCCGACATGATTTTGTCATCGGAGTCGATCGCAAATTTTTCATCAAGAACTGGATGTCGATATCCAATCTGTGGTTCGAGTCTCTTACCGTCATTGGGGCGGGCAAATCGCCCCGAATGTGTGAGTTGTAAGCCGATAAGCAAATCGTCAGTGGTGCCGAACTGTTCACGATGAGCTGTTTCAACAATTTCTCGCAGTTCCTGAATGCCGGTGAGGTTTTCTTCGTTGATTAACAATTGATTTGGATTCGCGCGGCCATCATGTCGGACGGCGACAGCTTCGCCACCCCAGATCAGTTTCGCACCACTCAGACCGAAGTTTCTCCAGCGTCGGCGAACGAGGTCAGTCGGCTTTCCATCCGATTCTGCGTCCCAGCCTTCCATAGGAAGAATACAGAATCGGTTCCCGATGAACTGGTCTTGAAATGGAACACTCTGACCGAGAGGGGAGTTCGCACCTGATTGAACCTCTCGGTCGAATTGGAGCTCGAGTCTTAAATCGTTGAGGCGTTCCTGGAAAGCTTCAGGAGTTTTAAAGGTTGAAACACGCGGATAGGACATCACTGTACTCTCGAGATATAAAAAAGCCGCCGACAAATGCCAGCGGCTTTGGATTCGCTCTAACAAAACTCAAGAAGCAACCGTTCTTCCATTGAATGGCATCTCTTAGAAGCTTTGCTCGAGTTTCTAAACTTCTTTCTACGAAAGTTTTTACTTGAACGGAGTCAGTCCAGGCATCGCCATTTCTGGAATCTCAACAGGAGTGTCCCAGTTGCTGACTTCTGGAACCAGCTTTTCTTCGGAGTTCATTGCCATCTCCCAAGTCACTTCTTTTCCAGTGTAGCCAGCCATCCGGCCCATGATCGCCATCATCGTGCTGTTCATCATGCGTTCGCCGTCGTTGATCGGCTTGCCTTCGCGGATCGCCTTGAACATTTCGTTATGCTCAACTTGATACATATTGGGCGTTTCACCTTTATACTTCCACTCTTCCGAGCCAGAGATGGTTGCTCCGCGACGGGTCATGTTGGCTTGCCCCTTTGCTCCGAGAATGTAGAGGTTGTTCTCGTTGTGGCAACCAGAGATTTGACGCTGTGCCAGGAACCCACGTGATCCATCTTCCCACAGGTAGTTGATTTCGATGTGGTCATAGATGTTGCCCCCTTTAGCAGGAATCTGACGTCCACCGACTGCGGTACAGCTGACTGGTGGCACATCATTCTTCGCCCAGGCGACCCAGTCGACCGTGTGGCAAGCTTGCTCGACGAGACCGTCACCGGAGAGCCAGGTGAAGTTGTACCAGTTCCGGACCATCCATTCGAGATTGCTCATCCCTTCAGGTCGGGTGCTGGCGTCGGGCATCGATTTGACTGGATTGGTGAGGTACGTTCCATACACACACCGAACATCACCGATGTCACCATTGAGGACTTTTTCGAAGAGTGCCTTTTTCGTGGAGTCGTATCGCCAGCAGAAGCCAGCGACCATGGAGATTCCCTTCTCTTCAGCTTTTTTGACAGCTGCGAGGGCTCGACGCACACCTGGGCCATCTGTTGCCATTGGCTTTTCAGTAAAGATGTGCTTCCCTTTTTCGACTGCATACTCAAGGTGTTCAGGCCGGAACCCCGGAGGCGTTGCGAGAATCACGACGTCACAAGAATCGATCACATACCGATAGGAATCCAGTCCGGAAAATTTGTGGTTATCTTCCACGAGGACCCGATCTGCGACATCCTTTTGACGCTTCAAGTTCTCGAGGCTTCGTTCAATTTTTTCCGGGAACGCATCCCCCATTGCGACTAAGTGAACATTTGGGTCCGCTCGCAATGCCTGGTTCGCAGCCCCTGTTCCACGTCCACCACAACCGACTAGACCAACGCGAAGAATTTCGTTCCCCGCTGCGTAGACTTTTGAACTGGCTGCAAAGTTGGACAGCAACGCAGTCGCTGCTCCGACTGTTGCTCCAGTTTTGAGGAAATCTCGACGTGAATTATTGGCGTTTTGATCGGCCATTGGGCTGCCTTTCAGAGACTGTTTGATGGTGATGTGTTTTGATGATGAATTATTGTTCTGCAGTGGATGCTTAGGTAGGAATAGGTCAGTTTGATATTAACGTTCAATTGTATCAAGTGAAACTCTCAGCGGTGTGGTTGTCAATTCCGTTTCGATTTCACGCGAATTCGCCCGATCACAATACTGTGGTCAGAGTTCTGATTATAACGATGCTCACAAGCGACCGGTTCGATCTGTTTATTCACCCAGATCTGGTCAAGAGTGAGTATCGGGAGTGGTTGTGGCCACGTTGCGGCGTAGCTTTGCCCCACTTTTTCAAGCAGATTAGCATGATTTTTGCGCAGGTCATCGAAGTGGACAGAATCTCGCGGTGTATTGAAATCCCCGAGAATGATGACGTTTTCATCGATTGAATCTTCCACAAATTCCGTCAGGAGATCGAGTGCCGGAGCACGCGACAGGAATAACGTTGAAGCGACATCAATGATAAAACAGTGCAGTGTGGCCCCTTTGACATTCACGATCGAGCGGCTGATCCGTGTCCCATCTTCGAGTGGTTTGACCCACGGGGAGCTGATCTCACCTTTGGCGAGCAACTGTGTTCCCCCGCCGATCAGCGTCCAGTTGTAATCGGGAAATCTGGTCGACCAGTTATGCTTTTGTTCGTCGGTTAATGCGAGTGCTTCAAGAAATCCAATCAGGTCGGGCTCGACCTCTTCGACGATATTGGCGAGGTGGTCGAAATCTTGATCTTGAGCGATATTCGCCAGCAAAATGACGAGGTCGTTTTCGGACTGAGTTGGGCTTGGATGAAATTTCCAATCCGTCTCTTTCCACCACAACGATAACACGACAAACATGACTCCCCAGAACAGGATTTGAGTCTTTTTCCGTTTTAGCAGTGAGTTCATCAACCCAACACTGGCCCCAACGACAAGCAGCGCCAGTGGAGTCATATAGTACAGAGTCGAAATTCCGAAGATGGAATCCCGAACCGTTAATCGCAATGTCAAACCGAGAATCGTCAACCAGCCAACGAGTCCTAAACCACTCTGGACGAGTTGCTGCAGTTGCGACGATGTCGAAGCATTGCTCTCGTTATTGTTCAGGGATTCATCCATTCTCAATCACGTGATTCAAGATTTCCTTCAAAGATCGGATCTGTTGATGACTATCTGTTGTTTCATTGTTCGCAACGAGTTGAATCGCATCAAGTCCTGCATTTCTGGCAGCTGCGACGTCGTTCTTGAAATCATCACCGATCATTAACATTTGATGTGAGTGGCAATGGACTTTTTCGGAGAGCAATTTATAAAATTGTCGACTTGGTTTTCTCCAGCCGATTTCTGAAGAAATCACGCGATATGAGATTCCTTTCAAAGCGGCATGTCCGTCCATGACTGAGTTGAGGCGTTTGTCGAAATTCGATGCAATTGCGACATCTATCCCGAGTTCGATTAACGCCTGGATCGTTTCTTCAGCTTCAGAGTCCACTCGCCAAGCCTCTGGCTTTCCAAAATGATTGTAGAGTTCGTTGAAGCACTCGTCTGAATCCGGAACCGGTCCGAGAACGTCTTTGACGACCGCTTTCCAAAATTCGTACTCAGACTGCTCATCGGTCTGAAGCGAAAGCTGTCGAGAGGAAAATATTTTTCCAAATCGCTTTTTGACAACATCACGAGAAAGCTCAGAACCATATTTCTGGCCAACCGACCAGTATGCCTCAACAACGGAAGGTGTGGCGTGTATCAATGTACCAACTGCGTCAAAGGCGACGCACTTGTACTTGACGTTCGGCGAGTTTTCAGACATCAATCAATTTTCATGACAGTCAATTCTGCCATGGCAACTGGATGATCAAGGCCGAAGTTGGTGATCACCTCTGGATGCAATTCGCCCAGGACTCCCTGCACTTCCGTTCCCGTTTCAACAGAAGCGACACGCCCGGGGATGAACGAGAGATGCTCACTGATTGCGTATTCACCTTTGTGTCCCATTTCAAACAACAAAGAATCCGTTGCAGAGCGGATCGAGGCGTAGCTGGCCTCTTTTCCCATCTCGACGATTGAAATGTGTCGTTCTTCACGTGCACCGGTCTCCGCGGTCGGATCAAGAACGGTCACGTTGTCGAGTTCAAAAAAGCGAATCGGCAAGTGTGCCCGGCGATTCTCTCGCAAGTGCTCCATCAATCCGGTCATCAAGTGTGAACGGACGACAGTCATCGCTTTCAGCTTTGGATTGGCGATGCGTGTGTAGTGCTCGGGAACAGGGAGGCGGAACTTGTTGTAATGCAAATCTTCTGTGGTCATTGGCAGGCTCATGATTTCTGTGAAACCCAGGCCTAACATAACAGCTCGAAACAGATCGCTTTGATCCTCTTCCGGACGCGCCTGTCCCGTTGTTGCCTGCCCGGCGTAGCTGGGGACAATGTTCTTGTAACCGAATCCGATTGCCAAGTCTTCGAAGACATCCACCATATGTTTGAAGTCAGTTCGCAGAGCGGGATAACGAACTCGGAATTTGTTGTCTGAACCATCGACTGGTTCGGCGTCCAGTCGCATTCTCTGAAGTGATGCTTTCAGACTCTCTGGATCGAGTGGCAATCCCAGCCAGCGTTTCGCTTCGCTGAGATCGATATCGACTTCACGCGGAGTTAAATCGGGAGAGACCAGAACTTCGCCATCAGCTTGCGTGATCTCAACAGAAAATGCTTTACCGCCGAGTTCCAGCAATGAGGAGACGAACGTGTCGAGAGATTTCACTACCGCCGATTCGCTGATTCCAGTGACATCGACGAACAGTCGTTTTGAGTCCAGCTTCACCTTTGTTGATTCGCTGTTGATGATCGGAGGCATCGACAGCACAATCCCGTTGGCATCTTTGAGTGCGGGATAACGGTGGTGATCTGCCAGCAACTTGGCGTAGGCAATTCCTTTTGGATGTTCTTCAAGAATCTGTCGTCCAGTCATCGGGACGCCCGCTTTTCCAAGCGGTTCGAATGAGTCTTTATCAGGATCGAGCGTTGTGTAAGTAATCGGACCGGTGATCGTATCGAGATCGTAAACGCCAATCGATGCGAGTTTGCGATCGCGACCGACGCCCCAGTGCAACGCCTCTTGAAGTTTCATCAGGGCGACCAAAGTGACGTCGTCAACCTTCGCCATTTCAATCACTGCACAGCGAATGTAAGGCCGGTGACAGTCATCACTGGCAACTGCCGGATCGACATTTACTTTGAGATCGGATGGCTCAACGCCATATTCCGGGAGGCCTTGAACTTCGCCAAGATAGCCCTTGAGGGCCCGTGAGATCCCGCCGACGTCAAACAAGTCGGGACGAGCGGCTAACAGGTCGAGGCGAATCACTTTACTTTCGCCAATTTTGACAAAAGCGTCTTCTTGCTCAAAGTCACACCAGTTACATCGCCGTGTGACATCCGCACCAAGCGAACCTTCGACAGCGCTGCCGCACATTGGGCAGCGAAAGCGTTCAACGTCAATCACTTCTTCAACGTCGCATCCAATCTGCTCTAGAGCGTCTGCCAGCTCTTCGACTTGGTATTCCTGTCCGAGCAACTGCTTGAGCCACTCACCTTCAACGCTAATAACGGGCACGAAAAAACTCCTGAGGAAATATCAATCGTCGACGATGCGACCGGCGATGCTGTATCAACTTTGAAACGCAATAGTGCAGTTTGCTCTACCGTGTGCCCGTGAAGAACGCATTTGTCCAGAACGGGTCTCAAAACTTTCTGTTCACTTCTCTGGTACAGAGAAAGGTCGCGATTCCAGAGGTTCTGAGACTGCTTCCAGTAAAAATGCTGTCCGCCACGAGGCAGAACCTGCAAACCAATTCGAAAGATGCAATAGAATAGCTGGCAAGCGAGACTGATTGGAGCCTGAGAACGCGATTTTCAGGCGAACTGCAGAAAGAGGGGGAATTCCTGCGTCATTTCTAAGTATCAAATACTGATCAATCGCTGGTTACTTGTTTTTGTGTCCAGGAGACCAATTGATTGAGCAGGTCTCTGGCTTGCCCTGAATCAATGGCGTGTTGAACTTTCGAGACTCCGTCAGAGAGTGTATCTGCCAATTGGCTACAGACCAGAGCCGCAGCGGCGTTTGCGACAACGATATCTCTGGCAGAACCACTTTGTCCGGCGAGAACTCCGCGAATGACATCGGCACTTTCTGAAGGGGATGTCACGATTAAATCGTCTGGTGAGCACTCAGCGAGTCCGAAGTCTCTTGCGGTCCAGGAATGTTTCTGAACGGAATCGCCCCGAACTTCCCAGACAGACGTGCTCCCCCAGAGGCTGACTTCATCAAGCTGATTGTTGCCGCAGACAACAAACGTTCGATTTGTGCCAAGTTGGCTTGCAGCCTTGGCGATCTTCTCGGCGTTGGCGTTACTGTTTGCTCCGAGTAATTGAAACTCGGCAGAGGCTGGATTCGTGAGCGGCCCGAGGAGGTTGAATATCGTTCGAATTCCGAGTTCCGCACGAATCGGCGCGACATGTTTCATCGCTCCGTGAAAGAGTCGAGCGTAACAGAAGCAGATTCCGATCTCATCCAGACAGTTTCCCGCTTGTTCTGCGGTGAGGCCAATATTTACACCGAGCGTTTCGAGAACATCGGCAGATCCACTCGAACTGGAAACTGAACGGTTCCCATGCTTCGCAACCGGTTGCCCACAACCCGCCACGACTAGAGCTGTCGCTGTGCTGATATTGAATGTGTGGAGCTTATCGCCACCGGTCCCGCACGTGTCGATCAGCCCGGTTCGGGAAGTCTGAATCTTCAGAGAGCGTTCGCGCATTGCCGAGGCAGCTCCTGCGATTTCCGTTTCAGTCTCGCCTTGCATTGCCAGTGCAGTGAGCAGAGACGAAATGTCGACCGGGGAACATTCACCATCCATGATCGAACCAATCGCTGTTCGCATCTGGTTTGCATCCACTTCTTGATGGCTGAGTAACTGGTCGAGAATGACTCGAATGTTCTTGTGCATAATCTGCTTCCAAGGCATTTTAAAAATAGATGTCTGCATCCTGCCTCTCAAAAATGAGCGAAACATAACTTGGAAGGTCATTTTCGCAGAGACAGAAAATATGAATCTGTACTAATCGTTTTCTTTTGTCGCCCCGCTTACGAACTCAGAAACTTGCGTAGGGTCTTTCATCCCCGGTGCGGATTCAACCCCGCTTGCGGTATCGACTCCCCATGGCTGAACCATGCGAATGGCGGCTTCAATATTCTTCGGGTTCAATCCGCCAGCCAGAATGAGTGGCGGCCAATTCTCGGCGTCGTAATGGCTTGCAATCATCTCCCACGGAGCGGTGTGTCCGGTCCCACCGTAGGAGCCTTGAACGTTCGCGTCGATCAAACAGCCAGCCAACGCCACACCAGCAGTTCGGAAGCTGCCGATTTCGCTCGACAACTGCTTAATGTTTGTCTCATCGATACGAATCGCCCGAATGATTTTCAAATCCCTCAACTGAGTTGCGAACTCTGCCGTTTCGTCGCCATGAAGTTGAATCGTTTTGATTCCGGTTTCACGCGTCACTGTTCGAATTTCGTCAAGTGTGTGATTGACAAACAGGCCGATCGGTTCAACATTCGCCGGCAACGATTCAACGATGCGCCGAGCGGTTTTAATATCGACACATCGTTTGGACTTCGCGTAGAAATTCAAACCGATCGCATCAACACCAGCGTCGCAAACTTGAAGTGCGTTTTTCACTGAAGTTAGCCCGCAGACTTTAATCCACATTGCTGTCCACCTCAGTGACAGGTTCGTTCTCGGTGCCCCCCTCTGGATTTGCTTCTTTTTCCGCAGCGATTCTTTTGAGAGTTCTCAAACGATCAACTGTCATCGCACCAATAGCGGTGATCGTCAACAAGACGGTCTCCACGATCAGGATAAGATTCGCGTTCTTGTTGACCCAGCGATTGACCGGCACGTCCTGATCGCCAAACGTCACTGCGATGACGATGAAAATTGAGACGCAGAAAATCGTTGATATCACAATTACGGGGTAAAAAGTCATCCGCTCGCGGCGAACATCTTGGGGACTATCTTTATTCATCTCTTTGAATCTTTGAACTGTTCTGAAAAGCTGAGCTTGAAGCGTGTAGAGTATTCTTTATTGTTCAGGGAGGCCCGAGTACTTTCTGAAGTTGAGAGTGTTTGTAATTCTTGATGTACACGCGATCGTCATTTTTGCGAACTTATTGGCAGCTTACTACTCGGCTCTATTTAGAACTGATCCTGAAACTTGAAATTGCTCTCTCAAACGTTGAGGAAAGTGGCTATTTCAGAGGTTTTCGGACTGGTTCTAGAGAATCGTGTCGGAGACTTTAGAACCTTATAAAGCGTTTTGTGGACACGTTGCGAGCAGCTTTGCAAAAAGATTTTGAAGCCAAGGGGCTCAACTTGCAATGCGGTTTCCATTTTGACAACCCGTGATTCACCAACTCGCGACAGGGGCAGATTTTTCAATCGTGGACAATTTCTTAAGTCCCACGAGTGTTCCCAAAAAGTTCAATGTGTTTTCTCGGAGAGATCTGCCATCCTCTTGAGTCGGCTTCTTCAGCGAGCCAACCCTCTTTAGATCGGAGTTCTTGAATCTCTGTCCCCTGAGGCATAAGGAATACGTTTTCAGCGACAACTTCCGGGAATTCTTTAAGCCACTGTTCGACGTCATTCAAATCCGATGGTTGGTCGATCACAAATTTGAGTTGATAAGGGAATCGGCGGATCATTTCCCGAATGACCTCTGGCCGATGTCGCCGCGCATCGTGCCGGCTTTCCCAGGGTGTCCCGACGGGAGTTGAGTTGGCGAGTTTCGGGCTGATCGACATCAGGTCTGCTTCGACATCACGCAAAACTGTCCCGGCTGTCTCAAACGTGATGAAGTGACCCATTGATCTCAGCTGTTGCGTAAACGGAACCATGTCTGGAACCAGCAACGGCTCGCCGCCGGTAATGACAACGTGCTCGCAATCGAAGCCTGTGATCTCAGCCACAAGTTCTTCCAGAGAACGCTCAATTCCTTCCGGTTCCCATGATGTATATGGAGTATCGCAAAACCAGCACCGTAAATTGCATCCCGATGTGCGCACAAAGCTGCTCGGAACGCCGGTGTAACGACCTTCTCCTTGGACGGAATGAAAGACTTCAGAAATCCACATCAGTTGATGTCTTCATTTTTCTGTTGATGCTGCACTTCAAGATCACTTCTGGGATTACGAGGAATAATCCGTGTGTGCGGCAAATACTGCCGGATGGCGATTTTGTCGATGCAACAATTGCATCTTTGGGGAGAAACGATTCTCGATCTTACAGAGATCGACCGCGAGAAAGCAGCGTGGAAGCTGGAAAATTCTTTCCGGGAATATTGTTTTGGATGGTATTCCCTTGGAGAATCACTACTCACCCCGCTCTTTTGCGTTTCCGTGACAGGCGAATTGTCGTGATTGGCACGCCGAATGCATTATCAAAAAACATCCTCACACGGGTCACTTCCGACCCTCTACTCCCTACTTTTTCAATCAATTCAAGAAGTCACCGGCAGGAAGCCATCGACTTCTTCCCTTTACTTCAGCGGCCCTGAAGTTCAATCAATCTATGGAGAGAAAGATGCTTGTCGTCGCACGAAAACAACACGAATTTATTCAAATCGGTGAAGACATCGTTGTCAAAGTCATTAAAACCAGTCGCGGTTCTGTGAAAATTGGAATCGACGCACCGGGGGGAATGCGAATCCTGCGAGGCGAGCTTTCCCTTGAAGACCTGCCTGTCGAGTTTCAGCCAAAATCACTTCCGCGACATCAACGTCTGAAATCCAATTCCGACACCGCAAATATGAAAGCTGTCGGAGCCCTCTAATTCACCAGAAACTCCTCCTCCCAAGCAGAAAACAGGCGACACATGAGAATTGTGTCGCCTGTTTTTTACGTAGTTCATCAAATTGGAGATACGGGATTTCACGGATCGCATCTCTTTGGGTAAGTCTTTGAAGAAGATTGCGAATTCGAATAATGTTCTTGAACGCTTTCGGATATGATGAACGTGTTCTAGAAGCCGTTCATGTTTTTGGACGTTGAATTGATGAAACCCAAGCTACTGCTGATCGACAACTACGATAGTTTTGTCTTCAACCTCGCCCGGTATCTGGAGGAGTTGGGGATGGAGACAATTGTCGTCCGGAACGATGCCATTCGACTTGAGGAAGTGCGGAAACTTGCCCCGGCTGGCATCGTCCTTTCACCGGGGCCATGCACACCTGCAGAGTCGGGAATTTCGCCCAGGGTTGTTGAAGAATTCTACCAGTCGATTCCAGTTTTAGGTGTCTGCCTTGGGCATCAGGCAATAGCTGCGGCATTTGGAGGGAACATCGTTCGGGCCGGCGAACCGGTCCACGGTCGAACGTCGATGATCCAGCATGATGAAACGGGACTCTTTGCCGATTGCCCCAATCCATTACAGGTCGGGCGATATCACTCTCTGATCATTGAGGAAAAATCGTTGCCGACCGAGTTCCGTGTCACTGCGCGAACACTCGATGGAATCATCATGGCCATTCAGCATCTTGAGTTCCCGCTCTTCGGGGTGCAGTTTCATCCCGAGTCAATTTTGACAGATTCCGGACACTTGATCCTTCAGAACTTTTTGGAAATCGCAGGGCTCACAGTTTCGTCAATTCTTCACGAAGGAGAACTGTGCCCTGCGGATCAACAAGAGCCAACACACGATTTCTACCAACAAGAAATCGCTCCCGATGCGTGGCGTCCTCTTTGATAATCCGGGGACTCCCAGCAAGTTTGCCAACTCATGGCAGGCATTAAAGGGCTGTTGAAATGCAGTCAGGAATTGCTGTCACAGCAATTCCTGACTTTCTGATTTGAAGCGATCAGTAAGGAGTCGCAGGACCGCTTGGTTTCCACTGGGAAAATTCCGAGCAGGCAATTCTGCCAACTCGACCCACTCGAACTGCAACGCAGGTGGATGGGGAACAGCTGACTCGACAAGTCGACACAAATAAAAAGTTAAGTCGACGGTTCGATCTGGATACTTAAAAACTTCATGGTGAAGTCTCTCGGCAATCTCGACTTTTAATCCTGTTTCTTCGAAGCATTCTCGAATTGCACATTCAGCTGCGGTTTCACCTGTTTCACACTTCCCGCCGGGGAACTCCGCCTGCCCTCCTAAATGAGCAGTCTGGCCGCGAGTCCCGACCAGGACGCGTCCATGAGAGAGAACGATCGCGATGCCAATTGGGATTGAAGTCATGTCGACACGTTGGAGAGAGCGAATGTTTTGAAGGGGACATTTGGGAGCGTCGCGAAGCTTACGGAGTCAAGCTCTTTGCGAAACAGTCAGACTCGTTTCCGTAAATGATAGACTCGCACGATGACTTGCTCATCTCTCGACAAGTCGAGACGATGGGGGCTCGGAGTGCGAGTCAGAACCGAAGGGCGAGTAGCAAAACGAATGACTACGACTTTTGGAAAGTAATCAACTGAGGATGGAAATGGCAGCCTTTGAGAGTGAAAAAGAAGAGTTTGATCGTGATGGGTTTGTCATTGTCCGCAATCTCCTAAACTCTGAAGAGACCGAACTTCTGGCGAAAATCTCCCGGACGGATGCGAATCTGGCGGAGACAGCGTATGGCAGAGAAGATGGGAAAGGTGCGGTCGTTACACTCGCTGTCCGCAATGAATTGAAACAGGATTACTATTCTTCCATTGCGAAATCTCAGCGAATCGTGGATCGCATGAGCGCGCTTCTCGGCGACGAAGTTTATCACTATCACCATAAGTTGATTCTCAAAGAGCCTCGCGTCGGCGGTGCCTGGGAATGGCATCAGGATTATGGCTACTGGTACAACAACGGATGCCTGACGCCAGACATGGGAAGTTGCCTCATCGCCATCGACCGAGCGACTCAAGAGAACGGATGCTTGCAGGTCTTGCGAGGATCCCATCATATCGGGCGGATCAATCATGGCCCCATCGGTGACCAAACCGGCGCAGATCTCGAACGGGTCGCGGTGGCGGTCGAACGATACGAAACGGTCTATGTGGAACTCGAACCCGGCTCGGCGGTTTTCTTTCACTCAAACCTGCTGCATCGCTCGGACCAGAACACCAGTGAGAACCCACGCTGGGCGCTGATCTGTTGTTACAACACAAAGAAAAATGATCCCTACAAAGAATCACGCCACCCAGGGTATTCCCCACTGGACACTCTTCCCGACGATCAGTTATTAAAAGCCGGTCACCACCATCTGGAACAACTGACTCAACAGTCGTCAGGATAAGTTAAAACGCAACTTCGTTAACTTATCCGTTCGATACGACATTCCGAAGAATTCAAGCCAGGCACTTGGCTCTAAACCGACGCAATCAGGACGATCTGCATGTCAAACGATCATCAACAGGGAATTCCCCCAAACGCGGAGCGTGTCTCGAGCGTCTTTGTCAAACTTTGTGAAGTGATTGCAAAGCTTCGATCTCCAGAAGGCTGCCCATGGGACCGTGTGCAAACATTAAAGTCAATTAAACCTTTCACTCTTGAAGAGACGTACGAACTCCTCGAAGCGATTGACACGGATGATAACGAAAACATCAAAGAAGAACTGGGGGATGTTCTGCTCCAGGTGATGCTCGATTCTCAAATTGCAGCTGACGAACAGCGATTTGATGTCATCGATGTTATCGAAGGAATCACTGAGAAGATGATTCATCGGCATCCGCACGTCTTTGGCGAAGCTCACGCTGAAACAGCGGACGACGTCCGTTCGCACTGGGAAAAACAAAAAGCAAAAGAGAAGACGAGTCGGAGCTCTGCGCTCGACGGAATTCCTGTCGACCTTCCTGCGCTTGCCAAAGCAGCCCGCATTCAAAAGAAAGCAGCAAGAGTTGGTTATGACTTCCCTCATCGTGCCATGTTGTTCGACAAGCTGAGAGAAGAGGTTGAAGAACTGAAAATCGAACTTTATCCCAACGAAGAGATGCCCGAGATCTCCGCTGCCGTAGATATGGAACCTGTTCCGGATGAGCCGATAGACGATCCGGAGCGGCAAGATCGAATCGAAGAAGAGCTCGGTGATGTCTTGTTTGTGCTGGCAAATATCGCCCGGCGCTGGGATGTGAATCCGGAAGAAGCACTGCGTCGCTCAAACAAAAAATTTGCGGGACGTTTCAAGCATATTGAACGTGGATTGGCTGCACAGAGTAAATCAATTCAAGAGGCGACGCTGGAAGAGATGGAAGCTCTGTATCAGCAAGCAAAAAAATTGGAAAAGGCCGCAGAGTGAAATGAGCTGAGATCATTCAGCTCTGACAAGTTCGATCTTCACGGTGCAAAATCATTGCGACGGCGAGCTGTCATTGTTGGAGAATCCATCTTGCAGCCTGTTCGGCGGCTCCTTTAGGTGTCGTATGTCCTCGCGGTTCAGAAATGATATGCAATTCGAGTCGACTGGGAACATCCTTGGCGACTGCCTCAGCACTGAGAGCTAAAGCGAAGTCCATTGCACTTTTCGTACTGACGCGGTCATCACGATCACCGATGATCACCCAAACCGGTCTCCCTGCGAGTTGCTTTGCCTGAGACTTCAAACTCAAACTCTTCACCAGCGGCAATTCTTCGTTTCCAGCAAATTCTCGAAGAGCAGCGAGATCAGTCACGGGGGCAAAACCGGCAACGCATTTGACTCGCTCGTCGGCAGCGGCAAACTGGATGGCCATATATCCACCGCGTGATGTTCCAGCGGCTGCGATTTGATCTGGGTCAGCCACCTTGGTTTGAATCAGATGGTCAAGTACTTCTGATGCTCGCTTTTGAAACTCCGCAGTTACGTTCTCACCATTGGCGATGCGAAGATTCCAACCGCCGATCCCGGATGTTTGCCCTTTGACCGCCTGTTTGCCGTGACACGGGAGGTCGATCGAAACGCAAAGATACCCCTGCTCTGCGAGCGCGTTTCCACATTGCCGAAAGTATGCGTTCTCTAATGTCCCTTCGATAGTTCCGGAAAAAATAAAGATCGTCGGCGCTGGCCCAGGTTCAGGAGATCCCCATGTGCCGTACTCGACTCCCCCGGGAGTAGTGTGAAGCTTGAGGTCTTGCGCTGCGAGAGGTTCTGTCACAGACAGGAAACAGGCTAAGAATATTCCAGAGAACAAAATCGGTCTTAACTGTAAACGAATCATTGTCACACTCTTCCCAAACAGGATTGACTGGCGGCTCAGTCTTTGAACATATCAGCTTCGAGCCTCATAGCCTACTAGAGCATCTTTCGAAGTGGTTTGCAGGTTCTGCCTCGTGGCGAACAGCATTTTTGCTAGAGAAATGCGTTCTTCACGGGCAAACGGTAGAGCAAACTGCTCTAAAGCACTTTTTTCGCTGAACGAATGGCGGAGACCTACCTCCGTTTATTTCGTGCCCGTTGAGTTGCTGCCTGCGGAATCAGTCGTTCGAGTCATCGAGAGAATAATTCCCAACACGAAAACCGGGAGGCTGAGTAATGTCAGTTCCTTGGCATACTCAAGACTTTTCCAGAGCATGAAGAGTGAGAAAAAGCAAAAGACAATCACTGGGAGCGGGTAGAACGGGACTCGGAATGGTCTTGGTCGGTTGCGATCAGTGAATCGTAAAATGCTCACCGCGAAGCCAGACATCGCGAAGAAGGCCCAGAAAATTGGAGCTGTTGCAGCGACCAATGTGTCGAATCCGCCAAAATATTTTGCCCAGTCTGGTTTTGGAAGCCCAATCGAAACAGCAGTGTTCGCTGTGAGAAGCTGTCCTTTTTCTGTTCCAACGGCCAGGACAAGAAACAAGGAAATTCCGGTGATCGTCAACAACGAAATGAGCGGAACGCCTCGGTTGTTCCATTCGCTCCAACGACGAAACAGGGCATAGTCGTCACCCACAGCAGCGAGTAATCGGCAAGAGACAAACAGCATTCCGTGAATTGCTCCGAGTGCAGAAAGCATCACGATGAGACTCATGACGATCGAAGCAGAGCGCCCAAAGGCGATTTCAACGATTTCGGCAGCTGGGATTGCGGATGTCCTGACTCCATCGAAACCGAGGACTTTTAGAAACGCAACATTCAAGGAGAGATACAACAGCGCCGTCAGGCCTAATCCGAACAGCAACGCCTTGGGCATGTTCCGTTGATGGTCGCGAACTTCCGGAGTCACCATCGCTGCGTCGTTCCAGCCTCCGTATGCGTATAGCACGAACACAAGTGCCAGTCCAATGTTCGATTCGGTATTTGCGGTCGATGCTACCGCCGTTTCTGGAGCAGCAGAGTAAAAACAGCCGACAACTAATATTGCTCCCAATGCAATCACTTTTGCGACTGTCAGAAAATTCTGAACAAGTTTTCCAGCGGACAATCCTGAGCTGTGAATCAATGTTAGAAGCACTAATGCAGAACTCGCCACGGCTGCCTGATGATTCTTCAGGCTCGTGGCGAGTGTCACTGAGTAATCCGAAAACACAAACGCCATCGCCCCGATACTGCCAGTCAGGATGACGCACAATTGCATCCATGCGAAGAGAAAGCCAGTCCTGCGGCCGTAAGCCTGTGAGAGATATTGGTACTCGCCACCAAAACCGGGATAGGTTGTTGCCAATTCGCAATAGCAAAGTGCTCCGCAAAGAGAAATCAAAGCCCCCAGTCCCCAAACGAGTAATCCGGTTGAAGCATCGGAAACATTTCCAAAGACCAACGGGGGAGCTTTAAAGATCGAAGTCCCAACGACAATTCCGATCAGAATACTGACGGTGTCCCAAACACTCAGGAACTGTTTTGATTCAGATTGTTCTTCGCGTTCCATATTACTGGCGGTTCAAACGTGAGTGAGTGATGAGGCTTTAAAATGCATCAAAGATGCGACAATAGTTTGACACTGGTTTCAATATTATGTCGAAGACGATCAGCCGTTTAGTTTCGCTTCGAATTAGAGCTACTGTTTGCATTTCACCGGAGAAAACGTTCTACGGGGCATGTGATTTCAGATCGTCTTCGAGTTCAACAAATCCCAAAATGAACAGTGGTGAAAAAAGCGACTGGCTCATTTCGACAAATTGAGCAGCACTCCAAAGGATCTCAGCCAGTGTTCTCGGCTCAACGAATTTGTTAGCATTTCTCGAAAGTCGAAAACTGGTCCCAAAACTGATGGTATGAAGACTTTTCTCAATGTATAAAGTCCTGAATCCGTTTAGGATCGATTCTGGAATGTTGTCGTATCACGAAAGTCAATTCAATGAAAGTCGCAGCCGTGCAGGTCGATGTGAAAATCGGCGAGATCGAACAGAATTTGGCTCAAATCATTGAGTTGATTGGCGAGACCCGCTCTGCAGGTGCAGAGCTTACGATCTTCCCTGAGTGCGCTCTTACGGGATATTGCTATTCCGACCTGAATGAAGCTCGCCAGTTTGCACAAAATATCCCCGGCCCGGCAACAAATATGATTGTGAAGGCACTCCAGGAATTGGGAGGCTACGCAATCTTTGGGATGCTTGAGCCAAGTCCCGAAGGAGTTTACAACGTTGCAGTCCTCGCTGGACCCGATGGAGTGATTGGTGTTTACCGCAAGATTCATCTGCCAGGTTTAGGAGTCGATCAATTTGCGACCTTTGGCGATCGGCCTTTTGAAGTGTATGACTTGGGCGAAATCAAAGTTGGCATTGGAATTTGTTACGACTCTGCCTTTCCTGAATCGATTCGAATTTTGGCACTCCAGGGAGCCGATTTAATTGCACTCCCGACGAACTTCCCAACTGGTGCGGAGCAGATGACAAAGTTCGTGATGAACACTCGCTCGATGGAAAACAAAGTCTACTTTGCCGCAGTCAATCGCGTGGGAGAAGAACGGGGATTCCGCTTCATTGGAGAGACGATAATCACAGACCCGACTGGAAATACGATCTCAAAAGGCTCTGGGAAGGATGAAGAAATCCTCTACTTCGATGTCGACCCAGAGAAGTCTCGCAACAAACGAATTGATCGCGTCCCCGGCAAGCACGCGATTGATCGCATCGCAGACCGCCGTCCGGAGATGTACGAAAAGCTCACGGAACCTCATTCATTGCCACGCCCAGGCCGAGACGATTGATCGCATCGCAATGACAGATATTCTCAGAATTTTGCTGAGAAACGCTGCGGCTTGAATTCTCTGAGACAGAACAATTGAAGAAAACGAACGAAGAAAGAACAACGATGAAAGCGATGCTCCTGACGGAATACAAACAGCTTGAAGTGACCGACATGCCCGAACCGGAAATTGGTTCGCGTGATGTTCTCGTTGAGGTTCGTGCGTGTGGAATTTGCGGAAGCGACATCCACGGTTACGACGGCAGCAGCGGAAGACGTATTCCACCGTTGGTGATGGGACACGAAGCTGCAGGTGTTGTTGCGAAGAAAGGCAGTGATGTCGACGGCTTTGAAGTCGGCGACCGTGTGACCTTCGATTCGACCGTCTCTTGTGGGCATTGCAAATTCTGCCGAGCAGGAAACATCAACCTGTGTGACAACCGAAAAGTCCTCGGGGTTTCATGCGGTGAATATCGACAGCATGGTGCCTTCGCTCAATACGTCGCCGTTCCACAGAACATCCTCTACAAAATTCCTGAAGGTTTGGCGTTTGAACATGCTGCCATGATTGAAGCAGTTTCCATTGCGGTTCACGCTGCCAATCGAGCTCCGGTGAAACTGGGAGATACCGCTGTGATCGTCGGTTCAGGGATGATTGGTTTGCTCGTCGTCCAAGCCATTCGCCTCGCTGGATGCTCACAGGTGATTGCAGTCGATCTCGATGAGGACCGACTCAAACTCGCCCGAGAACTCGGCGCAGATGTGACCCTCAATCCTCAAACTGACGATGTCACTGCGCAGATTCAAGCTCTGACAGATGGTCAGGGGGCAGACATCGCCATTGAAGTTGTCGGTGCGAGCGTCACCATTCAAACGGCAATTGACGCGACTCGCAAAGGGGGATCAATCACCCTGGTCGGCAACCTCGCACCGAAAGTTGAAATTCCCTTACAAGCGATTGTCACCCGCGAACTGACTCTCTACGGAAGTTGTGCCTCGAACGGTGAATACCCCGCTTGTATCGACCTTCTCGAACGTGGTGATATCAAAGTCGAGCCACTCATCACGGCGAAAGCCTCACTCGAAGAAGGCCCGGATTACTTCGCCCGACTCTACAAAGGCGAACCTGGAGCGATGAAAGTGATCATCCAGCCAAACGGGTGAATATCCCAAATCCCGATTGTTTGATGGCCCAAGATTGACGGTCAGGTACCTACGAATCCCACGATGCACACTCAGTGCATCGTGGATCATTGCTCAGACAAATCAAAACCGTCAGTTGAAACCAAGCCGTCCACCTGTAGAACGGGAACATTTTCCCGTTCAGGCAACAGCAAGTTCTTGTCGCGGGACAAGATTCATCCAGCTTGAGACTCACAGAGACTTACAGAAATTCTGCAACAACGGTGTCAGCCAGGAAACGGCCTTCGTAGGTGAGGCGAAGATGTTCGTTGTCGATTTCCAATAATCTGCGTTCGAGGAAGTTGTCATATTCCTCGGGAGCGAGATCGCGGATCGAGCAATCGAAACGTTCTTCATAGTTGCTTAAGTGGATGCCTTTCAATTGCCTCAGTCCCAGCATCACAGCCTCGCGTCGCGCTAAGTCCGGTCCAAGAACCTCTCGGTCCGAGCAGGGCGACTCTCCACTCTGGATCTTCTTAATCCAGCCGGTGACACTACGATATCTCGTCACGCGCTCGCCATTTATGAGCGAAGCTGCCCCCGGTCCGAATCCGTAGTAAGGGAGCGCGTTCCAGTAGATTTGATTGTGGCGACATTGAAATCCGGAGAGAGCATGATTGGAGAGTTCGTACTGATCATATCCCGCTTTTGAAAGCTCCCTCATCGCGGAAGCGTACATCGATCGCTCAAGTTCGTCTTCCGTTTGCTCCAACTGAGACTTCATTCTCCGCGTCCAGAATGCCGTTCCTTTTTCGTAAGTGAGGCCATAGGTCGAGATGTGCTGAGGGGCGAGCGAAATCGCATGATCCAGCGTCGTCTCCCAATCTGTCAGCGATTGTCCCGGGACGGCGTAAATCAAATCGAACGAAATATTTTGAAATCCTCGATCACGCAAGCGTTGAGTGACATCGGCAACGGTCTCCGGGGTGTGTCCACGTTCGAGGGTTTTCAGATGCTCAGCCTGAAACGATTGCACTCCCAAGCTGACGCGATTGACGTTGAACTCTTTGATTACATCCATTCGCTCAGACGAAAAATCTTCCGGGTTACATTCAATTGAAAACTCGCCATCACGACGAACAGGAAGCCATCGCTGAAGAATCTTCAAGAGGCGTTGCAGGTGTTTGGGGGGGAGATAATTGGGAGTTCCGCCACCGATAAAGAGGGTGGTCAGCTGTTGCGGTTCAACAAGTGATTCGCTGATTTCCTGTTCCAAACAATCAAGGTAGACCGACAACAAGTCATCGCGGTTGGCAATGACTGTGAAATCGCAGTAACCGCATCGATGAATGCAGAACGGGACATGAATATAGGCAGCTGAGACAGATTCGCTCATAAGTGGCACCATGTTTGATGCTGGACCGGTTTCCCTCCCAGCGTGAGCGGCGAGGTTCTCACCGCATCTGTTGACGGTGCCGCTTTCGAATGAATCCAGCTCACGTTGTTTTCTTTGGGGAAGCAGGCATTCGCCCAATGAATGGCAAGTCGTCCCATCGTCCAGCGAGCGTTGATGTCCTGCAGCGGTCTTGCGGCTCGATTACCATCGGATTTCTCGTAGATCATTGCATCAATCCCCACCGGACCGAAATACCCTATTTGCTGGATCTGCAAACATGCCAACCTCTGTGAATCGATGATCGATTCCAACTCCGGGAATTGTTGTTCGTCAATCCGCACTGTTGAACCAATAAACTGCCCACGTGTAGAACTTTTCAACTGTGTGACTCCAAAGAGTTGTGGCGGTCCTTCTTCGGGGAGATCCCACTGAATTCCAAACTCCGCGAGCGATTTCAGTTTCGGTTCCAGAAAGAGGACTCTGTTGTCTCCCAGGCGATTGGCAGCCCAGGCTGCCTGTTTCTCGGTCAATTTACGGGTCTCTCCAATGATTTGACCACGTCCGGATTGTCCAAAATTTTCTTTGAGAACAAAACCATTATCAAATTCCGGTCTCTGCAGTGAACTCTCGAGAGAGGAAGCGGATTGAAGAGAACTTTCTCCATCGAGCAAGCAGTTCAGAAGCTGAGAGAGCTGAAAGGAAAAGACTCTGGAATTTGCCAATTTCACGGCGTCAAATGAAGGGTGAGTCGATCTGATCTTAAGTTCACCGTCAAACTGATCGACCAGTTCTTGTGTCCATCCCCAAGGCTGAAGATGTGTGACAGTATTCAGAATCTCAGGGAGTTGATCGGGACCGACAAATTTGGGAGGAATAATGCCAAAACTTCGGAGATAGTCAGTAAAATCTGGCGGGATCAATTCCGGACAGAGAATGAAATCTTCAGGAGAAGTCGCTGCAGTCAGGCATGGAGAAAGTTCTGCCTCGATGCGTTGAACAGCTGTGGATATTTGATTTCGTTCGATCAGCTGACTTTCAAACGAAAAATTCCCAATCCAAAGTGCGGACATTCGTATTTTCGGTGGTTTTTATAAGGTTCTGTGCGGAGCGATTGGACGGTTTGAGCAGTTTGACAATAATACCTTGAGATTGCACGTGGCTATCTCACGAAGATTCATCGATGACCGAAAGTGGTTTTGTGAGCAAATATAATTATGACGCCGTCCTGTTTGTTTCTTTTGGAGGACCAGAAGGACGTGACGATGTGATTCCGTTTCTTGAAAATGTGCTACGCGGGAGAAATGTTCCTCGGGAACGCATGCTCGAAGTTGCTGAGCATTACTACCATTTCGATGGCATGAGTCCCATCAACCAGCAGACACGCGAATTAATGGCCGCTGTGAAAGCAGATTTGAAAGAACTCGGCGTTGAAATTCCCATCTATTGGGGAAACCGAAACTGGAATCCGCTCTTGCCGGACACCATGCAGAAAATGAAGGACGACGGAATTCAAAACGCGATCGCATTCGTTGTTTCCGCCTACAGCTCTTACTCCGGTTGTCGTCAATATCGGGAAAACATTCTGGCAGCACAGGATGCCGTCGGAGAAAATTCTCCGAAAGTCGACAAGATTCGGACATTTTATAATCACCCGGATTTCATTGCTGCGAATGTTGAGCATATTCAAGCTGCCATCAACTCACTCCCGGAATCACAGCAGTCTGAGTTTCGTCTTGCTTTGACTGCTCACAGTATTCCCGAATCGATGGCAAGCACATCTGACTACGTGCAGCAACTTTCCGAGACTTGTCGTCTGATCACTGAGGAACTGAATCTCCCACCGAAACGTTGGCGACTCGTTTATCAAAGCCGCAGCGGGCGGCCAGAAGACCCGTGGCTCGAACCGGACATTCTTGATCATATCGATGAATTGGATAGCCAGGGCGTCAAATCGCTGGTCATCTCTCCGGTCGGCTTTCTTTCTGATCACATGGAAGTTCTGTTTGATCTCGACGAGGAAGCAGCACAAAAGTGTGAGGAATTGGATATCACATTGGTCCGGGCTGATTCTCCGGGCAATCATCCTAAATTCGTGCGGTGTGTCAGTAAGCTGATCATTGAGCGATTGGACAAGTCCGTCGAGAAAGAAGCGATCGGGAAATTTCCCGCAAACTGGGATGTCTGTGCCAAAGATTGCTGTCCCGCACCTGTCCGCCCAACAAAACGACCTGCTGGCTAGAGCGTCGGGAATTCTCTAAAGTTCAAGCTCAGACATGAATATCGACCGATATTGATGAACTCTTGTCGTCCCATTGCAGCGACAAGTGATTGAATCACAAAGAAACAGTGACAGGAAAAATGAGATGTCTTTGAAGAAAAAACTCGCTGCGGGTGAGCGTGTCAATGTGTTTGCACTTAGTCGGCTCTACCAACCTAATATGATCGAAATGTTTGCGATCCAGGGCGGATTTGATGGTTTCTGGATTGATGCCGAGCACGCGAGTTTTTCGACCCAGGATATCGAAGTCGCAGCAGCCTACGCTCGTGCTTCCAACCTTGATTGTTTCGTCCGCATTCCTCCTCACGATTACTCTTTGGTGACGCGATGTATTGAATCGGGAGCTGAAGGTGTGATGGCTGCCCAAATCGTGTCAGCAGAACAGGCAGAAGAATTTGTTCAGTGGGCGAAGTTTGCCCCACGTGGAAAACGTGGACTGAACGCTGGATGTCACGACGGGCAATTCGGAACAATTCCGGTTGCCGAGTTTTGTCAGCAGGCGAACGAACGTTCTTTCGTTGCAATCCAAATCGAAACGCTGCAAGCCTTGGAAGAATGCGACGAAATCGCAGCCATCGATGGCGTGGACCTGTTGTTCATCGGCCCTTCTGATCTTAGCCAAGCGCTGGGAGTGACCGGCGATTTCATGCACGAAAGCTGCATTGCTGCGATTAAGAAAGTGGCTGCAGCCTGTGCGAAACACGGAAAAACCTTCGGAGCAGTCACGACGACTCCTGAACACGCCCACATGCTCGCCGAATTAGGCTGTAAGATGATCAGCCCGACGAACGACATTCGGACTTTGAATGCAGGCATCAAAGCTGTCAAAGAATCGTTCAGCGAATTCTTCTAAAGCATCGTTCGAATTGGTTTGCAGGATCTGCCTCGTAGCGAACAGCATTTTTGCTAGAGAAATGCGTTCTTCACGGGCAAACGGTAGAGCAAACTGCTCAAAAGCGAATCCAATAATACAGGTCTATACGCTCTGCCTCGTGAGGAAAGGCGATTTTCCATGTGAAGCGCGTCCTGCGTGGGCAGACGGTAGACCAAATTGCTTTAAAGCGGCTCTGGAGCTACCACCGAGTGGATTTCTTCAGCTTGTCGGTTGAGTGAGATCGCAAAAAAGGCCGGTTTGAGTAGATTTGTGCCATTCTGGATAACAAATTCCACTGCAAGTCAAGAGAAGTTTAAAAATCCCTCATCAGTTTTACTGATTTTGCCGATTCTAGGGTTGGCTTGGAGAAAGGTGTGTTTTCCACAATAAGTGGGAATCAGGGGGGCATCTTTCTTCATCCGAGCCAGATCTTACTTCAGGCACGCCACCGCTCTGGCGAGTCAATTCTCAGGACAATCACGTAGATGTGTGATGGAAATCTGTCCTTCGGTAGCAGAGAGCTACGCCGAGATCAGTTCGGCCTCTTCGAGTTCAGGCAAATCTCTGAAGCTCAGCGGCGTCGGATCTGCCAAGCCTAAGTTGGCAGCTAATTCCTGGAACATTTTTAGCCCTGCTCGCTCGGCATCTCCGAGTTTGAAGTAGAGATTTTTTGTCAGGTAATTCAGAGCGGTCTCGTAGTCCAGGTTCAGAGCCTCTGCTCCGTCCTGCGCGATTCGCTCAATTGCGTTCAATCCGGCATCGCGTGACTGAGCCAGCCTGGAAGGAATCTCGCCAAGTTCTGTATTCTGTCGAGTCACCCACATCGCGAACACAAATGGAAGACCGGTCCAGTTGACCCATTCTTCACCCAAATCCCAGACTGTGTGGAAAGACTCTTTAGGTGGCGAAATCGCACGGTCGCCAATCAGCAAAACGGCGTCGGCATTTGTGTCTCGCGTGGTTTTCTTCAGGGGAAGTTTCTGAAGTTCAGGCGTAACGCCAAACCGTTCTTCGAGCATAATGCGCGTCAGTGCCGCACTGGTACGTGAACCTTCATCCAATGCCAGAGTTCGAATCTCCCCCGGGTGAACCCGTGAGTACAACTTCACTGACATAACAGGTCCGTGAGTGGCAACACACGCATCCGAAACGACTTCGTAATCGGGATTCAGGAATGATTCGACAGAAGGGATGAGGGCGACATCAAGATCGCCGGACGCCAATCCATCAGCCAAGCGACTGGGAACGTCGAACATACAGTCACTCTCTGGACAAAGATTTTCGAGATCTTCGACTAAAGGTTTACTGTTCAAATAGCTGACTGCACCGATTCGCATCGTCGCTTGAACCTTATTCTCTGGAAGCGAATTGGGAGTTTGTTTTCGCGCTCGATCAATCATCAGTCCTACTCTCCATAGTTTGGCACAATTGGATTATAGAAGACCATACGAATCTCGCAATCGACACAACGTACATCAAGATCAGTTGTTGGAACAACGCTTGGGGTCAGTTTGAAACAGGGGCATACTGCGCCGAATACCGGAATCTGAGCTTTCAAACAGTGTGGAGAGCTTTCAAGATTTGACGTTCTTGGACAAAGTTCGCCCCGTTCTGTCTCCTTGAACCGGAGAATCGCCTTCGTCGTAACGGAGAATTCAGTCCCATTTTACGATTTGAGACAACAGAGCCTCCTGCATGCCTCCCGTGAGCGAAGAAATCCCGCTAATCTGGTGGACGCGGAAGTCAAACATCATGGCGGGGTCGAAACCTGCCCACATTGAGAACAGATCCGAAAATCTGAATTTGGTTCCCAAACACTGAGGGGATTCCTCATCATAGAGGTTTTGGATCGGTTCCTTGAACAGAATTTCACTCACAGAAATGTCGAAACCACTTCGAGTCGGATTGATTGGACTGGGAACTGTTGCCAGTGGCGTTGCCCAAATTCTTCTGCGTCATCGTGACAGAACCCGGGAGCGAGCCGGTCGGGATGTCGAGATTACTCGAGTCGCCGTCCGAGATCTCAGTAAATCACGTGATGTCGAGATCCCATCAGGCATTTTGACCACCGATGCCATGTCGGTCGCAACTGCTGCTGATGTCGATGTCGTTATTGAGCTCATAGGAGGGATTTCACCTGCGAAAGAGCTCGTCGAAGCAGCCTTGAATCACGGGAAAGATGTCGTGACTGCGAACAAGGCGTTGCTTTGTGAGCATGGGGACACACTCTTCGCTCTCGCAAGAGAGACCGGCAGATGTATCGCGTTCGAAGCGGCTGTTGCAGGCGGTTGCCCCATCATTGCTGCCATGAGCCAGTCGATGACTGGTAATCAAATCACATCCCTGGCAGCAATCTTGAATGGAACCAGCAACTTCATTCTGACGCAAATGCTGCATAACGACGCATCCTATGACGATGCGGTTCAAGAAGCTCAAGAGTGCGGCTACGCTGAGGCGGACCCGTCGATGGACGTCAAGGGGACCGATGCAGCTCAAAAGTTAGGAATCCTCACTCAGCTTGCGTTTGGTGAGCGGATTAGTCCCGATCAATTCCCGGTTCAGGGAATTGATGAACTTGAACTCGAAGATTTGCACTTCACTGATGAGCTTGGCTATGCCGTGAAACTTCTGGCGACTGCAAAACTCGTAAATGGGCATCTTGAACTGCATACGCAACCGACGCTCATTCGAAAGGAACGCCCTTTGGCTCAGGTCGACGGGCCGTACAATATGATTGAGATTACCGGCGATGCGGTTGGCAAAGCCTGGTTCTCTGCGATGGGAGCGGGGCAAATGGCGACCGCCTCCGCTGTGGTTGCAGACATCATTGATGTTGCTGTCGGGCGAGCAGCGATCACTTTTCCGCATCTGAATCTCTGGCAGACCGAAGAAAAGTTTCAACTTCAGAAGTCGGAAGATATTGAACGCCGCTACTACTTCCGTTTCCATGTGGAAGACCGTCCACACGTAATTGCAGATATTGCCGATGTCCTCGGTCGCAACGGGATCAGTCTCTCTTCGGTGATGCAGAAAGAGGCACAGATCGAAAGCCCCAAAGCTGGAGAACCTCCCATTGTCCCCTTGGTATTCATGACTCACGAGGCAACAGAAGGTCAACTTCGAGCCGCTGCGGTCGAACTCGACTCGCTGGACTGTGTTCAACCCCCTTGGCTTTGCCTCCCCGTGAGCGATGATCAAGCATAGTTCCTGAACCTGGAATCTCTCCGGCAACTTTTGTCGTGAAAAATCTTCTCAATCTCTGAGAGTTCAAAAGTAAAAGTGCCGGATCAGTTTGAATATCTGTTTCAAAAGTGATTGTTCCTGATGAAAATCGCATGCTTCCCGAATACGTATGGTCGCTTTGGTCCTAACGCTGCGATCGATTTACTTGCTTCCGCCGGAATTCACTGGTTGGAACTGCCGATCAAGAATCACGGGATGCCCTCTTTTTTCAAGGAAGAGCCCGTCGTTACGAATGGCTCAACTCCGCAGTCCATTTTTGCTTTAAAGGAACGCATCGCGGAAGCTGGTCTCAAGGTCTGTACTTGCAACATCACCAGTGGAAATCCCCTTGAAGAAGAGGTTCTCAAGAGAACTCTGACAAAGCTCACGATCGCCAATCAGTTCGGGGCCGAGTACGTCGTCGCTGGAGGCGGGGAGCTGGCGGATGACGACCAATGGCCGTTGCTTATTGACCACATGCGTCAAATCGGCGACTACGCTCAGAAGTTGGGGATCGTGTACTGTTGCGAAACGCATCCAGGAACCTGTCAGAATGCAGATGGAATGCTGGAACTCGTTGAACGAGTCAATCATCCAAACATTCGGCTCAACTTCGACACCGGCAATATCTTCTATTACAACGAAGATGTTGAGTTACTGGAAGAGATGAACAAAGTCGCCCCTTATATTGCACATGTTCACTTGAAAGACACGAACGGGAAATTCAAGGACTGGCACTTCCCTGCCTTGGGAACCGCTGGTCATGTCGACTTCGCTGAAGTTCTCCATTTTCTCAAGGGAATCGATTTTACTGGCCCCTGCAGCCTCGAGCTTGAAGGCATTGAGGGAGAGCCAGAACTGACACTGGAGCAAACGCATGAACGTGTGCTCGCCAGTATTGAGCACCTCAAGAGTGTCGGTTGGGAAATCGAATAAACTTCCCCACCCCTTGTAAAACGTCTCTTTGAAATCGGTCCTTGCTGTTCGCTCTTCTTTAAATCAGCGATCGAAAATCGTCTTGACGACCTGCCTCGTGGGTTAACGCGATCTCATTGACGAATCTCATTCTTCGAAATCCTCATCGAACAGTCAAACGGCAGAGCCTCCCTGCCCTCAACTTGAGCGGTTTTTTCCCTTTCAGGCAAAACCCATTCTCTCCGCCCCGCCTCCTGACTCATTTTCCGGTTAGGCAAAATGGGTGGGGGTTTTCGATATTAGGGAATCCGTCTGTTTGTCTGCGAGGTGATGATTGTTGCGGCGGTAACGGATTGGAGTTGTGCCTGACACATGACGATTAAGAACGTGGAGTTCATCGCATTGAGACAATTTTGCAGAGATCCATCGCGATTGAAACAACTCGAACAGGCGTATTTACAAGGCAATCATACTGTTCGGAATTTCCGAGCCGTGCAGCCGACGGGATGTTGGCTGAGAATGATAGGGAGCGACACCGGATGTCGACCGTAGAAGTATCACCAACTGTCTGGAATCGAGTGCAGAAATTTGTCTCTCGGGTAAAGCTGCGCAAGAAATGTTCTGCGGTGATTGTTGGTGCAACTCTTCTGGGAGGGCCTGCGCAGGCGCAGCATCCAGAATCGCAGATGCCCCCCCTGCCTGCTCAGCAGGTTCAGCCGGGAGCTCAGCAGTACTCTCCGACGATTCAACAGGTGCAGGCAACTTACGATGCCCGAAGAGCACTCGATCCACGAATCCGTTCCATGCCTCGTTCTGAACGCAAATTAGATGTGATCAACAATCGATCACAACTCGTGATTACAGATAAGAGGGTGACGCGATTTGCGTTTTCGAATCCAGATATTATCGACATCATCCAGTTCAGCGAGAATGAGTTTTCGATTCTCGGGACAGGCTTGGGGACCACTGATTTGTGGTTATGGTTCGAAGAGGAAGGTCGGGAAGTGACCGAACCGCTCATGTATGTGGTTACGACAATCCGCGATCCGGATCTTGATGATCAACGGCGAATTGAGTTCGGACGAATTGAGCGAAAGCTGCAGCTGTTGTACCCGAACAGCAAAGTCTATCTGATTCCGATGTCAAGAAAGATCATCGTGAGGGGGCAAGCACGAGATGCTGCCGAAGCTGCCAAGATCATGAATGTCGTCCGTGGAGAGGTTGTCGCGCAGTCAGATAATCTGCTTGGGCTGGGGAACGATTTCGGTCTCGGTGCCGGACAGAATAACTTCAATAACGGTTTCAATAACAACACGGTCAATGACTTTTTCTCATCCTATATTGTGGATGAATTGCAAGTGCCTGGGGAATTTCAAATTAAAGTCCGCGTACGGATTGCAGAGTTGAGCCGTTCGCAACTACGACGACTAGGTATGGACTGGAGTGTTGTCTTTGATAATGGAGCACAATCGATCAGCCAGACGTTGACCGGAGGGGCCGCCACTCTGACTGGCGTGTTTGAAGGTGGGGATATCAATATCATGATTGATGCCTTGGCTTCAAATGGAAGCGCTCGCGTAGTCGAAGACGCTCGTCTTATTACTTTAAGTGGACAACCAGCTGCGTTCCTCTCGGGAGGTGAATTCGCAGTCCCGACAATTGTCGGAATCGGTGGAGCTCAAGGTCAGCAGACAAGCTTCCGTGGGTTTGGTACTTCGATTATCACGACTCCAACCGTTGTTGATAACGATCTGATTCGATTAACAATTGTGCCTGAGTTGAGTTCCGTCTCCTCAGCGAACACTGTGGGCGGGATTCCCGGGCTGAACGTTCGACGCGTGCAAACTCAAGTCGAACTTCGCGAAGGTCAAACAATCGTCCTTGGTGGTGTCTTCTCGCGAAGAGAGACAGCTGAGGTTACGAGAATTCCGTTTCTGGGTGAGATCCCACATATCGGGAACTATCTCTTCAATGCCAAGCAGGCAACTGAAGATGAAACGGAAATCCTGATTATTGTCACGCCAGAACTTGTCCGGCCAATGGATGCAGATCAAACTCCTCCGTTGCCTGGGTTCTATGTGACACACCCGGACGATCACGATTTCTACAAATATAATCGCATCGAAGGTAACCCGGATATGGGGTACTACCAACTCCTGCCTTATGGAAACGGCCAGGGTTACGGTCAAGATGTGGGTTACAACTTCTTTAATCCGCCACCAGCAGATGGGCAGATTGCACCCGCGAATGGCTATGCTCCAGTGCCAGGCGACCCCGCAGGGCAAAACTATCAGCAACAACCGCAACAACAGTACGACCAGCCACAGCAGCAGGTCCCACCACAACAGTATCCGCCAAGTCAGCAGCAATACCAGCAATCGGATCAGCCTTCACAGCGACCTGCGTATGTTCCACCGGCTCAACCGCTTCCACCGCCGCCACAGCCATATGGAACGACCCAAAACGGAATGAGACCAGCTCCATCAGTTGGTCAGCCAGTAGCACCGCATGGAGTTCAACAGACTTCCGGTTATCGACTCGATCCTAGAGTGCAACGAAATCGATAGGGTTTCGTGAACCTGAATCGTTGGATTGTTGCATAATTTTCGGAACGGATTGAGTCGATCGGTAAAACCAACCAGTCGTCGATCTATTCCTTCCCTCGGGGCATCACTTATTCAACGAATTGATGAGTGAACGCCGAAGTAAATCACTGCATTACAAGGAGTGATTTGTCATGGAGAGCACAAGAATGTCATCACGGAAGCGTCAGGGACAACTGGCAAGTCTTCTCATCTTATTGATGTGCGCCTCAAGCTGTGCCCATTCGAACACCTGCGGTGTTTCAAGTTGTGATCCTGCAGGATGTGGACCAGCGACCGCCGGCTGTGGGAAAATCAAAGGGTGTGGCGGGGTTGGCTGCGGCAAAGTCGGATGTGGAGACTGCTGTCAAATTTGCGAGAAGTGCTCTTTTGCACTCTGTGGATGGATGTGGAGAAAACCGAATGCCGTCCCAGAAACACTTCCATTGGGAAGTACCCTTCGTGCACATGATCAAGTCATGCAGACGAATGCCGAAGCTGCAGATTTCATCTTCCATCGACACGATTTCGTTGGTCAAACGGCGCACTTGACGCCGGATGCAAAAGACAAAATTGTTGAAGTCGCAGCTCGATATCGCAGCACTCCGTTCCCTGTCATCATTGAGCGTTCTGAAAACAATTCAAATCCAGAACTCGATGCTTTGAGAAGAAATATCGTCGCCACGATTCTGACAGACTTCGGCAACGAAGATGCCCAGCAACGTACGGTTGTCGCAACTCCTTATGGACCAGGCTACACCGGGAGACGAGCAGAGATGATGTATTACCAACACGTTGGTTTTGGAGGCAATAACAACACCAACGGGACTGGCAATAACGGAATGAACACGAACAACTTCGGTGGCGGATTCGGCGGTAGCTTCTAGAGTTTTCGGAATGCTACTTGAGCTGTAGAGCAAGTCTACTGAAATGGTGCCTTGATATGCTCAGCCTCGTGGTGATCAGCCAGTGAAGCCGCGAAAATCTAAAAACGCTGCATGCAAAACTGTATGCAGCGTTTTTTTTATGCAGCCTTTTCTTTGTTTCTCTTCTTCTTTCTGGGGATTGACTTCCAGCGTCGATGGACCCAAAAGTACTGTTCAGGGTAACGCCTCACTGCAGCTTCGAGAGCTTGCGAGTATTGCTCGGTGATTGATCGGACTTCGTCGTCAGACTGGATCGTTTTCGTGTCGATGACGATCTCACACCCGACTTCGTATCGGACCCAGCGGCATTCATCGAAGTTGTCAGGTTGACGGACTCCGTACCCAAGCAACACAATGGCATCGTTCTCGATAGCCATGAGCGCGATAGATCGAAATGTTGAGGCAGGTTTTCCAAAGAAGTCGACAAAGACTCCACGACGCCCTGCATCTTGATCGCACAGCAGGCCGAGATTCCCTCGTGCACTGAGAAGATCTGTGATCCCATCCCACCCGCCAGATTTCAGTAAGAGTCGATGGCCGGTCACTTCACGCGTTCTGACAAACCAGCGATGTAAATAGGGGTTGTCAAGTTTGCGAGCTACGATCCCCATTGGAAATCCAAAGGTTCCAAACGTCGCGGTGGTGGCCTCCCAGTTTCCGAAATGTCCGCTCAGCATAAAAACAGGACGACCAGAGTTGAGTGCCTGGGCAGCTTCCCCCCTGTTTCGAAACGACATGATCTCGCGGTAGTTTTCGAGATGCAACTTTCGCGGAAATTGAACCGTCTCAGCGACCAGTCGGAAGAGATGGACCCACATCTTCTCAATGGTTACTTCCACATCACGTTCGCTGAAATCTGGAAACGCGGTTTTCAAGTTGCTTGCTGCAACCTCGTAGCGTGTCCATTTTCGAGGCAAGAGATGGACGAAACTCCAGCCAAGAAATTTTGCAAACTGAACCGACTGTTTGACTGAAACAATGCCAATTAAGCAGGTCAGCACCCGGAAAACGACATACTCCAAGAGCCATCGGAGTTTTTTCATGTTCACCGTGAGTCCCTTCATGGTGGTTCTTGGATGGATCGGAAAGCCTGACTTAATCTCTCAAACAGTGGGTAGATCGCTCATTATATCGATTGATGAGCGAATTCCTGCTGATTCTCGCATGGAACCAGCATTGAGGTCAACGGAACTTTACTGACCTCCTCAAATGGGACCGGGATTAATGAATAAAGACCTTAATTGCGCCCCACTGATCATTAGACCAGTCCGAAAACTTCTGGAATAGCCGCTTTCCTCAATGTTTGAGAGTGCAATTTCAAGTTTCAGGATCAGTTCTAAATAATCCCTCTTCAAAGTCTGCGAAACTTGAGGTATTCACATGCAGCGATTGAGTCCTGCTATTTAAATTTGGTGACAGTTTGTCAGAATGAGGCCAGTTGAGATGCTGCGAGAAAACGAGTCAGGTCGCTCGACATGCGGTCACTGATCCCAGCCAACGAAAGATCGAGAAAGAGAAATTATGCAGAAACGCTCTCTTGGAAAGACTGACATGGAGCTGACGACGCTCTCGTTTGGAGCTTCGTCGTTAGGCCAGGAATTTCGCAGTGTGGATCTCAATGAAGCTCTCCGAAGTGTCCACGTTGCAATTGATCGTGGAATGAATTTTATTGACACCTCCCCATTTTACGGACGTGGAATGAGTGAGATGTTGCTCGGTCGAGTTTTGCCTGAAATTCCCCGCGATCAATACTATCTTGGGACAAAGCTCGGTCGATACGCTGGTCAGCACTTTGACTTTAGTGCTCGGCGTGTTGAGGAAAGTGTCGATATCTCTCTGGAGCGAATGAAGGTCGATCATCTTGATCTCGTTCTGTGCCACGACCTTGAGTTTGTCGAGATGTCGCAGATTGTCGAAGAGACTCTGCCTGCTCTGCGCAAGCAGGTTGAGAAAGGGAAAGTCCGCTACATTGGTGTCAGTGGATACCCGATGAAGATGTTCAAATACATTCTGGAGAACGCAGACATCGATGCGATACTGACTTACAACCACTACACGTTGCAAAACGACATGGCACTCGAACTTGTGCCAATCTGCCAGGAAAAAGGAGTCGGGATCATGAACGCTGCTCCGTTCTGTGCTCGACTTTTAACCAGCGCTCCACTTCCGGAATGGCACAAGGCGACTCCAAAAGTTCGTGAAATTGCAAAAGCTGCCGCAGACCATTGTGCGAGCCGAGGAGTCGACCTCGCTCAACTTGCGTTGCAATTCTCGATCGCGAATCCCGACTTCACAACGTGTGTCACCGGATCTGCCAATCCCCAGCGTGTGTCGCAATGGGTTGACTGGGCAGAAATCCCTCTCGACGAAACCTTATTGGCTGAGGTTCAGGAAATTCTTCAACCTATCCATAACTGGTTCTACCTCGAAGGCCGTCCCGAAAACAACGACACACCGACCGTCGAAGCATAAATCCCTCACCGAAAAAAATGAAAGTCAGATTACAATGAAGGCCATTCGACTCGAAGAACCCAAAAACTTTCAGCATGTAGAGATAGATGAGCCCACGTCTCCAGGTTCTGGGCAGGCTCTTGTGCGGACGCATCGCATGGGGATTTGCGGTACTGACTACGGTGGCTACCTCGGCAAGATGCCTTTTTTCAGCTACCCGAGAATTCCCGGGCATGAACTTGGCGTGGAAGTTCTCGAAGTCGGCGACGATGTTACAAACGTCAATGTGGGTGATCGTTGCAGCGTTGAGCCCTATATGAACTGCGGCGAGTGCTACCCTTGTCGCAAAGGAAACGGAAACTGTTGCGAGAAGCTGAATGTCATCGGCGTGATGGTCGATGGTGGACTTTGTGAGAAATTTCTGATTCGAGCGGACAAATTACACTCATCTTCCAAGTTGACGTACGAACAACTGGCATTGGTTGAAACTCTCGGAATTGGCTGCCATGCCTGTGATCGGGGAGCGCCGCAAAAAGGGGACCACGTTCTCATCATCGGCGCAGGTCCAATCGGACTGGCGACTCTCGAATTCACACGCCTCACCGGAGCGACGATCACAGTGATGGACATGGTCGAATCGCGACTCGAATTCTGCCGTGAGACCTATGGTGTTCCACACACTGTTCAATTCAAAGGAGATGGCAGCGAACTCGAACAGATGCTCGATATCACCAACGGTGACCGGTACGCTGTCGTCACTGACGCGACCGGGCACAACGCTTCGATGTCAAACGCCCTCAAGTACGTCGCCCATACCGGTTCACTGGTCTATGTTGGAATTACAACGGCTGAGGTTTCGTTCCCTCATCCGATCCTGCACAAACCAGAGATGACAATAAAAGGTTCACGAAACGCCCTGCCGAACGACTTTTCAAGAATCATCAGCCTCATCGAAGATGGCACAATCAACACGGAGCCATGGGTCACTCATCGAACATCGTTTGATACGGTGATCGAAGAATTTGAAACCTTCACCCATCCCGAATCTGGAGTCATCAAGGCGATCATCGAAGTTGCTTAAAATATTTTCAATGCTTGTCGTGCCTGTAGAGGTCAATTTCATGACTCCGTGGACGACTCGCCACGAGGCAGGTCGTAAAGACCAAAGCTGGACTTGATTAAGAATCCTCTCTTGCAAGTTGTTGAAACTGATTGCAAGATTGACCGCTCTGCGAAGAGAAAAATCGAAAATCATAAATCGCAGAAGCGGCCTGTCAGGCTGTTGGGGTTTATTACGATTTCGGTTTTATGAACAAAACTTCGGCTCTTTCGATCCATCCTTTTCGTAGATCCACCCGGAACCAGCCGTCGCTGTTTTTCGGATGGAAGCGGACAGGAGAGCGTGGGCCGAATTCTACTAAGTCGTACTCTTTCCAGGTTTTGCCTAAGTCTGGCGAAATGGCGATTCCAGTTTTGAAAGTCGAAGCTGGGGCGCAATGACCAGCCAGGATCACATTGTCTTCAATGATCATGTTGGCCATTTCAAATTCAGCATCGAACAGAAGCGTGTGCTTCTTGGGATCTGCAAAGTCTTCCGGATTGCAGCGAAAAATACCTCGGTCATGCTTTTCGTTGGGTTCCTTCGGGCCATTCGCATCCGCAGCCCAGTACAGTTGCCCATCGACAAAGCTGATGCCTCCCGATTTATAACGCGAGTTCGAGTTGACCGAGACCAAAATTTGCCAGTCCCATTCATCAGCTTTCATATCGTAAGTGCCGCGCATCCAGTGGCACTCTTCCCCAAATCCACGATTGATGTCACCGGTGCAGGCGTAAAAGGCTTGTTCCGCTGGATTAAATACGACCGAGTGAATGTGTCGGCAAATGACAGAGTTCTCAGGATTGCCCAAGTACAAACTGGGATCAATTCCCTTTTCTTGAAACTTTGGATTTCGACCGAAGGAATATGCAATTTTGATTGTCTGCCCACTGTCAGTCGAGTAGTAAATATTGACTGGTACGGCCCCGCCTAGCACGTTGCAGTAATTTCCCCAAACGAGCACTTCCTTGCCTTCGATCTCCCAGGTGTGCACTCCGTCGAGGGGATGAAAATACCAGCCTGGCTGATCCGGGTTTTTCGGCGTGTGTGGCAGGTAATCCTGACCATCTTTGGTGACGATGATCTCTTTGTGTGTCTTGAGATTGTCAGTGCTTAGAAAGATCTTTTGCCGCGTGGCGAAGAGAATGTTTCCGTTTTTCAGAATGCAACTGAAGCCGATGTTCTCTGCGTCGGAAAACTCAGCGCTATGAGACCACGTCTCGCCGTTATCTTCTGACAGGAAGATTTTCCCGTCACTGAAACCGAACGCTTTGTTATCACGTTGCGAATCGATGTAAGGCCCTTCCGGTGCGAGGCGATACCAAAAGTGTTCGTTCTCACCGGACTTGCTATTCTTAGCGGCTTGCAACTGCGCGATGCCAGGGCTCATCAAGCCACCGATTGTGACTGCTGCTGTTGCACCGAGAAAATGACGACGATTCACGTTTTGTTCTTGATTCATGGTCGCTCTCATTTAAGTTAACATTCGAGTTCATCGCTGTTTGTTGGTTGTGCTGTTTGCAGGTTTGATTGAGGCAAACGGCCAACCTTCTAGCTCACCACAAGCCTGAAGTGCGAGGATGACGTAGGCACTTCCGACATTCGAAATCAGGTTTCCGCAATCGTGAACTGGCGAACGGGTGAACCACTTGCCACTCTCTCGCTGATTCTTGTGAATCCATTTAATTCCGCGTTGCAGTCTTGGATCATCCGAAGCGACGCCAAGTTCGCGTGCGACGACGATGACAAACCCAGTTCCATATCCATCACTTGTCTCGGTGTGAAGAGAGTTGTCACCCTCGGGGACAAGCCCCTTCCAGTCAGTGAGAAAACCGGCGGTCGACCAGCCACCGTCGTCAAGTTGTAAGGCGAGCAGTTCCGACAGCGTTTCCTGACGTTGCTCTTCGGTAGCGATGCCGTCGACTCTCACCGAACACCACGCAAGCATCGCGCGATGGTGTAACGATTTCGGTGGATTGTTTTTGAAATATACGCGAAGTTTATCGAGGCCCGCGCGAGCCTGCGGAGTTTCTGCATAACCGTCAGGCGCAATTCCGACAGTGAGCGCGGCGAGAGTGACGCCGTAGTGATCGTCGATTTCTATTGGTGCGTAATTGCAATGAGGCCATCTCCAGCCACCATCTTCTCTTTGAACTGTCCACATGATGTCGAGGACATCGCGAGAGACATCGCTGAGTTTTCCGGTTGTTTGAACATCGTTCAGAGTCAGCCCAGTCCCGACAACAATTGGCCAGAACCCTTGTGACTCGTTAGGGGCTTTTTTTGCCCACCGAACTTTTCGGTAATCCTCGTAGAAGCTTCGAACTTCTCCGGAATCAGGCTGAATTTTTGTTAATGCTGGACGTGCTGCCATGTAAAATAAGTTGGTGTGGCAAGTGGCGCACTTCTTCGTCTTCAGCCAGTTCAGAGCGGAACGATCAAGATACTCCGCTGCCTTCTTTGTAGAAAACTCAGCTGCGAAAGGTTCGTCGACAGAGATCTCAGGCAAGCCGACTTCAACATCGTTAAGAGTAATCGGCTGTTGTGCAGAGACGAAAGCGGGCGCAGTTGCAAATAGCAGTACGCAGAGACGAAGGAGTACTATCATAGACTTACTCTTGGGATGAAGTTGGAGTCTCAAGTCTCAGCTAAAAGAGGTGCAACATTATTGTACCTCTTCGTTTCAGATTCATTTCAGAATTGTAATGACCGTCGCAACAGCCAACAAGGAGTTGTCTTCGGTCAAAGAGTCCGTCAGAAAATCTGATCGAGATTGAGCTTCTTACAGCCAGATACTGCCGGGCTTGATGTCGTGATGAGTGGCAGCGAGCGAATTTTGATTCTCATGCTTTGAATAAATTTTGAGATGTCATTTTTAGAGCCAGTCCGAAAACCTCTGGAATAGCCGCTTTTCTCAACGTTCGAGAGAGCAAGTTCAAGTTTCAGGGTCAGTTCTAAAATGCCGATGTTGATGTGCGTGATCAACTCGTCGTGAACTTAAAATGAGTCGCCACTCGGATCATGCCAGCCTGGGCAGAGAGGAGGTGTCCCTACCTCATGATGATAAACTCAGCATGGCACTTGAGTTGGACACGAAGTCATTGTCGAAGTTCATGTGGCTTGTTCCACAACTTCGCTGTTGAATGCTCACGCCTTCTTACTGAACTTCTACTTCTTTGAAGTAATCAAGTGTTTAAAGACGCATAGCAGTTTCTCGATTGGGCGGTTCTACAGTCGTACTGGCGTTGTAACGAGAGGCGCGTTCCGCGTATCATCGATTCAACTGACTGTCGATCCGGTCGGAACCAGTCCATCTTAGAAATTCGGTCGATTTTCGAACATTGATCCGTTCGAGCAAACGCTACTGACCGAGTGCATTTTAAAGAGCATGAAAACTACGGCATGGAATCACGCAGCCCGTTGAAAGCGACCATTCTACATGTGCGCGTTCGACTCAAACATCTTTTTTTAACATTCTTCTACCTGAAACCGTTTATCTATCGAGACATATCGGCCCAGCACGAAAGGACCGATGTCGCCACCCACAATGGACTCCGGCTAGGGTCTGTGAACTACCTGCTGATCAAAATCCTGTGGGCATTTGCTGCATTTTTCCAGCAGCATTGGTTGTTGTTTCCGTTTTATTATCTCTCAGGTTTGTACCACGCAACACATCTTTTCTTCTGGCCGCTTGAACGTCAGGCACTTCGATCGTATCGCGGACACCCCAAGCCTTTACCTTTGCCAGTCCCCGAATTCCAGTCGGTGGATGATCCCGATGAGTTCGTGAAAAACTACATTCAACGCCCATTTCCAGTGGTGTTGCGTTCTTTCCTGAATGATGAGAAAGAATTAGAGAAATGGAGTTTTGAATCGATCTTGGCCAAGTACGGTGAAGAACAGGTGCTGTTGACGACCAAGGAAAAGGACGGATTCGAGGGAAAGCTGTCTCAGGTTCGGGACCCAAATGTTTACTGTCACAACAGTGAATTTCTGTTTCAGAGACATCCACATCTCCTGGAAGGGTTGGAGTTCGATCGTCTTGCCGCTCTGTCAGACGGGATGCAGCCTGCTTACAGTCAGCTATTTATCGGCAGAAAAGGAACAGGGACACCTTTTCACTGCGCAGCGGTCTGGAACTGGTTTTACATGCTGGAGGGACGTAAGCGATGGTATTTCGTGGACCCGACTCACAGTCTGCTGCTGTATCCGGTAATGAGTATGGGGCAACTTGCAAGTATGTCTCACTGTTCTTTTCCTGATCGATACAACAAAGAGGCCTATCCGCTTTTCGAGCACTGCCCGGTTTACAGCGTCGTACTGGAAAAAGGTGACGTGCTGCTTAACCCTCCATGGTGGTGGCATGCGATTGATAACCTGTCCGAGGAATCAGTCTCTGTGGCGACACGCTGGCATCAGGGTGGCGTTGTCGGTAAAGACGCCATGTGGACGGAAGGTTCCTACGATATCAACCGATTCCTCTCAGTCGGCTTGCAAACAGGATTTGCATCACCCATTTACATGCAGCAGTTGTTACAAACTCCTTCGCCCAAACTGGACGAACACACGACGCTCAGGGAAAAACGCAACCGGTTTGTCGACATGCATTATCGAGTCGGCGGCGGAAAAACGCTGGGGATCCATCACAAGCTTTAAAGTCGTTTTTCAAAGCGTCGCCTGGACTCTGGCTCACAGAGGATTGCCCATTAAGCATGTCGTCGTGAGCTAGAGCACCTTTCGAATTGGCTTGCAGGTTCTGCCTCGTGGTGAACAGTATTTTTACTAGAACTGATCCTGAAACTTGAAATTGCTCTCTCAAACGTTGAGGAAAGCATCTATTCCAGAGGTTTTCGGACTGGTTCTAGCGAAATGCGTTCTTCACGAGCACACGATAGAGCAAACTGCTCTAAGAAGTCCGCTCAATCTGTTTCTTTGCTGAACCAAGCCATTTACAGCAGGCATTTCGTCTGGATTCGCTGTCACTGTTTTTCTCTGGGGAAGTTCAGAAGCCTGCGTGTCGACTGGACAAGATGTTTAGCAATCGTGTTGGCGAAATCTGGGTTTACTAAATACTTCTGATTCACTTCCAGTTCGATGCCAACGTAACGCATTTCTGGAAATCGAGTCCTCAGAGTGGTCGTGAAGCCGTCGTCCGTTCCCAGGTACGGTCGGTTCAATTGAATCTGAAAACCGGGAAGTTCATTCTGAATTTCCTGCAACCATTGCTGGCTTAGCTGTGATTCGGCCGGTCTGCTTGGATCAAAAAGAATGCCGACATCGGTGTCGCGAATCACTCCATTGAGCACCGGCGTGAAACTGTGGACAGATACATGGACGATTTGCACCGACCCCGGAAGACTTTGAATATGCTGTAACACCTGATTGCGAAAGGGTGTGTATTCGCTGGCGATGAGCCTGTTTCGCTCTTCTTCGCTTAAAGCTCTTGAATACGACGAGAGCAACTCTGGATTGCTCAGGCTGCGATTGAGGTCGATCAGCAGTCGGCTAGTTGTGGAGAAGATGAGAGGAGCCTGCAAAGCATGTTGAAGTTCTCGTGAAAGATTCAAGGCACCAATGTCCCAGCCTTGATGAGTTTGCAGAACCTCACCCGCTGCGTGAAAGAGTCGCTGATACTGTGATGGAATCTCGTTGCCACCATGTTCGCAAGTCAGCAGAAACTGCCTGGAAGGTGGAGTCTGTATGAGACTCATTCTTTGGCTCCCAGCAATTGTCCCCCTTCGAGACAGTTCGCCAGGAGTTCATAGATCGCGTGCAATTCATTCCGACTTAAATTCTCACCATAAATGGAAGTCATTCTGCGGGCTAAACTTCCGTGGCTCAGGATGAATTCCATCGGAGAAATGAGTTCGGGAGCGACGGTTCGAATCTCTTCTTTCACTTGATCGAACAGCGTTCGCCAAAGTTCCCCGACTGTGATTGATGGAAGTTGAATCCCGAACAGATCCAGATAACCTGCATCACTTAAGGCTGTCTGCTCGGCGGTTTGAATCGTGGCATCAAAGAGGCTTCGTAACGTTTCCACATCCATTCTTTTCTGAGCGAGTAGAGGAGACCAGTCTTCTGCAACCAGCTTTTTCACGACGGCAATAGTCAGCGCCGCAATGGCAACATCGGCCAACGGGCATTCCTGTACATCGATCACACGGATCTCAATCGCTCCCCGCTCAAAGCGGGCGATGGCACCACGTGAATTGAGAAATTCATCCTGAAGAAATCCATCTGGATCGAATGGAGCAATCTCAGCGAACATCGGTTGAAAAATTTGTTGATCGTACTCTTGTCTCGAAAAGACCGCTTCAGGAATCACTCTTCCAGCAACAGAAGGAATCTTACGAGAATTGTTCGCATAGACATCCAGACGCTTATCCAAGACTCCTGAAAACTTTCCTTCAATCCATGGAGAGCTGGCTGCGAGTCCCGGAAGGATAGGTAACACCAGGCGGATAGCAGCATGGAGGCGAGCAAATTCTTCATCTCCGCAGAAGGGAAGATTAATGTGCATGCTTTGAAGATTAGCCCAGCCATGTCCGCGACAATCGAAGACCTTGTGGAACGCCTCATAAACTGGGCTGTAATCGTACGGCCATAGCTGCATTTCGCGGTCAGGGTTCATCCAAGGGTGCATGGCTGTCGGCAGAAGTCGTGCTCCGTCGGTTGCGAGTTGCTTGTTGATGACCTGGATTTGCAACTGAAAATCTTCCGCCAGACCAGCCAAACTGGCTCGTGGGCCGTTCGTTTTGAGTTCGATGACATGGTGCGTCAACTCATTTGACCACGCTGTGCGCCCATGCTCAATTTCGGAGACTGGTTCGTTCTGTGCATCCTTTAACAGATGATGCGAGATTGGACGTACGTCGAGGGTGCTGGCGTCGACAATCATGTACTCCAGTTCAATTCCGACAACATCGAAGAGGTGATAAGGAGTTGAATTGACCATGTGAAAATCAGAAACCTAAAAGTGGGTGACCGGCTGGGGAGGAAGGTACTTGGCGTGTGAAATGGCTTAGTGAATCGCGGATTTCTTTTGCTCAATCCGTTTCAGGAACGACTCCATAATCTTGCGATAGAGTTCGTCTCGCAGGATTTCGTCTTCACAACCGGAATCGATGTTTGGGTTGTCGTTCACTTCGATCAAAGTGAACTTTCCGTCCGATTCTTTCACGTCGACACCGTACAAACCATCTCCAATCAAGTTGGCAGCCTTGATTGCCATTTGCACTGCCTTGCGGGGCGCCAGTTCGACGGGAATGGTTTTCGACTTCCCGTACCGACCACGTCCATCTTTCTCCTGCTGGATGATTTGCCAGTGTCCAGGGGCCATATAGTATTGACACGCAAAGATGGCACGCTGATCGAGCACGCCAATCCGCCAGTCAAAAGTCGTCGGCAAAAATTGTTGCGCAACAATTAACTCGGACTCCGTGAGGAATTCTTGCAGTCGCTCTTCAAGCTCCTTCTGATTTTTTACCTTGACGACCCCTTGTGAGAAGGCACTATCTGGTTTCTTTAAGACGCACGGGAACCCGAGCGTGGGACCAATTTCGTGCATGTTGTCACGGTGAACGACCAAGGTTTGGGGAGTAGGAATTTTATGATACGTCATCAGCTCCGCGAGATAGACTTTGTTGGTGCATCGCGCAATAGAAACTGGATCATCTATCACGACCAGCCCCTCACTGGCAGCTCGCCGGGCGAGTCGATATGTGAAATGGTTGACCGCAGTTGTTTGACGAATGAACAGCCCATCGTACTCCAGTAAACTGCCTGAATCGTCTTTGGTGATCAGATCTGCCGACAGACCGACCGACTCAGCAGCTTTGACAAATTTCTTCAGCGCGCCTTCGTTGGAGGGGGAATTGGCTCCTTCGTTAGGATCGTGCAGAATCGCCAGATCGAACCGCAATCGCTTTGTCTTAGGACGTGACCTGAAAGATTTTGTGAAATGTTTCAAAGCAGCTTCGGTCACAAACTCGTGGTGACCTTCGGTGAGGTCATTCGTTCCCAACGCTTTGACACTCCGTATCTGCCAGGTCTTGTTTTTCACAAAACGAAATCGCAGTAATGGAATTGGAACCATGTTGAACAGATGGCGGGCGAGTCGCTCATAACGTTTCGCCATATTGCAGCCAAAATAAACGCTTAACTCAAACTGGTCGGAATGGAGTGGCTCGAGTGATTTTTGAATTAACTCGTCGAGTTCGTCTCCGACAAACCGGAGCATGGCAGGCGACTTCAGATCTTGCAGCGCGATCACTCCTGGAAGTGGTTTATGCCCCCGAGCTTCAGCTAACAGAGAAACGTAGTAGCCAGTGCTCTGGTACTTCATCGAGCGGCATAAATTGTACAGACGCACATTCCTTCGATTAGCGAATTCGGGATCGGTGAGATAGCGCCAAGCTTCCACCTTTTCGACCTCGGGAATTTCAAGCTCCCAGTCTTTTGTGGAGTCACTCACGATCAGTGTCGGCATTCGTGAACTCACTTTTATGATTGTTTGGCCGGATAACGAGCAAGTTGGCATCGTAAGTCACTATTCCCAGCATGATGGCTGAGAAGACGCGATCAATGTCAACAGCGTACTGGTGATCTCGGGCAATAGGATTTGGGTCGAGCGGATCAGCGACAAGGACCGTCCGCCGTTTAGAGTCGTAACCACAGAGAACAACGAAGTGTCCTGCCGGGAAACCTCGGATATCATCGATCACACTGCTGATCCCGTTAACCGGTTCTGCAAGTTGGATCTCCCGGGCTTCTCCGTACAGAAATGTCGCACTCAATCCGGTAAGGATTGGGATGTTGCGTTTTAAATATCTGCGAATCAATTCAACACTTAAAACCTCCATCCGAATTTCCCCACCCAGATCTAGAAAGTTGATGTAGGAACGGGAAGCAGCCTGTAATTTGGGTGAATCTTTAGCTTCGATCTGGGCGGAGAGTCGTTCCTTCAGATCGACTTTCTTTTTGTCGAACCAAGTGGGATCAAAGACCTGGAGATTGTAAGTGTAGATTCGGGCACGATAGCCGCGCTGCAAGGCATGGCAGCCCAGAAAGACTCCTAACGTGCCTCCCTCTTCCAGACCGCCAGTCTGTTGGATCACGTCATCTAGAGAGATGTTGTCCCGAAAATGTCGATAGACGGCTTGCAGGCAAGTCGGACCACAGGTTGCGTCATCGGGTTGGGAAGAAATGCGAAAGCTGAACTGGTTCATTCGCGCTGAGGCTATCCAACAACAAGGTGAGAGGCAGGGAGCCATTCAAGAATGATCGAATCCTTCCATTCCCTGAAAAGCGACTCCTGTGATCGAGCCCAAGTGTCACACACTGTTAGCTGCTGCAAGTCTCCATGGGTGACTGCTCTCGCCTTGAGCGTTTGCAACGATCCAGTTGCAACATCGCATATTGTATCGTCGATCGATCTGGATGGAATCAGATCTTGAAAAATATTCTTGAATTTCAGAACGGGCGATCAGAGTTGAACGGGTGTCCCGAAATGACCATGTTTTTGAGTCCGTTATTCGACACCTGCAAAACCTTTCACCCCGCCAGTATCATTCGGAGTGTTCCACCCGGGGGAACGATACTGGCAAAGGTTCAAGGTTGTATCGAAATGCAGAATGATCAGGGCTTCTTCGTTTGCCTGTCCAGGAACTTGAAAAATTCCTGCGTCGCTGGGTCGTCTGGCTTCCCTAAATCATTGTTCAAGTCGCTGTGGTTAGAGTCTCGTTTACCATAGATTTGAACGGGGATATCGGATTCCTTAAGAACTTCTCCCAAGCGGTTCGCCTGGGCCCGGGTTTCTGGATTCCCCGAGAAGTATAAGATGAGAAACGGAGGGATGCTTTTCCCTTTGGCAACGTGTGTCACTGCTGAGAAGTCGACATGTTTCTCTGGATCGTTGCCAAATTTCTGACGATGCCCAAACGTGAACATCTTCCCACCGTAAAGCATCTGCCGAAATTCAGCGGTCATGATGATTTTGGGAATGTCGTAAGTATCTCCATCAACGGGGACACATCCTTTCAGTACGTTCAGAGAAACTCCTTGCTCTTTAAGATAACGATCGTCAATGCAGATCAAAGCTGCCAGCTGAGCTCCGGATGAGTGACCTCCAACGTAAATTTGATTCGGGTCGCCACCGTACTTTGCGATGTTCTCATGCACCCAAGCCAGAGATTTGGCGACATCACGGATCAGTTCATCCATTGTCACTTCCGGGAGTAAACGATGATTCGTGGAGACGAAGATGAACCCGCGGTCGACCAATACCTTCGGTTTAAGCCCGACTCTGCTCTTGTCTCCGGTCTGCCAGCCACCTCCATGAATCCAGAACATCACAGGGAGTGGAGATTTTGCAGAGGCTTCCGGCGTGTAGATATCGAGGACGTGACGCTCATGACCGTTCTCAATGTACGGGATATCTTTTGTGAGTTTTTGAGCAAAGCAGGCAGTGCCCGGCAACAATACCAGCAGCGAGAAAACAGCAATCAGTTTCAGGTTCATTATCGACTCCATAAAAGGATTGGCATGGTTCCGCTGATTATAGCTGGAATCAATTATTCAGATACCATTCTCGCGAATGGCGGAATGTCTCAACAAAAATTGTGACACGATCCCTCGTCGATGTCCTATTTTGTGACCTGTGAAGTCCGCGTTCTTCAGACGCCGCTCTCCCCTCCCCTCTTGATCGAACTGCACCAGCAACCTCACTTATTCGTGAAAAGTTTCGCTTGCTCGTCGAAACTTGGCACTTCAGAGTTTGTCTCATCAGAGTCAAGTGCGCGTGAAAGTTTATGCTCTGCTGAAAAAACGGGCATTTGTGCTTCGAATCATCAACCGGTAGGTTCTGATGTGATCTTGTGGATCAATTTCACACGACAAATTTTATAGATTGTTTAAGTGAGGGGATCTACTTTTTATGGCTCGTGCAGTTTGCTCTATCGCGTGACTATGTTGTACGCGTTTAATAAGCACTCAGCTGAAAAGAAGCACGCATGAAGTGTCGTGGGCATGAGCGATTTTCCACATGAAAATCACTTTCTATAAGATTGGCGAACGCCAAAGCGATCGAGTGAGATTGTTGCGCGACACGAGTCAGAGATGGAACATTCATTCGAAAAATGATCCATGAAATCGCCCGGTTCTCGCTCTGTCACAGAGTGGGAGGTTCGTGAATTTCGAGAGAACCGGCACAGCTGTTGCTTTTGCACTGAAGCTGAATCATCGAGCGTTAATTGAATCCAAATGTTGATTTCTAAATCGCTCGATCGAAGCCCCTCAAAGAAATCGTTGATACCAACTGCGCTCGCGTTCTGCGCGTATGGACGTGCGACTGGATCACCTTCGTGTTTCTGGCGTCCGTGAAGATTTTTTCGTGTGGTGAATCAGTCGAAGTCTTGAGGCAGGACGCGTACTTCTTTTTCAATAAGTTTCAGCAGTGCCATGACAAGTTCAAATAAAGCGACAAAAATTCAGCTATTTGATATCTGGTCTCCTCAAATGCGGGCGTTCCATATGTCGTGGTTCGCGTTCTTTCTTTGCTTCTTTGCCTGGTTCGGAATTGCACCTCTGATGAAGGTGGTCCGCGCCGAGATGGACCTTACGAAAAACCAGATCGGCTGGTGCATTATCGGGTCAGTGTCAATCACTGTCCTTGCACGTTTATTTGTCGGTTGGTGGTGTGATCGAGTCGGTCCTCGCATCGCTTATACTTGGTTGTTAATAGTCGGTTCGATTCCAGTCATGGCGATTGGTTTTGCGGACAACTTTACCAGCTTCTTGATCTTTCGCGTACTGATCGGCGTGATCGGAGCATCGTTCGTGATCACTCAATATCACACTTCGATCATGTTCGCCCCCAACTGTGTAGGGACAGCGAATGCGACCTCCGCTGGATGGGGAAATATGGGTGGCGGGGTGACTCAGCTTGTCATGCCGTTGATCTTTGGAATGTTTGTCACTCTCTTTGGCTTCAGCGAATCACTGGGCTGGAGAGCATCGATGATGGTAGCTGGTGCTGTGTGCGCATTGACCGGAGTTGCCTACTTCTTCCTGACACAAGACACCCCGGATGGGAACTTCAAAGAGTTACGTGCTGCTGGCAAGATGGAATCAAAAGCAGCTGTGAGTGGTACGTTTCTCGAGGCCTGTAAAGATTTTCGAGTATGGGCATTGTTCTTGATTTATGGGGCCTGCTTTGGAATCGAGTTGACGATCAACAATGTTGCAGCACTCTACTTCATCGATTACTTCGCCTACTTTCAGGAAATGGACTCTACGAAAGCGATTGGAGCAGTCGGTTTGATTGCGAGCCTGTTCGGATTAATGAATCTCTTTGCCCGCACATTAGGCGGAGCCTTCGGCGACAAGTTCGGCGAGAAATGGGGCCTGTCTGGTCGCGTGAAGTGGCTGTTCGTTGTCCTGTTCTGCGAAGGCCTGGCTCTGATGCTGTTCTCGCAAATGAATGTTCTGGTCCTGGCAATCCCCTCCCTGTTGGTCTTCAGTTTATTTGTCCAAATGTCTGAAGGAGCAACTTTTTCAGTGGTTCCGTTCATCAACAAACGTGCATTGGGCTCGGTCGCAGGCATTGTGGGAGCTGGAGGAAACGCCGGAGCTGTCGCGGCCGGTTTTTTGTTCAAGTCGGAAGCAATCACTTGGCCAACCGCCCTGTTCATCATGGGGGCTTTGGTCACATTGACTTCGTTCCTCAGCTTCGCGGTGACATTCAGTCCTGCAACAGAGTTTGATGCGAGCAGAGAAGCAGAGGAAGCCTTGGGACTGGAACCCGCATAAGCAGTTGAATTCAGAATTCACCAATGACCATCAGGCTCTTTGGTGCTCGGCAGTCTTCTTTTTGAACCATTCCGGAAACTTGTGGAGTATTTCCTTTCTCTGTGATTGAGAAAGGAACTCCGGTTTCAGGATCAATCCGACACGTACCTAGTCTAAACAAGTCGCGCTCATGGCTAATCCAATTGAAGTCTGGAAAGCAGACAAGCACCCGCTTGACGTCTGGTCCGACGTCGAACGCTACGCTGACGCTCAAACGAAAATGAGCGATGTGGAGTCTGCCGATCTCGAACGGATGAAATGGCACGGATTCTTTTATCGAAAACGGGACAAACCGGGTCGATACATGAACCGGATTCGTGTTACCGCCAACGAACTCACTGCTGCACAGGCGCGAGAAATCGCACTCATGGCATACGAGTATGGGCATGGGATTGTCGATGTCACCACTCGTGCGAACCTGCAGATTCAGGGTTTGGAAATTTCACACCTTCCTGATGTGAAAAAGCGTTTAGAGCGAGTCGGCTTGAACTCGAAACAGACGGGGCACGACAACATTCGCAATGTCTTCGGGCATCCGTTCAGTGGACTACTTACAGAAGAGATCATTGACACTCGACAGCTATGCAAAGATGTCGATGCAATTTACATCGACAGTCGTGACTATTCCGACTTGCCGCGAAAATTGAATATCTGTTTCAGCGGAACTGAAGATCATCCAGCACATTACTGGACTCAAGACTTGAGTTTTATGGCGACCCGTGATGATGAAGGGGAAGTCGGATTCCAGGTCTTATTGGGAGGGACTCAAGGACAAAACCCGCGACTGGCCTGGCACCTTCCAGTCTTTTTATATCCTGATCAAGTTGTTCCGCTGACCGAAGCCATTATTCAACTCTTTCGCGATAAAGGAACTCGAGAAAAACGCAACAAAGCCCGATTACGATTTCTGATTGAAGAGATCGGCATCGCTGGTGTCATTGATTGGCTGGAAGAAAAACTCCCTTTCCGAATGCAACCGTCGATCAGCGAGCCAATCCCGACAGCGGTTCCTGAAGAATTTGTTGGCTGGATTCGGCAGAGCAATCCCAAACTCTGGACAATGGGGCTTTCCGTTCCATTGGGGAGAATGACCTGGAAGCAGCTGGAAGGCCTTTCGCTTCTCAGCAAGAAGTGGGGAGACGGTCAACTTCGCACGACGCAAGAGCAAGGCATTGCGGTCATCAATATCCCCAACGGCTTTCGCGGAGCGGCAGCCACCGACGCGGCTGCTCTCGGTTTAAGTGTTCATGCGGATGAATTTGAATTGAACACCATGGCCTGCACGGGAAGTCAATTCTGCAATATCGCCGTGACGGAAACCAAAGGGCACATGTTCCAACTGATTGAGAAGCTACGCAAACGTGCTCTCAAGCTGCATGGCATTCGAATTCATATGAGCGGATGTCCATCGAGTTGCGCACAACACTTCACGGCTGACATTGGCCTGAAGGGAGTTCGCGTTCGGAGATTGGTCGGCACCAAAGAAGGCTTTGATCTCTTTCTCGGCGGTGGACTGGCGGGACAGGTACACATGGGACTGCCGTATCGACTCGGCGTTGATGTGGATCAGCTTCCAAACGTGATTGAGGAAGTGACCGACGAATATTATCTAAGGCACAAGCCGGGGCAAACTTTCAGCAGCTTCTGGCGAGAACGTTTACAAGCTGCCGAAGCTGCCAAAGTGGGAGATGATGACTACGTGGTCCCCACCTGGATTTGTGAAGGGTGTGAACATGAACATCAAGGTGAAGACCCTCCAGTCTTCTGCCCAAGTTGCGCGGGATTGCGACGTTTGTTCGCACGTATCGAGTATGAAAGCGACTCGCAGGATCAACCAGACTCAAAAGACTCTGAACAACCGGCTGTGAGGGATGACGGTTTTGTTTTCGCAGCCAAGATGGAAGACATCCCTGAGAAAAATGGACTCACGGTTCAGGTGCAGGGACATGAGTATGCACTCTTTCGGCATGAAGGCGGAATTCGCTGCATTGATTCTGCTTGCCCTCACGAAGGAGCGTCGCTGGCAGATGGTGAATTCAAAGATGGTGTTGTCAGTTGTCCCTGGCATGACTGGACGTTCAATGTCTGTTCCGGATGCAGTCTTGAGCCTGTCGGGCATGCCGTTACAACTTATGAGTCTCTAATTGAAGATGAGCGAGTTTATATTCTCCCTTCAGTAGAGGGTTCTGCATCCGAGCTGGCACCTCAAGCGAACTCAACTGCCGACATCCTGGCAGCTGCACGAGCGGGGGCAACAACAGGTGCCTCAAGGAAAGCAGTCCGACCGGTCGAGGCTACCCTTTGCATCAAAGAGATTGTCCAGGAAACTCCAGATGTCAAAACTTTTCGTCTGGACAATTCGGAAGGAAAAATCCCGTTTGACTTCCCCGGCAAGTTTGCCAAGGTTTGCCAGAGAGTCGATGGGGAGGATGTGTGGCGAAGCTTCACAATCAGTTCGTCACCTTCAAAACCAGAGACGCTTGACTTAACAATCAAGCTGAATCCGACAGGACAACTGACTCAGGAAATGTTTTCTTCGCTTCAACCGGGCAGCGAACTCCGCTTGAAAGGAGCACAGGGAGCTTATTTCTTTGATCCCGACAATCACTCACAACCATTAGTCCTGATCTCAGCTGGAAGCGGTATCACCCCCATGATGTCGATTTCCCGTTTGATTCGGGATTCCAACTTGAATCGTCCTGTCACGTTTTTATTCGGGGCGAGAACCTCAGCAGATATCATCTTTCATCAGGAATGTCAGGAACTTCAGGAGCAAACAGACTGGTTCCGCTACTTTGTGACGCTCTCTCAACCTGACCAGAGTTGGCCGGGTGCGGCTGGTCGTCTCGACATGAAATATGTGCAGGAACATGTGAGTGATATCAAAGGTTCACGGTACTTTCTGTGTGGACCGAATGAGTTTATGGATGCTCTACGAGCCCAGCTTGTAAGCCAAGGAGTTGACGGCTCTCATATCCACACCGAACAGTTTAATAAATCTCCCAAAGCTGTGACGGTTTGAGCGAACGCATGGAAACGCTGCACAAACCAATACAACAACCTGTTAACGAACCGGAATCGCAAAGAGATTTTGCGGATCGATTCTTGGCAGAGTTGCTGCATGAGCAACATGAGCTGACGGCTGTCGAAGAGTTCTCGAAACCCCATTCCACCTGTCAGACAGAATCGCAACATTATTCTAAACTACTCCCTGCGACACCCCCTCAACCCGGACAGCAGTACGCGTTTGAAGTTGATCTCGATAGCTGCTCGGGATGTAAATCTTGCGTAGTTGCTTGTCATTCTTTGAATGGGTTGGACGAAGAAGAGACCTGGCGCGATGTCGGGCTGCTCATTGGAGGGACGCGGACCAACCCGGTAATGCAGCATGTCACCACAGCTTGCCATCACTGCCTGGAGCCGGCCTGCATGATTGCTTGCCCGGTCAATGCATACGAGAAAGATGAAACCACCGGCATTGTGCGTCATCTCGATGATCAATGTTTTGGATGCCAGTATTGCACGTTGGCTTGCCCTTATGATGTCCCGAAATATCAGGCGAGCAAAGGGATTGTTCGCAAGTGCGATATGTGCACCGACCGGCTCTCGATCGGTGAGGCCCCTGCCTGCGTCCAGGCTTGTCCGCATGAAGCAATTGCCATCAAACTTGTGGAAGTCAACGAAGTTCGTGAAAACGCAGAAGCCGACCCTTTTCTGCCAGGTGCTCCAGAACCGCACTTAACTTACCCAACGACGATATTCAAAACGAAACGAATCTACCCCCGCAACATGCTTCCGGCAGATTATTATTCGGTCAACCCGCAACATCCTCACTGGCCGCTGATTATCATGCTTGTGTTGACCCAGCTTTCCGTGGGAACATTTACCATCGGCATGCTTTTGGAATCTTACCTGCCTGAAGAACTACTCGATGCGTTTCGTCCCTTTCATTCAGCTTTAGCCCTCGGGTTAGGCTTGCTTGCATTAGGTGCCAGTACCCTCCATCTGGGGCGACCACAGTTTGCATTTCGTGCGATTCTGGGACTGACGCATTCCTGGCTTTCGAGAGAAATTGTCGCCTTCGGACTCTTCGCTGTCGCAGCAGCGACGTATGCCTCGTCGGTCTGGTTCAATCTGTTGCCAGTTGCGTGGATGGTCACCCTGGGGTGGCTTACAGTGGCGACCGGAGCATTGGGGCTGTTCTGCTCAATCATGATCTACGTCTTTACAAAAAGAGAGTTTTGGAGCTTCCGCCAAACCACTACAAAATTCACTCTCACCGCATTGATACTGGGGCTTGCAACCACCTTGCTAGTCCTGTTGATCTCTGCAGGAACAGAACAGAATCAGATTGGAAACCGGTTGTTTGAATCGATCGTGAGGCCATTGTCTCTAGCGCTGATTGCGGTGACGTCCGTAAAACTCGCGTATGAGCTATCGTTATTGGTTCACTTGTTGAATCATCGAACCTCGCCACTTAAACGATCTGCGCTGTTGCTCGTTGGGCCACTCTCCAACAGTTCGTTCTTTCGCGTGGCTGCTGGCGTCCTGGGAGGAATCGTGATGCCGCTGTTTCTACTGGCACGCGAGAACGAGGCTTTCTCAAATGATTTGCCAGCCATGATTATGGTCTTCTTTGTCTTCCTGGCTTGTCTGGTAGGTGAATTAGCTGAACGTTATCAGTTTTTCGCAGCGGTCTCTGCTCCACGAATGCCAGGAGGTCCGCGTCGATGAATGAATTGAACCTCAGTACTTTGCAGAAATTATTGCATGCCAAATCAGGCCCGTTGACGCAGGAGTTACTACGCACACCCAGTGAATTTGGCCTTGGTCAACTTCCAAATTCTCAACTTCCTGATGCCACAACGAACATGGTTTGCGGCTACTGCTCGACCGGATGTGGATTGAAAATTCACCTGAAAGATGGAGTCGCAATCAACCTTTCTCCTTCAAAAGAGTATCCGGTCAATCGAGGAATGGCTTGCCCAAAAGGATGGGAAGCACTCACTGTTTTAGACGCTCCTGATCGAGCAACCACTCCGCTATTACGTGGTACCGACGGAAAACTTCAGCCAGTTGACTGGCACCGGGCGATGGAAGAGTTCGTCAGCAGAATGAAGTCCGTTCAAAATCAGCATGGTCCCGAATCAGCTGCCTTCATTAGTACGGGGCAAATGGTGACCGAAGAAATGGCGTACCTCGGAACGCTGACCAAATTCGAGATGGGAATGCTTCACGGAGATGGGAACACTCGGCAATGTATGGCAACCGCGGTAGTGGCATACAAGCAAGCATTCGGTTTTGATGCTCCTCCGTATACTTACGCCGATTTCGAAGAGTCGGATGTGCTGGTGTTCATTGGGAGTAACCTGTGCCTTGCTCACCCAATCCTGTGGGAACGTGTGATGCGAAATCCTCACGATCCCGAAATCATCGTGGTTGATCCGAGACAAACTGAAACGGCAATGAATGCGACGCAGCACTTGCAAGTCGCTCCCAAAGCTGATTTATCGCTGCTATATGGCATCGCAAAAATTCTGATCGACAACAACTGGATTGATCACGAATATATCGACGCACACACAAATCACTTTGAAGCGTTTAAGGATTTTGTTCAGCAGTTCAATATTGATCGTGTTGCTGCGGAAACCGGGATGACCGCCGAACAGATTCATCAGTTCGCAAAGACGATTCATAACGGGAAACGAGTTTCCTTCTGGTGGACAATGGGAGTCAACCAGTCGCATCAGGGAGTCCGCACCGCGCAGGCGATCATCAATCTCGCGCTCATGACTGGCAATATCGGCAAGGCGGGCACCGGAGCAAATTCGATCACCGGGCAATGCAATGCGATGGGGAGTCGACTCTTCAGCAACACCACTGGGCTCCTCGGAGGACACGACTTCACAAATCCTGAGGATCGCACAAAAGTTGCGAACATCCTCAAGATCAATGAGTCGAATATTCCTGATAAAAATTCGTTGGCATATCACGAAATCATGGAGGGGATCCTTAAAGGCAAGATTAAAGCACTCTGGATTGTCTGCACGAACACGGCTCATTCCTGGATCAACCAAAACCAGGCTCGCGACATTCTCAGCCGACTCGACTTTCTGGTTGTGCAGGACATGTACCACTCGACGGAGACCGCTCGGTTGGCCGATTTAGTTTTGCCTGCTGCTGGCTGGGCTGAAAAAGAAGGGACGTTTATCAACTCTGAACGCAGAATCGGACGGGTTAAAAAAGTAAGACATGCTCCCGGAGAAGCCCTCTCAGACTTCAATATTTTCAGACTGATCACCAAATATTGGACCAAAGACAATCGCTCGAAATGTGGTGACCTGTTCGACCGTTGGGCCTCGCCCGAAGCAGTCTTTCACTACTTAAAAGAAATCACAAGAGGGACTCCGTGCGACATCACCGGAATCGACAACTACGAAATGCTCGATGAAGCGGGAGGCATTCAATGGCCCTGTTCAGAACATTGCGACGATGACACATCTTCTGAAAAACAACTTCCAGCCATTGAGCGTCGACTTTTCTCTGATGGAAAATTCCACCACGCTGATCAGCGAGCTAAATTTCTTTTTGAAGCCCCCAGACCGCTCTCGGAACCAGCATCCGACCGCTACCCGTTTACTCTCCTCACTGGACGCGGTTCTGCGTCACAATGGCACACGCAAACACGCACCAGTAAATCAGCGGTTCTGCGTAAGCTCTACCCCAATGATCCCTTTGTCGAAATCTCCCCCACCGATGCTCGCCGCCTCGGGATTCAAGAAAACGACCTGGTCGAAGTGACCTCACAACGTGGATCGATGACCGCGATGGCCTTCTTGACCCACAGCGTCTCGCTGCAACAAGTCTTCATCCCGATGCACTATAAGGAAACCAATAAACTGACCGACTCAGTCTTCGACCCCTACTCTAAGCAACCCGCTTATAAAGCTTGTGCAGTTTCTGTCCGTCTTAGCCAGCGAACATCATGAAGAGCGCAAGCCAAATGGAGCCAGCGAGGTTGCCTGCAGAGCGTTCAATGAGGGAGAATGCCGTACTCTGATTAACAAAAACGGTGAGGAGTCCTATGTCTCGGATTGCAGTGACAGCAGCAAGCGGTCAGCTTGGATCGGAAATTGTGAAAGCCACGTGCGAAATCGTCGGCAAAAACTCAGTGATCGGCTTAGCTCGAACGCCCGGCAAAGCGAAATCGCTGGAGGTCGAAGTCCGTCCAGGCAACTACGACTTTCCGAGTGAACTGGAATCTTCGCTTCAAGGTATTGATACGCTACTCCTCGTTTCCGGGATGGATGCACCGGAGAAAAGGATCACTCAGCACCGCAATGTGATCGAAGCAGCAAAGAAAGTGGGAGTGAGCAAGATTGTTTACACCAGCGTCCAGGGCGCGGCAGAAAATACCGCATTCTCTCCGATCATTCAGAGCAACCGCCAAACAGAAGAAGATATTCGCAACAGCGGTCTCTTGTGGAGTATCGGAAGGAACGGTCTCTACATCGAGCCCGACGTCGAGTACATAGAGAGGTACAAAGAACGTGGCGAAATTGCGAACTGTGCGCGGGATGAAAAGTGCGGCTACACGACTCGTCCCGAACTGGCCTATGCTTACGCTCGCATGTTAACCGAGTCAAAACACGATCGCCAAACCTATAATCTGCACGGAGAAGCGATCACGCAGCAGCAATTGGCCGATTACCTGAACGCCGCCTTTGATACTGACTTGAGCTATCGCGCGATGTCTGTGGAAGAGTATCGTGAAGAGCGCATTGCTGAACTTGGTGAGTTTATGGGAACTGTGATCGCGGGAATCTATGCAGGCATTCGCAACGGTGCTGTTATCAATGAAAGCCATTTTCGTATTGCGTCAGGCCGCGATCACCAGAGTTGGCAAGACTATTTCGCTGGACTGAAATCTGCACAGAAGTAGCAGATTCAATACGTTGCCAGTGATCTGTGGAAAATGAACCACGGAGAAGCCAACGCTGAGAAGGACAACTCTCTGGAGCAAATTCAATATTGGCCCGTACATTCTGCTTCGTGGCGAACAGTCTATGAAATCATGAAAGTAGTGACCTTCACGGGCACGGTAAGCATTGATAATGCTCTGCTTTTCGAGAGTCACTTGAGCTGGAAGCGGTAACCAATCCCGCGTACGGTGTCGATAAATGTTGAGTGGTCGCCCAGTTTGATTCGCAGCGAGCGAATGTGCACGTCGATTGTCCGTTCCAGTGAATTGGCATCTTCGCCGCGACAGCGATCCATCAGTTCAAGGCGACTAAAAGGACGCCCAGGTTGTCGAGCGAGCGTCCAAAGAATATCGAATTCTGTTGGCGTGAGCTGAAGTTCTTTCCCGTTGAGCTTTGCAACATGGTGCAGGCGGTCGACTTCGATTCCTTCGATGGAGACCGTCTCTTTACTTTGCTGATTGGAGGGAGAACGGCGCAATAACGCTTTGATTCTGTGAATCAGCGGCTTGATCTTGAACGGCTTGCTCACATAATCATCAGCTCCCATGTTGAAGCCAACGATCTCATCGATTTCCTCGCTGCGGGCAGTTAGCATGAGGATGCGAATGTCCTGTGTTTTCGTTCGCCCACGCAACGTCTGGCAAACCTGCAAGCCGTCAATCACCGGTAGCATTAAATCGAGAACCACCAGGTCAGGGAGTACCGACTCGGCAAGGCGCAGCCCTTTCTGTCCGTCATTCGCAGTAATGACATCGAACCCCTCTTTGGTGAGGTTGTAACTGAGCACGTCAATAATGGCCTGCTCATCTTCTATAATTAAAATTGTCTGCTTAGCCATTTTTCCTGAGCGTTAGTTCTGAACGATGTCTAATGATTTCACCTTCAACAAGATACACCACGTCCTCAGCGATGTTTGTGGCATGATCAGCCACTCTCTCCACATGCCGGGATGCGGAGAACAGATGCATCGACGACTTGATTAACTCTGGTGCTTCCTGCATCACTACAATGAGATCTTCAATAAGTCCTTTGTTCCATGCATCGACGGTGTCATCGTCGCGGCAGACACTTCTAGCTTTTTCACTGTCAAGTTCCACATAGGCATCGATACTTCGGTGAAGCATGTCGAGAGCTAAGTGAACCATTGCCCTCAACTTCTCAAGGATGCACTCATTCGGCCTGGGCACCACTCCAGAGGCTCTCTCAGCAATGTTGACTCCTAAATCAGCGACGCGTTCTAATTCGCTGACAATTTTCATGACTGTTGTAATTCGTCGCAAATCGATGGCGACAGGCTGATGAAGTGCGAGAATTTCCAGGCAGTCTTCTTCGATCTGAACATCCCATCGATCAATTTCATCATCCTCAATACTTAACTCTCGTGAGGACTCAAGCCTCGGTTTTACCAATTCATCGACCGCCTTATGGATCATCTCTTCTACAAGGGTACACATGGAAAGTAAATTCCGGTGAAGCAAGTCAAGATCGCGCGTGAGATGAATGGGCATTGTTTCGACCTTTAGTCAGTTCATCTTAACCGAAGCGACCGGTGATATAATCTTCGGTCTGCTTTTCTCGAGGCTTGGTAAACAACTCTTGAGTTCGCCCCATTTCAACGAGATGGCCTTCGTAAAAGAACGCCGTTCGGTCGCTGATTCGGGCCGCCTGTTGCATATTGTGGGTGACGATCACAATCGTATAATTTTGCTTCAGCTCAAAGATGAGATCTTCGATCCGCGAGGTTGAGGCTGGATCGAGAGCCGAAGCTGGCTCGTCCATCAGTACCACGTCGGGTTGTGTAGCGAGCGTGCGAGCAACACATAGTCTCTGCTGCTGCCCACCCGAGAGAGCCATAGCTGATTCGTTGAGCCGATCTTTGACTTCATCCCACAGTGCCGACTGTTTTAACGAATATTCAACAATATCAGCCAGTTCTTTTTTGTTTCGAATTCCAGAGATTTTGGGACCGAAGGCGACATTATCAAAGATCGATTTGGGAAAGGGTGTTGATTTCTGAAAGACCATCCCGATTCGTTTTCGCAACGCAACCACATCGATCTCTGGTGCATTCAGATCGATGTTTTCCAAGAGCACTTTTCCTGTGTGATGTGCTCCTTCAATGATGTCGTTCATGCGATTTAACGTACGGAGAAACGTACTCTTCCCACACCCGGAAGGACCGATCAATGCCGTCACCGATTTTGAAGAGATTTTCATCGAGACATCGAACAAAACTTGTTTCGAATCGTAATAGAACGATAGATTCTGTGTTTCAAGCTTCGGGAGAACAGGCGGCGCTTCGGGGAGTTGATCAGAAGGCTCAGTCTTTGTGCGGTCTCGCACGAGTTCCGAGAATGAGTGGAATTTTGTTGCAGTCATGGTTTTTGAAGGTTCTGCGGTGGTAGGCGAAGAGATCAAAGAAATCACCAGCGATTCCGCTTTTGAAATCGATTTCGAATGATGATTGCAGTTGCGTTCAGCACGAGCAGAACGACTAACAGCACGATAATTCCGGCAGCTGCCACATGCTGGTATTCCCTTTCCGGCAAGGAAACCCAGTTGAATATTTGAATGGGAAGGCTCGTAAACCTGTCGAAAGGAGCGTCTACAATACTTTGGGGGTTGTGAACGACATCCATAGGGCTTGTGATATCTCCCGGAGTGAGGGCGATGTATGTCAGTGCGCCGATCATCACGAGCGGTGCGGTTTCTCCGATGGCTCGCGATATCGAAAGGATGACTCCCGTAAGAATTCCGGGCAAAGATGCTGGCAAGACTTGATGGCGTAATGTTTGCCAGCGTGTTGCTCCTAATGCATAGGACGCAGTGCGAATTGATGACGGTACGGCGCGCAACGCTTCCTGAGCAGCGACGATGACCATCGGCAGGATTAATAAGCTTAATGTCAACGCAGCTGATAGTACGGAATTTCCTAATGGTAAAGGGATCCGTATCGTGACCACAGACAGTGGGATTTCAATGATCTTTGACTGTCCCTGAAACAGACCAAACATTCGCACGAAAACTGTGAGTCCCAAAATGCCATAAACAATCGAAGGGACGCCAGCCAGGTTTGACAGGTTGACCTGAATCAAGCGTGTGAGAAAGTTGTTCGGAGCGTATTCCTCAAGGTACAACGCTGCTCCGACGCCGATTGGTACTGAGATCAAAACGGTGATAAGGATCAACCACAGGCTGCCCCACAAACCAGCCAGAATCCCAGCCTGTTCAGGGTGTCGAGAGTCAAAACTAAACAGGAAATTCCAATTTAGCCAGCCAGCTCCCTGCCAGAGGACGCCAGCCAAAAGCACGGTAAGAACAACAACTCCGAACCAGGTCGAAAGCATACAGATGATATGAAACACCCGTCCTAGACGATGCCGGGCTGCCAGATTCGATGTGAAGACTTGGTCGAGATGCCTCATTCATACACCTCGCGAAAGCGTCGCATGATGAGATGGGAGAGGAAATTCATCGTCAACGTCATGCAGAAAAGAGTCAGAGCAATGGCGTACAGGCTTTTGTAGCTCATGCTGCCCACTGGCGTATCTCCAAGACTTACATTCACGATATAGGACGTCATCGTTTGCACACTACTAAACGGATTCAGGGTCAAGTTGGGGGCTTGACCTGCGGCTATTGTGACAGCCATTGTTTCTCCCACAGCGCGAGAAATTGCTAGCAAGAAGGAAGATAAAATCCCCGAAATAGCTGCTGGGAAAACGATTTTCGTGGAGACGTCAAACTTCGTCGATCCAAGTGCATAACCCGCTTCACGTAGTCCACGCGGAATGGCTCGCAGTGTGTCTTCACTAAGGGAAGAGACCATGGGAATGATCATGATTCCCACAACGATTCCGGCACTGGCAGCATTGAAGACATCAACTTCAATACCCAATAAGCCCTGAAAAATTGGCCGCAGTACATACGGGGTCACGAAGACCAGAGCGAAGTAACCATAGACGACAGTGGGAATCCCTGCCAAAATTTCCAAAATTGGCTTGATGAGATTTCGGGTGCGAGGCGAGGCAAATTCGCTAAGATAAATAGCGCTGGCCAAACCGATCGGCAACCCGATAATTGCTGCGATCCCCGCGATCAACAGCGTGCCGCTCAACAACGGCAATACGCCGTATTGTGGGTCTGTAAATTGTGGAGTCCATTCAGTGCCGGTAAAGAATTCCCATGGAGAGACTTCCTCAAAGTAGGCAGTGTTCTCCCCCACTCCGACAATGCTTTCTGCAACGAGGATGTAAATGATGCCGACTGTCGTGAATATCGACAGCAAAGCACATACGAACAAGATGAACTGGAATGCTTGTTCTCGGAGTCGTTGGATTGACATATGACGCGTGAGAGACCTCGGAGGTTGATCGAAAGAACAACTTTTCATTGAGGTTTCGAGTGGCACGAGATGACTCCAGAGTTGCGCGTTGCACGTATTAAATGATTACTTCGTTGATCCGGATTCGACATCCCGGCCAGCTGATTCAATTGCGTCTTCCAATGCATTGCGTTCCTCGCTGAGCAGCTTATCGCTAAGTCGGACATAACCGACTTCTCCTACGAGTTCTTGACCTTCTTGCAGGTAATACTGCAAAAATGTGGCCACTTCCGGCTTTTTCAACGATGCTTTGTTGACGTATAAAAAGAGCGGACGTGAGAGTGGAACATACTTTCCACCTTCAATGGATTCATCACTTGGCTTGACGCAATCGTTAGGGTTGCCTTTGTCCGCAACTCCAAGAACTTTGAGCTTATCTTTGTTCTTCAAGTAGTAAGCGTATCCAAAGTAGCCCAAAGCGTATTTGCTTCCAGAAACACCTTTCACGAGAACATTGTCATTCACACTGGGGCTGTAATCAGACCGGCTGGCTTTACTTTCTCCACAAATGGCTTCCGTGAAATAATCGAACGTTCCAGAGTCGGTGTCAGGACCAAAAAGTTTCATTTCTTTCTGCGGCCAACTCGGATCGACATCGCTCCACAGTTTCACCTGGCTGTCCGGGGCCCAGATCTTTTTGAGTTGTTCAACACTCAGGCAATCACACCATGTATTTTCCGGGTTCACGACGACAGAGAGCCCATCGATGGCAACGGTCAGTTCCAGATATTCAATTCCATTCTCCTTGCAAGCATCGATTTCCTGCTGCTTAATTGGGCGTGAGGCGTTGTTGATATCGGAGGTGCCTTCGATGAATTTGCTAAAACCCGGACCGGTCCCCGATGTTCCAACGACAACAGTTGTCTCAGACTCTTTTTCAAACTCTTCAGCCACCGCTTGAGAGATTGGATAGACCGTACTGGACCCGTCTATTGTGATATTAGGTTTCGCATCGCTCTCGGTAAGTACACTGCTATCTGCTGCATCTTTGACAGAACAACCCGCTGTGACAAAAGCAAGCATCGTGATGCTTGCACCCACAACGTACGCATGCTTCTTCATATTTCAATTCCTGACATTGAGTCCGCTGTGCGGCACTTTCAAATGGCCATCTTTCCCATCGATTTGAACCAGAGTGTACAGACAGATTGTGAAGTTTGTGGGCACTGAACTGTTAAGAAATGGTTAAGACCGCAGTTTGCTTGTTTTTTTGAAAATGATGCAGAGCCCTGATTGCAGTTCATTTCTGAAACGATTTGCAGGTTCGACTCTATCCCAGCAGCCCTCCTCAGAATTCATCAACGTTTCACGTTTTCACGCCATTGGTGTTAACAGTCGTTCGTATGCTTCCCCCTCAGTCAAGACAGAGGGCACATCATATTCAGCCAAGGGGGGGGCACGAAATGGATCACAATTGATGCAGGAAGATGTATCAACATCCAAGTGGACTGACAGGACAGAAGTGAATCAGAGATTCTCAACACACCAAAATTCTTGAAACGATTAACGCTTAACTGGAGTTAACCAATGAAACGGATTCGACATGATTTCCCTAAAGAAACATCGCCATCAGGCTTTACGCTGATTGAACTCTTGGTGGTCATCGCCATCGTCGCCATTCTCGTTGCTATCGTGACACCAGCACTGATGAGCGCTCGGGCAGCGTCTCGATCACTGGTCTGCAAAAACAACCTGAGAACGATCGGTGTTGGACTCCACGCTTTTGCCAGTGGTGACACTAGGAAACGTTACTGTACCGGAGCTTATGACTGGCGACGAGACGGTTGCCCTGACACATACGGCTGGGTAGCAGATCTCGTGAATTCGGGAATTTACACGCAGGAGATTCTATGTCCATCTTCCGACTTGCGTGGAAGTGAAAAACTGAACGACTTCATTGGAGTTGTCAACACGAGTAACAAAGACGGAGTTCCAGTAGAGAGACTTACCGCCGGTCGATGCTCAGATTGGAATAACTCTATCAGCCCTCCCGGATCTTCCGATCGTGTCGCTAAAGTGCGGCAACTGCTGGAAGATGGTTACGGTACCAACTACGCAGCTAGTTGGTACCTGGTTCGCTCTGGACCAAAAACAGATTCAGCTGGGAATACGATTTCCCAGCTGAAAGGTTACCAGGGAACGGGAGGACCACTGACAGAAAGGATGGTCGATAATTCCAAACTTTCTTCCACCACAATCCCGTTCATGGGGTGCGGAGCTCCAGGCGATATCGGCGAAGCCGTCCTTAGCCACGACCTCCCCGGTTACTTAGAAGCCGGGGAAAGACTGGCTGAATCATTTAATGATGGTCCGGCATACTGGGATAGTACGAGAGTCGCTTTAATGCCTGCTGGGACAAACATGAAAGGAGCTACTCCTAAAAAGCTGCCAGACACCGATTACCCAGGAGTCCCTGGAACTGATGGAATTTTGTGGTTGCAAGACACTCGGGACTGGTATGCTTGGCACGGCACTGGAAACAAGAAGCACTGCAACTTGCTCATGGCTGATGGAAGTGTCAAAGCGATCGCCGACTTGAATGGTGATGAGTACTTGAATCCCGGATTCAATGTCGATGGCACAGAAGGACACGGATTCCTGGATTCACAAGTCGAACTGCCTCCGAGTGAAGTTTACTCGGGCCCATTTCTGGGACGACAAATTCGCAAAGGGAACTTTGAATAACAGGACCTGACTATTTAGAACTGGTCCTGAAACTTGAAATTGCCCTCTCGAACGCTGAGAAAAGCGACGATTCCAGAGGTTTTCGGACTGGTTCTAGTCATTCGAAGCTTGGTTTTTTCGAAAGCCAGGCTTCTTCTCATTATGGGCTAATGGCAAACGGACCGTGAACGTACTTCCCTGCCCCGGTTCGCTGGCTACCTCGGCTTCGCCACCAAACTCCTGAGCCAGATGCTTGACAATGGATAGTCCTAAGCCTGTCCCGCCCATTTCACGAGAGCGTGCTTTGTCGACGCGATAGAATCGCTCAAAGACCCGCTTCTGGTGGTCTTTGGGAATTCCAATTCCTGTATCTTTCACTTGGATCGAAACCATCGAACCCTGCACCATCCAGTAAACGCTCACCTGGCCACCACTGGGCGTGTAGTTGATGGCATTGTCGATTAAATTATTCAGAATCGTCTGCAATCCTTCTGGATCAGCCAAGACGTAAATCTCGGTCGTGTGAGCCTGCATCGATAGCTGAATAGATTTTGTCTCACAAATTGTTGCATGCTGGCGAATGCACATGTCGACCGTCTCAACGAGAGGAACGGTAGAGACCTCAAAGGCGTCTGCCCCTGATTCAATACGAGAAATTCGAAGCAGATCAAGTATTAAGGCATGCAGCCGAGTTGCCTGTTCCTCAATGCCTTTAAGAAATTTGCGATTGTGGTCAGGATCATCGATCGCTCCTGACAATAAGGTTTCGGCATACGCTTGGATCGACGTCAGCGGCGTCTTCAGCTCATGTGAAACATTCGAGACAAACTCCTGTCGAATGTTTTCGAGACGGCGCAGGTCGGTGACATCGTGAAAGACCAGTACGACACCAGGACAGGGATCACCCGGTAATTGAGCGGCAAGCAATGCGACAATGGCTTCGGTCCGTGGTATCTCCAATTCAATGTTCTTTTGCCCTTTAGATTCCAAAGCACTTTTCACGACCTTCTGGATTGCAGGATTTCGTACCGCCTCCCAGATTGGCCGTCCGACAATTTCAGGAGCTGTTATCTCCAATAGCGAATTCGCAGCCTGATTGACAAAAAGAACACGCTCATTGCCGTCGACAGCAATCACTCCTTCAATCATTCCCCCCAGAACCGTTTCCAATCGCTCGCTGTTTTTGGCGAGTTCGGAACTCTTTTGATGTAATTCGTCAATCTGCGTCGAAAGTTTCCGACTCATCAGGTTAAAAGCCCCTGCGAGTGTTCCCAACTCGTCCCGGCTGGGAATGTCGACTTGCTGTCGAAGATTACCATCGGCAATCGCTTCTGCCGATTGAGTCAATACGATTAAGGGCCGAATGACCCGGCCGACGACGAAATATGTCAACGCCAGAGCCACGAGGCTGACAGTCATCGCTGTCACCCAGATCAATCGTTGCACCGATGCAACTTGTGCATTGATCGACTTCATTGTCATCGAAACTCTTACAAAACCGATGACTTTCCCATGTTGATCAACCCGTAGCGCGTAGTACATCGTAGGGATATCCAGCGTAGGACTTTGCCTTCGAGAGAGCCCAAATCCACTCGTCCTGGCCTGCCGCAATTCTTCTCGATTGTTGTGATTATTCATCACTTCCGGTGCCTCTGCGGAATCTCCAATGACTGTTCCCCCTTCGGCAATCAGTGTCATTCGGGTCCCATTTTGCTTCCCGAGTTTCTCCAGAGTTTGTTGAAGCTCGGCACTTGGTCCTTCTTCAAAAGAGTCCGCCATATGACTTCGCAAAATGACAGCTGAGTCATGCAAGCGTTGCTGCGCCTGTTCAATGACGATCTCTCGTTGCCGGCTCGATTGAATCGCAACGAAAGAGAGAGCCGCAACGAGAGTGAGTGCGGCATAAGTGCCAAAGATTTTCCAAAATAAACGAGAGGAGAGCATGCTCCGATTCCAGGTTGGCGATGATTTCGCAAGCGGCGGCTTCGCCACGCTGTTTTGTTAGTGATACTCAATAGAGGCTGGAAAGCCTAGCATCACAAAGAGATGAATGGAATTGTTCTGCGAAGCTCACGTCCCTCTACGTTCTCCACAATGTATGCTCACAGAACGACGCTTTGGAGTTGATCTGAAACCTGAATATGCTGTCACAATTATCGAGAAATTAACGATTCCAGAGGATTTCAAACTGATTGAATCCCCCATTGTCTCTGTCGTTTGAGTTCAGACAGTTTCACTTGCTGGAGCAATCTGCTCTAGTAGGCTTCCTTGTTTCTTAGAACTGATCCTGAAACCTGAACTTGCTCTCTCAAACATGGAGAAAAGCGACGACATCCGAGGGTTTCGGACTTGTTAAAAATATCGAATTCCAAAGGACAGAACATGCTCTCGATGAGTCTGAAACAATCCGTCGCCTTTTCGCTTGTGCTCTTGATGACTCTGAACACTTTCGGAGAAACGAAGCCGAAGAATATTGACGAGTTACGATTGGCTCGATCTCAGGCAGCCGGGCAGAAGCGCCGTCTGATCTTTAATAACGATGGCAACGAGCCGGTTTATCTCTGCGAGGACGATGTTTCGGCGGCTGGTTTGCTTAAGCATCGAACGACGCCCCTGGCAGGGACGCAACTCGACACGCTGTTTTATTGTACGTGGTCCTCTCCGTTTGGCTGTTTCACGCACAATACGAAGGTCGGCTCTTTATTTACAGCTGATCAGGATGGCTTTAGCAAGAACCAGACGCAGACATTCATCGACAAAGGTCTTGATCCGCTGACGATCATGTCTGATTTCAGCAAGCAAAATGGGATAGAACTTTTTTGGTCCATGCGGATGAATGATACTCACGACGCCTCGGGGGCCTGGTACGGACCTCTCATGCTGGCTGCCAGTTCACTGAAGCAAGAGCATCCCGAATGGCTCTTGGCAACGGCAAAGAATCGAAGCCGTATCGGAGGTTGGACGGCTGTCGACTACGGTCGCGAAGAAATCCGGGATTTGGCTTTTCGCTATTTCGAAGAGGTCTGCACCAACTACGATGTAGATGGCATCGAACTCGATTTCCTGCGGCACTCCGTCTTCTTCAAGTCTCATGCAAATGGCGGGACCGCGACCAAAGAGAACCTCGAACAGATGACCGACCTGATCCGTCGGATTCGTCAAATGACTGAAGAAGTTGGCCTGAAACGAGGACGACCGATTCTGGTCGCAATCCGCACACACGATTCGGTCGATTACTGTCGCGATGTCGGAATCGATTTGGAACGCTGGTTGAAAGAGGGGCTAGTAGACATACTTGTGGCAACCGGTTACTTCCGCTTGAATCCCTGGCAGCAAACTATTGCACTCGGAAAAAAATATGGTGTGGCTGTCTATCCCTGCTTGAGTGAATCTCGTGTTCGTGGTGAGGACCGATTTCGACGCAACTCAGTCGAAAGTTATCGCGGGCGAGCTGCCAACGCATTGGCGGACGGAGCAAACGGCATTTATCTTTACAACTACTTCAACCCTAATTCGACACTCTGGAATGAGTTGGGTGACACGAAAACGCTACAGTATCTCGACAAGAAATTCTTCGTCACAGTTCGTGATCGCAATCCAGAGAGCACTCTGATTGGCGGCAGTCAATACAGCACAATCCCATTGCTCACACCAAGCCATTCGCAAACGATTTCATCCAGTAAACCGCTGGCAACAGAAGTTCGAATCGGCGACGACATTGCTGCCGCAGCGAGTGCAGGACGCACGCCCAAAATTACTCTGCACATGAGAACTCCATTGTTGCTTCAGGCTAATCAGCTTGTCACAACTTTCAATGGAACGAAACTCGTTGACGGAGAACTCTTGAACGGTTGGATCGATTACGATGTCCCAGCAGCAGTTGTGAAACGGGGAGGCAACCAGGTCAGCGTTTCCGTTCGGCCTTTGCCTCAAGACGTCGACACATGGACTATCACATATGACGGTAGTGATAAGCCTACCAACATTTGGCGGCGTGATCCTGGTTCCGAGCGAACGATCGACACCTTGAGCGATGGAGCTTTGTTAATTGCTGATCGTGGCACCGCTTCAGGTGAGTATTGCTATTTTCGCACGCCTTGGGGGGCCGACCCGGGATCGGAAGCAGTCGCGGAGTTTCGCGTGAAGACTGTCTCTGGATCAAGTTTTGTCATTGTGTCGAATGGCATCTCTGGCGAGCGGCTCACGTTGGCGTCTGATCACATCTCGTTGTTCCACAATCGCAAGATTCGCTACGAGATGGACACCACTTCAGATTTCCACACCTACCGGCTCGTTCTGAATGGTGAAGACCTTCAGGTTTATGTTGATGGCACACTTCGCCTGGACGGCAAAGGGCAGCTCAAGCCACGTACAGGATACCCACGGAATGAAGTCGCCTTTGGAGCTTCGAACAGCACCGAGGTTGGCGAAGCATATTGGGACGACGTGAAAGTGCGAACCTCAAGTCTCAGTTGTCATGACATCGTGGTCAGTGTGGAGTATTGATCGTCTGCACTTTGTTTCATGCCCCGATATTCCTGAAGCCATCTGTTCGGGCATCACCTTTTCTGGTTGCGTTTCGCTCGTCGGTTCCTCGCAATATTGCCCGTTTTCCCTCTGTGCCGACTTTCATCGCTACGACTTTGGGCGGATTCCACGATAGAAGCGGCCAAGGGCGTCGACTTTCGACCAATCTTTGGAAACACCACTCCAGTGGAAGACCATCACGCCGGTCGAGGGCTGAGTTGTTCCAGCGTCGAGGACAGATGCTACTCGATCGACGGTTACAGGTTCTCCCCAGTCCGCCAATTGGACGATCGGCCAAATCTGTTGTTTTTCGCCCGGTTCACCTTTCAGGTTGAGCAGCTTGCCCAGACTCTTGGTTTGTTCCGCGACCCACGCGGGATTCTGTGGATGTCCGAAACGAGCGTGGTACGGCATTGTGCTGAAGACATCCAGATACTTCGCCTGAGCCGGAAGATCAATGGATAACTTGTGTCGAATTGCGTCTTCGTAGTCGTCACTTGACCAGGGACAGTGAAAAGTGCCGAGCAGGGCTTGCGGACGGACACCATTGAGGATGTCTCGGTATTCGCGCACCCAGTCGGTAAAGACGTCACATCGAAACTGAGTCCAGGCATCCCGATGAGGACCGAGCAATTGCTTGGCAGCTGCAGGGACAGAATCCGGTAATTGAATTCCTGTCTTTTGCTGGAACTGCTTCAAGGCTGCTGGAGAGAAATCCGTGTCGGGCATGACCGGTTCTGCTCGTTCCCAACTGGCATGCGAGTGATGATAGTCCAGCCAGATTCCATCGACCTCATAAGTCTCCAGAACTCGCCGGAATTCATCCATGCGGTTCTTTCGGTATCCGGCATCGAAGGGGCTGACACCTTGCCAGCCATGTGGAGGCGGAGAAGGTAAACCGTCTACTCCAATGGGAGCAGCTTGCGGGTGTTGTTTCAAATAGTTCGCGAAATGCATCGAGTTGTACTCAGCGAACACTTTGAGTCCAAGCTGATGGTACTGTTCGATTTTCTTCTGATTGAGACCTCCCGATCCGACCCAGATCGCATTGATTCCATAGTCAGCTGGAGTCTCTCCACGTTTTAAGATTACATCGGGAAACCCACCATAGATGCCGCGAATTTGAATCCATGGACGTGGCTTCAGTTGCTCCGATGCAGCAACTGAAGCGAAAGCAGTCCTGTCGAGTGAAGCAGTCATTGCTCCCAGAGAGAGGGCTCCGCCTGCGAAACTCTTCAAGGCGTCTCGTCGGGAAAATTCTCCAGAAAGATGTCGCTGATCGACTGGAAAAGACATGGAAGTAACGTCTCCTTGGCACAAAGTCAGTTGAACAGTGTGTCGCAGTCATAACATGATCAACATGCAGGACGTTGGACCTGCAAGACCATTCCCACGACCGCAGAATGCAAAATTGTCTTCAATACCTATCGCGACTGCCCCATATCGCAAACTATCTCAATTGCGGTTTACGATATGGTACAGTCCAGAGCGAACAGAATCAGTACGAGGATCAGGCTTTGGGAGTGAGGCCGAACACGCGGTCCATATTGGCAGAGACTTCTTTCAAACGTTCAAGGTCGCCACCTTTCACTTCCGCTGCTGCCCAGCCGGTGTATTTGATTTCGGCAAGAGCTTTTCGCACATCTGCCCAGTCGAGATCACCTTCACCGATGTTTGTGAATTTGTCCATCTCGCGAGAGAAGCCTTTCAGATCGAGCTTGACAATTCGTTTGCCGAGCTGCCGAATCCAGTCTCCCATGCTGCCATACTTCCAGTGGTTTCCAATGTCGAATTGCATGCCGACCCACGGTGAATGGAATTCGTCAACGTACTTAACAAACTTGTCGGCGGTCTGGGTGTGGTCTCCATCATGGTCGTAACAAAACTGATTCCAGACATTTTCGATGGCAATATGAATGCCAAGTTCTGCAGCCAGCGGCAATGCCTTCGAGATATTCTCAATCGATCGCTTCCAGATTTCTTCTTCCGGACCATCACTTCCCCGCCCAACGACAAGCAGGACAGTGTTGCCTCCAACAGCATGTGTCTGACGAAGAGCTTCCTGCAGACTGGCAAGAGCCTTCGCGCGAACTGATGCATCCGCATCTGTGTGGCGAACCGACCAATGTCCGGCGTTCACCGATCCATCGACCGGAAGCCCTGTCGCTTTGATAGCGGCTCGAACTTCTTTAACGTCGATCCCCGGGCAGTTCAATTCGATCCCATCGAAGCCAGCTTCTTTCGCGATCGCAAATTTCTCTTCGAGAGACTTACCACCTTGGACCATTCCAATTTTAAGCGTTTTGTAGAGGCGACCGTTGAGATAGCCTCCTTCACTCTCCGCACCACGTGCAAGCAATGGGCCCGAAACACTCGCCGCAGCTGCCAGCAGCACAAATTGACGACGAGATAGTGAATTCGAAGAGAGCATGATCAATTCCTTGAAGGTAGGTCGAATGTCGTGACTTAAATTTATGATAGCGTAAATTAGTAAATTGGCAGTGCTGATTCGAGTCAAAATGGTAGCAGGCTGAACAGCGACATGACACTGAGACTGCCTGTTACTTTGATTCCAGGAACCTGAATGCCAAGGCGATATCTAAGGATGACTGATTCAGCCCTGAAGGGAAGCCATTAGGTAAAACTCTTAATGCAAAGAATCATAACTTATCGAAATCGATAAATGATAATTTGCGAATTCAACAATGAAGATCGACTTTGTCTGGAAAAGAGTCACTTCGCAATTGTGATTCACGAGGTGACTCCTGTTGTTTCAGTCACCGTCTTTTTCGAGGATTCCAATGTTGGCTGTGCCGGAGCAAGTCAGTTCCATGAATTCAAAACTGCTCGCCACAAGGCAGAAAGAAAAGAATAAAAGAAGAATTCGCCATCAGGGCTTGGCGAACGTTCTTATTTCGAGAGTTTGTCAATCAGGTAGTCCGTTGAGTTTTTGTATTTCGGTTTTTCGATTCCGGGGTGCACGAGTACGGTGTCGACTCCGATTGCTTCAAGTCGTTCCGCAAGCTTCACGCCCATGATTCCCGAATGGGTTGGGTCTTTAGGGGATGCTCCCACGACTGGAACTTCTCCACGATAGAATAATGCGATTGGTGGATCGTCTTTGGAAACGTGCTCAATTGGTGAGTATTCATGAATCCAGGGGAGGACCTTCTCACGATTGTCAATTACGTTTTGGAGATCCTTGTAGCCAAAAGCATGAGCCCCATACCGATAGTTCGGCATCCATTCTCGTAACTCTTTAGGATCGAGAGAGACTTGAGCTCCGTTTACTGCTGCACAATATAGTCGCGTTGATTCACGTGCGATCGGATCATCACTTTTTGGGTCTGCCATGTCGTCATGAAAGGCGAGCCATAAGGAAGTGCAGGCCCCTGCAGAACCACCTGTTGCTCCGATTTTTGTCTTATCGAGGTTCCACTCCTTAGCTTTGGAACGAATGAATTGCAAAGCTCTCGCAGCATCGCCCAGAGGAGCTTTCACGGGAGGCACCACATTCTCCTCCTCTCCGTTTTGAACATAGCGATAGTTGATCGCGATAACCGAGATTCCTTTGTCCAGAAAGGCCTTGGGATTCGTTTTCTTGTCGCCACCGCGCCATCCGCCACCATGAATGTAGAGCACTACCGGTGTCGGCGAATCGGATTTCGCTGGGTAGAAGTCAAGCACATTCCGGGCATGAGGTCCGTAGGAAACATTGAGTTGCGGCTGCAGGTCTTCAGCCTGACAGATTGAACTGAAAGAGAGAGCAGTTAACAGTATCAGCGAGTAGCGCATGAATTGTCACTCCAGAAGTTAGGTCAGTAAGAGGCTGCCGCCAAAGACTCACATTGTGACAGCTGAAATTACACGTTAGCGGGAAGTTCTCACACTTCGCCAGTGACAGAGTCAAATGAAAAATGACATCGCAAAAAATGAATTGAATTTGATTCGGGATGCTCGTCTGCTCGTTTGTTCTACGGTGAAAATAATCGGCTTGCTGCTTTTGAGAAGATCGAAAATGTTCTTGCCGGTTCGCGATGAAAATTGCATCGCGAACCGACTGTTTTCGCACTCCCCTCCTCTGCCAGACTGCCGCAAACCGCACGGCGGTTCAAGGACGCTCCCAGACTGCAGGGAGATTCTTTGATTCCTCTCCATAGGTCTGGGAAACAATAAACCCACTGGCCTGAGACATATAAAAAATCCGGCCGTTAGAAACCACTGCGCCGAGGCATTCACGTGAGTCGATGGCGGGGCCGGTTGATACGAGTTGACCATCCTTTGACAGGTCGATCATGTCCATATTCGCTCCGAGAACGTAGGGTTCGGAGAGCGTAAAGCGACAACAGGCGTAGTTGTGGCCGACCGTGTTAATCACTTTTCCAGTCTCGCGATCATAGACGTTACCCACGCCACGCAGGGCATTGGAGAAGATGAACTCTTTGCCGACTGAAACGACGTTGAGCGCGGAGGTCACCGGATCAGACTGCCAGACCAGCGAGCCATCTTTGGCGTCTAGACACCAGACGAAACGGTCTTTGGCAGATTGCCGGGCGGCTGCGAATCCGCCGAGATAGATTCGCCCGTCGCGTGCGCTGATCGTGCACTTGGACGTGACGTGATAGTCGGTCGTTGACCAAACTACATCCCCGCTCGCGGGATCCATGCAGGCTGTGAAACCGTTGTTCTCGACAGGCAGCCCACGGCGTCTTTTTTGCTCGGTGTCGTACCCGAAGTAAACGGAGTAATAGAGCTTCCCGTCAAGGATGCAGATCCCACAATCGTTGCCGCCTCGGCCATACTCCGAGAAGTCTTTGTGCCAGACGACCTCCCCGGTGTCCAGGTCCCAGGCCCAGACTTGAGGCTTATGATTCTTCGGAGAGTACGGTGTTGCGTTGGCGAAAATCCAACTCATCACTTCGCGACCATCTCCGGAAGGATTGGGGTCTCCCTTGAAGACGAAGGCCTTTTCTGATCCCTGAGCGGCATACTCACCGGAACCGGATGCGTAGATTGCTACATTGCCATGAACGACCGGAGGAAACTGCCGGCTCCAACCGGGAGAACCTGTAAACGGCGCCTCCCACAGCAGCTTACCGTTTTTCGCGTCGAGACAGCGAACGCGAGATTGCTGTATCCCCCCCTGTGGAATGAGCAATTTCTCTTTGTAGTAGAGCGGCGAAGTGAAAGAGAGATAAACATGAGGCCAGTACCGACGCCACAGCATGCGTCCCGTATCCTGTTCCACTGCCATCACCTGACCTTCAGCCGTGTGAAGATACATTCTGCCACCGCCACAAACCGGCAAGTGTTTCACTGTCCCTTCCAGTCGGCGTGCCCATCGCATGCGCAATGGTGGTTTCAGGTCCTGGTCGTTTGCGTTTGAACCCTGGAAGTCACCATAGTTGGAATACCAGTTGAACTCTTCACCCGACTTCGGCCCAGTGAGAGGACTGCGGACTTCGGTGACTCCGAGATCTTTGTCAGGAAGAGATGCCTTTCCATTGGAACCAAAGACATACAGGTATCCATCTTCACATGCCGCGTAGACTCGCCCATCCGAGATCCCAAGAGGTGCAGTGATGGGGACGCTCCACGCGGTCGAGTACGATCGCTCCTCGCCGCCGCGGATAGGGACTACATGAAGCTTTCCATCCAAACCGCCATAGAGAATGTGCTCGCGCGTGATGATCGGTGGGCTGATGGAGGGGGCTTCACACAGCACCTCGACCTCTTCTGCATCCGGTGCGTGTCGACAGAGTCCTAAACCGTGCTCGGGGCGTGTGCGATAGACGACACCATCCTGTACGGCAACGCTGGCGAAACTCAGCAGGCCCGGGATGTTGATGGCAGTCTCCGTCCCTTTCACAAATTCGGCTTTCACCTCGCCCTCTTCAAGCTTCAAAATCTCGACACGTCCGGCGTTGTCGCGTCGATGCCATTGAATGTAGACATTCCCCTCTTCGTCTGCACTCTGTCCAAAGGTTGCTGGGTACTCTTTGCCCGCATAAGCCGGAATCTCTCCGACAGTACGCAACACAGGCTTGTCTCCCGCGTCTTCAACGAAAACTGTCCGCCCACCGGCCGGCATCACAACCATGTTGCCCACCAGGCTGATGTCGCGGGAGCAGACAAAATGATCCTTCCAGTTGACCCGGTCCCCCCGGAACTTGACCCAGTCGGAACCGAGCCACCGGTCCCCCGTGAAGCCAACAACTTCCTTAACAAAGTCCCAGTTCCAAACCTCTTGACCATCCGGCTCCAAAGCATAGATACGAGCACCAAGAGTGGCGAAGTAGACCCGTTCTTCGCCGACCACAGGCGCGGAGAAAATCGGTTCGCGGCAATCAATTTCACTGACTATCTTTCCGGTCGCTGCTTCGAAGACATAGTAATAACCAGCAGTCGTCCCCACATGTAAATACTGCCCCGCTACAGCGGGCGCCGCGACGTTATTGCAATTCCCTTTCCCGCCGCGGGTCTCGTGCCTCCAGATCACCTGATGCGATGTGGCATCGATCGCGAAGACCACACCAGAACCGTCAATGACGAAGATGCGTCCATCGGCAATTGCCGGAGCAGCAAAAATCGCGTCCGTCGTCGGGACGGCCGCGAGCAGACCGAGATCGGTAGGAACCTCTTCGGTCAGTGCATTTCCCGAGCGTTGTGCATTCCCCTGAAGCTGTGTCCATTCAGCAGACGCGGTCGCAGCGACCATGGTGACGATCGCTCCGAAGAGGAATCGTTTCACGTTTTCATGCATAGCATTGATATCCATGTCTCGTTTTTTTAGAACAGATTCTGAAACCTGAATTCGCTCTCACAAACAATGAGAAGAGCGACTATTCCGATAGTTTCCGAACTGGTTCTAGATTGTACTGATGTTCTACATTGTGTTTATCTCCAACAGGGTTTGTCTACCTACTCTGTCACGATGGTGAATCACCTTGACGCGTGGGTTGAAATATGAACACACCTTTGATCTGGAATCCTTCAGGTTGAGCCTCACTGAAAAGATTTCATCTGATCGACTCGGCAACAATTATCCCGCGAAACCCTTCTGTCTCGTCGACTACACTTTTCAGAACAGTGGGGTATACAATCCTGACTCAACTCTTTGGTCTATTGAGCGTGGTACACATGAAGTCTGTTTTGAAAATATTTACCGTTCTGGTCGTTGCCCTCAGCTCTCCAATCTGTAGTGCTCAAACTGTGGAAGAATGGACAGAAGCGAATTTGGATTCGCTGGTCAAACTGTACATGCACTTGCATACCCATCCTGAACTCTCCTTTCAGGAAAAGGAAACGTCAAAGCGAATTGCCGCAGAATGGGAAAAAGCTGGGTACGAAGTCACATCCAACGTCGGTGGCTTTGGAGTCGTGGCAATTCTTAGAAACGGAGATGGCCTGACGCTCATGCTGCGAACAGACCTGGATGCCCTGCCGGTGAAAGAAGAGACCGGATTGGAATATGCCTCAAAAGTGACTGTCACGAATGAGGACGGCAGCAAGACTGGTGTCATGCATGCGTGCGGCCACGACATTCACATGGCAAATCTGGTCGGCGTGGCTCGCTATCTTGCCAGCTGCCAGGACCGCTGGCAGGGAACTTTAATCCTGATCGGCCAGCCAGCCGAAGAACGCGTTGCCGGTGCGAAAGCGATGCTCGAGGATGGCTTGTTCACGAGGTTTCCCAAACCAGATTTTGGAGTCGCGTTGCACGTCGGTTCTGATATTGCAGCCGGGAAAGTCGGCTACCGGGCAGGATATGCTCTGGCGAATGTGGACAGTGTTGACATCACAGTGAAAGGTCGCGGCGGTCATGGTTCCGCGCCGCACACCACCGTGGACCCGATTATTCAGGCGGCTGAATTGGTCGTTGCTTTACAGTCGATTGTCAGCCGCGAGATCAAGCCGATCGAACCTGCCGTGATTACAGTCGGCTCCATTCATAGCGGAACCAAGCACAACATCATCAGCGATGAATGCAAACTACAACTGACAGTCAGAAGTTATTCCTCCGAAGTTCGTCAGCAGCTACTAGACGCAATTGAACGAAAAGCGAAAGCTGTCGCCATCGGACACCGCGCTCCCGCGCCGGTGGTGAAATTTTCAGAAGGAACGCCTTCGCTTTACAACGACGATGACCTCACCGCAAAACTGAGCTCTGTATTTGTACGCACATTGGGAGTAGACAATGTCGAACAGGTTGACCCTGTCATGGGGGCGGAAGATTTCAGCTTGTACGGCAAAGCTGGAGTCCCCATTCTGATGTATCGATTGGGCAGCGTCAGTCAACGGCGGCTCGATCAGCTCAAAATGGCTGGTCGCACACCACCATCATTGCATTCGTCAGCCTACTACCCCGATTTCGAACTGACTCTGCAAACCGGCATCGCAACGATGTCGAACGTCGCTCTGGAACTCCTGCCACGGCAATGATGTCTGAGCGAATTCGGTTAAAAGCAGTCTCAAATCCTATGGAATTGTGACTTTTTTCTGTACTGAAGCATCTTTCGAATTGGTTTGCAGGATCTGCCTCGTGGCGAACAGCATTTTTACTGGAGGAATGCGTTCTTCACGGGCACACGGTAGAGCAAACTGCTCTAGAGAAGTGAACAGTAAGTTTTGAGACCAGAACCAGAGCGACTCGAATTCTCAAGCCGCTTTCCGTTTAGAATTCATCCAGAATACTTCATCAGCCCGTGCCAGGTATTAAAAACTCTAAGTAGAGCTCGTCTGCGGCACTGCAAGGTTCAAGTTGAGCCGGAGGCTACGTGTTGGACAGGTGGACAGCCTTATTCGAGTGTTTGCGGTGAGCCAGCTCCCCAGCCCATTCCAAGTTTTACGATTCCAACAGCGAATAAAAACAGAAAGGACCAAGTCCAGCTCTGCGTGAAATCAAACAGTACGCCAAACAGCAACGGCCCGATCGCTGCGACCATGTAGCCGATTGACTGTGCAAATCCGGAAAGTTCTGTAGCGGTTTCTGTGCCGCTAGATCGAAGCACAATGAACAGCAACGCCAATCCGAACGAGCCTCCCAACACGAATCCAATTAACGAAACCCAGAGTGCAATCCAACCTGTCTGGTCGAGCAAAAGACCAGCAAGTCCGACGGATTCGATCAACGATAAGCAGAGGACAATGCCGCGCTGGTCAGTTGTTCTTCCCGCGAGTGTGGGAATTATCAGCGAACCGAAAATCCCCATCGCTTGCGACAATGACAACATCCATCCGGAATATGTCGCATCGTAACCCCGGCTCATCAGAATCGCAGGCAACCATGCCAGGACCACGTAAAAAGTCAGGGACTGCAGGCCCATAAACAGCGCGACCTGCCAGGCCAGGGACGAGCCTCCAAGATGCTTCATAGCCTTTTGAAAACTTCGATTCGGTTCAGATCTCGTAAGGCGTCGAACCTGTGGTAACCAAACAATAAGGGCGACTGCTGCGGGGATCGACCAGACGCCCAACGCGCCCCGCCAGCCCAGATTCATTTCGACCGCCAAAGGAACGCTGAACCCTGCAGCCAGCGATGCCCCCAACGCCATCGCACTCGAATAGAGACTGGTTATGAATCCAGAATGCGAAGAAAAATTGCGTTTTGTTAAACTCGGCATCAACACGTTGCCAAACGCGATCGCAATTCCCACAAGTAGTGTCCCGAAGTATAACGCGGGCAGCCAGGCGATGGCCCGCATGGAAGTCCCCATGACTAACAACACCAACGCCATCAACAATGTGCCCCCAATCCCCAGTCGCCGCGTAAACAGTGGCGTTAATGGGGAGATGACTCCGAAGGCGATCAAAGGCAGCGTAGTCAATAGTCCTAGCTGAGAATTGGAGAGACCAGTCGTCAGGCGGATGTCTTCAATCAGTGGGCCAACGCTTGCCAGTGCCGGCCGCAAGTTAATAGCAACCAGCAGGATTCCGATAAGCAACAAAAGATTGGCCGAACGTGATTGACGCTGCACCGAATGAACTGGCAACGGTTCGGGCGTCAACACAGGAGCCACGCCCACTTTATGGTCTGTACTTTTGATGATGAATCTTCCGTATAAGAGATAATAAGTCTTCGACGTCGGATTCGGCGTCGTTTATTTCGCAACCGAGTTTCGAGATTCGAAAATCAGGATTTCGGTTTCCCGCACTTTCGACGATCCGGGCTCGTTCAGCCGATGTCCGAGATCACTCGGTGTTCTGTCACTTTCAAGCATAAACTTTGTTGGATGAATTTGTTCATTCATGGAACTCAAGACGGAACGCTTTAACGCCTTAGAGCATCTTTCGAATTGGTTTGCAGGTCCTGCCTCGTAGTGAACAGCATTTTTCCTGGAGAAATGCGTTCTTCACGGGCAAACAATAGAGCAAACTGCTCTAGCAAAGCTAACAGTGCTACTCGATGGGAGATGAATTTCCGGTAAATGAACTGCTTGCCCTCATCCACGGTGAACTCTGGAATCATACCCAAAGCTCTGAGCGATGAAAGTGCTGCCATCTGTAATTCTCGGTTCATACATCACCTGCGAATACAACTAAGCCGTATCCATCTTGATTAAGTATTCTGTACGATCAGAAGCGTACAGGTAACATGGCCAGTCGGCCTGCGGATTTTCGCTCAGCGCCGCTCCAATCAGCTTGCCTTCCCTGATCTTCGCATTGAGTTTCCGGGACAGTCGAGAGAACATCGAATGCGAGTGAGCGATTCATCACACGATACGCACTCTTCTCGGACACGAGAAATCAGAAAGTGTTCCAGTGTGCCCTTTGTTTCGAGGGAAATTCTCGAAAACAGAAAACGGCGTCAAAAACCGCGTCTGACCAACGATGTACTTCATTGTGCGAACTCTTCTGCACTTCGTCGAGGTCACCCTGGCATTCCAATCCGGCATGGCGGACAGATTCTGTTGAACAAACGGGCCGTCCCTTACCAAACTCGTAGCAACAGCGCGAAGAAATTTTGAGATGTCTGTTCACACTTCAAGAAGGACGCAAATGGCAATTCTATTCGCCCCACGAAGAGTCATCCAACAGATGCTCTTATGCATCAAAAGCCACTGAAGCTTTTCAAATCAGCCCAGGAATCGGCTTCCCTGATCGAATAATCGGAGTCGGTCGACCGGAAAAGTCCGCAATGGTTTGGTCGATATCGATACCAAGGTGATGATAGATTGTAGCGAGAAAGTCTTCCGGACCGACTCTTTCAGAGATCGGGTCTTCCCCTTTTGCGTCAGTGGCACCGATCACGTTTCCTGTGGTGATACCTCCACCTGCAAAGAGCATCGACCCCGCGCGGGGCCAGTGATCTCGACCTGGCTGAACTGTTCCTGCAGGACTGCTTGCGACACCACCTCCGCTACTGGCTACATGACTGATCCGAGGTGTGCGACCAAATTCGCCAGTCACCACGACCAGAACACGTTTGCTTAATCCTCGTGCATAGACATCTTCGATCAGCGCTGAAACCGCCTGGTCAAAATAAGGTGCACGAAACTGCAAAGCGTCGAACACATGGTGATTGACCGCATGGTCATCCCAGTTCGCCACACGTCCGCACAAGGGGCCATCGAACTCTGTTGTAATAATATCGACACCAGCTTCGACGAGGCGCCGTGCCATCAGGCACTGCTGCCCCCAGCGGTGCATTCCATATCGCTCACGAGTTTCTTGGGGTTCACGAGTCAAATCGAATGCCTCGCGTGCCTTCGAACTCAATAACAACTCCATGGCTTGCGTTTCGAACTGGCCAAGCGAATGCATCAATCCCGATTGGTCAAGACCATCTCGCAGGCGATCAAGACCACGCCGCAGACTGACTCGGTTTTGCAATGTCTCTCGCTGAGCGTCACTGCTGAGCCCGATGTTCGGGACTTGAAATTCAGGATGGCTCGGATCACCGGTGATTTGAAATGGTCCAAATCCGGGGCCTAAATAGGTCGGGCCGGCAATTGTGAAACTGTCGTAGCGATCCACTGGATTGACAGCAATATAGTTCGGGATCTCACGTGACTCATCTTTCCGCATGGAGTTCGCAATTGACATCCAGTCGGGATACTTCGGTGTCAGCTTATCGGCTGCGTCTGGATCACCGGACAGCATTTGCAGCGAACCTGCAGGATGACCACCTCCAGTATGTGACAGTGAGCGGACAAGTGTGTATTCGTGAGCACGCTGAGCGAGTCGCGGAAGAAGTTCTCCAATCTGGATGCCCGGAATGTTCGTCGAGATGGGTGAAAACGGACCGCGATAGTCGCTGGGAGCGTTCGGCTTTGGGTCGAATGTTTCAAGATGACTCGCTCCACCGCGCAGCCAAACTAAAATAACCGCTGTCCGCTCGGCGGTTTGCTGCTTCGCCTGGGCCTGTAATTGAAGAAGAGATGGCAAGCTTAATGCGGCAAACCCATTCAATCCGGTTCGCAAAAACTCGCGCCGAGGCAAACCGCTGTTCATTTTCTCACCCTTACGATTTTTGAAGTTCGAATCCGCATTGATGATGCTTTATACCTCCTTGCCTCACAAAGTGATACGTCAGGAATGTTCATCACAGACGACTTTCCCCGTGCCATGAAATTGGCTTCATCTTACACTCGTAGAATATTGCATAGAACGAATGGCGTTCCCTTCGCAATCAGGGACTTTCGTCCACCCGCAGAGAAAGTCAGCGACGAACAGAAATTTTATTGATCAAACGCGATCTTCACGGGTACACAGTAGAGCAAATGACTCTAATTTGACCTCCCCCGCTCAAGATCCCTCATGTCGAGCCTAAATTGCATTGCGGCAGACTCCGAGGGGATTCTTGTCACTGGTCAACATGACATTGAGCACGATACTCTCCGGGCGTTGTCCCAGTCATACGCCGGAAACTACGAACGAAGTTGTTTGGAGCCGAAAATCCAAGTTCGAAGGCAATCTCGCGAATCGTCATTTGTGGAATCGCCAGCATCTCGCAGGCAACGTCAAAACGAAGTCGATCAAGTAGACCGGTGTAGCTCGTCCCCGCTGCTTTGAGTTGGCGCTTCAATGTCCGCGGGCTGACATCAATCATCCAACCGACGAGTTCTAAAGTCGGTAGTTTTCCGGAAGGAAACTGTGATGAAAGCAGCCGGTAAAGTTTCTCGACGACGGGGGGACTCCCTTCTGGGCCAAATTGCCAGTCCGTCCCCGAAGCAGTCTCTGTTAAGTCCTTCCATCCATGCAATCGCCGACTGAGAAATGCAGTTGGAAAGGCCATGCCAGTCGAATTGTGGTGAATCCCGGTGTGACACTCCTCAAAGGGTTCCACTGCGCGATGCCGACCTTCTATATCGACAACTGTCCGAAATCTCTGAGGCCGCCAGTTCTCATCGGCAGTTGCACGAATCAATTGATAAAAAACCGCCAGAGTCATGTCGTTGATGTAGGTCTGCCCCGGAGAATAAACATTGGATTCCCTATAGCAAAACCAGGTTGTCTCACCATCGTTCTCCAAATAATATTCACTCCCCTCGTACGCCAAACTCCCCAAGCGTGCAGCCACCTCCAGAGCTTCCTTCACGGTCTTGCATGATTGCATCGCCACCGCGATAGGACCAAGATGCTTCATTTCGAAATTCAGATAAGCCGAGAAAACGGCCTCTTGGCAACGCAGTTTGTGGACGACGTCATACGTGAAGTCGTAAACCTGCTTTTTCCCGACCCATCCACCTGCTTCCACCATCTCTGCTGGAATTCTTGCCCGGTCTAGGAACTTCTCGCTACGGGAACCGGACTGATCCAGGAATTGAACCACAGGGGCTAGTACACCGGCGTTAAAGAGGTGGATGTCCATGTTGTCACCATCAGTGGGAAAATGGCCCGAATTGAGCGCGTTCTAATTGTTTTAGCTGAAAGTTGAGCTCGGTACAATCTTTTTGAAATGGTCAACTAGGTGTTGGGATTTCATAGTAAGCACCAGCAATCAATGGAAGCGACGAAATCCCATCTGCGAAGCCGTGATCGATTCACGGTTTCTGCACCAATGTGGATCATCATCGAGACTTCTTTCTCCTTCTCTCCTTTAACGAAAGAGTACAGATGCGCAAAAGAACAGTTTGCTTCAAGGCTGCTTTGGCTGTCGCGGTCTTATCACTCGTGGCCCCTGATCGATCAGCCCACGCCGAGGATGAAAAACCAAACATTCTTGTGATCTTTGGTGACGACATCGGCATCACCAACCTCAGTTGCTATAGCGATGGGATCATGGGGTACGACACTCCTAACATTGATCGCATCGCAAACGAAGGAATCAGATTTCTACATTACTACGGTGAGCAGTCATGCACTGCTGGACGCGCGGCTTTTCTCACCGGTCAACACGGCCTCCGCACCGGCTTAACGAAAGTCGGCCTGCCGGGCGCACCGATGGGAATGAACCAACTCGACCCATCAATCGGCGGACTGATGCGAAGCCTCGGCTATCGAACCGGGCAGTTTGGGAAAAACCATGTCGGAGACCGCAACGAGACTCTTCCAACAGTCAACGGTTTTGACGAATTTCTGGGTAATCTCTACCACCTCAACGCAGAGGAAGAACCAGAGTTGCCAGATTATCCCAAAGGCGAAGCATTCAAGGCACAATGGGGACCACGGGGCGTGCTGGACTGCAAGGCCTCTGCAACTGACGACCCGACCGTCGACCCACGCTTCGGCAAAGTCGGCAAGCAGATCATTAAGGACACCGGTCCTCTCACCAAAAAAACGGATGGAGACGATCGACGACGAAACATCAGATCGAGCGATTGAATTCATGCAGCGACAAAAGAAAGAAGGAACCCCCTTCTTTTGCTGGTTCAACTCGACACGCATGCACCTGCGGACTCACGTACGCGAAGAGCACCGCGGACGATACAAGCACGGTGACAGTGAGTACATCGATGGAATGATCGAACACGACATCACGATAGGTAAAATCCTCAAAGCACTCGATGACATGGGGATCGCGGACAATACGATCGTTGTCTATACATCAGATAATGGCCCTCACATGAACACTTGGCCTGACGGGGCGATGACACACTTTCGCAGCGAAAAAGACACCAACTGGGAAGGAGCATTTCGAGTCCCCTGCCTCGTCCGCTGGCCGAAACATATCAAGGCCGGATCGATCACTAACGAGCTAATGAGCCACAACGATTGGATTCCGACGCTCTGCTCCATCGCAGGCGAACCCGATATCGTGGGTAAATGTCTCAAAGGTTATAAAGCACCGGTCCCAGGAGGCGAAGTCACCTACAAAGTTCATTTGGACGGGTACGATCAGTCGAAGTTCCTGACGACTTTCGAGGGAACAGCGAACACGAACAATAACGTCAAGAGTGAGCGGAACACGTTCTTCTACACAGATGACGACGGAATGCTGGTGGCACTGCGAGTCGGAGACTACAAAAATGTGTTCGCAGAACAACGGATGCAAGGGACGCTGGGACTATGGGCCGAACCATTCACTGTCTTGCGTCTGACAAAGTTGTACAATCTCTTCCAAGATCCCTTCGAACGTGCAGACATCACATCCAACACCTATTGGGACTGGGAGTTGAACCACATCCCTCAGGTCTACGAGGGAATGGGGGAAGTCATGAAGTTCCTCGAAACGTTCAAGGAATTTCCTCCACGCTCAACACCCCCTTCATTCAACCCCGCGAATATGATGGAGGAGACGTTGCGCGATATCAAAGCCAAACAAAAAATCGAGCGAGCGTTCCCAACTCTCCGCCTGGAGATTGAGAATCCAAACAAGTAATTGCATATTCAGGTTGCAAGCCAGTCGCTACCGAATTTGACTCTTGATGTGACAAGTGGTCGTTGCGTTTTATCGAATAACTCAACGGCCGCTTCTCACAGGTCGATTGAAAACACAACTGCTAAACTCGGTGCGAATATGGAGATGCGTACAAGGATCGTAAGGACGAGCACTTGATGGGTGGGATTTCTACACCATCACGTTCCTACCAAATCCGCCAGCAGGTTTATTTCGATCACGAACTCTTTACGATGCCAAGATTGCTTCAGGTGTCGACGCGTCTGCTCAAGTCTATTCATCACTGAATGCAATGAACAACCTGATAAAGAATGAGGGCGGTTCAGTCACATTCCATATCGTACTTCAAAAGTTTCTAGACGCGAAGAACTTCGTTTAAACTGTCCTCGGAAACGGCTGGTTTTCTTTATTTCGGTTCTTCGGACCCCAAAGGATTTTTTCGACAGAAAGTACAAACCTGGTGACTTTGTCAAAGAGAGATAGCACCTGTAATAACTTTCATCTTTATGAAATAGATTTAAGAACTCAGCAATGAGGAGAAGACGGTATGTGGCGTTTGATATTCGCTTGGATAATCTTTGGTGGATTCCTCCCAATTTACGCACAGGAAAATCTCCCCTCTGCACCCGACTTACAGAAAATTATTCTTAGTTCAGTAGAGCGATACTCTAAAGCTTTCGCGGATCAAGATGCGAAAGCGGTTTCAGAACTCTTTACCGCAGAAGCGGAATACGTCAATGCAGCTGGGATGGTTTTTCATGGCAAATCAGCGATCGCTGCCGAGTTCTCTGCTTCGTTTGAGTTGAGTTCAAAAGGGAAGATTGAAATTGAAGTGTTATCGATTCGTCCCGTCGCTGCGGGAGTGATCATTGAAGAAGGAGCCTCAACTTTTTCAACTACGGAAGATGGTCCAACTTCGGTGACACGCTACGTCGCCACGCATGTTCAACAGGACGATGGATCCTGGTTGATTGCGAGTGTTCGTGAGTTGAAATCTGGATTGATGTCACCACATGATCGGTTGCTTTCACTTTCCTGGATATTGGGGAAGTGGCATGAAGACGTTCGCGGAAGCCAGGCAGCGACGGAATGGAAGTGGTCTGAGAATAAAAACTTCTTGATCGGCAACTTCGTTGAAATCTCCTCGATTGACTCTTCATTAAGTGGAACACACCGAATTGGTTGGGATGTCGAACGTAGCCAATTTCATTCCTGGATTTTTGCCTCTCAAGGAACTTCTTCCGAAGGTTGGTGGCAAGCTAATCAGGATGGCTCTTGGAGCCTTAATCTTCAGGGAATCGATATTGAAGGAATTCGCCATTCGTCAAGGATGACTTACCAGCAAGATGGGGAGGACGCACTCATTATCACTCAATCGGATCGCATCGTGAATGGAGTTCGACTGCCGACGATCATGCATCGTGCGGTTCGACAACCTCCTGAAGTCAAACTTTCTACGACTAACGAATAGACAAATCGTCACTTACTCAACGTTTTCAAACTTCTTCAAAAATTCGCTCGCGAGTTCGGGCTGGTCGCATTCCTGTCGGAGGACGGTTCTATGAAACGCTTAAGTCTCATTCCCTTAATGGTTGCTGCACTCACTGTAACCGCTAACGTAGACTATGCCTTTGCCCGCGGTTTTGGTGGCGGTGGCTTAGGCGGCGGGTTCCACGGTGGGGGTGGCGGCTTTGGCGGTGGAGGAGGATTCCATGGTGGCGGTGGTGGCTTCAGTGGGGGAGGTGGTTTTCACGGCGGTGGTGGCTTCAGCGGTGGTAGTGGCTTTCATGGCGGAGGTAATATCAGAGGCGGCAACTTTAGCGGAGGTGGTGGCGGTTTCAGCGGAGGAGGTTTCCATCCACAACCAGCGTCACACCCATCAATGTTTAGTCGTCCTTCAGGGAACTTAGGCGGAGGTGGAGCGGGAATCAGAAATTCCAATGCTGTTCATTTTCCTCATACGGAGGGTGGTGGAATCGGAATCGGAAGTCGTCCACAACTCAAGCCTGGTGGTGGAATCTCGCGGCCTGATCTTTCTCCGGGAACTCGACCAAGCATTCATCCCGGCGGTGAAGGGCGTCCCGGTTTACCATCTGGAGGTGGTACTCACCCTGGCGGCTTTCATCCGAGTGGAAATTTTCATCCCGGTTCAGGTACCGCTTCACTCCCTGGGCTAAGTCCTTCACGCCCCGGGAACAATGGTGCCGGGACTCGCCTGCCTGGCTCACGTCCGGGTGAAGGAGGCGCCGGAACACGTCTGCCAGGTCTCCGACCAGGCCAAGGAGGAGGTGGGGAACATCGTCCCGGTATGCGTCCAGGACAAGGTGGTGCCGGAGAACGATGGACTCCCGGTGATCGTGGAACACTTCCAGAACGTCATGATGATCTGGCAAATCGGTTCGACGACTTGCAAAATCACTGGGGAGATCGGGATTGGGCTCATCAACATTGGGAAGGTCCCAATGGCGGGGATGTCAACCATTTCGGATTTTGGGGACCGAATGGGTATTGGGGACACACAGGAGTCTGGGGGCCAAATGGCGGTCACTGGGGACACACAGGGCATGTCGGCCCAAATGGTGCCTGGGGGCATACTGGATATTTCGGACCTGCCGGACACTGGTCGCGAAGCTGGGGATGGTACAACGGTTACGGTCCTGCTTGGGGGCACGGTCGCTGGGATTATCTCTGGAACGATTATCCTGTCGCCATGGCATTCGGAGCGACAATGTGGGGACTCAACGTCGTCGATTGGATGTTTGGTGTCGGCGACTATTACAACCCTTATTACGAAACACCTGTCGTCGTTAACAATCAGCAGGTCGTTTCATACTCTGAACCGATCGTTGGCGATCCGTCGTATGAATCGCAAGCACCATCAGATAACGGTTCTGAAGAGACTTCTGACCCGCTCACCGAAACATTCGATCAAGCTCGTCAGGCGTTTTATGATGAGGATTTCCAGAAAGCTCTGGACCTTACAAATCAAGCGCTTGTCATAGCGTCACAAGATGCAGCGATCAACGAGTTCCGGAGTCTTTGTCTATTCGCATTGGGACAATACAAAGAGTCAGCGGCGACCATCCATGCGGTTCTTGCAGCGGGACCTGGATGGGATTGGACGACGATGATTAGCCTGTATGAAAAACCAGAAACCTACACAGATCAACTTCGCAAACTGGAACAGGCAGTCAAATCGAATTCAGAGGATGCAGGAAATGAATTTCTTCTGGCATATCACTATTTAACCGGCAACCACCAGCGCGACGCGGTCGCTCTCTGGAATGAAGTTGTGAAGTTGCAACCGGATGACAAACTCTCTGCGCAACTCGTCCAGTTGTATGCTCCAGCCTCAGATGATTCATCAGCGGCTGATTCAAAAACTCCTCCAGATTTAGAAAAGCCAGCCTACCCTCTGGCCAAGCTTCAGGGAGATTGGAAAGCCAGCAATAATGATGGCCAGTTTGAGTTACAACTGAAAGAAGATGATTCCTTCGAATGGAGTTTTACTCGTGATGACAAACCGCAATCAGTGAAAGGGGCGTATGCAGTCCGCGGAAATAACCTCGTCATGCAACCAGATTCAGGAGGAACGATGCTTAGTACGATTACTCTCAAAGAAGACAACGCCTTGGATTTCAAACCAATCAATGGTGGGAAAGAACTGACATTTACTAAGTAGTATCCTCGCGAGCGATTAAGGTATTGAAGTGAATGGAGAATGAATATGAATGATCCTTTAACTTTTTTCGCCTGGCTCGTGCTAGCGATGATCTTTCTCGTCATCGTCTCGACCATCGTTGCCATTGGATCGCTGCCGAAGAAAATCGCCATAAAACGCAACCATCCTCAGGTGGATGCGATCAATGCCGCCAGCTGGATCGGACTGGGACTGCTCCGCAATTCGAGTTCAATTCCACAGCGACCAATCAGTTTGGACTGCAGTCACACCCGCAGAACTGGAACAGTGCGAACTGGGGTGAGTCGAACTCTCCACTGACATTTTGGATCAAGGCAAGACGCGTCAAGCAGGCATCAGCCCTTCGCGTATCGCGAAGCGTGCAAGCTCGACACGGTCATGAATCCCAAGTTTCTGCATGATCCGATACTTGTGGCTTTCAATGGCTCGCTCCGAAAGCGTCATCGTCTTCGCAACTTCTTTTACGCTTTCACCCCGCACCAAATGCCGCAACACCTGCAACTGGCGAAGCGTCAACGTAGAGAGATAAGAATGTGTTTTCACGAAATATTCACTCTGGTCAGGATCGAAATCCAGCCGATCCAGGATGCTGGCTGAGTAGACTTTTTCTCCGGTGCAAACCGATCTCAACCCCTCAACCAAGATGTCCAGTGGTTCAGTTTTCAGGATGTATCCTGAGACCCCGACTTTTAGAGCAAAGTCTAAATAAATGTCCGCATCGTAGCTTGTGAAAACCACGATTTTAGTGGCAGGAAGTCGTTGCAATATCTGCTCAGCAACAGCAGTCGCTCCTCGACCGGGGAGTTCCATCTCCATGACTACAAGATCAGGGACTCGCTCCATAATGTCAAAGAATGCCTTGTCCGAATTACTGACAGATGCGACCACTTTGAAGTCTGCAGTCGCATTTAAGTGATTCGTTAACGAATCGACGACAACTGGATGGTTATCAACCAGGACAACGCTTTTGGGAATGGAGCTCATCTCACGATCCTCTGAACCACTGTTACCACGAACACTATGGACATTCGAACACCACAATATCAAGCTTCTTCAAACAGAGTCAATCGCAACTTCGGAGGAATCAATTCTGCCTCCCAAGTCACAGCTTCGCGACCAGTTCGCACAGAATCAGCCACAACATCTCGGATGACGTTAAGTATCGATTTGGAAATGAGTTACAGTGGAATCTTTCCCCTAAAAATCCCCCCAGTTAGATGGAACATGGCGAATTTGCGTGTTTGCACTGCAGTTGCATTCACGCCACACCACGCATCGGAAAATTGGACAACCCATTGCTCAAAAAGAATTCGGTTCTATGAAATTTGCAAATCATCTCAGCCCAGAAAATTGTCGATACTCCAAGGAATAAAACGCGTCAGATACCAAGCTTCTTGAACAGGATCAGGAGGTCGCGAGCCATTCACATCCTGAATTTCGAACGAATCTGAAGACAACTCGAAATTCAATTGCTTCATACGCTTGGAAAATCATCCGGAACCACTAGACTCCGTTTCGTGTCAAAGAGTGAGACTACAAATCACGTTATGTTGATTCATCGAAGTGCAGCTTTTCTCACCCGACATTGATTTGACTCTCCAATTCAACATGGATAGTCTACGCAGAACTTGGCAAAGTGATAAAACACCCAGCCAAGACAAACACAACTTCAGCACCCCTAGCTCAATTGGATAGAGCACCGGTCTACGGAACCGGAGGTTAGAGGTTCGAATCCTCTGGGGTGTACTTTACTACGAAAGGACTTACGTCAAATCGTAGTTCATCCAAATTCGCTCTGGTATAGAATTTGGTACAGAATCGCTTGCGGTATACAATTGAAGAATTGGCCCTGATCAGTTGCAGCTGACCAGGGCCGAGCGAACCCTTCGGCTCACTCTGGTGTGTTTCATTCACTTTGGAGTTGGAGGGTTTTCCCATGGCACGTCAGCCAAAACCTTGGTATCGCAAAGACCGCAAAGCTTGGTTCGTCACGATTGACGGCAAGCGTCACAACCTTGGCAAGGATAAGTCTGAGGCATTTGATCGTTTTCATCAGTTGATGACGAAACCCAAGCAGAGACAAGTCGTGCAGGAATCTTTGCCTGCACTGATAGATGTATTTCTCGACTGGGTGCAGAAGAATAGGGCTCCTGATACCTATGAGTGGTATCAATACCGCCTCGAACGCTTTGCTCAACGATATCCCGACCTCAGAATTGGCGACCTCAAGCCGTTTCACGTTCAAGAGTGGGTCGATTCGTATCCTGATCTGAGCAAAACTTCTCGCAGGAACTACTTTCGATCCATTAAACGCTGTGTGAAATGGAGTCTGCAACAGGGGTATATCGAAACCAATCCGATTGAACATCTTCAAGTTCCAGGAGGAGAGCGAAACGAACAGATTGTGACTTTTGAGGAATACAATGTTCTGCTCGAATACTGTCGTGATCAAACCTTTGCTGATTTGATCGTGACCACCTGGGAGACAGGATGTCGACCGCAAGAATTGTTGCGTGTTGAAGGACGACACGTTGATTTGGATAACAGTCGATGGGTCTTTCCACCCAGTGAGGCGAAGGGAAAGAAAGCTCCTCGCATCGTCTATCTGAGTGATGCAGCGGTTGCGATCACAAAACGGTTGGTCGAAGATTATCCAACCGGCAAGCTGTTTCGGAACTCTCGCAATACTCCCTGGAAGACGGAATCTGTGAGTTGCGGATTTGATCGCATTCAGAGACGAATGGGACGCGACAAAATGAAGGAGTTGGGAGAAACAGTATCCACTGCTGAAATTAAGGACTTCATTCCTTCTTTGAAGCCTAACAAAACTATTAAGGGCAAAACTGTTTCCAAGACTCAAGCAGAATTGCGAGAAGAAGCGAAAACGAAGTTGTTGAATTATCGAGCAGTTCGTCTTGTTCCACGCTATTCGCTCTACATTTTGAGGCATTCGTGGGCGACTCGCGCATTGCAATCTGGATTGGACGGACTGACCGTTGCCATTCTGATGGGACATTCTGACCCCAGCACGCTCGCTCGTGTTTATCAGCATCTCTCTCATGATCCTCAGCACCTCTTAAAGCAGGCGAAACGAGCCGCCAGTTAAACCTTGATGTGCTTCAGCTTTCGACGGGGAGGCCGCTTTTGTGGTTTCGCCGTCGTTGTTTCATGAGACGCTTCCAGATACGATTGGATATCATCTTTTGAAATACGGATCGCACCTCGCTTTGTTCCAATTCGGTGGCAATTCATTTTTTCGGCACTGATTAGCGCATATACAGTCGCCGGACTGACGTTCAAAACCACAGCGGCTTCGCCGACCGTCATCAACGAATCAAGTGATGGAGTGCTCATTGCTGGTCCTTAAAATTTGAAGCAGGGGCAATAGGGAGAAAAAGTGATAATCTTTATTACGTCAAATAGGGGATGATTCCGAGTTTCGGTGATGCTTTTGCAAACCCGTGCAAGTGGCTGTTTCAGTTGGCTAATTCGGCTTCGATCTTTTCGAGTTCGTCTTTCAGTTCTTCTTTGCTCGGCAGGTAGAGCTGATACTTCGAGGCAAAGATGTTCGCATTGTCTGGCAACGTCAGTTCAACCAATGCATCGTTTTTACGAGCACAGAGCACGATTCCAATTGTGGGTAGTTCGTCTTCAAGTTTGACCTGCCGGTCGAAGTAGTTGACATACATCTGCATCTGACCGAGATCACCATGCGTGATTTCCCCAAGTTTGAGATCGAGTAGCACGTAAGAGCGAAGCAGACGGTTGTATAAAACAAGGTCGACGTAGTAGTGCTTGGCATCGAACGTGAATCGCTTCTGACGGCTTTCAAACAGGAACCCTTTGCCAAGTTCCAGCATGAAGGTTTGGAGCTTGTTGACGATTTCAGATTCCAATTCATGCTCGCTGTAGCTGGCTTTCTCATCGAGGTCCAGGAATTCCAACACCAGAGGGTTCTTGATCAAATCGGCTGCGGATGCGACGACCTGCCCCTCTTGAGCGAGCCGTCTGATTTCATCTTTGTCTTTGCTGACAGCTAAACGCTGAAACAGACCGCTGTTGATTTGCCGATCCAGCTCTCGCACGCTCCAACCGTTGGCGTTGGCTTCGATTTCATAAAACTTCCGTTCTTCCAGATTGTCGAGTGTCAGCAATATCACGTAGTGTGACCAAGAAAGCGTAAAGCGTTTACTGAGTGTGCTTTCCACCTCAGAATCTATCTCAGCAGGCAACAATGCAGACGGTGTCTGCGAAATGTGCGAGGGCAACATTGCAGGATCAAATTTTGCAGACACTGTCTGCAAAATCTCTGGAAACGCACGATAGAACGCACAGAAAGAGGCGAGATTACGACCAGAAAAACCACGTCCAAGCGGTTTCAGTTCTTTGGAAAGTTGTTTGAGCAACTTCGCCCCGTACTCTGCACGATCAGCACCGCTTTGCTCATATTCAACAATGTATCTACCAAATAACCAATTGCGGATGACCAATGCCCGATTGATAGCGCGGTTCGCTTCCACCTGGGATTGCTGATGAGTTGTTTCCAGCAACTCGACCAGCTGCGTGAAATCAAATTCATCAGCTTGTGAGGGAGTCTGTTTCACTGAACTATTCTTTTCATCTTTGGGTTTTCGGTTCATCTTATTTCGCTTACCGCTGATGAACTTGGATTGCAAGTAAATTCAACACGCAGGGTTATGTTGGGCTATAGGGAGCAGGACCAGTCAGGGTTTCAAGTTCAATTTTTTCAATACAGGCACTCTCTTCTGGCTGATCGAACGCACGCTGACCAAACTCAATGATTGATTTGATCTTGCCCATGCCGAGCAATGAGTGCAGTTCATCCAGATTCCGCCCTTCAATACAGAGTTGATATTTCTCCAGCCCATAGATGCCGATGGTCAGATGACCGGCATCACGACGGCGGATTTCGCGGAGATCGCTATATGCAAAGCTGACGATCCGACCGTTACTAAATCGGACCTGGAACATCATTGGAGGTTGTTCGTGCGGTCCGACTCGCTCCCAAGGCAATTGGATCGAGGTGACCGATCCAATCTTCGGAACGGCTGGCGCGGAAGCTGATGATGGAAATGGAAGATCATGCATGGTTCACCTCAATACAGTCCGGGTGCTTGGGATGGGGAATGTGGTTGAAAATTGACGGTAGAGACTTGTCCCAGTTGTTTTTGCTGTGAGCGATGCTTTTGCCACCAGTCTCGGACGCGGTGTAAGAACTGACGGTGTTGCTGCTGACGATGACGTAACACCTGGCGTTCTTCAGCATGAACCAGTTCAGTTGCCGACATTTGACGTCCTTCATCTGCAATGGCTCGCCGGACAGCAGCTTTATCATCAACATACAACGCGACATCTTTGCTACCCCTCGAAACAGTCACATAAAATTGCTTGCTGTTAATTGCTGCGAGAGACTCAGTTCCCATTGCTGCCAGAGCGACAGTCCGATCTTTACCCTGCGAAGCGTGGCTTGAAACGACATAGCCCAAGTCCAAATGACCGTAATCCTTGGATACCGTCATGCCGCTTTTCAGAACAATGTCACCTTCTTTGTTGATCTCTTCGACTTCATCAAGGCGACCATTGCTAATGCGTTGTTCCTGCATTGATTTTCCGCCCATGGTAAAACGGACATGGTCACCAGTTGCTAACGCCATTTTCTCTTCGCTGTAAACTTCGAATCGATCAGAGACTTGCAGCGGGATTGTTTTGTCCCCTCCTCCCTGCATCGATTTTAGGACTGGATTTCCTTGTTGATCATTCACGACTCGATAGCGTTCTCCCTTCTTGTAGCCACCTTTGACGTTCTGATGGAACTGAATGATCATGCCCGTAGTCCGGTATGTCCTCAGATCACCTTTCTCTGCATCTGAAAGATGAAGAGATTTCAGCTTCGTGAATTCGACTTCTATATCCCCTATTGCCCCCGCGTCGCGGAGCGACCCGCGAATTTTTTCTGTCACAGCATCTTTCTCGGTGTGAGTTGGCGAGACAACTAAAGTGGAACGGTTCTTTTTCTTTGCAGTGAGATAGGCTTTCGCCAAGGCTTCATATCGATCTTCTCCCTCAACCTCATGGATTTTTCCCTGCTGATCGAGGAGATCAAAACCTGCCAGCATCCCGGTTAGCCCTGTTTTCTGGTCAATGACTTCGTGACCGAGGCTGACCAGTTCGACAGCTCGCTTGTAATCTCCCTTTTGCCGCTGAATCTCTTCGATCTTGGCAACGTTCAGCCCAGCTTCTTGTTGGCAGAGCCGGAATGCTTCCCCTCGACGAGGCGAAGAATGTTGTCTGGCGTCACCTGATAAGATCACGCGGCAGTTTTGTTCTTTTGCGATTTTGAAAATCCCACCCATGGACCGTGTATCAAGAAGTCCCGCTTCATCAACCCACAGAACGCCGTCTTTCAGTTTGGGGTGCAGCTTTTCATTTCGAAGCAGATGTTCCACGGTTTGCGTTTCCGAAAATCCCTTCTCGTGCAAAACTTCACAAGCTCCAGTACTGGGGGCGAACGTAAAGACTTTCTTTCCATTAGCTTCAATGGCTTCAGCAGCTTCTGACATGAGGCTGGACTTGCCTGTCCCAGCTCCACCCGCCAGAGCCTGGACAGTGTCTTTGCTGTTTAGCAAATGGTTGAGTGCCGCTTTTTGTCCTTTGTTGAGCCAATCGCGTTGGAACACATGTTCTTTTTGAGCAAGAGCCTTTCGAGTCCCCCGACCGTCGCGAGCGAACGCGATCATTTGACGTTCGGCAGACAGCACTTCGGGTGTCGTCAGAAATGTCCTATTATCTCCCCGGACATCCATCGACCGGTTGATCACAGTTGTCTGATCCAGTGCCGCTTCAATCGCTTCCGGCGCGAGTGTCACGGCATGCTCTAATGCGGTCCCGATCACCATGTGCTTTTCAACCACGGACTGCCGAAAGAGGTGATGCTCTAACGCATAGTCGACTGCGACTTTCGCTCGGAGTACTTCATCCTGCTGATCAACGCCTTTTGTACTCTTGAGGTTGGCAAAGGTGTGCAGCTCTTGGAGTGTCAGCTTGGCTCTCCAAGCCTGACGTAATTCGTCGAGCGATGCCCCGCTCTCTTTCCGGTCACGAATCTTTGCTCCCAACTCGCCTTTACGAGCTGCATTCTGGATGCCATGTTTTTCAGCGAACTCTTCAATCTGTTGGGTACGGCTGGAGAACTTTTCAATCGTTTCACGTTCAATCGATTTCAGTTCCCAGCCTCGTTTCAACTTACCCGATTGTGTGAATGTGACATCTGTCACCGCATAGCCAAGTTCTTGAGACAGCTTTCGAGCCAACCTCGCTTCGAACTTAGCTTGCAAGCAAGCCCGCTGACGAAAAATCTCTTCAGGCTCAGCAGCGTAGTGAACTCCATTGTCTGTGGTCTGGTTCATGACAAAGCAATGAATGTGCAGGTGTGGATCAGCAGCTTGCCCCTCGACCGGTCGTGAAGTGGTGTGCATGAAATCGGCATAGATGATATTGCCAGTCCGCTTTCGTTGTTGAGTGTGGACATGCTTGCCAGTACGAACGCGACGACACATCAACGGCTCCACATCGTGTTTCATCGTTTCATGCACAGCTTCTCGGAGCACACGTTGAATTTCTTTGTCGTCGTTGATCGCAAAAGCGAGACTAACGCTTTTAGGACAGGAAAATGTAAGATCAAGACCAGGGCGACGATCTTTACGAACACGTTGAACCAGTTTCTTTCCGGTGGTGGGATGTAAACCGGAGAGCAGTCGTTTGAACTGTTCCGGTGTCACTTGGCTTCCAACCCCTACTCCCAGTATCTCTGCTCCCTTTCCATGCCACTGTCCAGCCACCTCGATCCCATTGACGTAGTAGTCCCCCTTCGTGAGCGACTCGTTAAAATAACGAGACGCTCCTTCAATGCTCTTCGATTGATTGGCAGTTAAGGCCATGAACGGGAACCGATAAATGAAAGTTAATGTTTAAGAATTAAGATACAGGCTTGTCTCCTATACGCCGTATAGGACGATTCACTCTGCCGTAAATGACGTGTCATTTGCAATGATCCGATTCACCAACGACAAGGGTTATCCACAGCTAATTCGGGTCAATAGTGACACGTTCCGAGTCATCGATTTGGAACGGTTGCTCTGCGAGATACTTGCGAATTTGTGAGCTGGCACCGTTGATCCCGAGACCGCTTTCTTTGAGCTTTCGCTTCGTGATCTCTTCGACTTCCGCTTTCGCAATCCCAGGGTTCTCTTTAACGATGGCTTTCAGAACAGGCAGTACCTGTTCTTTCGTCGCATGCTTCTTTCCATTGCTCCCATTGGTTTTTCTTTTTTTTCCAGATCGCAGGGCTGTCACAGCGTCTTCTTTCGGTGTTCCGGTCAATGCAGCGATCGCAGCATCCATACGGTTGTATTCCATAGCCGCTGCTTCAGCTTCAGTCAGCTTTTGAGAAAAGGCTTGTAAAGCAGTTTCTCGCTCGGCAACGAGCGTTTCTTCAATAGTGGAGAGTGGAGTTGTCATCAGGGTGTTCCTTGTCGAGAGATAATAAGTTGAAAAGCAGGAAAAAGTTTCTTAGCGTCTGCTTTAAGGCTTCCACTGGTTGGCAATGAAGCAAACGCAGCACCGATAGGCTTCATCAAAGCTGAGTTCTGGGGACTTCTGTAACTCAAGTTCTTCCAAGGCATATGCGGCAATTTCTTGTTCATTAAACCCTTCAAGAACTTTCAAGCAGTCAAACAGATCCCAAATGGTCGGAGTTAATCGAACCTCACGCAGCGAACCATCTGGCATCGAAATCTGACGCATGCTCAGGGTTTTGTATTCTTCAAATTCTTCGTGTGTGACTAAGTTTGACATTGCTATCACCAGGGTATCATGGTTTCGATGTTGAGCGCAAATTTTGCTATCGCCCCAAACCCGCATTGTTGTTGAACTCGGTTTTTAACTTGTTCTGAAGTTGAACTCGTGTGAACGCTTCGCGTGCTTTTCCCTTTTGTTTGTCGAGAGCTGTCTGAATCGCCTTAATCTTTTCCATGATTCTCATGTCCCGCTTTGGATCGTAGTTATTGGTCACAGTCCCCAATGGAGAAAAGTTGAGTGTAAAGTTCGGCTTGGACAGTAACTTTTCGAGCTTCTCGATTTGAACTTTTGAGGCAGGCATTTCACTTGGGAGATGACTGCTAACCTGATGGCTCTTTCGCTTACCTGAAGCATCATTGAAAATTTCGGTCAAAGTCCGATGAGGAGGTTTCTCGCTCGCCATTGGTGAAGTTAGATCACCTCCCCCTCCCCCTTGACTCGATTCAAATTGACCGTAATTTGGTAAGCCCTGCGACATGGAGAGTCTCTCATTCGAAATTTATTCAGCTTTGAAGCAGTCTCGAAGCGGTACAAATACAATGTAAGGACAACCAGGGGCATATCGTCCGGCGACGACAACCCGCCAGCCAAAACCAGGTATCCAGTAATCGGCATTGATCTTGTCCATTGCTGTGGGTGTTTTTCCTGTTTCGTAATAGCGATAGTCATTCTGAAAAGCTGGTATTCCCCAGATCAATACGATCACTACAGTTGCCAGAACAACAATGAGTAGGTTGCGACAAACCCTCAACAGCCTGCGGTAAGCACGGCGAAGCGGGTCGACAAAATCAGACGGTGAATGTTCTGACATCTTTACTTTCCTCGGTAAGGGTTTGGACCGGCAACGCTGAGTAAGTCGCTACGGGTGTAATAGGGAACTTTATTGACTAACACTGGCTTTCCAGTTCCATGGATTACAAGTGCTTTGTTTTTGGGGAGCTGTTGAATTTCTTCTGGCCGGAGAAGCGGAACAGATTGATGGCTACGTCCAAATGATTGATCCGGCATTCCCTGCTGAATTCGCGATTGATCATTTAAAGAGAAGTTGTCCGCAGCTCGCATTCCGAGCATCTTGCTGAAGAGTTCTGCTGTTTCACCCCTTAATGAAGTTGCCCAAAGCAGGTCTGACGCTGCGATGATTTGGCGGACATTTTCTTTACCCATCACAGCCTCAACTTGGCCATGCAGGTCCTGGTACACCAAAAAAATCCTGAGATTGTATTTGCGGCCGATGTTCATGAATCTTGGAAAAGGACATTCCAATTCCGCAGCTTCATCAATCAGAGCAGTGACACGATTGCCTCGAACGCTACGACAGACTTGTTGGAATAAATAGGTGAAGGTCGCTGTCGCAAGTCGCTTGTGGGTCTTGATGCGTTCTCCTGGATAACAAACATAGATGGTGATGTTCCTTCCCTTTGTAAGCCGCTTCGGACCGATTCCTCCTGAACTCACGTGTTTGCCTACCGGGGAGGCTTTTGAAAACAGCTCCACCGCTTGTGTTGCACAGCCAAATCCTCCCGCGAATTGCTGAGGTGCGGCAGTAAGAAGTCCGTTAAGATAGTTGCCCAGTAAAGCGAGCTCGCCAGCAAACGCCGAACTATCCATCGCTCTTACGAACAAATCATTGAGAACAGTCGGGCCCGCCATCAGGAATTCTCGAATGGCTGGCAGTGTGGGCTTATGTCCATTGGCGATGAGTGTCAATGTGACGAAGTCTGTCATGATTCGACCATCACTCTCGAAATAGCGAGACTTGTGATCGATTTTCGGACTGTCCGGCAAGATGAGCTCTGAGCGATTTTTTACGTCGTCACGAATGAGTTCAGGTTTCCCTTTCAAGTCGATCGTTCCGTAAAAGTCGATCCCCGCATCGACGACTAACTTTTCGCCCAATATTTCATTGGCTTCATCCTCCCAGGGGCACAGCACCACGATTTCATTATTGAGGCATTCACGTCGGTGTTTATGCGTAGTAGAAAACAACTCTAGCGAGGGGTCGTGCACGATCATGGTCGAGCCATCAGTGAGTAGAGTCGTAATGACACAACAAGATGTCTTCCCACCTCCAGCCGGAGAAATGATTGATCCACTTGCTTCGCCGTCATATCGAAGATCAACTTGCAAGCGCTTTCTGTTCGGCCTCGAGATCATCAGTCGTCTCCTTCAATCGAACCAAGAAAGAGTCCCGATTGCGCTTGAAGCCCCTTGTGCTTTGCTTCCGCTTCCGTCGCGAAAGCTGCGGAGCCGTACCTTTTCGCATTCGCTTCAAACAGCTTCTGCCGCCGTCGATGCACTCTGAGCTTCCCTAAGTCGTCCAGTGCCCTGATGATTTGGATAACCCCCAGCCAACAGAGTCCCAAGGCGGGCAAACCCCAGCCAGCACTCTTGAAATACATTGCCAATCCAAATGCCAGGCCACCGTAGATCAAGCTAAGTAATGGCGGCCGAAACTGTTCTGACTGCGGCGAGCTCTTGCTCATAATCGCTCCATCTTTGTGCTGCTAATGCGTGAACTGAATAATGTGACTCAAGCTAGACCTACAGAACGCAGCCAGAGTAAGCCGCAGGTTGAATCTGAAATGGGGTGGACGCTGGAATGTGCGCCCTCCCCTTAGCTTCAATCTCTCAGAACATTTCCGGCGGTAAGTCAAAGATTGATGTATGAACCTGTTCGAAAATCCAAGCCATGACGAAGTCATCGATCAGCGGCCAGAACCACGATCCGACGACTCCGAGCACAGCCATCAGAACGATCCATCGCAGAGACGAACCAAACATCAGTCGGAAAGGTATAAAGAACATCGACCGCGTATTGACGGGCAGTGTCTGTTGATTGCCGTCTATGTCGAGATCAGGCGGCAAGATTGTTGGAGACTTCGTGTAGTGAGGCATGGTAAGTACCTTATTCGGTCGGAAGGACGGCGTGTAAAACCGCCCGCAAAATGGATGTGGAATCTGTGTAGAAGGCCGATTGCTCCGAGACGTTTCCAAGTGACTGGAACCAAGCTTTAGTCGTTTCTGGATCAGAATCGTTTTTACGCGTCCAGTCGCTTTCGGCGTAAAGTGCCTCGATGGCTCGGTCACCTTCTTTCGACCAACGTCGCACGTCCTCGACGATTTGACGTTTGATCGCATTTTCCGATGGACTGAATCCTCTACGTCCGTCGATTTCACTTGGGGCGATATCACCGAGGAGCAGAATGCGCTCTTTTCGGTTCGGCTCTGGAGTGGGATGAGCCTCGTTCAGCATCGCGATGGCTTCGGCAAATACGGGGCGATGATCGACCGCACTCTGTTCAACTTTCAGCGAATCGAGAAAGTTCAACACGGCCTTCTGCGGTTCTGGGTCCTCATAGCGTGGCGGGATACGCGTGATGGGAAACTGGTCTACAATTCCCCAGCGGAAGGCGATGATTCCAACCCGAAAATCTTTGGAGACGTTCGGAGCAACCTCGAAGAGTGTTGCCACCGCATTCCGCAGGCTTGCGATGGGTTGCTGCATTGAAGCGGAACAGTCAATCAGCACAACGAACGTAACGGGATCACCTGATTTGAGTTGTGACGCCAGGGCGTCGTTCTGACTTCTCAATTCATCAATGGTCTTTTGCTGAGTAGCGACGAGGGCTTGTGAACCATCGATCCGCTTTCGTTGATCCTCAATTACCTGTGCATATGCTTTGCCGTCGTTCTGGTAAGCGTTTCGCTCAGAGACGAGGCGTTTAACTTCACCGGCATATTGAGCAATTCGTTCAAATTGCCCTTCACTATGTTTACGAGCGGTGGCGAGCTGTCGTTCAACATCGGCAATTTCAGTCTGTAAATTGCCGATAGTCTCATCTTTACGCTCGCTGCCTGCCTGGACGGTTGCAAGACGTTGGTTCAATCCTCTGACTTCCTCATTCAAATTTGAAATCGCCTTGCTTTTGTCACCGCTTTCTCTGCTCGCTTCTCCAAGCTGGTCGGTGAGTTCGCCGATGTGAGCCTCTTGCTGAACCAGGGCTTCGGAGTTCTCAGCATTTCGTTGTTTCGCTGACTCAAGCTCCTTTTCAGCCTTGATCGCTTGATCCTCAGCGTCTTCAATCTCGTTACGCTGGTTGACGATGGTCTTTCGCGAATCCTCCAAGTCACTGTCGAGTCGGACAACTTCCAGTTCCACAATCGGTAGGCGATCCGCTGCCGCTTGATTGTCGAGTGCCTGAGTTTGAAAACAATTGGCAAGGATGAAAAAGAAGATCGCGAGTTGCATCATGACGTCACACAAAATGGTGAAAACGGTTTGGCTCTTAATCATGATTTCTTCCTCCTTTAGGTGCTCGTTTCAAAAACATCGTGTTCAAATCCATGTTTTTATCGATGGGGACTTCAGTGAGCAGGAGGCTGGTGACTTTCTCCAGTTGAGCCAGATACTGGTTGATCTGACGTTGCCCATGCGAAGCCAGTCCGACGAGTAAGAGGGCCGCAGCACATCCTGCGAGCGTCGTGCTAACCATCATGGACATGCCAGCACTCACCGCAGCTGGATCACCACCAATTGAGAATTCATGCAACGCGCTCAGCATCCCCAGTAGACTCCCGCCGAGACCGAGCATCGGACACTTCTGAACAGCATCCTGGACAGGCTGCAATGCGGCTTCAAGACTTTCTCGAAGCACTTTCAGGTGACGTCTTACAATGACTTCTTTGGAAGCACGATCTGAGTATTTCGCGATCGCGGAGATAATCTGAAACAGGCTTCCCGTCCCACGCGTATCAATCGTAGCCAACTCTTTGATTTGGTCCGCAGAAACAGACTTCAGTTCATTAAACTCTTCCGCAGAACGCTTGGCATCGATTGTCAGCATGCTTGCAAATCGGCGAAAGTAATCGACGAACACCCGGTAAAGTGTGAGTCCCCCGATAACAATGAGGCAGACTGTTTGCAGTCGTCCGGCGTTCCAGGCGAGGATCAAAAGAAATACGATTAAACACCAGATGAACAGTTGTCGAATTCCGTCCCCCCAAACATTGCTGACAAACATGGGGATTGTTCGGGTTGTTGTTGACATGAATGACTCCTTGAAGAGAGAAGTAGAGGAATAATTGGAAAGACCGACCGTAGAGAGTTTCTGCGGTCGGTCAGGCTTTAGCATTCGTTAGAACTTGGTGAAAGGATTCTGGTCTTCTGTCAGTTTGCTCGACCCGCAGAACAGCGGTCCAATTTCGTTGAGCAAGTATTTCTGCGAGAGTCGCAGCCTCTTGGCTGCTTCCTCCTGAATTTCGGGGTCTTCGAAAGTCTTGGTGACCTGAAGCAGGTCATCGAGAAACTTCGATCCCCACGTAGTGAGGTCAGCTCCATCACGGAAGTTTTTGATTTTCGTTTCCGCAATCATGCTTTCAGCACGAGCTGCGGAAATTTCTTCGGCTGTGATGCGGTTCACGTCGGTCGTGAATTGGGCAACCTCAGAATCGGTTGTCGTTTGATGGCGATTGACGTCTCGCTGAGCTTCAAGGTTTTGGCGGGCAGCGTCCGCCGCGTACCTCCCCGAAGTCAGAGAAAGCTTCAACGCCTGAATAGGATTCCACCAACTGACTGCTGGGGGTGGCGTGTCGACCACAGGTTCATGCTCTGGACTCGCGCGCTTGCCTGCTGAACCACGCTGTCGCAACGCTCGCAAGCTCTGATTCAAAGTTGAATTACTCATTGCTAGTCTCCTAAGAAAAAAGTGAAGCGGTCCGTCCAGACCAAGGGAAAAGCTGCCTCATTTCAGCTTTGGAAAATTTGATATTCGTCATCGGCGCGTTCCTTTTACCTCGCTCTCGAGATACCAATTCTGAAAGTGAAGTCCGCTAACCTGCTTTTGATTGACTGGTCTTGAGTTATTGGTCAGCTATAGAGCAACATTAGGAATGTCATCGTGGTCCAGATTGTCTGCAAGAGAAATGGTTTTCACATGAGCAAGCGAAGCAATATTGTTCTGCTAAACCTGATTTGGAAATCGCTTGTTTGCCTTGAAACACACAAATTGTAAACGATGCCCCAAAATTGCATCCGACAAACTCGGTTGAAACGAATCTCGCTTAACCCGTGGCCCTGAATTTTCAGTCATTTTGAAGAGGTGAATTCTGAGTGAGATCGAGGACAATTTTGTAGCGGCAGTTGCAATTCATTGATTTGAAAAGATACAACGGGCCTGAATGATGCCTTTGATGATCGTTGTCCAAACTTTCTATCCCCAATTCCAAGAGGATCAGAATGGCAGAGTCACACCGCTCCACTTCACTGTGCCCGGATGTAGAAGAGATTGACCGGCTAATCAGTCAACACCCGTCGAGCGGAGACAAGATTTTCCGCAAGGCTGGATACTTAAGCGGCTATCGAATAATTCACGACTGGCGAAGGGGCAAATCTTGGCCTCGTAAAGACCGTCTTGAGGACCTCGCGGTCGAACTAGGCGTTCAAGTGAAACAGATCATTTTGAACGACATTCCGATTCCCGAAATTTCAGACCAAGAGACTCCCAAATTCCGATACCGAATGCTCGTACTGGATGCCTTGCATTCGAGGGAATTTCTCAACTATTCGACACATACCAAAATGGAACAGGTTGACGTGGGTGAATTTGTTAGTGAATTCTTTAGAACGGAGCTATACGACTTTCCGATCACACCCGCCGAGCGAGACCAAGTCCATTTTCAGTTGTGCAGAATGGGCTGGCTACAGGAATGTCCATTACAAGGAGAGCTTGGAAATCAGCCACGATTCACTGAGCGACTCTGGAGTGATCGGCAGATTTGGTCAGCATTTGAGAGCCGCGTCGAACAAGAGCAGTCATGCGTCAGATATGCGATGGCGTTGCGAGACGAATTTGATGATAGCCAAGCTCAGCAAGAGTTCAATAAGATCGTCGCAAAGCAACATCAGATTCTCAACCAGATGAGAAATGTGACTGAATTATTGCGTCAAATCGGTGATCCTGGGGACGAGCAATCGGAAATCTTGGCACTCGAACTAATCACCCTCGACAGGAAGTTCCACCAAGGGTGGGCAGGCTATGATCCCACAAAAAGCGCATTAATGGCTTTGGCTCTTTCTACCCACCAACAGGGCAGTGTCGCGACTTGTCGTTGCACAACAACATTTGCGATTGAAACGAAAAAAACTCCCAACAAACTGCCCGACCCTTGCGGAGTTCACATTCGATTTCTACGAAGAAACCAATGAAATCTTTGAACGATTTCTATCGATTAACTCCGGAGACCCAGAGGATTTGAGTTATGTAATGAATCTCGTACGCAATCACCCAGAATCTGGGCATGAATACGTTAGGCAGGCTTCGATTTTAGCAAATATTGCTCGATCAAATTGAACGTTAACCCATCGAGTAATCCAAACCAAAATCCTCTCTCAAATCGAGAGTTCTATCGGAAACCAGGTTGTTTAGTGAAACGAGACGCAGAAACGAGTTCCTGACAGCTTGGAGTCCCTGTTTGTTGTTCGATTTGCGACGCGATTCTTCAATCGCCAAGGTGAGTCGGATTCGATAGCGATACGCCTGTTCAATTTGAGCAGTCAGTTTCCGGCCACTCTTTCTCATCTCACAATCAGGGAATTGCTGCTTATCCTCCCAACCCGGCATGATGTCGGCGCCATAAACTGAACGATTAAAATCGCGAAAAATCGCCATTCTTTTGTTAAGGCTTTCGATACTGATCGCCATGGTAAGGACCTGCATCAGTGTAAAGGCAAATTGCTCCAGTAGTTCGTTGGCTTCATTGTGAGAAAGTGGAGCAGAGTTGGCGACACTGAACTGCAATTGGCGTGCCTGCATTTTCTTCATCTCCAATTGCTTAAAGTAGTTTTTTTGGGTTGTCAACAAAACAATTCACCATCTTCATTGCGGATGGGGGGGGGCGAAGTTTTCCCTTAGATCGTCTAGAATTCCTAGTGCTATATTAGAGCAAATTCGAAAATGCTGAAAATGTCGGCAAGTTGTGAAAGGATGGATTAATCATAACCTGTAACTTCTTATGAGGTGACAACGAGATTACCTCTATCCCACAGTTCATTTGTATCATCGGCAAATTTTCTGTATCTCCGCTGATAGCAGCGGTTTACTTCAGCGTTGAAAACTGTTTCCGCTCAATTTTTTTCTTGGCCTGCCATGTCCCGAGGAGTGAGCAGGCAAGAAAAGAAAGGAATTGCTATGAACAGTTTGACAACATCAACGCACGAAGTTCCCGCTGACCGACTTGAACTCGGTACTTGGTGTCACACGCAAGACCGCCAACCCAATGAGGGTGATATCGCAGGTTCCTACAGTGGTGACGTGATCGCCATGGAAAATCGAATTCGGAAGCCGTTCGAGTTTCGAAAAGCTCTACACGTGACAGTCTCAATCAGTGGTAGCGAGAAAATTACAGCGGAAGCCTATCGTTTGCTCCAACCACGGTTTTTCGAAGGCACACCGACCACCTATCACGAGAGAACGAGATCAACGATTGCCAGAGAAAACCCAAATGGGTTCTATCACGGGATGTGTGTTCCAACGGTAAAGAAGATTACGTCCTCGTTGGTCCACCGCAGCAATTTCGTACATCACAAGAACCCGTCACTGTGCAAGGATCGTTGTTCTGACCGACTCATTTCCAAACGTGAATAAAGCTTCTACGGCTGGATGACCTTGCCAAGGATTGGTTTGGTTTCGAACGAAGCTTTTCGTTGCAAAAAATCATTCCAGTCCTGCCCCGCTTCCAATGGACGGTGGTCAGCAAACGTTAGATCATCTCGACCAACCGATGCAAAGATGTCATGCAAACGTCCAGTCAATTGATTTCCTTGTGGATCAGCGTCGAAAGCAGCTGCGATCACAGAGTTTGACTCCATATTTCTGATCGCTGACTCAATTAGCGGGACTTGAAACTTCTGATTCAGTTGGCCAGCTATAGAAGCGATAAGTGTGTTGTCAGCACACGAATTGAAAGCCAAGTATGATAGTGCGTCCAATCCGCTTTCAGTAAAGACCAATACCCGATCGTGGTCGAACGCCCTACTAATGAAAAGCCCTTTTCGGCCGTCACGTGAGAACATCGATACCGAATCGCCCTTGATCTCGTATCCAACAAGGCACCTTGCGTTATCGTTTGGATCGCTCCCAGGCTGGCCCCAATGCGGAAAAATGATCGATCCGTGCTTCGGAGAGTGCCGGACGAGTCCCTTCAGCCTTGGATACTGAAACAACTCAAATGGAACACACCTCTGATCGCAAGCGAACGGATGCGGTGACTCTATCGTTTCGAAGTGCGAAAACCTAGCAGCGACTGACAGGAAATCGATACTTGACGGTTCGATACGTTCAGCAACTTTCTCAGCGATTGTGGTTTTTATTTTCGCGACGTATTGTCCGTTCAGGAATGGTCGTAGGTGTTGCCTCACCTTGCCTAGCGAACAGTTTCGATCCACTACGTTTTGTATGAAATCAATGGCAGTGCCGTTTGACGTGGGATCGAAAACACTGCAATAAATGTAGTCATTTCCGTTCTTGGAAACGATAATTTTATCGGTCCCCGAATCCATCAGAACCGAATGTCTCGTCGACTTTTTGCGGACAATCTCATAGCCAGCTAGCTCCGCAGCAATCACCGTCAGATTGATCTCCTTGAATCGTCTGAGTTCGTCATCACGATTCATCTTGATAAACCTGTTTTGCCTGAGCTCATTGGCGAGCTCTCTTCCCTACTCCACATCGCAAAATACGGAGCGAGTTTTAGTTTCAGTGAATTGGCAATAGGGGAAAAGAAAAACTGTGTGATCATTGTTTGATTAACCAAAGAGTTTTTTCCAAATGGATTTGTTTCGCTCATTTTCCAGTTGCTGACGTATGTGAGCCAGCTTTCGCTTGTGTGCTTCTTCAAGTTCAGCAATGTGTTTTTCGGATCGAGTCGCTGATTCTTGCTCATGTCTGGCAAGTTTTTCCTCAATTGTCGTAATTGCTGATTTCCATTCCTCACCCGAGGTTGCCTTAGCGGTGTGATCTTCCAGCAATCTTAGAGATTGTTTGTAACTCTCCTGGTTGTCTCGGTCGCGATCATGAGCTTGATCGAGTTCCTTTTCCAAGCGTTCGATTGTGGCACTGCATTGTTCAATACGTGCTTCGTACTGAGCTTTCAATTCGTCAATGTCGCCAGACTTCGTCTTCGTGGGACTTTTCTTATTGCTATTTTTCTTAGTCCCCTCCTCCCGTTCGAAATCGCAATCATCTCCATAGACCCGCATCATTTCGCTGGCATCAATGACTCGATTACCTTTCTTGTCAGTCCCGCAGGACAGCGTGCCATCATCGAGATGACGACGAATTGTCGCCCTTCCCTTCCCCGTAATACGACTTGCAGCTGAGATCGAATACTTGCTGCTCATAGCGTTATGTACATCTGGTGATCCATCTTTCAACGCTACTACGAAATGAAGCAAACAGTCAACAACTTTCGACCAGGGCTATACCAGTCCATGACAGAATTGAAACCACCATGAGAGCGGGGAATGCCAACGAATGATCCGGTTTGGTGTCAGGCTGATGATCCAGTCAATGCCCGGTCTGGACCACCTCAGATGTGGATTGGAATAATCAACCCACGTCCGCCATGGGCGATGATAGTCCCTCGATCCATGGTACATGATCACATCGACCACCTATTGAAACCGTTGGTAGGACTGCCTTCTGCGCGAAATCGACCAGTCATTCCACTGGTCGATGTTGCATGGATTGAGCCGGTCTAAACCACCCTTTGAATGGTCTAGAATCATGGTTCAACTTAGATCAGGTCGATAAGCCGGTTTGCGTGACTCAGGTCGACTAACATGATCCATCCCCGTATATCTCTCAGTCTGCTTGACTTACATCCCTATCGCCCACCTAGAAGACATGGTCGGTATCCTGACCATGTTCCGGTCTGAGCCATGGGCATTCCAGAAACTGATTGACAACAAGGGAAAGAATCGGCAGTCTCAAAGCAGTCGATTCCATCAGTGGAGGAATTCTTTCTCACTGGAACCGCTGTAAATGCAACTTAACCGAAAGGAGGACGTCACTCCGAAAGAAGCACAACTCCCAAAATAAAAAAGACCGCTGTTGGTCGCAGCGGTCTTTCAATAACGAAGAGCAATTCGTGAACTTCTCAATCTCTGTTTTCACGCTAGCGCACTTTGAACAGGAATGCAAATCAAAAATGATTCGGCAGCGAATGGTGCTGGATAACTTTTGAGACGGATTCCAAGGAAGCAAGCTGATGAGGTGACGTGAACTAAACAATGCAACATCTTTCCCAAATCATACCAAACCCAATCAGCAGCGGTTGTCGAATCGCTTCCCAAGAACAGCGAAAGGCAATTGCAATCTGCGAAGATTTCACCGGACTGGAGGAGGGGGTGAATCGCTATGATTTGTTGCTCTTAGTGAAAAAACTCGGGAAGTTTGCAGGTTTCACACCACGCATGATCCAGCTTCTGGATTATTACATGGCGTTCACTCGTGACATTGATTGGGAGGAGGGGAGTCGTCCGATTGTTTATCAATCACTCTCTCGCACCGCACTTGATCTCGGAGTTTCCGAACGTCAAATTCAGAAATTGGAAAAAACATTGGCCGATTTGGGAGCCGTAACCTGGAATGATAGCGGCAACCACAAACGTTACGGTCAACGTGATCCGAAAACAGGTCGAATTCTATATGCCTTTGGAATTGAACTGACACCATTGGCAGCGATGAAAGCAGAATTGGAAGACAAACTGCAAGATAAGAAACTTCTCGATGCTGCATGGATGGAAACGAAAAGGCAAATTTCGTGGTATCGCAGTCAAATACGTAGCTTGATAGCTGAAAGCGTGGAGGAGGGGAGGGACGACTCGCTCGTTTTTCAGCGGAAGTATGATGAGATCGCTATACAACTTCGTACACATTTGAGTTTGGATTTTCTGCGAGCACTTTTAGAACGCCATAAAAACCTGCACAGCGAGATTCTTTCATTGATGGGGGTAGGGACCACAGACATTAAAAAGACTGCTCGTCGCGTCAGAAATCGCAAGGAAACACAAAAACATTCGCCCAGCAGCGAACAAAAGTTCGTTCACTACCAATCTACCAATCATCAATCATCTGTTAAAACAGATACAAGTAACCCTGCGGGGCATGGCATTCAGGAAAGCGTGGTCGAAACCTCAGAGCCCAATCAGTCAGTTTCGAGCTCGGGAATAGAGCACGTCAAACTCTCAGTTGCTCTCCAGGCAATGGGAAATAGATTTCGAGAACAGCTGCTCTCAGCTGATCCAGATTGGAACGATCTCCATGAAGCAGCATTCCGAGTACGTCGCGATCTCAGAATTTCTCAACAGAGTTGGGGCGACGCATGTCAAACACTTGGTCGATCAGGAGCAGCGGTGTGTGTCCTGATCACCGACAGGGCTGTAGAGCGAACCGAAGACCCAGTCCGAAAGCCAGCCGCATATCTTCGGGCGATGGTGAAACGGGGACGGAAAGGGGAGCTACGGCTGCACAGATCGATTTTTGGCTTGGCTTCAACGAGCGAACAAATGAGGCTTCCAGCATCGTCGCCGATCTGAACCCGTGCGAGGTTCTCGGATGTTGAGATACCGGCCTGCCATTATGACGTGTTGGTATTGCCAAATTTCGCTAGGTTTGTCAGTGGTTGCTGTCAGAGAACACGTGTATACTAGAAAACTTGGTTTATGCGATATGTCGAGCCAAGGTACAGGAGTTGCTCGTGGCTACGTACTCGCAGGACGGATTTGGTCACGTTTCTAAAGCTTTTTCAACAGACGACAGGGCCTATGATTAAAATTATTGACGACGCACCATCAAGCATCGATGAGTTCTCAGGTGGAGATGACACAGGCCCGCACAAAAGAATAGCTGCCGCAATAGAACGGAGAATTCACTCTCCTGAAGGCGGTGGAATGATCGGTCTGCATGGGGATTACGGGTCGGGCAAATCAACAATTGTCGATATCCTCAAGAAAAGTCTTAGTAGTCAGCCTGAAGTCTGCTTTGTGCTCTTCAACGCCTGGTCACATGAAGGTGATCCACTACGTCGTTCATTTTTGGAAGCACTTATTGATTCTTGTTTGGAAAAAAAATGGATCAATAAATCTCATTGGTGCGAAGTCAAAAATAAACTTTCGAAGCGTACCCAAAGTAAAGACGAGGAAAAGACCAGTAGCCCAACTAAGCTCGCGACATTTCTTGCTATCGCAACCGTCCTAGTACCGGTCGGAATTTTGCTCGGGACGAAAGGGCTTAAGACGGCAACACTAGAACTCGATTCGAGTTTACCAATTTCTTGGACGACAGTCATTGGATTGTTTTTCGTGCTAGGTCCGGTCTGGGTTCTCATCGCCAACTTTCTTCAACTTTTGATACGTCGTATTCTCTATTTGGTAAGTCGTTTTTACTTTAAAAAATTAGAGATATTCTCGATCGAAAAAATTTTCGAAGTGAGGCATTGGAGCTTCCTCTCTCAGCATGGCACTACGACTATCAAGTCCGACATCACAGCTACTTTAGATCCGACATCTATTGAATTCGAAAGAGATTTCGGTCGCTTGCTTGATGAAGCATTAGATGATGTCGAATGCAAACTTGTGTTGGTGATTGACAATTTAGACCGACTAAATGCCACACAAAGCCTTGCTATTTGGTCAAATCTTCAGACCTTCATCAATTGTAATACGTGTAAGAATCAAAGAATCTCTTCCGCTTTCTCTGTCATCGTTCCGTATACGCCGGCGGCTCTGACGGAGCTTTGGGAAAGTGCTAACGCAGTGACTGACGCTGAAAGTGTTTACGAAAAAACTTTCCGTATTCGCTACGCAACTCCACCACCTACGCTGTCAGATTGGAGGGCATTTCTGGAGTCGAAACTTCGGGACGCAATTCCAGACTTGCAGTCGGAGGAGATATCGGCACTTCTAGAGTTAGTCCACTTGAGTCGTCGTGAACGAGGGAAAAGGCTCGTTCCAAGACAACTGAAATTATTCGTTAATCAACTCGCAATTTTGTACGAGCTGTGGAATCGCACCTTACCAACAACTCATCTCGCGTATTCAATTCTTCATTCAGAAAGTAGAGCAGATTTTGAGAATTGTTTGACGTCCCGGAAAACGACAGAGTCTACAAAATTTCCCAGTGACGAGGCCATTCAAATCTGCGGTGACGGACTTGTTGAGAGTCTTGCAGCAATTCATTTCAACGTTCCAATCCAACATGCAATGCAGTTGCTGATTGAAGAGCCAATCGAGGATGCGCTAGCAAGCGGAAATGGTGAATTGATACAAGAGTTGTCCGACCTTCATGGAAGCGCATTCTGGTCAATTCTTTTGTCAGTTATTCGACGGTTGATCAAATCGGTTGATCAGAAGGTGTTATCAACATGGTCAATGTCCCTTAAGTTGCTTGAAAATCAAAACTTACCAGTTGAGGCAAACCGAGTTCGCGAGTATGTCAGGGGAAGAATAAAAGAGCTAGATGGTCCTTGGTTACCTTTGGATGATGATGCGATTGTCGGACTATGTGAGTGGGCAAACCTTGACAAGTCCCCCAAAATGAGAAGATTAGTCGCAAAAACCGCCACCAGAACCTTGAAAAGCACTACGCAAGACTTGGCTCTCGCGCCTCGATTGAAGCTCGCAAAGCATTTATCGGTCGCAAATCTTCTGTCATACGATCAGGATCAAAAGTTAGTACCGCTACAGCTCCATATGCGTCCCGAGTCTTGGTTAGACGAAGCGGCAAAAAATTGCAGGTTAGAAGATGGGCAAATCTTCATTGAGCCTGCCTGTACATTGAAGTCGATCGTTTCCGAGATGTGCAAACGTGTCGAATCCGAAGAGTATAGTGAATTCTGCTTAGGACAATCTGATGTAGACGCATTGGCGAAGCTGAAAGAATTGGGCAAAAACGTTGACACATCCGAGTTGATCGAGCAACTCAAAAGTACTTTAACATCAAACGCAAACGCAACTGACCCTGCATCAATTGCAATCGTTGCCTACTCAGTTCGCCGATTGCATGAGTTACGACTAATCGGAGAAGATTCGGCCGATGTTGTATTGCGTTCCGAGGGCGTGTTGTCGGCATTGGTGAAGTCGATTTCGCCAGCCAGCAAGATTAGTGATAGTGAATCGACAATCATCGCTTCTATTTGTTTCGCTGACATAGAAGCTATTGAGAAATACTCTCCCTCAGAAGAGGTTAAGGCAAAAATGACATCCCTTCGCTCCTCTGGGGATGTTGAAGAAACTGAAAGAATTTGGCAGGAAATTGTAGCGTTTAAATGCCAAGGAGTTGTCGGCGACTTGGCAGGTAAGAATTCGTCTGGCTTATTGATGGACCTAATTGAACATGCAATGAGTGACGGAAACGTTGCATGGGTGCTGCCTGACTGGTTCGTCAAAAGAAACGCTGATTGGCTTCTAAGAAGCTTGAATGACCGAGATGCCTCAGTTGAGGAGGTAGTCAGGCAACTTGAAGATGACGAAGACTCCATCCGACACCTCGAAAATGAGGCAAGTATTTCTGAGAGTCAACATCGTTCTGCTATCCAATTGTTCTTTGATCACGGTTCCGAAAAGTTAAAGAGCAGGATGAACGATTTTGTAGTTGCAAAGTCACGTCATGTTGATAGCGAAAAATGGAAAGACGATTTGCAAACGAATTGTGAACTGCTTCAATTCATAAACCAGTTCCACCCTTCTGATGATAACCCAATTGTAGCGGCGACTTTTAAGAACGCCTTTATTGAAACCATCCCAATGATTCTGAACGGTGATGTTAAACTCACAGAAGACGCTGTTGAGGCCGTCAGTACACTTGTTAGCAAAATCCCCAATGAGCAAACGTTAGACCTTGGCATCCAGGCTTTGAACACTCTTCGCACCGGTGAAAAAGGTGTGAATGATACGATTGTTCGAATTGCAGGCGAAGCAATGCTTAAATGTGGCATTGAGTTTGACGCCAACGTTGTTGCTGCAATCATTGCACGCTCTATGCACGGTGGAGGTGAACCATCAATATCGTGGTGTGTTGAATGGGGTGAAAGTCGACCAATCAACCTTGACGAATTATCCGAAGAGAAAGAAACATTTCTCAGAGATGAAATCGATGCTGCTCTTTTGCAAGAGGGGAAATGCGATGAAACGAGAGGCGGAATTGAGCGACTCCGTGAATTATTCGATCTTCAAGTTGAAGAGATAGAAAGTGGACTTGAGAGCCAAGAAAACGAAGGCGAAAGTGACTCCAGTGCCTGCGATGACAATGACAGCGAATAACAAGTCGACGTGCATATCTTCTAATGCACCTAGTGGGGACAAAAACGTAGGAAATGCCGCAAAATATTGATCAGATTGATAACCGCTCTGTCGACGTTCCTGCAGGGACGACCGTCTGGCGGTATTTGAGCCTCGAGAAATTTCTCCCGCTGTTGAGGAATCAGATGTATTTTCCTCGTCCGGTACAGTTTGATGATCGTTGGGAGGGCAGGTTTCCGCCATCGTATCTTCGTCGTCTTCGTGAGAAAAATGCCACTTCAGCTGATTTGGACATTGTTATCGATCAAAAGTTCGCACGTCTCAAGATGCATCGCCGTGCGCATTTTGTGAGTTGCTGGCACATGGCTGAACACGAGTCAGATGCAATGTGGAGGCTTTATGCTCGATCACCACAAGGACTCGCAATCAAGTCAACCGTCGGAGATTTGCAGGAGTGCTTTAGACCACACGATCGCGGAGCAGTGCAATACTACGACCCGGCAGCAGATCAAATGACAGCCAATATATTCTCCGGTCCACACGATATACTCTGGAAACGGCAGGACTTCATGTGGGAGAATGAGTATAGAATTTGGTTTGATGACGAAGAGATGATTGATTCGTTTTCGGCGGCAGGTGACGTCGATTTCAATGAGCCAGTTGAAGGGCGGTTTTTCAGTTTTAGCAATGCTCAACAGCTCATTAAGCAGATCGTAGTTGCCCCGTTTGCGACCAAGGAGTATGAGGAGATCCTTGCTGCTGTTTTGTCACACAATAATCGAAAGTGGATGCTTCCATTGATCCAACGGTCGAATTCTGAACGGTCATGGGAAGAATTTGCGAAGTAGACCATGGGCTAGCCGAGATTATCGAAACTCAGAGACACAGCACTTTCTTCTTTCGCAACGGTTATCCTCGAATAACCGCCATTGTTTACCGCTACTATCGATTCTAATTGCGGTCACCTCAATCTGCCTCTCTTCATGTGGTTGACTCTTAATGCCACGTTAAACGGCGGTTGCCGTGAATTCAAGAAGCCGTGTTGATTTGCCTATCGGCTGCATCGGCCCGCACCGCTCTTCTTGAGTTCCCGGCAGATACCCGCCGTTCTGTCACTGGGCATGATCAACAACATGAAAGGAGACAGATCATGACTAACCGCAACCAAAAACTCTCACCAGAATCTCTACGGCAATTCACTGGCACAACAGCCTATTACCGACATTCTCTCAATCGAAAAGTCGTCTACACAGATGCGATCAAATTCGTCGCTGAGGACGGCGGTGCATATTGGCTGATCGATGCCATCGCCAGATGGATCGGTAGCGAGGCGTTTCGAGATGCTGCCAGTAAAGACGAACGCATCAGAGAAATGCACTTCTGGAGACTGGAAGTCAAAGAGGATCGTACCGCCGTGCTATTTGCAAAAGCTGACAGTCCTGATGAAGCATTCATCATTCAGTCAATTCCATTCACCGACTTTCCGCTAGAGAGCATCGATGTCTGGGCTGCATACGATGGCGAGCATTGGACGCTCTATCTGCCGTCGGAGCACTGAAGATGAGTTCGCAAAAAACATCAGAGTCATCGCTGTGGACAGTTCGTTCACAGCGGTTGACCAGAAACGACAACTGTGTAAAGGAATTGATAGCAATGGCAATGGAGGGCCGGGGCAATGGGAAAACAAAGACGTGATATCTACCAAGAAGTGACTGACAAAATTATCGATCTGCTCGACCAGGGAACTGTCCCGTGGCAGAATCCTATCAAACGCGGTAACGGTGACGGCTGGCCGAAGAACATGCACAGCGGGAAGAACTATCGCGGCATCAATGTGTTCTTGCTTGGCATGAGAGCGTGGGAGTCAGGATTCGCCTCGGATTATTGGCTCACCTTCAAACAATCAAAAGAGCGAGGAGGGCAGGTCAAAAAGGGCGAGAAATCGTCGCTTGTGATCTTCTGGAAGCAACTCGACAAAGAAGACCCTGAGACCGGCGAGGATATCAAAATTCCGGTACTCCGGCACTACAACGTATTCAACGTTGAGCAGTGTGAAGGCATCGAGATTCCCGATGCCCCCAAGGAAATCGTAACCGATCCTTTCATTCCATTAGAACGTGCCGAAGCTATTGTGGACGGATTTCCTAATCCTCCAAAGATCAACTACGAAGGACGGCGAGCCTATTATCGACCATCGGTCGATGAAGTGTTCATTCCTGAACCAGAACTGTTCGAAGACCGCGAGTGCTTTTACAATACATTGCTGCATGAATGTTCTCATGCCACAGGTCACTCGAAGCGACTGAACCGTGGTCTCGATACCGACCTCGCTCCATTCGGTTCCCCTGATTACAGCAAGGAAGAACTTGTTGCGGAAATGTCGGCAGCGTTTCTCTGTGCCACTGCGGGTATCAGTCCACCAACAATTGAGCAATCGGCAGCGTATATCGACAACTGGCGTAAGCAACTTCAGGGAGACAAGAAACTTGTAGTCCAAGCGGCAGGTGCCGCTCAGAAGTCTGCTGACTTGATACTCGGAACTCAGTTCGATCAAGCGAGTTCGCCGAAAGAGTCACCAAAACAAACTAAGACAGTCGAGCAACAACCCGAACCGGCGACATCACAAACCGCTGCACGGACACAGCTGGAACTGTTTTGAATGATGCACTCTTCAGGTTCGCACCATTACCACGTGACTCAGATTCAGAAACTTGGAAGTGTTGGTCGAAGCACACCGATCTCCCAATCAGTCATTGCCGTTTTGAACTTTCACAATCTGGCCAACCTATTTTGCTTGATGCCACGCTCTCGACCGTATGCGTCAATGGTCGGCCCGCACAAACGTGTGGACCATGACTCCGGTCGCTTTAGCGTAGCCTTCGACGCTTACGGCTGGCAGATGCGAGCCAAAACTTAACAACGACAGAAAAGGAGAAAACTATGTCAAAACAACCTATCCACCGTATCCGTATCGGAACCGTCAGCGTGGCGATCTTTGAGAACAAAACCGATGAAGGTCAGACGTTCTACAACACTCAGTTCGATCGCAGTTATCGTAACGGCGACGAATGGAAGCATACCCGCAGTTTCGGAAAAGACGATCTACTGGTCGTCGGTAAGCTGGCAGACCAAGCTCACAGTTGGATCACAGAACAGCTTCAGTCCACGACTGAGCAGAGAGACACTGCCTAACATCATGAACGTGCCGGGACACCGGCACGTTCACCTTCGCCAGTATTGCGTTTCTTTCCCTATTGCCCCGCCTCGCAGGGATTCATTTGCACTTCTTAGACCAACGGTTTGAGTGACCAATGCTCTATTTCGAGGTACAGAATTGCGAAGAGTTTGAACGCCTCACTTGTACGCCGATTTTTCTCCGAACGGTGTGGCCGGATGGACTTTCAAATCAGGAGATTCCTGCCACGGTCGAAATTCCCGCTGCGAGTTACGAGCATTATCGTTTGTAACTCACCTTCAGTTAACAACCATATCGCCAACTTCATTTCATCTCCGCATGCTTATTCTTGACACAACCTGGTCGCAAAACTTGAAAACCAAGAGTGAATTCGAGCTTAGAAATGCAGGAGGTCACTTTCGATTCAGAAACTCCTTGGCAAATCCCAACTCAACACTCGTGAAGTAAAATTCAGTATGCTCGGCCAAGGAGAAGTTTCCTCGCAACACTATCCACGATGGCTTGTCTGGTCCCAAATACATCGCACGCAATTGTCGGTCAACAAAGTGAATTGGTGTAAAAAGTGCGTGAGAGAAATGTCCACCTATACGATAACTGCAAACGTTATGCAGGGCAGGGGCTATTGGGTCGGGGCTTCGCTCGACCAAGGCAAAACATGCCCGAGTCATGGTGACTGTGAACGTTGCGACCAATTTGAGGGCTACCAAGAAGTGGTGAAACTGAAGTAACAGTTTGCTTTTCAACAACGTTGTGGTTCATCCTCGAAGGAAGCAATTCTCCTAAAGGAGCGAAGAAAATCGACCAACAAGCAAGCCGTTTTCGGTTTCTCGAATTTCCAAAAACAACACACCATTACTAATACCACAAACTGCAACATGTTGGTCTACCACATGAACGCTGACAAACATACTTGAGGGCCCGGAGTAGAATTTAATGTTGTCCCCATCTCGACAGGTTGCTCGCCAACAAACTTCCATTTGCTTTATGTCAATGCATACTATTTCAAATGGGTCTGCATATTGTGAATGAATTGCGATCACCAAGCGTCCTGCCGATGCCCCTCCGGTTAAACAGCCATTCACCATTGGGAAATCCACGTTGCTTACTACGACTCGCTCGCCTTTGAGTGAAGTTATGGAAAGAGTCCTGGAATTGACATCAATTTCCACTTGCAAGTCGTTCCCTATCTTGTGCGTCGGGGAAGGACTGTAAGGAACGATACCTTCAAGGTCTGGGAAAAAAGTAGTTCCTTCAAAGCTTCCATTTGAAACAGCAGTCTTCAACCAATGGGGGAAGCTGACTTGCAATCTTTTTTCGCAGTTTTCAATAAAGCTCAATGAAGCCTTTTGCGTCGCCATTCGTCTTGCTTGGTCAAAGTAAGCCCGAATTGCGATACTTGTGTCAGTTGAAGAGCAAAGACGTTTCAAGGAATTGTCATCTGAAAGCGTAAAAGCCTGCTTTACGAGGTATTCCTCGTTACCGTTCCACGAGTCTGATTTGAGAACAGTTCCTACTTTCCTCCAAAGTGAATGTTCTTCGCACGCTCCTATTTTGTTGATCAAGACTACTAAAGAGAAAACTGCAAAACGGCGAGCCCAACGGATTTTCATAGCGAAATTACTCTTAAATGAATCGTAGCTAATTGCAACTTCAGGAAAGCGTCAATGCGACAACTGATACTCACTATGACTTTCGTGGCGAAGCAGACACTACCGGCTTGGTTTCATTGCATGGGCAACAGTTCCATTTGATAGAGAATGACCTTTTTGCACTGGCGAACAGGGATACGGATTGGTCGTTATTCCACCATGGAGGAGGGTCAGAACTGGACGGAAGCTTGTTGACGCTTGTTTTGCAGAATCCTTCACCATGGGAAAGTCCCTTTTTCCAATTGTCGACTGCTGCTGTTTGTGGTGATTTCAAGAAAAATCGTACCTCACCATTTGCGATGTATTCACCACACTTCTCATTGACGGCTGCCCCAAGTGCTTGGTCAGTAATTACGAAATTCTTTCCGTTGACTACGGTGATTTCGTCGAAGTCAATCATCTTACCATCTCCATCTACTCGAAACGCCTCGTAGAATGTGTATGATTGAGGTGGGGCTTGACAATTGTCGCACTCATTGACTGCACACGTAATATCGACCTTTTGGATGAAGTATCCTTCAAATTTCGTGCCACCTTTGATGCGAAAAATCCAGCCGATTTGAGCATTGTCACCACATTTTTTGTTATCCAAGTCTTCGAAAGTTGGGCGTATTTCGACACTGAATGATTTCTCTTCTTCCTGCATTCCAGATGGGTCCTTCCAGTTTGAGGGACAATTTGCAACATAAGCGTAGGCATGCAAGAGGTAGTATGTGGTCATTGGATCTACGCTCAGCCATCGAGCCAAAATTGGTGAATACACTCTTTGTCGAACATAGTACTGACTGGAAGCACTTTCAAAGTAATAGCCAGCTTGCCCGTTCCAACGAAATGGATTTTCTGTTGTCCCCGCGTGGCTGACTTCATTGCCCCATGCGTCGTATTCGTAGGTGTCAGTGACGTTCTCGCTTTCATCGGTCAAGGCAACAGTGTTGCCAAGTGCATCTTCGTGATAGAAGGAAGTTGCCCCATTCCGGTGCTGGCTGATGATTCCACCGTACAGGCCGGGTTCGTGTGTGTATTCGACAGTCTTATCGAAATTCTCGTCGTATTCTTCGATGACGTTGACGTCAGTTTCGTCCCAAAGGAAATATGTCGTTGACATGTTAGCCCTCCTTCTTGATCAGAATTCCGTCAGGTTCGTAGAGCATTGTCACTCGCGATCCACCCGAATTGAGTTGCTGTATTGGCTTGTTTTCGTAATCCCAAACGGTTGTTGTTCGCTGACCTGCTGGGGTCAGCACAATTGCTTGATTGCCCTCCGCGTCATAAGTATAGGTGGTCCGACCAGAAGCATCTTGACCGTAGACTAACTGGCTGGCAGCGTCGTAGACATACGTCGTTCTTGCACCGTCTTCGTTCTTCAACGTTCGATTGCCGGTTGAATCGTATGTGAAGGTGTGGCGATAGGCGTTCGTGCCGGTGCGATGTTCACCAACCAAGCGATACGTGGAATCGTAGAGATAAGTTGTTCGGTTGCCTGATGAATCTGCGACTTCAGTGCGAATGCCAGCTTTGTTGTACTTGTACTCAACAGCGTCGATGATCGAATTGTCGCTCTTCAGGTTTGAAACTGACGTCAATCGATTTGCCGCATCATATGCGAACGACGTTCGAGAACCATTCGAGACGATTTTCGCAATTTTTCGCCCTTTTGCATCATAGCTATACGATGTGCGTTCACCGTGCGGGTTGATTTCCGATGAAACGCGATTCAGTACGTCGTAGCTATACGTGGTACGTCCACCCGATGGGTCGATGGTCAGAATTTTATTGCCCGCTGAATCGTATTGGTAACTCACCGTCTTCTTTGATGTACCCATGGGCTTGCCTCGCACTTTATTGTGGTGAATTCATTGCCGGGCAGCAGTTTCCAGAATCGCAGTGCCCGTATCGTCCTAGCATACGCCAATGAGGTTTGACATCAATAGCAATTTGAATGTTGAGCGTATATTTAAGAAATGTCAAAATGGGGAGTCTCGAATTTTTGAGAAGGACACACTAGCACTGCAAAACTCGTACATTTTCGTCAATTCCATGTCGCACAATTTTCAACACATTTTTGCGATGCTGGGTGAACAATCTGAAGGCTCACGTGGTTTCCCTATTGCCCGCCCGCAGAGGGGCGGTCTGCAACAAACATCGACCTTATTTTTTCTAAACCGGTGCTCCATATCGGGTACAGAAAGCGGTACAGAACACATTGAAAAACAACGAAAATCACTATAAAATCTGGAAAGTGAGTGAGTGTTCGAGGTTCACAAATGATTGCCCAAGTAACGTTTGCGTATCAAGTTAGTGCGAATCCCAAAGGCGCCAAAAATTCGAGTGTAGCGACCTACGGAACCGGAGGTTAGAGGTTCGAATCCTCTGGGGTGTACTTTACGTAAGTCTTTACGAACGCCAGACTTGGCGTACCTGCTAGGGAACAGGCAGAGCGGTCTTTTTGCTCATGTTTCTCCGTAAATTACGGAGCATCGAGCTTTCAAAGGAGTGAATCATGCCTCGCAAACCCAAAGTTCCATCTTACTGCTTGCACAAAGCATCTGGTCAGGCGGTCGTCCGAATCAACGGACGCGACCACTACCTCGGTCTCTACGGCACTGATTCCGCCTTCGGTCTACGACGGACTGCGAGCGGTAGCCGGATTGAAGTTCGGACGCACTGAAGCCCGCGAGACCGAGCCTGTGAAACCAGTTGCTGACGAACATGTGGATGCAGTCCTACCACATGTCGCTCCACAAGATGCAGCGATGGTTCAGCTTCAACCGCTCACCGGAATGCGTCCGCGTGAAGTCGTCATGCTGCGTGCAACCCGGCTCTGATGCGGTTTCGGGAGCTGGATTTCCTCGAAAAGGTCGCTGCAAGCGGCAAGCTCAACATCGTGCGGAGGAAAAGGCCCCATGCGAAAAAGATCTGGGGAGCAAGGTGAGTAACCTGCTGTAGCTGTCCATGACGGCGACAATCAACACGTCTGGTGCGAGCAATTGGACTAGCCCAGATTTCTCACTGGAAGAATAAACGAAACGGTCGTTTTTTGCGTAAGTGATTTTGAAGACAACACTTTCTCATCTCTCAACGGACCGTTTCGTCATGACACAGTGTCTCGAGCAGCTCACGCTTTTTCAACCTCATCACGCCCGCTCTGTCCAAGCTGATTTTTCGGCGGAGCCGATCTCTTCGGATGGGGGTGGGCTGCTGCTGCGGGAGGTCGAACAGCGACTGGGGATCATTGACTCCTTTGTCGATTGTTTCCGAGATTATCGTGACCCTGATCGCATTGAATTTTCGGTGCGAGAGTTGCTCAGTCAGCAGATCATGGGACTCGCATTGGGGTATGAAGACCTGAATGATCACGACGTTCTTCGCAGCGACCGGTTGCTCGCATTGATCGTTGGACGTTCAGACATCACGGGTTAAGTCCGGCGAGACGAACAGGATCGCGGCAAGCCGCTGGCTGGGAAGAGTACTCTAAATCGGCTGCAACTCACGCCGCCTGCAGCCAGCGGAAACTATCGCTACAAGAAGATTGCAGCCAATTTTGAATCGATTCATGACACGCTGGTCGATCTGTTCATCCGATTGCGGTCGCTGCAAGGGACGCCGGAGGAATTGATTCTCGACTTCGATGCAACCGATGATCCGATGAATGGAGACCAACTCGGTAAATTCTTTCACGGCCACTATGGTCACCGCTGTTTCCTGCCTCTGTATACATTCTGCGATGGGTGGCCGCTGGTGCCCGTTATGAGGACGAAGTCAAGCGACCGCCCCAGGGTCTCTTCAAGCGGTCATCCGGGGCGTTTTCAGAGCTCATAGGATGACAACTGGATGACATGACTTTCAATGCCGCTTTGAACCGTCGCCACAAGCCATTGATATCGCTGGGCTTAAGAAGTGGACGTTACAGGACTCGAACCTGTGACCTCTTCCGTGTGAAGGAAGCGCGCTAGCCGACTGCGCCAAACGTCCGTTGGGTCTATTTATATTCTAATGGGGTGGCAGTGCAACCCTCATTGGTGGTGGGCTTTTTTTCGGACTAAGAAAAAGTGTGCATGTGATCGAAAAACAATGGAGAGCACAACGGACTTAACGGAATTGTCAGAGCCTCTTTCTTAGAGCGGTTTGGTCTACCGTGTGCTCGAGCAGAACGCGTTTTCTCATTAGAATTGCTGTTCGCCACGAGGCAGATCCCGTACACCTATTCAATGAACGCTTCAGTGGAAGATTCGCTAATTATTTTGGCAGGCCTTTCCAGTCAGCAAGCCAGAGTTGGCTGCTGCCGTCTTTGGTTCGGGAAGAAGTCCACATTAGTTTTTTGCCATCGGGGCTGAAGACGGGAAGGACATCTGCTTTTTCGTGAAAGGTGATACGCGTGACTTTCCCCGCTTTCACTGAGTCCTTGCTGACGTCGAGGTTCATCGTGTAGAGATCGAAATTGGCCCCTTCTGGACCTCTTGAATAGTCCGCTCTTGTCCAGATGATGTAATCCCCGGATGGGTGATAATAGGGAGCCCAGTTGACAGTGTTGGGGTCGTTCGTAAGTTGGAATTCATGCTTTCCGTCAACCGAGACGACATAAAGCTGAAGCATGTGTTCTTTCTCGCGGTCTGAGCGAAAAATGATCCACTTGTCATCGGGAGAAAAGAACGGACCGCCGTCGTATCCATCCTGATTAACGATCTGTCGGACCCCAGTTCCGTCCGAGTTCATGATGTACAGATCGGGATCACCATCTCTTGTGGAAGTGAACACAATTTGCTTGCCATCGTGAGAGTAGCTGGCTTCGGCGTCGTACCCTTTAGAATCAGTTAGCTGAGTGAGCTCTTTGCTGTCGAAATTGGAAACATAGATGTCCATGTATTCATCAAAGTCCCATTGGTAGCGGCGACGACCTCCAGCAGCTGCTAAATCACGTGCATCCTTTTCTATTTTCGCAAGCTCAGGGTGGGTATGAGCAGATGAAAATAGCAATGAGTTTCCGTCGGGAGTGAAGTAGGCACATGTCGTCCGCCCGCGACCTGGGCTGATACGCATCGGGACACGTTCGTCGAGATTCTGCACATAGATCTGATAGAACGGATATCCAACGGGATAAGCTTGATAAACAATTGTTTTCCCGTCAGGGGAAAAGTAGCCCTCACCGGCACGTGGCAGGCCCATCGTGACTTGCTGGATATTGGAAAGTGTATTCGCTTCTTGCTGCGCTGCGTCATCATCGGCGAAGACTGAAGTGAGGCTAACGAACCACGAAAGGACGAGGGCAAGGCAGAGTCGAGTCATTATTGAATTCTCTCTTTTAAGCTTCACAAATCTTGAACGCCGAAACATGCTTTTTGTGAATACCAACGATCCCAGAAGCCAGATGAGCACGTAGCTAAATTGCGTGCCCATGGAAGTCACTTCTACGACTTGATCCGGCCGACAGTTTGCGATGAGGGAGCACGGAAAGCACAGCGGTTGATTTACGATGAAATCGATGTGTGAGGTATTCCGTGATTTCAGCCTCTCCAAGGCTGATGAAGCCTTCCTTCGCTCCAGAGTCAGTCAGATTAGTTGTCGTAATGTCCGTCAGCGCAAAGAAAACCGCACATCTGCATGAACAGTGTACGGTTTTAAATTTTATCTACATGACAGAGAAAACTGTCTAGTCTTACTCAAACCCAGTTGAATAACAAACATTTTGTTACGAAGGGAGTGAGACAAACTGGCTGTGAATCCACAGCAGTTGATTTTAATTTTCGGAGGCAGCAGAAGCTTCCTGTTCGACAGGAATAATGTTCATTCTGCGTCCCTTGCGATCGAAATGCACAGTCCCATCGGTCAAGGCGAAAAGAGTGTAGTCTCTTCCCATGCCGACATTTTTACCGGGATGCCATTTGGTTCCGCACTGACGTGCGAGAATGTTCCCCGCAATGACAGACTGTCCACCGAATTTCTTAATTCCACGTCTCTGGGCGTTTGAGTCTCGACCGTTCCTTGTCGAACCCTGTCCTTTTTTATGTGCCATCTCAACACCTCTTTGTCGAACTCACCAGGCGAATAGAACTTTGCTGGTGGTCGTTTATATAGTTTGGATTAAACTTAATTTAACAGGACTTGAACAAGGAACTACAGAAACACTGAGTGGTAACTGTTCCCTTGAGCCTTGTTCGTGTCTTAGTTTGGTCTTGATTAACGTTTTGAGAACTGGAAGCTCTTACGGGCTTTCTTGAATCCGTATTTCTTACGTTCAACCATTCGGCTATCACGAGTCAGGAATCCGCCTGAGCTGAGGCCAGGATGGAGTTCTGGGTTTTTCACTTGAATTGCACGTGCAATACCCAAGACAACTGCCCCAGTTTGACCTGTAGGACCGCCACCTTTGACGTTGACGATGATGTCCACTTTGCCTTTGAGGCCAACAGCTTCCAGTGGGCCAAAGATCAATTTCTGATCACGAAGAATCGGGAAGTACTCTTCGAGAGTACGACCATTGATAGTGACCTGTCCGTCACCATCCTTCAAACGAACTCGAGCAACAGCGGTCTTACGACGACCGGTTCCCCATGCGACTCCGTAGCGGTCAATTTTCCCGCGAATCACAGGATTACGGTTCACAATTGGTTCGGCTTCAGAAGCAGTTTCACCTGCTTCGCTACCAATTTCCAATCCAGAGGCAATTGTTGGCTCAGTGGCTTCAACAGCAGGGACTTCCGGTTCTGCAGGAGCAGCGACTTCGGGGACTTCCGGCTCTTGAATTGTCGCCTCAGGTGCAGCAGGCTTTTCTGGTGCTGCGTCATCTTGAGGGAGTTCGGGATTTGATGAATCTGTTGACATCCGATGTATTCCAGCTCAAAAACAAATAGCGACAAATGCCGCGGTGAATTCAGGTCGAGGGTTTATGGGAACTGATCCAAACTTGGTGTCATCTCTCACACAGTGAGCTTCAACGACTCAATCAAGTTCGAATCTGGCTCAAACTATGAAGGCAGGTCTTGCGGTGATTGAGCCTGATGCGGGTGACTTGAACCTGCATACAATTTCAATTTCTTCAGCATTTTGCGACCCAGTTTATTCTTGGGGAGCATCCGCCGGACGGCTTCTTCCAAGATTTTCGTAGGCTTTTCTTCAAGCAGTTCGGCACCAGTTTTGACACGATGACCACCGGGATATCCGGTGTAATAATCGTACTCTTTGGTTGCCATCTTCTTAGTGAAGTTGGGATTTTCGTCGTGTGAGAGTTTTTTCCCGGTGAAACGGACTCGATCACAGTTTGTGACAACAACGAAATCACCGCAATCAACATGAGGAGTATAGATTGGCTTGTGCTTCCCCATCAGAATGACTGCGATCCGAGTCGCGAGGCGACCGACAATTTCATCCTGAGCGTCGACCAGAAACCAATCTGCGACAACCTCTTCTTTTTTCGCTACTGTTGTTTTTTGTACCGTCTGCACGGCGACACCCCTTCTACACCTGGTCCCCAGGTGCAACCTCTGTGTTGGTGAAATCTCGTTTTTCGACCAGATTGAGAAACCATCAATGGTATTGATCGGCCGGCAAACGGAAAAGGATAGCGAGACTCTGCCGACGAATCAACTGCATCGATTCGTCGAAACCCGTGAAAAATACAATCTTTATGGAGATTTCGGAAGAATCTACATACTCTTACTGAAGACTTTTTCAAGAATCGGTTTTCTCCTAAGCTCTCCGACAAGATTTCACACCTTGTCTCATTTACACAACCACTTATGTCCTTTACGTTTACTAACATCGCAATGCTTGCAGGTCTGGTCACGATCATTCTTCCTGTGGTTGCGCACTTGCTAAGCAAACGAAGGTATGATGTCGTCAATTGGGGAGCGATGCAATTCCTCCAATTGGGGCAAAAAACAAGACGACGGATTCGGTTTCAGGATCTCCTTCTCTTGTTATTGCGAATGGGCCTTCTTGCGTGCTTGGTTTTAGCTTTGGCTCGGCCAAACGGGAGTGGGGCTTTCTTTGCGACTTTGGGGAAGCCTGTTGGCAGGGATATTGTATTTGTATTAGACGGGTCAGGCAGTATGGGGTGGGAGGGTGAGAAGCAGACTCCGCACGCAGCCGGACTCCAATGGATTCACACGGCGATCGAGCAACTCAATCCGGGAGATACTGTTGCAATTCTTGACGCCCGTTCTCGGAACCGACGTCTGATTCACCCCCCAACTTCTGACATGTCTTACGTGCGAAGTGTCCTTGACCAAGTCCCTGAACCGACAGGACGATCCAATCTCACAGAGGCGATTCTAGACGCCCTCAGGATACTTTCGACTACTAACAACGTCACCCGCGAAGCTGTAATTCTGACGGATGGTCAAGCGTTTCCGTGGGAAGTGGATAATGAATTTGGAATTCAGCGAATTGATGATCTTCTCCAACAACCAGAAATCCCCCCGAGTGTTTCCGTGGTTAACCTTTCGGGAGACAACGCAGACCGGTCAAATAGCTCTGTCGATAAAATTCAACTCTCTCGAGAATTGACCGTTCCTGGGTTCCCAATTCAGTTTCGGACAACCATTCGACAATCAGGAGGTGAAGCGACTCAAAAAGTGGTCTCGCTATCAATCAATGATCAGCCAGCGCCGGATGCAACACGGGTGGTCAATCTGCTTCCCAATGGTGAAGCGATGGTCGAATTTGAACACGTATTCACTTCGACTGGCCTCTTCCGAGTTACCGTTTCAATTGAGAAAGACCAATTGCACCAGGACGATCAATCGGAAGCGATCATTGTTGTTCAGAATGGAGTCCCGGTCGTGCTTGTAAACGGATCGGCGAACCTAGACGAAACTCGCTCTGACATCTTCTTTCTGAAGTCCGCTTTCGCTGCCTCTGGTGAAAGTTCTCCCTGGGTTCGGTCTGAAGTGGTCTCGCCGAGTCAGCTGAATGCAAATGTCCTGAACCGGAATCGGATTGCAATACTGTGTGACGTTGAATCCATCACGACGAAACAACAGTTGGAACTTATCGATTTCGTTCTCGCTGGAGGGGGGCTGATTCTCGCGCCTGGCGAATCTGTGGATGGCCCGCACTGGAACTCTTTTAAATTTGAAGGAGATGTTCCATTTCTCCCAGCAGAATTTGTGGAAATCGAGAAAGAAGACCTCGACATTGAAAAGCTTGTCACAATTGAGTCGTTAAGTTTGAATGCCTCTTGGCTGCAACGGTTTCGGAAGGAGCGTGGAGTTGATTTTTGGACAGCGAGGTTTTCCAACTGGTGGAAACTTCGACCTTATGATTTCTCCGTGAAAGACGCTGAGCAACCAGAACAAGGTGACGAGAACGAAGCGACGCAGTCGATGCAGACGGAACTGATCAAGCTTACGAACGGTCAGCCCTACATGTTCAGCCGCCGACTCGGCGAAGGGGTCATCATTCAACTGGCAGCTCCACTGGATGCCGATTGGTCAACATTGCCAGCCCGCAACGACTTTGTTCCTTTTGTTCACGAACTCGTTTTTCGATTCGCGGGGATGGAAACCGCTCACAATGTTCATGTCGGCATGCCTATTCAAGTGGAACTGCAGGAAGATCAGCGACCGCGCGATTTCCTGGTCACCGGGCCGGGAATCGAAGGTGCAATCCCTGAGTTCGCACGGCAAGGAAAAAACAACTTTGCGTCATTCAGCGAGACATCGATCCCCGGGCGATACACTTTTCACGAAGTCAATGCCCCGCAGGATTTGGGTATTCCATTTGTCGTGACAGATGACAGGGAAGAATCAAACCTGACACCTTTGAACGATCTGGCGTGGGAATCACTGCTCGGAAAGGATCGGATGCGGAAGATCGATACGATGAGCGATCTGACGAAACGGGTTCAGGCAGAGAATTCCCAGACAGAATTATGGTGGGTGCTTTTATTATTTTTACATGCGATGCTCATCGGTGAGGTCGCCCTCACAAGAAAGATGCTTCATGATGGGCACGCAGAACTGGAAACTGACATCCCGGCGGACTCTTTGGATGCGGTCGGTGCATGATTTTTTCTGATGCCGAATTCATAGCAAATCCCGATCAGTGAATCTCACATTATTTTGACGGTTGCTGAAATGAGAGTCTTCGATACTCTCCATTCAAATCATCGCGCCACGAGCGGACGACATCGATCTCAATTACATAGTAAGCGTTAACACTGTAAGCGTTTCTCATGCAAACCATAGAATCATCAGCAACACCTGCGACAGCAGTCTCTTTCTGGCGACGGCTCAAAGACCTTCTCGGGCTGATCCGTTTTAGCCACACCGTATTCGCTTTGCCGTTCGCCCTCCTTGCAGCGGTCCTCGCGTGGAGGGACTACCCTTTTGAAATTCGACACTTGATCGGGATTGTGCTTTGCATGGTGTTTGCCCGTTCGGCGGCGATGGCATTCAATCGACTGATCGACCGAAACATCGATGCCGAGAACCCGCGAACTGAAGGTCGGCACATCCCTGCTGGAATTCTCTCCGTCCGAATTGTTGTCGCGTTTACATCTGTTTGTGTCGTTGGATTTGTGCTTTCGACTCTCTTATTCTTGCCGAACGTCTGGCCGGTGATTCTCTCCTTACCAGTTCTCGGATTTCTGCTGGGATACTCTTATACAAAACGATTCACGGCGCTTTGCCACTACTGGTTGAGTGCTGCTCTTATGCTCTCCCCCATTGCTGCCTGGATTGCGATTACAGGGACCCTCTCTTGGACACCGGTATTGCTGGCTGCTGTCATTTTCTTCTGGGTTGGCGGATTTGACATCATCTACGCCACGCAAGATCTGGAATTCGATCAATCTGTAAAGCTGCATTCAATTCCGGCGAAAGTCGGCACGCGGAACGCACTCATCATTGCTTTTCTCAGTCACGTCCTGACGATGGTATGCCTGTTCGGACTGTGGTCGATCGCTGGCCTGGGAACAGTTTTCCTTGTGGGTGTCATTCTGGTGAGTGGGCTACTGATTTACGAACACTGGATCATCAGCCCGGAAGACATGTCGCGAGTCGGCGTCGCGTTTTTCAACATCAATGCTCTCATCAGCATCGGCCTGTTTGTCCTCGGAGCAGCGGACATTCTCGTGACAAATTTTTTCAGTAAGACGTAGGCACATTTCACTCATTCACAAAATTAAGATGCTTTAGAGCAGTTTGCTCTACCGTGTGCCCGTGAAGAACGCATTTCTCTAGAAAAAATGCTGTTCGCCACGAGGCAGATCCTGCAAACCAATTCGAAAGATGCTCTAGAGGCAGTCCGAAACCTTCTGGAATAGCTGCTTTCCTCAAAGTTCTAGGCTTTGTGAACGTTTGCGTTCTCATGCTGGTTCTGGAAGTGAAAGCTCGGAACAGCGTATCCCAGTTCTGCTTGATGAACGAACTGTGACATCTCCCAAGCTGTGACGAAGTGGAACCTGAGCTTCGAATTTTCCTGGCTCATCGATTCGAGTTCACGATAAAATTGCTGCATCGGTTCACCGAGCATCGTGTCGATGTTTTCGTTTTTGCAACCATGGGTATGTAGTTTCACAAACCGCCAGTTTGGTTGTCCCGCAACAGTCACTCCCGCATTGAGCCACAGCTTCATTCTTTCAGCTGTTCCCGGGCGATTGCCGTGAAGGTCTCCATTTTCGATTCGTGGGATCAGCCCATATTTTCGAGATTTCCAGTCCAGGGTGAGCGGCCCCTGTATCATCAACAGATGGTCCTCGGGTGGATGAATCCCGACTCGTGAGCGGATTCCGGTGTCGTGTGACTTCCTTTGTCTCGGACGATCTTTCGCATAATAGATGCTGTTAATCGTGCTCGTCTGTGTTGCACTGGGAGCTGATGGAAGAGTGAAGTCGGCATAGCAACCGGTTTCCATCAGTATCGTCAATTCCTGATCGACTCCGCAGCACGCACCATCAGGGCGAGAGTTGCACAGCGACCAGTTTCCGTGAATGAACCCATAGACGATTTCCCCTGTCACCGGATCTTTTCGCAGTAATCCATGCCGGTGGTACAGCGTCTCCCGAAACGAATTCAGCTTTTCGCGAAGTTGCTCGGGCGTATCATCATGATGATGAAGATGTACGTCGACATCTCCAAAGCCAGCTTCACAGAGTGGCTTGATCCCATCCAGATACTCAGGTCGATATTCATCCTGAGGAAAGAAGAATGTGTACTGAGGCGGTCGCCCATTAACATCGCGGAATTGCTCAAAGAGTCGCGGATATTCTTCTCGCCAGCGCGAGACGCGATGATTCGCGGTCTCTTGTGAGGCACCATAGCATTCTGGTTCCCAGTGGTCGCAAATCGCAATGAAGACATCAATGACGTCGTCAGGATGGATTGCCGGTTTGTGCTCTTTGGGAAGGGCGTAACTGCGAATCCAATACTGCATGTTGCGAGCACGAATCAACAGCGCGAGACCAACTGCACAGGACACAGCAAAGCAGCTTGTGGCGATCAGAAAGAATTTCATTATCAGCTTCCTTCCGGATCAAGTTGAACGTCTCGCCCCATGAATAATGATCGAAACCGCGAAACGCTTTGCGATTCCTGGCGAATAGTTTGATTGAGCAAACTGGCGAGTTCCCCTGCCAATTGCCGTCGATGAAAATGATTGATGTTCCAGTCTCCTGACGAATACTCAACACCACAGCGATGCTGTTCAACGAGAAGGCTGAGTTGATCGGCGATGTTGCTAATCATTTTCGGTTCGCAGAGCACAGTCCCCGGAAGGTCTCGCACGACATCCCAAACATCACCTTCGGGGGCGACAACAAACATTGGCCGTTTGGCCGCCATATATTCAAACGTTTTGGCGTTAATGATTCTTTGGGTCTTTGGGAGGTCTGAATTAATCATCAGCAAACTGTCGGCAGTCCGCATCAATTGGACAGCCTGAGTATGATCAATGAACGGCAACCGGCTGACGGCAACTGCGGTCTCTTTTAACCGGTCAACAATGGCCTCCTGCTCTTCTGTTCGTCGACCGGCCAGAAGTAACTCAATTTCATTGGCGATGGCTGGGCTTGTCTGATTCAACATTTCCAGCGCGTTGACTACGGGCTCGATAGAATTCAGGTTCCAGAGAGTTCCGATAAAGGCCAGACGAAACCGCGATGTTCCGTTTCCAAAGTCTTCTTTTTCGAGCGAGACATCCATCGGAAAATCATCCGGGTCGAAACCGTTGTAAATGTGCGAGGCGACGGCGTCGCTGCCCGCCTGATTGGCGATTTCGCCAACGGCAGCGGCGCTGGAAGGAGTTGTTGCAAGAATAGACCGCGCGGCTTTCAAAGCTTTGTGTTGTTGGCGAGTTTGTATCCAGTTGCTAAGCCGGCTCTGTGATTTGTTTTCCCAATATGCATTACTGATGTCCCACTCATCCCGGTAATCAAGAATTAAGGGGAGCCCAGTTCTCTTCGCCAGCTTGGCACCGAGCAGTAAAGAAGAAAATGGTGGGCCGGTGGCGACAATAGCATCGTGATGGACATCCTTAAGGATTTTCAATCCATCTCGGTACGCATGCGGATGCCACAGAACTTGCGAGTCTGGCTGAAGCAACGTGTTTCCGACCGCACGAATTCCGGACTTGATTGCTGAGACCAGAAGATTCTTCTTTCCCGTTCCCTGACCTCCTGAAACTTTCTTTTTGAGACCGTATCCCGGCTCGTAAGTCTTCGCTCGTCGAATGAGACTTCCTGCGGGAATGTCTTTTAACAGTGATTGATCGTGGAGCGGAACCGAAGGATTCGAAACTGTTAAGATTGTCGAGTTCCAACCATGCTGCGGGAGGTACTTTACAAACTTCGTGACACGATGAACTCCCACTCCCCCTACCGGTGGAAACTGGTAGGCGACAAACAAAACGCGATGTTGTTGCGATGTGATCATGAGGTGAGGTTTACTGACTGACAATCGGGATCTCTGAGGGGAGATTTTGCATTGAAGCCCCTGTTCGGGAAGAGGATTTCTCCGAGCGAAGTCTCTCAAACAGACTTGCCGTTTCGAGAGCCGTCTTATCCCAGGTACGGGCTTGATATTGCCGGGCATTCTTTGCATATGACTCGTCGAGGACTTCGACAATCGCCTTCGCGAGCAAATTGGAATTCTGCTTGGGTACCAGCTGTGAGTATCTGGAATCAGCAATTTCCGAAATGCTTCCGACATCGGTGGAGACGAACGGAGTCCCGCAAGCCAGGGATTCCCGCAACACGTTCGGGAGTCCTTCTGAATCGCTGGACATCACAGTTAGGTCCGCAGCTCGATACCAGTCGGCGATTTGATCATGACCAATCGTTCCTTCAAAGCGAACCGACTCACTGAGGCCACATTGCTCGACTCGCATTTCCAGACGGCTGCGCTCGGGGCCATTTCCAATAAGATGTAACTCAAATGGAAGTTTCTGACTGAGGAGTTCTGAAGCCGCGTCGATGAGAACATCAAGTGCTTTTACTGGAACCATTCGCCCGACCCAGACGAGATGTTTGCGTTCTGAGCTCAGCTTCAATTGTTGTTGAGACTCGCTTCGTGATACGTGCTGATGAAAGACTTGCGGATCAATCCCCTGATAGATTGTCTGAACTCGATCAGGATTTGCTCCCAGCTCAATCACGGAATTTCGTAATCCGTCGCTGACGGTGATTACAGTCTCTGATTGCAATAAGACGTCTCGAACTCGAGGGCCTCGTTTCGGAAGATTGGGCAGAATGAGTACGTCGCTTCCTCCGACAATAACCGCCGAAGGAACGTTCGCCAATTGGGCGGTGCGAACACCAACTTCGCCCTCGGGGTGAGCCCAGTAACTGAGAACGGCTTCAGGCTGAAATTCATTGACCGCTTTTTGAACTTCTGATTTGACCGACCACCACATCTGGTCGCCCGACTTTTCCTGCATGACCTTCGGTGTGTACCAGAAAGTTGGATAACTGGCTGCGAGGTTTGAGGATTGCAGTTCATTCGGCAACTGATAGCGATTTTTTTTCAGTCGGAATGGAATCGCTTCGGTAAACGCTCGAGGAGCGATCACACGCACCTGGTGCTCCTGCGACAATGCTTGGCAAAGCGCAGAATTGTACGTCCCGCGAGCCGGTGAGCTCGCGTCGGGAAAGGTCGTACTGATAAAAAGAATGCGCATGATTATAAGGAATGTTGTACTTCCATCGGGGAAAGAAGGCTTCACACTTTGACTTTGGACTCTGTTTTGCCTGTCAGCCAGCGATAGTTTGGCGAAGTCCCTCTTCTGTCGAAATCTTTGGGGTCCAGTTCAGTTTGTGCTTGGCTTTCGCATTAGAGTACCGCACCGGCTTCCACATCGCTTCGCATTTATGCTTGGTCAAAACGGGGGGAAGTTGCCCCTCAGACCAATTCAAATACCATTCGTACACCTGCGACATCGGACCGAGAGCCCCGCGAGGAATCCACAGGCAGCGAGTTTTTTTTCCTTGCCTTCTCATGGATCGCAGAATTTGTTTTCCAGTCGGTAAGTTGTCATCGACAAGATTAAAGACTTCGCCCTCGATGTTTGGCACGAGCCCAGCGAGTTTGATTCCATCGGCACAGTTTTCAACAAATGTGTAGGGAAGCTCCTGCCCTCCTCCCATCCGAATGAGGAACGGACCGACTGGCAACCCGACACGACTGGTCACAGCGGATCGCCCCGGACCATAAATCACTCCCGGGCGAACGATGACTAGCGGCAAACCTAGTTGTTCGCTCAATTGTCGCGCGACAGCTTCCTGGCGAACTTTGCTGAATGTGTATGGGTCACGCTGTTCGGGGTGTAAATCGATTGGCGTATTTTCGTCGAGTGTGCCCCATCGCTTGACTGACTGCGTTCCATAAACTCCCAACGAACTGATCAAGACAAACCGTCCGACGTTAGCAGTCGCTGCAACTTCCATGAGTTCGCGAGTCGGGATGACAGTGTTCAAAAACATTGTTGACGCACTCCCTCCCAGAGAGGCGGCCAGATGGTAAACCACATCGCTGTCGGCAAAGTGACGACTGACAAACTGCCGGTCGGTCAGCGATCCTCGGCAGAATTCAATTCGTCCGTGCAGATTTTGGTCGATGTTTTTCAAAAGCTCTGCGGTGCAGCTTGAGTCTCGAATTAGACATCGAACATGAATGCCGTCTTCTTCGAGAAGGGAACGAACGAGGCGGCGTCCAAGGAACCCGGTCGCTCCTGTCACTGTCGCAGTGGTTGGCACCGGGGAAGTGAGAGAGGTTTGAGCTATGGACATGTGGGGACCTCTTCAAATCGAGTTGAATCTGATGTTGACGCGGAGTTCGATTTGTCCGTTGAATTCGTTAGGCTTTGTTCGCGGCAATGATCAAAAATCCGATCCATTAACAATGTGACGCGATGGACTTCATGCGGCGGAATCGGGGGTGCGCTTCCTGTTTGAATCGACTCGTAGAATCTTTCGCATAGCGTTTTCATTCCGGCGAAGTAGTGAATATCCGCTTTGGCAAATCTCCAGAGGTTGTTCGAGAGGTTCCAGATGGAATTCCGGAAATGCTTCCAGGGAAGTTCCAGCTTGGCGAACGCGCCAGGGAGTTTCGCGATGGAGTTCAGGCGAACAGTCTGGGCATCGAAGTCGACTTCGAGCGTCCCTTTCGCACCATAAATACGTGTGATTCGTTGCGGTGGAATTCTTGTCGAAAAGGTCAAGCTTCCGCTTTGACGTCGTCCTTGAAAAGAGATCTGTAACTCTGTCGGGAAGTCGTAATCTGACTGCGTGTACCAATTCCCGATGAGTTCCGGTTGATCATCTTCCATTAAATCAGTGATGCGATACAGCGGATGGGAGATCGTGTTCTGAAAGAGTCCCCCAGGCAGCTTGCGGACCCAATGATTCGGATTGGCAGCGACAAGGGCCCCGAAGTTTCCTGCGATCGGGTAACCCAGGATCGATTCGATATGCCCAACCTCTCCGATGAGCCCCTGTTGAATCCATGCATGACATCGCATCCACATTGGATCAAAAAGTTGATCATGGCCGACACAGACTGACCGGTTTGCTAACTCAGCAGCGGCAAGGACTCGAGCCGATTCAATTGCATCGAGTGTGAATGGCTTTTCGACATAGACATGACATCCAAGGTTCAGCAACTTGATTGTCAGATCGGCATGAGTATGTGCCGGTGTTGTAATGTGGACAACATCCGGTCGAACCTCCTCAATCATTCGGTCCAGATCGGTGTAAGTGTGCGGAATTTGAAACCGTGCTGCTGCCTGATATGCAAGGTCCTCATGGATATCACAGACAGCGACAACCTCTGCGGACTCGATCCGAGCAATCTGCGAGAGATGTGCATCGGCGATTTGTCCACAGCCCAGAAGGGCGACATTTAATTTTGGGGTCTGCTGTTTCATTGGCGAACCGTTTGTTCTTTGAGTTTCATTCCCAAGTTTCTGAACTCGGTCAAACATTATTTACGACAAATTTGTGGACCTGATATTCTTCGCAACGCTAACAAAATCTCTGACCTCGCACTGAGACTTCGAGATCTTGCACAGGCTCGGCTTGGGCTAATCATTTCTTTTTTCGTAGAGCTCTGAATACAGTTCTTCGTACTGGCGGATCATGGTGCGGATATTGAAATGCTCCTCGACGCGTTCGCGAGCAGCTTTGCCGATTTCCGGCCAGATAGCCCGTTCTTCAATCATGGCAATCATCTCATGAGCCAGCTGGTCCGGACTTCTCGGCGGGACCAGTTTACCGGTCTCTCCCGGCACAACAATTTCCGGGCTACCACCGACAGCGGTCGTGACGATCGGCAGGCCGACAGCCATTGCCTCTAGCAAAGTCAGTGAAATTCCTTCAGTCGTGGAGGACGAAACAAAGAACCCGGCGGTTGCCAACAGGTCATGGACGTCACTTCGTTCACCGAGAAACGTCACGTTGGAGTTCATCCCGAGTTCATTAGACAGGTCTTCAAGCTGTTGACGCTCTTGCCCGTCTCCAATGAGTATCAACTGAAACTCAGGGTACGATTCCAAGACAATTTTGGTTGCGTGCAGCAGTGTCGCGTAATCCTTCTCTGGAGAAAGTCGTCCGACAGAGATCGCTGAAAGCGAGTCGTGCGGACCTCGAAACCGAAAGCGTTCAAGGTCGATGCCGTTCCAGATACAAGTCATTTTGTCGGCGTTGGAGCGGTTTTGATCCTGGCAAAGTTTGGTTGCATCTTCTGAAACGCCAACAACTCGAGTTGTCAGATGATTCGCCAAGCGGAACTGCCAAAGCGATTTTCGGTTTGGTCCGCAACCACGTCCGTGCTGGCTGTTAATCACAATTGGCACCTTCGCAAATCTGGCAGCGAATGCTCCATAGAATTGCGGGTACGTGTTGTGCGTGTGAAGAATGTCAATCTGATGTTCTCTGAAAAGCTGCGCCAGTCGCTTCATTCCGGTCAGTTTGCCAATTTTTGAAAGGCCAATCTGATCGATCTGAAAACCAGATTCCCGAAGTTCCTGCGCCGGATGGCCAATCCCTTCGAGGGCAACAAAGCTTAGCTCGAACTTATTGGAATCGTGAAACCGACCATAGTCGACAAGCAGTCGTTCCAGGCCACCGGTTTCGAGAGTCATGCTGAGATGGCAAACTTTGAGACGCTTCACCGAAACAGGGTGTCCCTCTTCGTTTGCCTGAGCTGATTCAGGAATGTGTTCAATTGTTGTCTTCATGTTTGTGGTCCTACTGGAGCACGTTGTTCGAGTTTTGAACGATGTTGGTCTTCAACGAAACTGGGCTTTCGTAGTGAAAGCTGAGCCTGAACGGTTATTGAGTCGCAGAAGTACCCTGAATAAATCGCTTCATTTTTCGATATGTCTTGACTGTTTTCGTTTTAAGCGACGGTCGGTTGAATGTAAGCCAGCACAACTGGTTGCAGTGCGTCGACAGGTTATTCTTGTGTTGCTTTTCTCCGACCAGAAAATCGTAGGCTGAGAAGCCTCGCTTCAACGCCTCTTCCATACAAAGGTAGTGCGTGATCAGTCCGATGCTGGGGTATTTCTCAAAGGACTCAAAACCAGAGAGGTAGTCGAGCATTCTGTTTTGGTCGACAAGTAGCATCAGGCAACCGACAGTTTTCGATTCGTGCCGAACACGAAACAGGACCAGTTTTTCCTCTGCGATGAGTTGCACGATGAGCTGTCGCTGAAAATTCAGAAACTTTGGATTGGCAAACGCTCCTGGTTCACCTGTGGCGTTCCAACGTTCCTGGTGAAGTTCGACTAGCTCCTCAAAAATTTCTGCACCTTGCGCGAGATTCGTTGCCCATTCCGTTTCGAGTTTTCCGAGTTTCTTGATTCGTCGACGAATATTCGAACGGGTACTTTTCCCAAGTTGAGAGATGACATCAGAGTTCTTTTCTCGAGCTTCTTCGAAGTCAAAATAGAGACTGTCTCGATAGCGAATCGCAGAGTTCGGGAAATGAGTTTTCCATGGTCGGAGTTCGTCTTCAGCGAAGCCGTCTAAATTAAAGACTTCCCAACTGGTGTCGTTCGAAATTGTGTTGACGAGCCCATTCAGAAACGCCTGCGAATACTCTGGTTCAACCAGAAGGCGGTTGTATTCGACCTTGATTGTTCCCTGAAGAGCCTCTCCCGCGGTTCCGACGTGTAGCGTCTTTACTGGAAACGGTCCGTATTTCTGTTCAATCCCGGCAGTCAGCAATGCGATTCCGCGAACTTGATCGTCAGCTTCTCCGACCAGAAAGCGGAATGGAACTTCGTCACCGTAATTGTCGATCCAACTCTGCACCCAGGCAGGATGAGTCGCCATTGAGGAGTTCTCAAGCCGATGGGACAACCGGCTCCACATGTTCAATCCTTCACTCGCTTCAGAGGCTGTGTACGTCCTCCATGTCAGCGCCGCTGAACTCGTCTGCGTGACGTTGTTTTCATTTTGCGTCAGTGTTGATTGCATTTGAATCTTCGCACTTAGTGTGTGGCTGTTTTCGGATAGATCGTTGTAAGTGGAGGCCTGTTCCGATCGAGGATGTGGGTGAGGTATCGCATTCCCAACAGCACAATTCCTCCGCCCGCTGTGACTGCGAGTAATTGCAACCACCCGGGACTCAGTTCGTATCGAGAGATTAATTCGCAAAAGACCAGCAGTCCGATGAGTGCTGGAGTCTGGAGTACGACTGCTTGATGGAACAGATTTCTTCGATCCAGATAAAGCTGCTTCGTGGCATAAGGAAGAAACACAAACAGTTCGATGAGTACGATTGGGATGAGCGTTCCAATCGCCACGCCAACGATCCCCCAGTATTGGATCAGGATAAGCGAGAGAATTAAGTTGAATGCTGCCTCAGCGATATCGATAAAAGCAGGAAGTCGGACCTGTCCGGTACCGAGCAGTGCTTTTCGTGTGACAACCATTGGCAAAGCGACCATCTGTGCGCCGACCAGAATTGCCATCACCAAGGCGCTGGATGGGTAATGTTTTCCAATCCAGGTTTGAATGAGCATTTCGCCAAAGTAGGTCGCTCCGATGAAGAAGCCTCCGGAAAGAAGAAATGCGACTCCCATTCCTTTGGCGACTATTTTTCCGAGTTCATGACTCCCCTGCTTTGCATGAAGTTCACCCGCCTTGGGAAGAATTGCTTCACCAATTTGTGCGATCGGGATCTGAATCATCTGAGCGATTCGCAACCCAATCTGGTACGGAACCACTGCAATTGGCCCAAGTATCAATCCGATCACGACCGTGTCGGTAAAAAAGATGAGATACTCAGCAACGAGAGCGATCGCATTAAATGCACTAAAACCAAAACACTCTTGCAGCACATCCTTACGAGTATTCCAAGGAGCTATTGAAAGAGTTGGAATCAACCGATAGGCGATGACCGCACTGATTAAATGCTCAGCGAGAGTCACAGCCAAAAAGATGAGAGCGAGAGTGATCAACCCATATTGCTGCTGTAAACAAAGCAGAACAAGGACGAGACGAGTGATACCGATGCCAACCTCGATGCTGCGTTTGATGTCCAGCCGCTGCATCCCGATCAACACACCGCCGTACACACTGCCGATCATTCCGAGCGCGATGGTACCGCCGACGATTAAAATCGACAGACGAATTTCCATGAGCGATAATGAGTCCCATTTATTCAGGCTCCCTGCCCCCCAGGCGAAACATGCGGTCACCAACAAAGCGATGATTGCTGTGACGAAATAAACAGATTGAATCGAACTGACAAATTGATTCAGTCGTGTCCATTCCTTGCGAGCGGACAGGTCAGAAACATAACGACAAATTGTCGCTCCGAATCCGCCATAAATCATCCCTGAATACCCTGCGACGGCGTTGATAAAGACCCACGCACCGTACTGCGATTCCCCCACCGTCCCGAGGATGTACGGCATCAAAAAGAAGCCAATCATCACGGTCACGAGGTGGGCTGCCCAACCGGCCAGAATGTTTTTCCTGAGTGTCATTGAGGCAGTCTTTATGTGGTTGCAGTCCGAGGTTCGCCAAGAACGAAATTGGGCAGGAAGGTCGCCAACCAGTATTTCAGTGAATTGAGCGACGGTCGTTGACGGAGCAACTTCCCGTAATACGAACGAGCGAGCCTTAAATTGCGTCGCCAGAATAACGCTTTGGCATATTCCTCATAGAGATCCGCTTTCTTAGCCTGGACCATCTCTGCTGGAAGATTGAGTTGACCAGCGATCACATCAACATTGTGCAACTCTGCCTTGATGACTCGCTCATACTGCCCGGACAAGTTCCCTTCGGCAGGGGTGTAATGAATCAGGGCTTTCTTGACCGTTACGATTCGATAGTCAGATGCAACAATGCGAAGCCACAAGTTGTAATCTTCAGCACACATCATCGCCCGGTCTTCTACGAACTCGCCGACTTCAGTCAAAGTTTTGCGATTCAGAACGACAGTTGAAGTTCCTATGTAGTTGTGCTTCCAGAGTGTTTTGAAGTCGATCACTTCAGATTCGAGTTCAATGTCTTCTTCAATTTCATAGCAGTGAACAACTCCAACATCCGGCTTGCAGTACGGAAGTTGAATTTCCGACTTCTCAGGCAGCCAGGTGTCGTCCGCATCGACCAGTGCAATCCAGTCGTAGCTCGCTCTGCGAATTCCGTGGTTCCTCGCCGCTGCGGGACCAGCATTGTCCTGCATGAGCAGACGAACCTGATCTCCATATCTGGAGACGACGTCACAAGTCGTGTCCGTAGAACCGTCATCGACAACGAGGACTTCACTTGGTGGAACTGTTTGGGCAAGCACACTATTGAGTGTTTTTTCAATGGTGTGGGCCGCATTGTAGGCGGGAATGACCACGCTGTATTTGGGAAGTTGGCTCATGGATTCATAACTCTCGTTCTTTGAGACATCAACGCTTAACCGAAGCGAGCAAAAACGCGGACAAACAAATACGCACAAATCAGCACGCCAAAACTGCAGGCGATCCAGGGCTGCGCGGTTCGGGAATTTAAGATGAGTAATGGACGTGGGCTTGGACGACAAAAACCGACGAGGTTGACGAACGAAGCACAAATCCCAGCGATCATGTAAGTCGGCGGAACGTAACATCGAGACAGGGAACACATCCCCATACACCAACAGGCCAACATGGCTGCGATGTACGGGAAGAGCCTTCGTAATTCAGGCTGATGAATTTTGAATCCATTCGTTTTCATCAGGAGAAAAGTGAAAGCAGGAAGAAAGAAACAGCCAAAAAAGAATGTTCCTCCAACAAGCCCCAACTCAACGAACGCATGGACATAAGAATTGTGTGCGACGTGTGTTGAGATTTCCGTGTACTGACCTTCTCCGATTCCAAAGATGACTCGGGTGTTGCGAATGGCCATCAAACCATCGCTCCAGATTTGAATCCGCTGCTGTCCCGTTCCACTGGAAACATCAATATTGGCTGCTCGTCCCAATGCGACGGGAACAGCGGCGGCACACAGGGCCCCAATTGTCAGAGCCACCTTTCCTCCGTAACGAGTGCAAAGCCATGCGAACATCGCAATCATCGCTGCGAGAAGCCCTCCGCGAGAGTACGTGTAGTACATCGCGACCGCCATGATCATCAAAGGCAAGATCCACAGCATCCGGAACAATGAGATGTTTTTATCAGTCAGGAAGTAAATCGAGATAATCGACGTCACCACGATCAAAAGCGACAAGTCGTTGGGATCGTGAAAGATTCCCAAACCGCAAATCCTGAAGAACCAGATTTCGTTCCCGTAACGATCAACACCGTTCCGGTCAGGAATGTGACGCAGAATCGTCCGTTCGTCGGGAGGAAGCTTATGCTCGATATCCAGCACTTGCTCCAGGTTCGGATTGTTCAACCACTCCGCGTTGAAGCTGCGGTAGTCCACGACGCTGTAAGCAATCATCAATGTCGAGCAAATGGCCGTCGACATCAAAAAGTACCGCAGGCGAAGCGGCGATGTGATGACAGAAACCAGCACCAGGTAATACAGCGTGACCTTCAGCATTCCGATCACAGCAGTATCGATTTTGTCGAAATTCCCCGTCGACAGCCGAGACAACGCCACACAGATCGTGACAGCAATCACGCACAGATTCACCGGCTGCTGGATCAATGACTTCCATTGTACCTGATTGTGAATCCCCTGAATGGAGAACAACAATGCCAGAACAATAAACGCGAGATACACCTGCACATCCCCCATCGCCGGAAATAGTTCCGACGGGCGAATAAACAGCATGGCGTTGGCCAACAGAAAAAAGATGTATCCGAGCAAGTTGTTGCGAAATCGAGTTGACGGTTCAAAAAGTAGCAGAGTCCTCTCCTACGACAGGAAAGTTCATGTGTAACTATGAACCGCTCCCGATGTTGCGGATTGTTGAAGCGGGGTGAGATACGAAAAATACACGTGGGGAGATGCGACAACATTGAAAAACTTGATTCAGCCCTATTATCCGAATATTGATTAAAATCCCCCAAGCTGTTGCAATACTATCTTTCAGGAGCGAGCTTCCACTGAAATGTCTGTCGCGACTAATTCACACGACAATTGCCGGAAACAATCCCGATTTTTGTGTCGAACTCATTTGAACACGCGGATGTGTTCTTGATTCATTGCGATTGGAGTGAAGCCTTTCCTGCGAATTGTCGATTTCATCGAATAGAACGACTTTTTGACAACGCTTGAAGTACGCGTTCGGATGGCCTTCAAGTTCCTCGACAAATGGCTTCAACGCTCAAACTTGTTGAAGCACGGGTCTGTGATCTCAGAAACAGGCTCGTTGGAAAAGATTGGCAAATTCAGATGCCTGCAAAGGCAATCAATAAGGTGAACCGGCGAATGTCCAAGACGACGAGTGCAAAAGCCAAACAATCTTCCCAGGGACCATTAGTGATCTGGCATGGGATGACTGTCCCTCGGATGTGTGAGCTGCTTTCCAAAGGGCCAAATTTACACTGGACTCGCGCCGGACATATCGCTTTTCTCCCATTCATGGGGCTGTACAACTCGGTCATGTCAGGCGCGGAGTCTTTGATCTACGGCTCTCGTATTAAGAAGGTGAAACTCGAAAAACCTCCTGTTTTCATCTTGGGGTTCTGGCGCAGCGGCACAACCTTGCTGCATAATCTGATGACCTCTGACCCACAGTTTTCGTATCCTACCATGTACGAAACGCTGTTCCCTTCTCACTTTCTGCTGACTGAGAAAATCAATACAACACTGACTGCTCCCTTCGTGCCGAAAAGTCGACCGATGGACAACATGCCAGTCGCATGGGACGTTCCTCAGGAAGATGAAGTCGCTCTGTGTATTCTGACTCTCATTTCTCCCTACTCCCTCCTCGCATATCCTCACGATGTTGATGAAAACATCCCGTCGCTGCATGTTGAATCACTCCCTGAAGCGAAGAAGCAACGCTGGAAAGATGCGCTGGACCGTTTCGTTCGAAAGTTGACTGTCCGGTCGAAAAAACAAATCGTCCTGAAGTCACCTTCGCATACCTATCGGATAGAAACTCTTTTGAAGATGTATCCTGATGCAAAGTTCGTTTACATCTATCGAAACCCGCTGGATGTCTTCAACTCAACATGTCACCTGCGGCGGACAATGATTCAGGAAAACACATTGGGACGCCCCATCTTCAAAGATGTTGAACAGGAAGTGAAGCGACTGTATCGACTCGCATTTGATCGATATCAAGCAGACAAGCAATTGATTCCCGAAGGTCATCTTCACGAAGTGAGATACGAAAGCCTGGCAGCTGAGCCAGTCGAAGAGATGGAAAAGATTTACTCCTCTCTCAATATTGATCACGTCGACCAAATGAAGAAGGCGGTTGAACCGCAGGTCGAAAAGCTGAAAAGCTACAAGAAAAACAAATTCGACCCCGATCCCGTTATAGCCAGAGAAATCTACACAGAGTTCCGCGATGCCTATGAAAAGTACGGCTACGAGCCACCGCTCCCGGATCTTGAATAGGAAGCTTGCGAAGTCGTGCCGAGCTCTTGCCTCGTGGAGAGCATCCATGAAATCGTAAATCCGACCATCATGGGCATAACTTGCGTTGAAAACGCAACCGAGGGATTTCCCCAGTGCGAGTCTGGTGGTCTACAAGACTATGCTGCCAGTTGCCGACTCTACAGCAGTTTGCTGTACCGTGTGCCCGTGAAGAACGCATTTCTCCAGAAAAAATGCTGTTCGCCACGAGGCAAAACCTGCAAACCAATTCGAATGATACTCTATCCCAGTGGAATGGGCTCCGCGTTGAACAGCGGGATCGGTCGATTGCTGAGATCGTACCAGTGGGCGTTTCTGGAAAACCCGAGTGTTTTGTAGATCGTGGCAGCGAAGTTGTCGGGTGTTTGCTTGTCGCTCGTAGGGTGTCCCCCCTGCTTGTCGGTGGAACCAAGAACCTGTCCTCCCGAGACCCCTCCGCCAGCGACTAGCATTGTCTGCACAGCTCCCCAGTGATCTCGACCAGGCAGAGCATATGCACTTGGAAGTAGTGAGATTTTCGGGGTCCGACCAAACTCTCCCGCAACGATGACTAATGTGTCATCAAGACGTCCCTCGTTGTGCAAATCATCGAGAAGTGCGGAAAGCGAAGCATCAAATGGTGGTAAAAGATAATTCTTCAGATTCGGATACATGTTCCCATGTGTGTCCCAGGTTTCGTTGTTACCCAGATTCACCTGAACGTATCCGACTCCTTCGCGGGCTAGTCGATTTGCCAACATCAATGACCAACCAAAGGTGTTACGTCCGTACCGATCAAGATCTTCAGCGGGTGCATCGGTCACGTTGAAAAGCTTCCGCATTTTCGGATCGGAGAGCATCGTAATCGCCCGACTCTGATAGCGTTCCAGAGAGTCTGTTTCATGGAGTTGATCAAGCAGCGGACGGACCCCGCCAATCTGTTCGAGAAGTTGCAACCGACGGTCTGAGCGAGTCGAATCAATCCCTTTAGGCGGTGCGAGGATCGGAGTCTGGAACTTCAAGGACTTATCGAGTTCGCCACCACGTTGATGATGAAAGCCGAATTCTGGCCAGGCTCCATATGTGAGTGCGTTGAAGCGGGAGGCTGCCAGGAAGTGAGGCTCTCGATGTGCTCCCATCACTCCTGCAAACTGCCCGGGAACCACGCGACCGGTGCGGTGAATCAATCTTTCTGGCAAGACAATCGAAGGGGGAAGGCTTCCAGAGTCTGGAAGCAATGCACCAATAATCGCAGCCATTGACGGATGATCGGTCGGTTTCGGTCGTGAAGGATCAAACCCTGTCGGCAATTTACTTTGCCCGGAAAGCATCACCATGTGACCTTGCGAATGCTCGTTGTACGTGTGCGAGAGACTCCGGACGAGAGCCCAGCGTTCACTTCGCTGGGCGAGCATCGGCAAATGTTCGCAAATTTGCAGCCCCGGTGTCGCAGTCGAAATCGGCAAAAATTCACCGCGAATATTATCGGGAGCCCCCGGCTTCATGTCGAAGCTATCCTGTTGTCCTAATCCACCAGAGAGGAAAACATAGATGACAGATTTCTTAGGTCGACCGGTCGAATTTTTGTCGGCAGCCCGACTGATATTTGTTGCTCCGAATCCCATCACTCCTAATGCAGATGTTCCTAGAAACTTGCGGCGGGAATGAGATTTCTCAAGCGGATTCAGATGCGGCATCGGAGCCTCCGATGGAATTGGTGGGTGGATTGATGAGATCAAGCATTGCAGATTAGAAGAATTCGATCAAGTTCCATCAACGAACAGTGATAACATGAGGCGACATCAGTTGAAAAGATGACCGATCAATGGGTCATCGCGTAAAAGATAATGTTAATGCCCATGGGGTAAGCTTTTTTCTCTGAGAACTCATGGAAATACCATTCGTTTTCGCCTTCTCGTTCCCAGCCATCCCCCAAGTCGGTGTTATGACAGATTATGACCATCAGTCGACGCTTGTCGTCGAAGATACCGCGATAGTGAACTTCCTGAGCGTCTTCTCGCTCCCAGGTAATTCCATATGGCCGTCCTTGAATTGCAGCATTGATTGAAGGAACTTGCGGTTTTTCCTTGATTTCGTAGACGCAGTCAAAGATGGGGTGCTCCAGTGGGATATCTTCAATTTCGCGGTCAGGAAAAACTTTCTTGATCTCGGTTTCAAAGTTGTACCACTCTTGTTCTCCCCAAAAATCGTCGAACATCGCAAAGCCGCCATTCATGAGATAGCGACGAAATTCTTTCACTTCTTCAGGGGTAAAGTTCAGGCCTCCATTACCTCCGAATCCACCTCGACGACTAAAGCCTCCACCCGGTTCACAGAAATAGACGAATGGATAATTGAATAACCGCTTGTCAGTCAGCTCCAGAACAATGGGATCGGGATTCACTTTGAGTGAAGTGAGTTGCTGAAGGCGAAACGAGAGATTCAAGTCACTGTCCGGATAGTCAGTGCTCCAACGGCCTCGATCACCTTGAATCGCGTTGTAACGGATTCGCACGAACGTAAAGACATCCGAGGGAAACTCCTTGTCTTCTTCCCAATCTGGAACTCCCTTCCTGTCGAGATAGAAACGGGTCCCATCGCCTTGCGGTTGAAACATCCGTCCGCGTCGATTTTGGAACTGTGCCGTGCTTTCGGCTGAGAGACTGAATAGAGCGATGACGATGAAAAGATGATTTCTCAGCGTGATGATCAATCGACTTTGTTCAGCCATCGTGGCAACTCCGTTGCTGTCCAAGTTGAATTCCCTCTACCATGATGTCACTACGTTATCAAATACCGAGCGAATCACAACGTTTCAACAGGATTGACAGGTCTGAAGTTCGTCAGGACTTCTAAGAATTGATCGCTTCAGTAGTCGCAACATCACTCTCACCGACCAAAGCTTTGGGGTGATCGATCCCCAGTTCTTTCAGGTAAAGTTTTTGCATTTCCAGAATGCCCGCAACTGTCGGTGCGTTTCGCTTTGCGTCCCAGAATGAGTCTCGTTCCGGGTGTTGCTCCCAATGGTCCCAGTGATCAATCAGAATTCCGGAGTATTCAGCGACACATCCCCGAATCGCTTCGAGGTAAATCAAACGGTCTATCTGCTCTGCCGAATCTTCCTCGTACTCAGAATAGGGCGGCGTACAGATTACCGGCATCGCTTCGAAATTTTGAATCTGTTTGATGATCCCAATCAGCGAACGCTCAAACTCCTCACACTTTTCGACGCCACTTTCGCAATCAGCGAAGCCACACACCAGAGTAACGACATCTGGAGAGAACGTCGCAAAACGATCTTTCATCTGCACTTTGACATGTTCAAGATGAGCATGGGCATAGGTCGCATTCACAAAAATTTCATTTGTCCTGCCGAACTCCGTCTTCGTCCAGTCAGCAACGAGACGAGGGAATGTTTCTGAAGAGCGGAACGCCGAGCAATAATTCGAATCGCCGGAAAAAATCCAAGTCATCGGCTCATCATGCTGAAGGCGTTGATAGAGCGCGCTCGGACCGGGACGAGATGGGTCAAACGCTTTAGGAACGACAATTGGTTCCTTAACCACAGGAGGGACTTCGATCTCACTTTTGGCCGGACCTTCTGGTGGCGGATAATTTAAAGCAATCGCAACCCGTCTACGGCGATTCGAGCGACCAGGAAGTGAAAAGGAGGAACGTCCCACAGTAATCAAAAAGCCTAATTGAAGAGATTGAACTGAAATGGTTTCGAATGATGAGCAACTTGAATTTTGCGACAGTTTCACAAAGTAAATCAACCGTTGTTGATTCCATTAGTGCCGCGAACAGTGAAATAGTCAAGAAAAACGTGCTAAATGGAAAGGTTTTGCCACGAACTCTGTCGGGGTGATACCTCATCACGCAAAACCGTAAGAGTCTATGATAACCGAACTGTCAAAATGGGGGGAATAAGTAGACGTCGCCTATTGTGTAATTCGTTCGATGCCATCGTCTCCAGTCCCCTTCGAACCGATTCTAGCCCCAAGAGTCCTTGGACCGCACTGACAAATTTGCCGATGTGACTCTCATAGGGACCAGGAAGGTCCAGCTTGCGGAAACTCTAGTTTCCAGTCTCTCAAATCAAAATTATTCTAAAGAGATATCGCGGCAGGATGACCGCTCAATTTGCAGGATCTCGTTCACTGGATGATCGTCGCCGTCGCCGTTTGGCTCAGGAGTCGACCGAGGAAGTTGCGCCCCAACCTTCTAAACAAAAAACGCAGGTAAAGAAGTCGCCCGAAGAAGAGTCGAAACCGGAAAAGGTGAGTCTGGTTTCGGATGTCGTCGCTGATGAGAGTCTCGTTCCGAGTGCTCTCTGGAAAGTGATTGCTTTTGCGGTCAGCGGCCTCTCGCTCTTGTTTGGTCTCGTCTGGATCAACCTCAAAGAGCCTGCTCTCAACGGCATCGAGCGTTTACTTTCCCCAGCTCATGGAAACGCCTTTCAACTTTTCAGCGTTCTCTCGTTGATGCTGGCTTCTCAATTATGTTTTACCATCTGGTGGTACCGCTCGCGGAGTCGTAAAGATTTTAGCGGCCGATATCGCATTTGGGCCTGGGCTGGCAGCTTTTGGGCCCTCGCATGCGTTTCGACAGGTCTGCGACTCCATGAACCGCTCGCACAGCTTGCCTATGAACGCTGGCCAATTCATAGTTGGAGACCAGAACTCCTGTACTGGTTTGTTCCGTTTTCCGTCTGTGTGATGGCACTTCATCAACTTCTCTCTGTTGATATGCGGCACTCCCGAAGCAGCCGCGTGTTGTGGAACTTTACGCTGATCATCGGACTCAGTGTTGCGGGATTGAACCTAGGACTTGACCTATCCGTCTCGGAGCCGATTCGAGAGCTCGCAGTCGCTGCTGCGACAGCGCTATGGCATTTCTGGATCGCATTTTCCCTTCTCTTCCATGCACGTTTCGTGGTCCATGTGACAAACGAAGCCGCGCCGCGTGGGGTGTCACGCATGAAACGAGCAATGTACTGGTTCCACGGAAGAACTGCCGGAATCCGCGGTAAGCTGGGCGTCATCCTGGAGAAGCGTAAAGGCAAAAAATCAGACAAACAGAAACAAAAATCACTTTCTAAAACAGAGAAGTTCGAAGCTAGAAAGAAGCTGAAGGAAGAAGCGAAAGCGGCTCGCGAGAAAGCGCAAGCTGAGAAGCTTGCTAAACGAGAACAAGCAGAAGCTGATCGCAAGGCAGCCAAAGAGGCAAAACAGCAAGAGCAGCTACAAGCTCGCGAAGAGAAAGAGGCTGCAAAATCAGCCCGTCTCAAGCAACAGCAAGCAGAGAAAGAAGCCAAGCGCGCGGAGAAAGAAGCTAAGCAGGCCGAAAAGAAGACCGAAGCCAAACAGCCAAAGCCTTCCAAGACGTCAAAACAGCCTAAAGAACCCGTTGCGCAGAAGAATTCAGAACCGAAGGCGTCAGCTGAAAAACCTGAGCCACCCGCTCCCGAACCAAGAACAGCTTCAGGGCGGAAACGAAAACGTGTGCTGGGCAACTCGACACGTATCGATCGCCCTGAAACGACCAAGCCTCCGCACGTTCCAGCTAAGCCAGAGCCCCAGGATTATTCAGACGAATACGATGTCGATGAATACATGGACAACGAAAATTACGACGATTACGATTCACCAAAAATGAGCAAGAAAGAACGTCGTCGTGCTCGGAAAAACAAACAGCGCTAAACAATTTTCGCTGCCAGTCGTGCCTGCAAAGGTCACTTCCATGACTTCATAGACTGTTCGGCACGAGGCGGAACGTAAAGACGAATATTTGATTTGCTCTAGAAGAGCACTGGTCTTTATACAATTCGCCACGTGCCCCCCCAGTGCCTCTGAAGACTCAAACTCTCAAGACAATTCAGCACTTCATTAGTCTGATCGCTGACAAGCTTTTCTTATTTGTCCTGTTTGCTTCAGTCAGCCGTTTTGACTTCTTGATGCTGGATTTCTCCATGTTCGTCATTCCAGAGGAAGGTAAGCTTGCTCGATCCTTTTTCACTTTTTGGGGTTAATTGAATCTCCAGAAAACCTCCAGACGCTTCCCGTTGAGAGTATGGTTGTTTGATCGTGGCTTTCGGGTCTGTCGATTTTGGATCACCAGGCAATCGACCGGGACGCGAATTCTCATCGATCAGCGCTCCACAGGAAAACTCTTCAATGCCGCTGGGGTGGATCGAATGATACTGCCAGTGCCGATCTCCGCAGACGATGTAAAAATTTTGCTTAGCAACGCCAGATTCCTTGAGCCAATCGAAGAATTCATCTCGCTCATGTTGGAAACCCCCGACGTTTGTATGATTGTCGGTTTTGCGGAGATCGTCGGGGCCGATCATGGGAGTTGGTGAGATCAAAATTTTGAACGCAGCGTCGCTTTCTGCGAGCGTTTTCTTCAACCACTCCTTTTGTTCTTCGCCCCAAATCGTTTTCTCCGGACCATCGGGTGCTGCGTTATCGCTTCGATAGACCCGGCCTTCCGTGAACCAGAGTTGAAGATCCTTACTGATGCGATGTGTCCGATAGGTTTTTGCTTTTTCGTCACCGTGGGCAGCCATCGGAAGTTGCTCAAGCATCATCCGGCGGGCGGTTTCGGGAGTCGGCTCGTAATCACCGGAATTGTCTCCATCATCAATACGGTAGTCGTGATCGTCGACTTCCCAGTACGTCGGAACCTTCGCAAAAAGAGAAACGAATCGTGGTTGACGGAATTGCTCATGCCATTTCTGGCGAAGTTCTTTCACCGTCTCCGCTCGCGGATTATCCGGAGTGTCGTAATAGACATTGTCTCCCGTCCCCACAAAGAAGAGCGGCTTTTTCTTCAGGATCGTATTCAGTGCGGGATAGCCTAGATGTTTGTCGGGACCAGCGTAGGGCTGCGGGAGTTCACGATTGTTTTCAATTTTGTGTTGCTCTAAATCAATCCGATCGTCCCCATGAAATTTCGCGAAATTCATTCCGGTGACCACCACAAAACTGAGCGGCTCATTCTGCACAGCCCCGTACAGAGTGCTGAAAGTTGCCGTCGGGCCAGATTGAAGTGAGTTTTCGTCAGCTCCGATTTCTGTTTTGCAGGTGTACTCGGTCCCCGGTGAAAGTCCATCCCATGCAGTTCGGGCGATGAAATCGTAGGTTTCCAAAGCTTGCACGGTGACTGCATCGCCGAACTGTCTGTCCCCTTGATAGAGCGTAAATCTCACAATTCCGGGAAGGCCTGGGAGGTCCCTTTCGATGAGTTGACTCCCTTGTGTCAGACGGACCTGCACGAATGCAGATTGGTCAGTAAGTTCGCCGACCATGATCCCCTGCCCAGCCATTAATGAGGTGTCCGGAGTCTTGTCACTGGAATCGGCTTCGGAAGAAATTGAAAAATCCTTCGCACATCCACCAAGAAAAATCGACAAGCTGAGAATGTAAAACAGACGGTGTGACACGATGATTCCCTCCAAGGCAAATCCAATAATGTTCTTTACGTCCTGCCTCGTGGCGAGCGGTCTAGGAAATTGTGAAAGCACGATTCACTGGCAGGCAAGCATTAAGAATTCTCTGGCTACTGATAAGACACTCGCATCGTACCATCAATTCTCTTTGATGCACATCTATCGAAAGGCTGGTTTCAAGGAAAACGGAGGCTGCTGGCGAAGCGTTCGGGCTTCTTGCTTAAAAGTCGAGCCCCGGTATCAGCGAGTGTGGTTGAACTGAAATCTATAAACATGCTTAACCAATCGGCACGCCGAGAGTCTGGTCGAATAGAGACTCGGAAGGATGTTGAGTCCGTCGATGTACGAATTCCACTCTTGGTGAAATGTCCGGAAATTCGTCTGTCAGTATCAGAACTGAACGATTAGAGTGACGTCTCTATCGATGAGAGTTTCCCAGAAGGCAAGTGACGATGTCGAAATATGACCTGATTGTGATTGGTGCGGGCGGTTTTGGAACAAGTGCCGCGTATTACGCTGCCAAACGTGGAAAGAAGGTTCTGGTCCTGGAACAGTTCGAACGTGGTCATCGTCGCGGAAGCTCGCATGGTGAATCGAGCATCATTCGAAAAGCGTATTTCGAGCATCCCGATTCTATCCCGCTTCTGCAACAGGGATACAAGCTCTGGGTCAAGCTGGAAGAGATTTCACAACGTGAGTTGATCTCGCCTTGCGGATTGATGCTGGCTGGTCGCCCTGACTGTAACGCCATCGCAGGGTCTCGATCCGCATCACAAATCCATGGATTGGATCTGGAAAACATTTCAGAAGCCGACCTTGAAGACAGGTTCCCAGGTTTCAACATCCCGGACGGGTATGATGTCGTCTATGAGGTCGACGGTGGCGTGCTGCACGTGGAAGATTGCGTCGATGTGTTAACGAGTCTTGCAGAGAAACGCGGTGCTGAATTTCAGTGGGACGAAGCGGTGACGCACTGGGAGTCGGACGGAGATCACGTCAAAGTCTGGACCAAAGAGACGACCTTTGAAGCTGACGCATTAATCATTACAGCAGGGGCTTGGTCATCGAAGCTACTTGGTGAGATCGAAGGATTCCCGCAGCTGAATGTTTTGCGAAAGTTGATGTTCTGGTTCCCAGTCACTTCTGACGCTTACGACTTCAGCATGGGCGCATCAGGATTTCTCTTTGACATGCCCTATGGCGAATTTTATGGTTTCCCCTGTCTCGACGGGCAGGTCATCAAAGTCTGCCAGCACTCAGACGGAGATCTCGTCACGGCCCCGAGCGAATTAGATACCGAACTTTATGCAGAAGACTTGGAACCGGTTGCCAGATTTCTGCAGGAAGTGATGCCAGATGTTCAGGCAACTCCGGAATCACATTCGGCTTACATGTACACAATGTCCCCGGATCAACAATTCATCGTCGACCAGCACCCGAGTTACCAGAACGTTGCCTTCGGCGCTGGATTCAGTGGGCACGGTTTCGAATTTGCTTCCATCCTTGGAAAGGTTCTTTCCGATTTGGCAATTGACTACGAGACCGAATTACCGATCGATTTCTTACGAATGGATCGGTTTGCATAAGTCTTTGAATGGCATGCCTGACGACCAGCGATCACAGACTTTCGAACATGTTCCGCAGTCAATCTTGAGTATCAAACCACCATTCGAGTAAGGCACGGAACGGTGGAGTCAAGTTGTCTGGTTTCCTGTCGAGAAGTTGGCGTAACTCCGGGAGTGTGAAATATTCAACCTCTGCGATTTCACCTGGGTCTGGTTTTGGAATTTCGTCAGTGATCATCTCGAAGAGAACTGAGTGCTCATTCGCAGTCAATGAAGAAGCAGGGAGCTTTGTCGACCAAGTCAGTTCACCGGCAAGGTCGAGCTCTTCTTTGAGTTCACGATGCGCTGCCTGTTCGTAATCCTCTCCTGTGTCGAGATGACCTGACGCGGATGATGTATAGCAGTTCGGAAATTGATCTTTCGTGTCCGACCGCAAATGGACCATCAACCTCCCATCGGATCGCCAAATCCAAATGTGGACAGCTCGATGAAGCAGACCGCGCGCGTGAACTTCCGCACGCGTAGCCTGCCCGATCACTTGATCGTATTCATCGCAAACATCAAAAATTTCTTCCGTCATTTTTTCGACTAGAGCATCTTTCGAATTGGTTTGCAGGTTCTGCCTCGTGGCGAACAGCATTTTTACTAGAGGAACGCGTTCTTCACGGGCACACGGTAGAGCAAACTGCTCTAGAACACTTTCGTCTCTCTGGTGTCCGAGGAGAGTCATTTCCATGTAGGAAATCACACATACCCACGAGTCAGAACGCTTACATCATCTTCAAAAAGAGGCTCGGACAAATCCAGGATTTGTCATTACGTTCTGTTTCGTGACAATTCGTGAAAAGTAGACTATGAAGTCACCAAAGTGATCTTTACGGACAGGGTAAACAGTAAAATGCTCTTCTCAACTCTGATGGGCATGGCTGACCGTTTTCACCCATTCATGGGCCATCAGTTGTGCCCCGAACGGTGAGGGATGGACGCCATCCTTTGCCCAGTGCTCTGGCGGAGCATAATTGATCGCTTCATCGAACATGGACTGAAACGGAACAAACACCGTGTGGAAATCATTCGCAACTTTAGAAGCTGCTTTTCGAAACTGATCAAAGAGCGGAAACCATTTGTCGTCGACCGCACCGCACTTGAGAACAAACGGCTCACAGATTACCAGTTTGACCTCGGGGAGTTCCTTCCTGGTTCGCTCGAGTAATGCCCGGAAGTCAGTCTCGTACGTTTCCACGGTTCCGTCGTACTTTCCATTGAGATAATGCCAAATATCATTGACGCCAATTAAAATACTCAGCACATCCGGCTTAAGTTCCAGGCAATCCTTATCCCAGCGGTCAGCGAGCTGAAAAACTTTGTTTCCGCTGATCCCACGGTTGTAGATCTTCAACTGAGCCTCTGGCATTCCAACGAGCAGTTGCGATGCAGCCATCCAGGCATAGCCATTTCCGAGTGCTTTTTGATTGTTCGGTTTCCCTGCTTCGGGACGACTGCGACCTGCATCAGTGATGGAGTCCCCTTGGAAGAGGATTGTATTCCCCGGTTGAATGAGAGAGTCACCGTGCTCTTTCTTTTCTTGAGCGGAAACCGGATTGGAGTTGGAGACTGTGCCGACAGTTGCTGCTCCGGCGACTCCCATTGCCAAAGTTTTGATGAAGTCTCTGCGACCTGAATGTGCCATCTTGTCCTCTTTGAATGGGGCTTTCTTAAAGCGTTTTCAATGCTTGTCGTGAACCTGTTTTTTTCGGAGGCGACAAGTCTTGAAAAGACTCTGATGTTTGAAGAATCGTTAATAGTCTTCTTCTTCGTCACTTTTTTTGCAAGACGCAACCCATTTTTGGAGGTCAGAATACATTTCTTCGACGAGTTCCTTGTGCGAAGCAGAAATGTCTCGTTGCTCGCCGGGATCAGCGATGAGATCGTAAAGTTCCCAACTCTTCCCTTTGTCGGTTGTGATGAGTTTGAATTGTTGAGTGACCCAGGATTGTGAGTTTCGATATTGAAATCCTATCGGAGAATCTCTCACTTGCATCGGCTTCTCGGTCAGTAATGGTAGCAGTGAAATTCCATCTAACGGCCGCTGATCGGGGAGTTCGATCTCAAGAAGGTCAAGAATCGTCGGAAGATAATCACTGGTGAGAGCTGGTAGATCTGTCTCCGTGCCGGGTGTCACATGCCCCGGCCATTCCAGGATTCCAGGAACTCGAACACCTCCCTCGTAAAGCGAACGTTTCCGCCCTCGAAATGGTCCGGCCGAACCGGGAGCCTGCCCGCTCTCCCCTTCAGGCCCATTGTCAGAGCAGAACCAAATCATTGTTTCCTCTGCCACGCCGGACTCTTGCAATGCTTGCCGTAAACGCCCGACTTGTTCATCCATAGCGCTCACACATCCATAGTAATTTCTCTCGTAGCTTGTGAACTTCGCATACGGAGCCACATGTTTTTCACCCGCGACGACTGGGAGATGTGGAGCATGAAACCAAATGGCAGCGAAGAATTTCCGGTCGCTTTTGACAGCGTTGTGAATGAAAGGAATCGCACGGTCCATGATCAATTTAGAATCATCCCCTTCCAGGTTGTCTGTGACGGCATTTCCGTTCTCGTCCCAGTAACGCGTTCCATAGTTGACTGCCATAGACTTATCTTGAATGTAGTCCCATCCCTTTTGGCTGCCACCTTTCGGCTTAATCATCGGGTCGAACGTCGGAACTTTCGACTCAGTCACAAAGCAGCGGTCATAGCCGTTCATTTGCGGTGTCGAAAAGTGCTTCTTTCCACGTGGCCCACCACGATTGGCGTCTTGCACAACTGTCGTCAGTGTCCCCAAATGCCATTTCCCGAAATGCCCCGTTGTGTAACCTTGATCCTTGAGAATTTCGGGGAGGGTGATTTCTTCCGGTTTCAGGTGTCCTGCGTTGGCGTTGTAAATTCCGTATCGATACGGGTGCCGTCCCGTTAAACACGATCCACGCGTTGGGCTGCAAACCGATCCGGCTGAATAGAATCGATTGAACTTCAACCCCGCTCGAGCCATTTGATTCAAGTGAGGAGTTTGAATAGCAGAGTCCGGGTTGAACGCCTGAATATCGCCCCAGCCCAAATCGTCGCACATCACAAGTATGATGTTCGGCTTCTCGCCAGCCGCGATGGGCGTGACAATACAAAAGAACAAAGCAAGAAGTCGGTGAATCATTTGCTGAACTCAGTTGAGGATTTCCGATCAGTCCTTCCCCGCAATGATCGTTTTCACGATCGAATCGCTACTCTCCACGAGACAGGACGTTGAGACCAATGTTCTGTTTGCTTCTGTAGCCGGAGGAGAAGTTGTACACCGCAGTTCGCGACGTGTCGCTGTGTGAATCCCACATTTTTGGAGGGGCTCAGCTATCCGCACATTCTAACACAACGGACTTAATACAGATAAATTTGCGCAAGTAGAGCTTAATGGGGAAGAAAAGTGAATCGCTGCGAAGAAAACGACAGTGGAGAAATAAAACGAGCCTCACCAGGACGGGCCTGACCTGGGAGGCTCTGAGCGTTAGTGATACGGGCCAGAACCACTAACGCTGTTAAGAGAATCATCTCCCCATCTGGTCATAAAGTCAATGTTAAACTTGTCACTCCCTTGAAAAATCGTCTCCATTGAAGATGTTTCTTGCCGACAAGAATCTTCGACCGAAATCGTCTTAAGAATGAAACTCAACAACGACAACAACAAAAAATGCGTAACCATATTGCCATCAATAACTTAAGAAACAGAGTAAGATCTAGACATCAAGATCGTGAATGACTCGTGGAATTCAACCACCTTCAAAAGCGGCGAAGGTAGAGTCAGAATTCAGAGACTAATCTCACAGTTTTCTTCGATTCAATCGGCAGAAACTGACCTCAGGCCTGCACTTGATCAGGCTTTCCTCAGAAAATCCAAGAGGGGCATCGTGCTCTGCCTGCCTCGTGGCGGACGGTCCTGAGAGTCATAATTACGAGTCACGCGAACACAACAGACATTGGAAAGTGCGCTGGAGAATGATTCTCAGTATCAACTGGGAGTTATTGATTCGCAATTGACTGTAGCGACTCCAGTTCTTCATAGAAGGCAGATCTCAGTTGAATTCGTTCTGCAAACTGTGAGATCAGTCGTTCAATTTCAGAGACCTGCCAGGATTGGATTGCTTGATCTCGAATTCGCCAGGGAGCCTGTGCGATTTCAAACGCCTCTTTCGGAATCGCAATTGCTGCAGCGGAGAGTGAGCTTAACCAATGAATGACAGCCCGGTCTGTGCGGGAGCCAACCAGTCCACGGGTGATCCGCATATATTCCTTGGCAAACGAAATTGACCAGGGAGTCGTAACGAACGGGAGAAGCTGAGAAATTGGAGCGTTCGTCGGATCAGGTTGATCCTGCACCAATTGCAAGATTGCTCGTTCCAGATTCGATTGCTCAAGCCGTCCAGCGAGTCGTCCCAGCATGGCGATTGCCTGATCTTGAACAACAGTATGTGGATGCTGAGTCATTGCCGACCAGTACTTCCACAACGGTTCCCCCCAGTCGAGCGTCTCAGGATTTGAGGCGTCGCATGCTCCCACCGCTCGAGTCCAACCGGTTATGACTGAGTGGGAGAAATCGTCGTGCAAGATCGCGTTGATGAGTTCCAAGGGTGAAGATTCGAAGAATTCTGTCCAAAACGCAGGACGAATACGAAAGACAAGCTCTTCTGTCCAGAAGGCTCGCTTTCCTTGCCCCCCCGAAGCTGAGAGAGGGATTCCGTCCTCCTCCCAATCGCTGGGTAATTCTCGAGGAGGTCGGCAGACGAGTTTCAGCTGAGATCCCGTTGAGGGAATTCGTTCAAGAAGTTGTGTTGCTCGTTGAAGATGCCGAGCAGATACCTTTGAAGTTGGAATTTGAGCAAGCAGGTCGGTCGCGACTTGCTTCACAAACTTGCTGCGATCATTGACTGCTGACTTCAGAAACTCTTCATCGTCCTCGTTCAGATTGGTTGCCATTCGCTCAAGTAACTGGCGTCGCACATCCGCTTTCTCTTTCTTAAAGCAGTTCTGTAACCAGATTCGACCTTTTTCTGCATCGAGCAGACGAACTTGAGTCAGCACTTCGCAACGTTGTGGAAGCGTCCCTTCATTCCATTGCTCTTCAAGGATTTTGGCATCGACTCCCCCATTGATTTCAGAATCAAGAACCCATTCCCATTCCGGATTCAATCTCGCCAGCCAAACCCCTCGATCGTCGATGACTGGGCGAACTGCCTGGCGCAATTCTGGATCATTCGTGCTGAATAAATCCGGAAGAATACTGTCGGGGATGTTGAGATTCAGTTCCTCGAGAATTCTTAGGAATTCGATGAGGACTTTGGATTGCGACTGACCAAGTGCCGCTCGCATCACCTGGTGAAAACGCTTCGACCAAACCTTAGTTTCAACATTCGGAGCTGCCGGAAAGGGGGCGACTTGAACCGTAGGCTGGCCTGCCAATTCATAAATCGACCGACGTCCGATCCTTAGCAACAGCTCGGATTCGGCACTCATGACCCCATGCGAATTTACAATTTTATCTGTCGGGCATGAATCATCCAGCGGGACACCTGGCAGCTTTCTTGTGCCGACCAATGCAGCTTTGAAAAGGTTATTCATGAGCAAATCCTAAACTGCTGATTCACTAGCAAGCTCCAGGGTGTGAAGAAGTTGCCATTCCATTCCCCCATAACATCAACCTGCTGCCCACCAGTCATCGCGAGGATGCGGTACGTCTCCTGCGACTTGAAGGGAACCCCGTAACCGTGCTTGTCTCTCAAGTACCAATCACCGTTGTGTTGCGCGATTGAAACCTCTTTCAGCAGACAGGTGCAACTCGCCAGCCACGGATTTCTGGCAAGTCGATCGGCATAGGAAGTAAGAAAGTCGTCGATCGAGTCGAGATAGAACAGGTCCTCGGCTGAGACCGGCTGTTCCTCGCTTCGCTCTGAAATTTTGGCCCTTTGCAGAACTGCTGCTGGATAGAAAACAAGCTTGCCACTAAAGGATGTTCCAGGCACGATCGATTCGGCGAACCCTTGCTTGCCCGGAGCAAACTGCAAAAAAAGTGCTTCCTGCCGAGTTTTGCGCCCCACTGCCCAAGAGCGTTGCGTTGTGAAGCGTTCTTCATCTTCGATGCGTTGCCCGAAGATGAACCAGTCGTCCTCAATTTCAGTTCCAGAGACTTCCAACTCGGCCTGTGAAACGGTCCATCCAATCAGCTGGCGAACATCTGCCTGCAAGCTGGGAGAGAGTTCCCCTTGATTCAGATAAGCGTGAACGAGTAGTCGGATTCGACCGAGCTCATTCGTCAATCGCTCTGGCCAGTCGCGTGAAGAGTTCGGAATTTCCGCAAGCTTGTAAACTCGTGATGCCAGCCCTTTTGCCTGAGCGTCGACAAGGCGTCTGGCTTGCGTGTCCCAAAAAAGAAATGGCTGAGCTTCCAAACCAGCGACCCCATTCCGAATCAGATCATCCATCCAGACGATCAAATGCTGGAGCCCTTCGGCGATTCTCGCTTCTCGTTCACGAATACGTTTCGCCTGTGCCTCCGGATCGACAGGTTTCGCGGGTTGTTTTTTTTCTACAGACTTTTGTTGCTCGCGCTGCCGCCGCTTCTGAATCCAGTCTGCGACCCAATCAGGTGAATCAGTGATCGCAAAGGCATCCGGAGTTGATGTAAAGAGCATCAAGAGTGCCAGGACGTGTTTACATGGGAACTTCCGACTCGGGCAGTTACAATGAGAGCCCAGATTCTGAAGATCGACGCGAACCTGATATCGACCTCCTGCGCACTTCCCCCAAATTGCGACGTCGCTTAAGCCGGGCGAATTCCAGTGATTCAGCGAGACAATTTTGTTCGCAGCTATAACAGATTTTTCATCGGGAGCCATTTCCCGAACTTGTTCCAGCGAAAGTTGCATAAGAGTTCCGTGATCGTATTGATTTCATCTCATCATGTTAGACCATCTTTCGAATTGGTGTACAGGTTCTGTCTCGTGGCGAACAGCAATTTTATTGATGAAACGCGTTCTTCACGGGCACACGGTAGAGCAAACTGCTCTAGCCACTTGGCGAACAGAGACAACGGCTTCTCAGCTCGGAAGCTTCTTGAGATTTTTGTGAAAATGTCCACGTTGGGTTTCGTCGAAAAATGCGATTCGCCACATGAAAAGCCTCTTCACAGGGAAGAGAAACTTGAAAGACTTCCAAAAGTCATCTCAAGTCAAAGAATTAATGCTCTCAGTAAGACGCACGTTTTCTGAAGAAAGAGTATAGTTACGGGAAATTTGAATCTCTTCAGTTCCGTGGAACAATCTAATTCAATGAATAACGAAAAGTTAACAGTTGACCGTTGGGGAGACGTGACCGTTGCTCCAGGGGAAACGAAAGATGTTGAGGTCCGGTTTTCGGAAAGTTACAGCGGAATGAATTTAACCATTCCGATTCAAATCCGGCGGGGAATCGAACCGGGACCGACAATATTTGTCACGGCAGCCGTTCATGGAGATGAAATTAATGGAACGGGAGCCATTCGACGCTTGATCACAGAAGAGTCCATTCAATTAAAGAAAGGGAATCTGATTCTGGTTCCCGTAGTCAATGTGCTCGGCTTCGAACGACATTCTCGGTATCTCCCGGATCGCCGCGACTTAAATCGTTCGTTCCCCGGCAGTGCGAAGGGATCGCAAACCAGCCGCATGGCTAGATTCGTATTCGAACAAATCGTCTCTCGTTCCGACTTTGGAATCGATTTGCACACAGCATCGGTACGAAAGACGAACTTTCCAAACGTGCGTGCCGATCTCTCGAATCCCGATTTGATCAAGCTGACCCACGCATTCGGTTGTCCTCTCACAATCAATGATGCAGGTCCCGAGGGGAGCTTACGCCGGTCCGCGTGCGACGCCGGTTGTCCGACGTTCATTCTGGAAGCAGGTGAAGTCTGGAAAGTGGAATCGACCGTCACCGAACAATCGGTCCGAGGTTTGAAGAACGTTTTCATTTCCTTGGGAATGATCGATGGGGAAGTGGAACTACCACCGTACCGGACAATCATTGAAACCACACGATGGGTTCGCTCGGACACAGCTGGTTTTCTGCAATTTCATGTTGCTCCCGGAGACTTTGTCAGTACTGGCTCACCGATCGTGACTACATCCAGCTTGTTGGGGCAAGTTCAGCAAGTGATCGAATCGACGGAAGATGGTATCATCCTGGGCATGACCACGCTTCCCATGACAGCCCCCGGGGAACCTGTCTGCCACATCGGTTTGATCAATAAGGGGCAGTCAAAAATGGAAAAAGTTGTCGATCAACTTCCGAACGAGGCTCTCCAACTTCGTTTGAGAAACGATCTCTCAACCAGTTTCAACGTCACTGAAGTTGCGGATTTCACTGAAGATCCACCAGATGATGTTCCTGAACCATCGGAGGACGAAATTCTATGAAAGCGATGATCGTCGGAGCAGATGGTCAACTCGGAAGCGCCCTGCAAGAGATCTTAGGGGATGATGCGATCGCACTTGGTCATGCAGATATCGACATTACATCTCCAGAGTCAATTTCGAGTCAGTTGGACACGTTCGATCCAACAGTCGTGATCAACGCAGCTGCGTACAATTTCGTTGACCAGGCAGAGGACGAGCCGGAAGTTGCTTACAGAGTCAATGCTCTGGGGCCTCGAAATCTGGCGATCGAATGTCAAAAACGTGACAAATGCCTCGTCCACATCAGTTCCGATTACGTCTTCGGACTCGAGTCTTCATTGACACCTTGGACCGAGATGGACACTCCCGGACCTGTTAGTGCATACGGGATGAGCAAACTGTCGGGTGAGTATTTCGTTCGCAGTTTGTGCTCAAAGCATTTCGTGGTTCGCACGTGCGGGCTGTATGGGCATGCAGCACGACGAGGAGCCGGGAAAGGCAACTTTGTCGAGACGATGCTCCGCCTTGGAACAGAAAGAGAAGAGTTGCGGATCATTGACGATCAGAAATGCACACCCACAAACGCTCATGATGTAGCTGTCACTCTTTGCGATCTGGCAATTACAACTTCATATGGGCTGTACCATGCAACAAATCGGGGAGCTGCAACATGGGCCCGTTTTGCAGAAGAGATCTTTGCTTATTTAAAGATGCCAACAAAAGTTGTGCGAATCACTTCGAATGAGTATCAGACCAAAGCACGCCGACCGGCAATGAGTTTGCTGAACTGTTACAAGCTCGAAGCCGTGTTACAGAATCCACTACGCACGTGGGAATCAGCTCTTCACGAGTACCTCGATCAACGAACTGGTTGACGTCGCTCAAACTAGAGCAGTTTGCTCTATCATGTGCCCGTGAAGAACGCATTTCTCCAGGAAAGATGCTCTAGAACCAGTCAGAAAACTATTGGAGTGGTCACTTATCTCAGTGTTTAAGGGAGCGAACTCAGGTTTCAGGATCAGTTCTACGAAAATGCTCTGACGATGCTTCGACCGCGCTCTGTATCGTGCGGTCTCTCAACTTGCGCCTCGATCATGCTTTAATGAACGAGAGCACATTTCAAACGACCGGCAAGTATGCAGATGTTCTCAAGATTGCACGGAAGCCACAGCTTTACGGGCGGGCTGGAAGAGCCGGACCTTTGTTCTCCAGCTCTTGAATAGTTGGAATCGGCTTCGGTGGGTCGGGCTTCGGTGGTTTCGAAGTTGGAGGATCATTCTTGAGTTCTTCGGGAACAGCCGGAATTGAGTCGGGAGCCTTTTCAAAAACTCGTCGAGCGCGTTCTTCACCTGTTATTTCGCCACGATTTTGGTTTGGCTCAGGGGCTGGAGGAATAAATGCTGGCGAATCTTTCCCAAGATCGAACACCCGTGGCGAGTTCGGTGCTTCCTGATTTGCCCCAGCAACCGCCTCTTGATCAACGAGAGGTGTCAAAAACGCAATGAGATGTCGCTCAACTCCATTTAATCGAATCGCTGTCTCCAGAAGTCCTTTGGCACGGACGTCGCCATCCAGCATCATCACGACTGCAAGCAGGAAAAGTCGGTTCGGATCGCGAACGTCTCGATTAGTCCATTCGGCAATGCGAGTTTTGATGCGATTCTTTTCATCACGCTTGGCCAAGTCGTCGTTGGGGGCGTTCAGCCCATAAAGTTCATCCAGCGTCACTCCACTCGATGGCCATTCCATATCGAGCGTCGTCGCTGTTTTGAGTTGTTCGACAGCTTCTTCAAAGCGGCCACGTGCAGCCAGAGAAATTGCTAAACGATAACGGGGATCTGCCTGATCCGGTGCGATTGAAGCAGCCTCTCGATAACGTTCCCCAGCTTTACGATAATCCGTGATTGCAAAGGCTTCGTCTCCAAGCACTCTCATCCGCAATGCACGCTCACGTTGCTGAGGAGTCGATTCTTCAACAATTGGCGTGGGCTCAATTGGAGCATTTAAGGGGTTGTTGGGAGGGAGAAAATCATCTTGAGGAAGAAACGGGTCAGGTTGAAAACCTCTTCCGATCATCGTCTGCCCAACGCCTCCAGTTTGAAACGGAACATGATTGATTGTCGGGACTCCCGGAATTGCACCAAAGTATCCGTATGCACCAAATTGAGAGTAGATAGGCCCCGGGTAAATCACGTTTGGAGTGGCGTAAATCGGGACATTCAATCCGTAATATGCGGGGGCGTATGGAGTCCCATAAACCGGAAAGTACGCTCCCCCGGCGTAACCTGGGAGGTATCCCCCCCCAGAGTAGTTACGAGAGACTCGGCCATTCCCACCATGCCATGGTCGACCGTACCTCAGCTGATATTGATAATGTGCCTGCGTCGGACCATACGGGCGACCAGTCGACCCATAAACGAGTGGGTAAGACTTCCCGGCACCTTGTGCTTGAGCATCTTGCGGTACAGAGATCGCAAAACTGAAAGCTGCAAAAATTAACGCTGCAAGCTTCAATGGCACAACATTCAGTGCTGATTCTATTTTCATTTGGCTGACAAACATGTGAGGCCTCAATTCAATCTCAGCTCACAAATTGGAACTGGTAGGAGTTCTGGTTTCGACAGCAATATTTCGTGGAGATAAGAGTCCCTTCGCGCGCATTGCGGTCGCTGTATTATACTCTCTACGATTCGTGACATGGTAGGATTCTCTGCCGAATTGAACCAGAAAAGTACATCAGACGTATGGAAAACAACGGGATATCACACAAAATTGCGTCATTGGAACGCGTGATGGGCTTCTTCACGCTGCTTCTCGTGCTTGTCACTTTTCCGTTATGGAAGCCATTGGATTCGACTGCATCGCCACAAATTCCGTGGTTCGATTTCCTCTGTCAGTTTCCACAATCGATTGAGACAGGCTTTCTGGCAGCCTTGATTCTTGCCGCAATTCTACTGGTCTTCTCAGCAAAAAAATCGCTGACCCGTCGAGTCACTCGCGTCGTCTATCTTGCTTCGTTCATTGGATTGGTCCTGCTTGATCAACATCGACTCCAACCCTGGACGTTGCAGCTATTACTTTTCTCAGTCGTCTTGTCGCTCGCACCTCGTCGAGATGGCCTGAGTTGTTGCCGCATCCTTGTTGTCACTCTTTATGTTTACTCATCGATTTCAAAAATCGATCTTGCATTTTTGGATGGACAGGGGCAGTTGCTACTGGATGGGTTGTTCAAGCCGTTCGGTGTCAACAATGAAATGTGGTCGAGACAAACGAACCGGGCTCTGGCAGCTTCGCTTCCGCTTGGCGAACTCCTGGTCGCTTTCTTGCTGGTAACAGATAGATTCCGTCGCATCGGATTAGTGGGAGCTACTCTCATGCACCTTATGATTCTCGTGGCGCTGGGGCCATGGGGATTGAATCATGAGTACGGAGTTCTCATCTGGAATGTTTATTTTATCTTTCAGAATTTCATCCTCTTCCGAAAACCAATCGAAGCGGTCGAGGCAACTCTCTTGTCACGAAAGGTCTCAAACTGGATTGCTATCGGAGTTACAGGACTATTCGCATTTCTGCCCGCGCTCGAAAACTGGGGATGGTACGATCATTGGCCCGCCTGGGCTGTTTATTCCGCCCGACCTGAGCGTGTCGAAGTGCTCGTCGACGAATCGATTGTTCCTTCTCTCCCTGCTTCTCTTCAAGAATTGTGCGGAAGACCGGCTCCTTTGGACGTCCGAGTGCCCATCGTACTGGATCGCTGGTCATTCCAAACACGGAACTGCCCGATCTACCCGCAAGCTCGATACCGGGTGGCGTTGGCAAACGCGTTATTGAGAAAACAGGTCGACAGTCAGTCCATCACAATTGAAATTTCATCGACACCAAACCGCTTCACCGGAAAGCGGGAAAAGCATGTTTTTCACGGCTGGAAGGAAATCGACCAGCTGCGAAAAAACTATCGTCTGAACACTCAGGCCAGAATTCTGGAGTGAACCGAAGCCTTACCACATTCCATATCGAGGAGAGAGAGGATTCAGGCTTGTGAACTGTTCCAAAAGCTCCTTCGACTGCTCATCAATCTCTTTGGGGACTTGAATTTTTATAATGATGAATTCATCTCCGACAGCTTTCGTTTTGAGATTCTTAAACCCTTTCCCCTTTAATCTCAGCTTCGCGCCGGATGACGTCCCCGGTGGGAGAGTTAGCGTCACTAACCCTTCATCCAAAGTGGGAACATCAATTTTTGCACCGAGGATTGCCTCTGAAACAGAGACGGGAACTTCAAGGACAAGATCGTTTCCCTCACGCCGAAAATAAGGATGGCTAGCCACGTTCACGGTGACCAGAACATCTCCCGGAGAGCCTCCTTGAAATCCAGCTCCCCCCTGCCCCGCGAGTCGGATCGACTTTCCCGATTCAATTCCAGCAGGAATTTTAATCGAGATGCGTTCAGCGGTCCCTTCGCGCGAAAGCGTTAAGTCATAATTTCCTCCGCGTGCAGCCAGTTCAAACGGCACGAGAATCGAGGTTTTCAGATCCTGCCCACGCCTTGGCTGAGGACGACGTCGCCCGCCGCCCCCCCCGCCAAACATCCCACCGAAGAGATCCTGTAAGTCGACAGCTCCGTCTCCACCAAAGATGTCTCGCAAATCGACATCGACGGGACCACCACTACGAAATGGACTTCCTCCGCCGGGAGCCCCGCCACCTCCCGAGACATGCTTCCAATTTTCGCCGTACTGGTCGTACTTTTTGCGTTTCTCCTCATCTCCCAAAACATCATAGGCCTCAGCAGCCTGTTTGAACTTTTCAGAGGCAACAGCATCATCGGGCTTTGCATCCGGGTGGTTTTCCCTTGCAATTTTCTTGAACGCCTTACGGATCTCTTCCTTAGATGCCCCGCGGGATATACCTAAAACTTGATAGTAGTCCATGTTCGTCACAATACAATTTCAGCTACAAGGTTGCATGCTGCCAGCCCCGGCGAGCAGTTTTGAACCAATTCAGAAGACTCACTCAATGAGAAATTTTCTCACTGTGAGAGAACTGATTGCGAGAGAACTGATCCGAGTACCTGAGTGAAACCTCTGTAGCACTGAGGAAAACCTTCAACGCAGAGTTTACCGCACCACTTTCCCGAGAGGGACTCAGGACTCATATCAATACATACAGCTCAGTTCTTTTTTATCGAGTCGCGAAAGCACATTGTTCGCGAGAAGCGACTTAAAAACAACGTTGCAGCCATCAGAATTTTCGGGATTTCTCACTGCGATACATTTCTTTCATCTCGTAAGGAATCTGAACTCCCGATTGCCCAATTTGCAAGCCCCGACGGGGCTATCGATGCCAACAAAGTACAATGAGATGCACAAATTGGATTTCCAAGAGAAACGACTCGGACTCCAATTTGCGAACCGCTACGGTACTTTTCGAATGGCTAGAGCAGTTTGCTCTACCGTGTGCCCGTGAAGAACGCATTTCTCTAGTAAAAATACTGTTCGCCACGAGGCAGAACCTGCAAACCAATTCGAAAGATGCTCTAATCGGGTTCTGCCTCGTAGTAATCAGGCTACGAACTCATTGAATCGAACTTCACGGGTACGAAAAGCGTTGAAAATGCAATAAAGAAAATCCGATACTGGTCTTTACGTTCTGCCTCGTGGCGAGCCGCCTGCGAACTCATTGGATCGAACTTCACAGGCACGAAAAGCATTGAAAATGCTTTAATCGGGAGTTGACAGCTTCCGTAGATTTTCAAGCCCGCGTTTGAGCAGAGACGCTACTGCCTGAGAGGTGCGACCGAGCTTCGCTGCGATTTCTTCAAGCGTCTTGCCTTCAAGGTGTCGCATTTGAACCGCCGATTTTTGGTCGGTGGGAAGCTGGTGAATCAGCTCTGCGAGTGATTGAGACTGTTCAAGCTTGATTGCTTGCTGGCTTGGTGAGGACTGATCATGATTTGACGGAACCTCTCTGAAATCGTTGCTTCGCTCTTTTCGGAGATTACGTTTTTCTGCCCCCAGATGTTCTCGCAATAGATCTTGAATGTTGTGTCGGTGTATCTGATAGATCCACGCGACAAACTCTTGCTCACTTTTACCTTGGAAATCGTTGACTTTTTTGCAAGCCGATAAAAATGTTTGCTGAACAACATCAGACGCATCGACCCTGGCTGCGATTTTATAATCAAGTTCTCGCTCAGCCAGTGCTCGCAGTTGATCTCTGTGAGTATCCAACAGCCTGCCAAGCGCAGATTCATCCCCTGACTGTGCTTTGGCAAGAAGTTCAAGAAGTTCTTCGTTCGGAGATTCCGACGACATGATTGGAAACTCTCATGGAGAGATGCGGAAACAGGAGATTAACTTGTCGGCTACTTTAGAGAAATCAATGGTTTTCCTATATCCCAATTCGGCAAAACACATTGCCCGCGCCAGTTACTCCTCTTCATATTTCTTCTGATATTTTTGATGAAGCGTTTTTTGTTTGTCGCCCAAATCAACGGGACGTCCGCCTATCCATGCTTGCTTCACCTGACTTGATGTTTCCAGAGGGTTTCCGGTACTCACGAAGAGTGTCGCATCTTTCCCAACCGAGAGACTCCCGACCCGGTCATCCACCCCGAGGATCTCAGCTGGGCTGAGCGTGATTGCTTTTAGTGCATTTTCTTGTGAAAGCCCAAACGCAACAGCCGTTGCCGCATGATACGGCAGGTTGCGAACGTTGTAGCTGCTCGAGCGATCATAGCCTGAAATGCAGAAACGAATGCCCAGGTCTTGAAGTTGCTGTGGCAGCGTGAACGCAGCGTCGTAAGCGTCGTGGCGATACAACGGTTTGCGGTGAATCGCGGAAAGGATGACAGGGATATCATGTTTTTTGAGGAGCTCCGCACATTTTGGGGCGTCGTATCCTCCGAAAAGAATCAGCTTGATATTTTCATTCTTCGAGAAGGAAACGGCTCGGTTGATGTCTTGCCATTTATTCGCTCGGACAATGATTGGTTGCTGGCCAGCGAGCACCGGGAGCATCGCTTCGAGACGCAGGTCGTGTCGAAGTTTGGTCTTCGATTCGGCGGCCAATTGATACCGGCGTGCCACTTCAAGAAATTCGTGAAGCTCTTTCGTTTCTTTTTCATTAGGGAGCGAAACGATCATGGCAGCTCGGGGCTTGACTGTCATCTCTTCAAATGTCCAGCCGTCAAGCTGCATGACTGCCGCTTGACCTGAGATCAGGCCACCTGTCGGGACGCTCATGTTTAGGAGCACTCCGTTGCTGCGCGTCACCGGAATCAACTCGCTGTCAGGGTTGAAACTGACCTGCGCGAGGACGTTCGGGTTGAATTCGCCTGCTTCACGGTGATCGTTTGATGCTCGTACAGCATTGACTTCGACTAGCCCTATTTGGGAATAAGATTCGAAGAGACTTGGATAGATGTGCATTTTATTCGCTTTGACGACCTGCACTCCTTCCGGGATTTCAATGTCAGCACCCACATCTGTGATCTTTCCCTGATCGAAAATCAACGTCCCGTTTTCGATGGGGGCGGAGCTGACTGGATAAATGGTCCCTCCGACAAGTGCAACGGGCGTCTTTGGCAACTTCCCGGGGATTTGATCCGATGCAATCGCTGAACATGAGACCGTACCGTGAACTGAAAGTGTCAGGACAATTACTGAGAAGAATATATGTTGAAACATGATGACCACAGAACGATGAGGTGAATGGATATCAAAAAATCAATGAGTCTCGCCGCGTGTAATGAGATCTGCCCGTGAACCCTGAATTTGCTCTCTAGAACAATGAGAAAATTTCTCACTTCAGTAGTTTGCGGAAAAGTGCTTAATGCGAATGATCATGATGATCGTGTCCGTGACTCTCGCAAAATTCATCATGTCGAGGCCATTCGGAACTTGGATCGTGGTTCTCTTCTCCCAGTTTCATCATGGGGGCACGAGTATCAAGGATCTTCTGGATCAACGTGTTCCGCATTTTTGCGATCACTTCTCGTTCAGCAAGTTCTTCCTCCACATCGAAGTATTTCTTGCCGTCGATCCAGGTTTGTTCGCAGCGACTGAAGTTCGACAGTGGTGGCCCCGACCAGATGACGAGATCCGCATGCTTGCCAGCTTCAAGTGAGCCGACATGCTTATCGATGCGGAGCTGAATGGCAGGGTTGAGAGTGACAAATTTCAGAGCTTCCTGAGGTGGGACATTTCCATATTTCACCGCTTTTGCAGCTTCCTGATTCATGCGTCTCCCGAGTTCTCCGTCGTCCGAATTGAACGAGACGACGATTCCCTGCTCGTGCATCATGGCGCCGTTGTAAGGAATCGCATCCTGAACTTCGACTTTGTAAGCCCACCAGTCGGAAAAGGACGAGCCTGTCGCTCCGTGCTTTGCCATGGCATCGGCAACTTTGTAGCCCTCCAGAATATGTTGGAAAGAACCAATCGTGATTTTATATTCGTCGAGCGTGCGGATCAGTGTGAGGATTTCGTCTTGTCGATAGCTGTGACAATGAACCCATCGCTCGCCACTAAGAATCTCAGAGATCGCTTCCAGTTCGAGGTCCGTTCGTGGAGGGAGTCCCTGGTGAGTGTCAGCGTACTCTTTCTTCCGAATTGCGTACTCCTTCGCTTCTTGAAGTTCGTCACGCATAATCTGCTGAACGCCCATGCGAGTTTGAGGATACCGACTTGTGTACTTGTCTCCCCAGTTGCTCTGCTTGACATTCTCGCCGAGTGCGAATTTCACTCCTGCGGGAGCTTCAGGAAAACGTAAACCTTCGTAGTTTGATCCCCATCGCATCTTGATCACCTGATTCTGGCCTCCAATTGGGTTGGCTGAACCATGCAGAATGTTCGCTGTCGTCAAACCGCCCGCTAATTGCCAGTAGATATCGATATCGTCACAGTCAAGGAAGTCAGCAATGCGAACTTCCGCAGTGACAGCTTGAGCGCTCTCGTTGATGCCGCCATCGGAAGCAATATGTGAGTGACAATCAATGAGTCCGGGGGAGATGTGTTTTCCTGTCGCGTCGATGATGACCGCATCTTCAGGAATTTTGAGGTTCTTCCCGACTTCGACAATCACCCCATCTTTCACCAGCACAGTTCCATTCTTGATGTTTCCAGCTGGGCCACTTGTCCAGATCGTTGCACCTTGAAAGACGACAAGTTTTGCGGTTTGCGGCTCCTCTTTTCGTCCAAACGCACCGAGTGGGTAGTTCACTGGAAAGCTTGCTTGCGAACTCCTGGCTGCGAGAGCGTTCTTCTTGTCCAGCTTCTCTTCCTTTTCTTTTTCCGTCAGTTCTTCGTTCTCAAGGATCTCTTTCTCGACCTCTGACTTTTCCTCGGGGGGGGCTTCAGCCGGTTGATTCAGAGTCATCAGCACTGAAGAATGTTTTCCGTCCGGCCAACTCAGAGTTCCCAACCATTCTTGAGATTCCTTCTCAAGCACTATCGAGAATGTCACCATCCCTCGTGAGTCGAAGCTATCCCCTAAAAATTGTCCAACCAGGCGACCATCCTCCTGAGAGAGCTTCTTCACTTCGACGGCATCTTCAAACTTAGGCAACGTTTGATCAGGACGGACTTTTGCCTTGAGCGTCTCTTCGCCTTTGATGTTCATCATCAATGCGACTGCATCGTCTTTCGGCCCATTGGTCAGGGCGAGTTTCCAGTCTCCCTGCAAATCGATCTTGTCATCTTCATCATGTTGAACGCGATGTCCCTGAACCCAGGTTTCAACAATTTTGGTTTCATCATCAAAGAGGTCGCCATCGGTCAAGACGAAGCTGGCGAGCTTCCCCGGTTCGAGCGTGCCGAGCTGGTCACTCACTTGAAAACGTTTTGCAGGAATGATCGTTAGAGAGTTCAAAGCCGCAGTAGCTGGGAAACCTCGCTTTACTGCAATTCGCAGATTCTTGAGGAAGTCTTTCTGGCTCTCCAAACGATGCGTGGTGAGTAAAATTTCCAAACCGCTTTTGTGCAACTGAGCCAGATTTCCCGGTGCATGATCCCAATGCATGAGCGACTCTAAAGTTGCCGAGCTCGCTGCTTCGGGACTGGCAACGTTGGGAGCTTTGGGAAAGGCGACCGGCACAATGAATGTCCGCCCCGTATCTTTGATCTCCTGTAATCTTCGATACTCGTTTCCACTTCCGACAATTATCAGATTCAGTTTGAACTCTCGGGCAAAGTCATTCGCACGCAACGCGAAAAGTTCATTGCTCGTTTCCAACATGACTGGCAATTCTCCGCTAGCGAACAGTTGCATTGCCTGAAGTGTTGAGTTCGTTTCGGGTAGAGGCAACGAAGGATCTTGCTCAACGGCTTTGTGAGCATCGCGATACCAGAGTGCGTCATAAAAAGACTGACGCGCCAACGCGACCGCCCCCATGGGAGAGTTTGGATAGTTCGATCGATCTCCGCTTCGGCGAGGAATCGTCAATTCACCATTCAGGGCAACTCGATCTTTCAGAAGAAGCTGATGCGGTTCACCTTCACCAAGTGAGTAAAGTGCGCTTTGACCTCGAAGAACACCAGCTTCGGGAGCGACTAAACGCGCGACGAAACCTTGCTGACGCAAATTGGACGCTCCAAGATGCGATTTTTTGATCGCTGAGCTGACATGAAAATCAGCCCGAATTTGCGGGTTCCAATAAGCTGTCGCAGGTCGTTTACTGGCAGCATCCAGAGCAACCTCAGCGAAGGAATCAATGAATCCGGGATAAGCAACTTTTCCTGTTCCGTCGATAACTTCGGCATCGGCGGGGATTTCCACATCTGCACCGGCAAGTGTGATTTTCTGATCACGGACAACGAGCGTCCCCTTCTCAATCACTTGTCCCGATTCCTGAACAATCCGCAGCCCAGTAATTGCATAAACATGCGGAGGAGATTCTCGCAGCCCTTCGACATGATTTGTACTGCCGACTTGCCCCCAAACCAACGCAGGCAACAGGCAGATCAGCCCAACGGAAAGGGACCTCAAAGTGAACGACATGATAAGGCAATCCTGAAAAGAAAAGCTCAAAGGTGTGAATCAAAAGACCAATAGTGAAGAGTTCAGCGACCAGATACCAGCAATTCGACAAAGATTCGGGAATCTTGTTGAGAAACCGAGTCGAAAGAATCACCGCCGCGTTGATTCACTGAGCTACAACCGGGGCCGCTACAACCGGGACCGTATTGTCACCAGCTTCAAAATTCGACGGACGAGCGAAATGACAATGCCACCAATGACAAGCAAGATTCCGATCACCAGATATGGAAAATGCCCGGGCGTTTCGGGATCGCCTCGGTAGGCAACCAGGAACAGGTACGAAATGACAGAAGAGATGGTCGTCACTGCAACCAACCGAGGTTTGTACCACATGCTGCTGGTCACAATCAGAAGTGCATAACCTGTAACCAGCGATTCAACCGGCCCCTCCGCATTAGCAACCGCTGCGGTAAACAAAGCAGCGTCTGCTGCGATCCATGTTCTCCGAATGAATGGGACACCGCGCGACATTAATTTCTGAAAGACAACCGAGATCACCGTCCAGACGACGAGAATCGAAATGACAGGCAAATAAGACTGGCGATGTCCAGCTGTCCGCCAGTCAACGATTTGCAAGATCAACGCGACAATCAGAAACGCTGCTAAGTGAACAACAAGTGCCGGTTCTCGTCTCGCCCAACGCCGGAGTTTGGTCCACCAACCGACCGAATTCAGAGCGATCGGTTCTCCTTCCTGAAAGTGTTGCAAATCATTTGCAAGTTCTCCCGCAGATTTGTAGCGATGCTCCGGTTTCTTTTCCAAGCATCGCAAGCAAATTTGTTCCAACGGTTTCGGGACATTAGGATTGATCTTCCCCGGTGCCGGCGGTTCAGAATCTCGCAGACGCAAGATTTGGTCGAGCGGACTCTCCTCCACAAAAGGAGGACGTCTTGTTAACAGCTCGTAAAGAATCGCCCCTAAGCTGTAAATGTCGCATTGAGCGGTAATTTCATTGATCTTCCCCCACGCCTGCTCAGGCGCCATATAAGCTGGAGTTCCCAGAATGGTTCCTGAAACCGTTCTTTCACTGTCGGCCTCGTATACTTTCGCCAGACCAAAGTCGGTCACAAAAGCATTGTGTTGATGGTCAAGTAGAATGTTGGACGGCTTCAGATCACGATGAATGATGTCTTGTTTGTGCAGATAATCGACGGCATGTGCGATTTGAATGACGTAATCAATCGCTTGAGAAATCTCCAGCTCCTGGCCTTTCAAATGTTCTGCGAGCGTTTGACCTTCGATATATGTCATGACAAGAAAAGGAAATCCGTCTTGCTCTCCGGCATCGTGGACACTGACGATATTCGGATGTCGCAACCGTGAGGCTGCCCGCGCTTCCTGATAAAACCGACGCACCTCCTCATCCGTCGCAAATTCGCAAGTCCGAATCATCTTGAGTGCGAAGTGACTTTGAAGCGTTATGTGACGAGCTTTGTAGATGATCCCCATTCCGCCACGGCCGATTTCTTCTTCAAGACAGAACGAGCCGAAGTTTCGCGGGAGTTGTTGCATCATCGATGAAGAAAAGCCCGCTGTGTCCCCAAGTAGCGTCTCGTTCTGATCAGTCACCGGAGCCACCGCAAACGAATCCAGACGATTCATGCAATCCAGCATCTCTGAGAGTTCTGGATGTCTGGCAAGGAGATGCTCTGGGATTGCAAGCGGTTTTCCAACCTGCATTGCGAGACAGTGTTGATCAAGAAACTCCAGTACCTCGTCGTCAAAATCAACTAGCTCGTCGCCGGACTCGTTTTTTCTTTCTTGACTGGCAGACATTATATGCTTCATTCAGATTCAGAAACGTCGTGGTTTTGAGAGAGGATTTCTTGTAACTGCTTCAGCGCTCGCCCCCATAGCATTTGGACCGCCCCGCGTGAACGTCCCATTCGTTCAGCCACTTCATCGAATGGTAATCGTTGCAGATTTCTTAACTGTATCACTTCTTGATAGTCCGCGGTGAGTTCTGCAATTGCATTGGCGAGTTCGAATTCTCTTTCGTTTTGAATCATCAATTGCGACGGTGTTTGCAAATGAGCAGAGAGGTCGACGCCGGGGGCAGATCCATTCGGGAACTGTGGATTCAACCGAATTTCTTTTTTTACATTTCGTTTTTCAGTGCGAAACTTGCGTATGAAGTCCTGCGTGTTGTGAGCCAGAATCTGTCGCAGCCAACCGAGCCATTCCGCTTCAGAAACCCCATCAAAATTCTGAAAGCCTTCGTATGCTTCCAGCATCGTTTGTTGAACGAGATCAGACGCATCAACCTTGGCCCGCATCCATGTTTCCACATTCGTGCGAGCTATGACGCTCACATAATTGCGACAGGATTCAAGCAACTCATCTCGGGCTGCAATGTCTCCGGCACGGGCAGAATTGATCAGATGATGAATCCTGGAATGAATCTCGCTGTCAGACTCGTAGTCGTTATGCATGAACTGCTTCTCACGTTCCGCTAGAGCATCTTCAATGCTTGTCGTGCCCGTGAAGTCCATTTTCATGACTTCATAGACTGCCCGCCACGAGGCAGAACGTAAAGACCAATTGGATTTGCTCTATAGCATCTTCGGAAATGATACCGTTTTCCGACTTGTGGTGTACAGTATTTCCTCTCATGAAATATGTTCTACACGAACATATTTAGAGCTGATCCTGAAACTTGAAATTGCTCGCTTACATGTAGAGAAAAGTGACGATTCCAGCGTTTTCGGATTAGTTCCGGTCGGTCTGCAATCTCATTCCATTCGGTTGCCTGAACCGCGCTAATCGTGCCCCTCCTCAAAGAATTCAGCGGTAGTCATAACTGCTCCCAATGGGATTAGAGAGCCTCTTCCACTACCTTGCGAAATTGTAAACTCACAAGCCTCGACGCATCAAGAAGCTTGAATTTGTCATTCAACATCGTTCGAAATCGCATTCGCAAATCTGGCTCGCAGTGAGAAACGGCGCAGTCTTGAAACTGTTTTTTATTGAATCAGCGAGGAACTGGAGAAATCTTCAGTCACGATTCCGCTGACTGATGAGAATTTCACCTCTCGGGCAACTCCTACAACCGTCATGACCTGCCTTCGAGTCCGATTTCCTCGAATCATTCTTCATCCAATGTCAGAGGATTTCGCTCGGCTGCTCAATGCATCCCAAACTAAGGGAAGAGACCTATTCATTTTGACCAGCTGTAAGCGAGGACGCGGATGCAACCTGGGACATTGACCGATATCGACAATCTTCTCATGAGTCTGGGAAACGGAGAAGATATGGAAGTTGAACCGAAATCTGCGTCACCGATGACATCGGAGGAGGCTCAGGAATCCCCATCGGCCTCTACTGAAAACACTGACGAAAATCCTGCTCCGAGCGAAGACTCCAAGGAAACGGTCGCAAAAGAGAAAACTCATGCAGAGAAGATCGAAGAAGCTCGTCGCCTCCCTAAAGTCTCGGACGCAGTTGCCAAACTGACTGGAGAAACTTCGATCCGCCGTTTGAGCATGAACAATGGTGTGTTCATCCCGCCGAGTCCCGATTCATTGAGCGATGCTGGGCTGAGCCTCAGCGAAGTGATGAATCTGATCTTGAAGTACCTCTATAATCGTGGAGTAGAGACCGGGTACAAAACCGCCTTGCAAATCGGGCTGAAGTTCCCACTCGTGGAAGGGATTTTACGTCAACTCAAAATTGAGCGACTTGCCGCTTACAAAAACTCCATTGCTGGCGGAGACTATCTCTATGAATTGACGGACTTGGGACGTGATCGCGCACGCACACTTGCAGTTCAGTCAACTTATTTTGGAACCGCACCGGTTCCACTTGATCAATATATTGAAAGCGTCAACGCGCAATCGCTGGCAGGTCGCAAGCCTACTCTGAAAGCCATCCGCAGAGCCTTTGCCGATCTCGACATCAGCGACCGAATGATTTCGAACATCGGGCAAGCGATTCATTCAGGCCGTGGAATGTTCCTCTACGGTGCTCCAGGAAACGGCAAGACAAGCATGGCAGAACGTGTCACCAAATCCTTCGGTGATACAATCTGGATTCCACGGTCAATTGTGGCTTCGGGCGAAATCATTCGACTATATGATCCCAACCGCCATCGTCCCATTAAGGCCGAAGGTGACTACGAACAGGAAGTCGACGGTCGCTGGGTCCAAATCGAACGGCCAACCATTGTCTCTGGTGGAGAATTGACAATGGAGGATCTGGAGATCACTTACATTCGTAAAACGGGTGTTGGTGAGGCTCCACTGCAACTGAAGTCAAACTGTGGAACGCTCTTGATTGACGATTTCGGTCGACAACGCATGAGCACCGACGAACTGCTTAACAGATGGATTGTGCCACTAGAACAACGGATCGACTTTCTTCATATGGAAAGTGGTCGAACAATTCAGGTTCCGTTTGACCAGTTGATCATCTTCTCCAGTAACCTGGAACCGCGAGATCTTGTCGACGACGCATTTTTGCGCCGGATTCCCTACAAGATTGAAGTCAAAGATGCATCGGAGATCGAGTTCCGGAATCTCTTCATCAAGATGGCCAAGAAAGCCCGTTTCGAGTGTTCGCATGAAACGGTGGACTATCTCATCCAGCATCACTATGTCGGAGCCAATCGCCCCTTCCGTTTCTGTCATCCTCGCGATTTACTCAGACAGGTCGAAAACCGCTGTACTCTCCACAATCTCCCACACGAGATCACCAAAAGCGCCATTGATCAGGCAGTCGAAAACTACTTCTCGATCATGTAGGCCTTTGAGAGCACGAAGGTCTCTGTGAGATTACGCTCTTCCAAGACTTTGAAGCTACTCGCTGGCATTTCAGGAAGACCGACGGGAATTATCGAACAACGCTTTCGATTTGATCGACATGCAGTACCACCTGCGTCTTGATGAAATTGTCCGGGGCCGACTTGAACCGCTGGCGGTTCTCATTCGATGTGAACAGGTAAAGTCGTTCGTCATAGAATGCGCCGAAGCCAATATCACCTGCGACGGCACGATCTGTCTCCCAGACAACGACAGGATCGCACCCCAGGAACTGAGGCACATATCGGCCGGGGGATTCTTTGAAACGCTTCAGTGCTTCAGCGCTGACAAATCGATATTGCTGCCCCTTGTACTGAGCCTCAAACTGCTGGCTTCCCTTCTCCCAGCGGCGAGACTTCCACAATGTCACCGGGCAATAACCTTCAAGCATTAAACCGGAAACTGAGGCTGGCTTGACCGGCTGGTCTTTCTGAGACAACGACTCATTCGGATTCATTGCCGGAGCAGCATTTCGGAGTGCAAGAATATCCGTGTAGCGTGTGCGAGCACGCATGACCAGTTGGATGTAATCGTTGACACCACGATATCCGACTGATTGCATAATCTCTTTTCCAGACGGCTCAATAAACAGATCCGTTGGCAAGCTGGTTACCCCAAAACGGGATGTCAGTTTAGGGTTGTGTTCAGAATTAATTTTCACAGCGACGACAGAATGTTGAAGCTGCTGCTGAACTTGTCTCGACGGGAAGACCTGGCTCTCCATTTGCTTGCATGGATTACACCAATGGGCATGGAAGTGAATGAGTATTGGCCGATTCGTCGATTGGGCAACCTTTTGCGCCTCGTCGAAATCGGTATACCACACACTTTGGGCTTCAGCTGTCGATTGGTAACAGGAATTGAGCGTCAGGACAGCAAGACAAGAGAAAAGCAGCGTCTTCATGATGACCTCATCTACTAGAGTTTTGTCAGCCAAGAAGAGTGCCGACTCACAAGGCTCAAAGCGTTCTCAAAAGTTGATATCGGTCAGACTCGCCGGTAGAGATCGGGCAGAATTCTCGGATCTAGTGATCACTGATGCTTTTTGAACGGGGATTTCGACTTAAGCCGATAAGTGAAGTTGGACCACTTATGCGGATGAACGAACAGAAGTCGAGCTGGAGGGAGTCACCCGTTTTGAATGACGATAAAACAAAGAAGTTAAGAAACCGCCAACAACGTTTCGCGGTGTCACCTCAACACGTTGCGGTGACGCCAGTTAGTCTTTGACTCAACGCCGATGCTGGACTCAGAGGACCTCTCTTCGAATCTCTTCCTCGCCTTCGCTGGCATGCTGCTGGCGATTGGAACGCTCATGGTCTACAGCGCGAGCATGTCAACTCAGGGCGCGAATGTTGAACAGCTCTACCTTTCAAAGCATGTCATCTTCCTGGGAGTCGCACTGCTGTGCGGCGGGATTGCGTCTCAAATTCCGGCACATTTCTGGTATCGACTTTCACCAATCCTCTATCTTGCAAGCGTTGCTTTGCTGATCGCTGTCCTGATTCCGGGTCTGGGGCACAAAGTGAACGGAGCGCAACGGTGGATCAGAATCGGTTCGATTTCAATACAACCCTCAGAAATTGCCAAGATTACGCTTCCTCTGATGGTCTGCCGAATGCGATTTTTTCGCACCGGAGAATCACGCGAAACAGGTCTGTTCCCCTACTTTCAACTTCTTGCGATGATCGGGTTGCCACTAAGTTTGGTTCTCATTGAGCCAGACTTGGGAACGACATTGTTTTTGTTGATCACATCTGCGCTGGCACTGTTTTTCAGTCGCTTTCCACTTCGTTACTTCTTTATGTCTGCAGTCGCATTGGCTCCACTGGCCTTGAGCGCCATTGCTCTCAAGCCTTACCAACTCGCGCGAATTCGTGGGTTCATACAAACTTGGACATCCCCCGAGGAAGCCCCTTATCAAGTTCGGCAATCATTGACGACACTCGGCGTGGGCGGACTACAGGGAACGGGATTGGGGAAAGGCTGGCAAAAACTGAGTTTCTTACCAGAAGCGAACACCGACTTCATCTTCGCTGTGATCGGAGAAGAACTTGGACTGATCGGAACTCTGGGTATCATTGCATTATGGGCAGGACTTTATCTAAGTGGTCTCAGCTTGATTCGACAGTCATCTCAAACCGGTTTTGCCTCAGTCGCTGCCACAACACTCCTCACGCAACTCGTGCTTCAGGCTGCCTTGAATGTGGCAGTAGTGACCGCAATGGTCCCACCTAAAGGAATTTCACATCCATTGATTAGTTATGGCGGGAGCAATCTGGTAACAACGGTCTCAGCTCTCGGACTCATTGTGAGCTTGACAAAAAATCGCGACACGAAAGCCTCTGTCGCTCCGGAAGAGCAACATCACAAAGAAAAGAACCTTGAACACGAATTCTCTGCCACTTCAGCTGCCTGAATTTTCGTTTCTTTTTTGTGGAGGCGGAAGCGGAGGTCATCTCTTCCCTGCCCTGGCTGTCTGTGAAGAATTGACTGAGCGATTCGGGATTGAATGCCGATTTCTCTTCACAACAACGGGGAAGCAAATCGAAACGAGTCTGCTCGCCAACCAGAAGATCCAACTTGAAACAGTTCACATCCCCTCTTCCCCGCTCGGCAAGCTGAAACGACATCCCATTCGGGAATCGAGAGTTTTACTTTCCGCCTTTCGACAAGCCCGCAAAGTCATCAAAGAGTTTGCCCCCACGATCGTCATCGGCCTCGGAGGATACGGAAGCATCCCGGGCATCCTGGCAGCCAAAAGCCTCTCGCGACCGATCCTTCTGATGGAGCAAAACACCATCCCCGGAAGTGCTAACGTTTTTCTCTCTCGGTTCTCAAATCGAATCTGCACAAGTTTTCCGGAAACTTCGCAATATTTTTCCTCAAAACGTGCCTGCGTCGAAACGGGGAATCCCGTTCGGAAATCAATCCGGGAATTTTCAGAGTGCCGCACCCCCACTTCTCCACGCACACTCACAGTATTAGGGGGGAGTCAGGGAGCAGTCGCAATCAACGCTGCAATGCAATCGCTTGTTGAGCAATCTCCGGAACTCTTCAAAGGCTGGACGATCTTTCATCAAACCGGATCGACTGAGAACGAGAATATTGAACGAGCCTACAACGCCGCCTCGATCTCGGCGGTGGTCTCCCAGTTTTTCACAAACATTGAAGAGGTTCTCAACCAATCGACCTTGGTGATCAGCAGAGCAGGAGCGACGACCTTGGCTGAATTGGCAGTCTTAGGGAAACCCGCGTTGCTGATTCCCTATCCAAATTCTGCGCGCAATCATCAAGAAAAGAATGCACAGCATTACGCCAAAAACAAAGCAGCCATCATTGTCCACCAAAACACCAATGCCGAAATTTTTGCAACTCAGCTCAAAACCGAACTGAGCAACATCATCTCCTCGTCAGAATTGCAAAAGTCGATGAGCCAACAGATGCACCAGCTCGGGAAACCTGATGCCGCTGATTCAGTCGTCCAGCAGATCATCGATCAAATCCAACTCTGCCAAAGATGAGCCCCTCTTCACACCGCCTCCGTTAACACCACATAAAACAAAATGCCCTCGGTTTGAAGAATCAAATCGAGGGCATTATTTGATGCGGAGCAATCATTGATCAAGATTCCGACGCGGTTGTTTTGAGCAAGTCATTGGTGACGAACTCACGAATCTCGTCTCGGACACGTCGGTAGTGGTCGAGTGCTTCTTCTTCGCTTGCTGCCTCTTTTGCCAGTTTAGGAGGATCATCAAATCCGACGTGAACAACCCGGGCTTTTCCTAGAAATCCTGGGCAGTTTTCATCGGCGTGGCCGCAGACGGTAATGACCACATCGAGTGGAATGTCTTCCAGTGAACTTGCCAGCTTTGAAGATTGGCCTGTAATGTCGACGCCGGCTTCCGCCATCACTTTCACAGCATTCGGGTTCATGCCGTGGGCTTCGATCCCGGCTGAGTAAGCGTCGATTTTGTCTCCATGCAAATGCCTGGCCCAGCCTTCAGCCATCTGGCTGCGGCAGGAGTTTCCAGTACAGAGAAAAAGAACTTGAGTTTTCGACATCAGTGAACTCCTGATAGGTGTTATCGTATTTTGCGAATTGAAATATTGCGAATTGCAGTTTTAAATAGGCTCGAATTGAATCAGCTCTCGGAAATCAGCGAAGAGGTCATGTCCCTCAGGAGGTCGATTCCAACTGGAGGTTCCGTGAGCATCGGAATCACTGCAAGTCGCTGTGACTGAACGTCTCGCACTTCACTGATGAACGGCCATTCGCCAGCCCGTCTCTGCTTTAAGACAGGATCCGTCACTGCAAGCGGCGTAAGGCTTTGGTTAATAATCCAGGCGAACGGTTCGATCTCAGCACGCCGCAGATCTGTTTGCAACTGAGTCGCTTCGTGGACAGGAGTCGCCTCAGGAAGGGTCACAACCAGAACGCGCGTGAACTCCGGGTCCCGTAATCGAGGCAAGAGATTCTGCACTGATTCCGACATCTCCATCGACTGCCGACTCACTTCACGGTGATAAGCCAGAGCTGAATCGAGCAGCAGAATTGTGTGTCCGGTCGGGGCAGTGTCGAGGACCACAAACCGATCCGTTCCTTCCGCAACAGCTTGGGCAAAGGCTCGGAACACTGCAATCTCTTCCGTGCAGGGAGAGCGCAGGTCTTCTTCGAGTAAGGCACGCCCAGCATCATCCAGACCGGCTCCTGCAGTTTGCATCACCTCAGCGGTGTAGTCCGCAGTCTCCTGCACCGGATCAATTCTGCTGACAGTCAGATGTGGCATCGACTCAGCTGCCAGTGTCGCCATGACATGGGCAGCCGGATCAGTTGTCGAGAGATGCACTTCGTGGCCTCTATCTGCCAGGGCGACTGCAATACTCGCTGCCACTGTCGTCTTGCCAACACCACCTTTGCCCATAGAAAGAATGACACCATGTCCCGGAGCTTCCAAGTCATCCAGTAATGATTCGAGACCGGGGAGCGTCGAATCGACTGCTTGCGACTCTTCAATTGTGGACGTGACTGCCGTCTGGTCAGAGCCAATCATTCGTAGCAATTCAATACCGAGCACATTTCCCGCTGTCAAAGGGACATCGCTGCGTGGCAAATCTGCGAGTTCGTCGGGCATGTCATTTAAAACCCTCGCAAAACGTGTTTCCATTGTCAGTGCCAATGGATCACTTTTATCGGTGGCTACGAACAGACCATTCACGATCAGCTGCTGATTATCAACACCCAGTTGACGGAGATCGCGACTGGTGCGAGCAGCTTCTTTCAACGCCGAGGCATCGGGCCGCGTCACCAATACCAGTGTCGTGCTTTTCTCATCCGAGAGAGTAGCAACCGACTGTTGATACAATTTCTGCTGATCCTGTAGACCCGCGAGAGGTCCCAAGCAAGACGTTCCCGTAGTATTCGTCTCCATGAAACCGGACCAGGCAGACGGAAGCGTTAGCAAACGCAATGTGTGACCTGTCGGTGCAGTATCAAAGATGACGTGATCAAAATCAGTCGTCGACGCTTCATCTCCGAGAAGACGGGAGAACTCATCAAACGCAGCAATCTCCAGTGTACAGGAGCCAGAGAGCTGCTCTTCCATACTGGCGACAGCAGCCTCAGGCAGTACTCCGCGATACGGACCGATCATACGTTCGCGATAGGCTCGGGCCGATTCAGCCGGATCAATATTCATCGCGAAAAGACCGGGAACGCTGTCAATCGGCGTTGGCTCATTCCCGATCTGGGTCGCCAGCACATCGTGCAGGTTGGACGCCGGATCAGTGGAAACGAGCAGCACCCGTTTCCCTTGATCTGCGAGTTGCACTGCGGTCGCGCAAGCCATCGTCGTTTTGCCAACGCCACCTTTACCGGTGAAGAAAAGGATGCGAGTCGGATGTTTGAGGTGCTTCATGACAGTACCTCAACAGCAGCCAGAGCTGCCGCAGCAGTCTCCAGCCATATCTAAAACCACAGGCAAAGTGGAAGCATTCAATTGCGTTGCTGTCCATAATGCGAGATTCTCTCGTGCCGGGTACTCGCTGCGACTCACAACTTGACCATCCACCAGCACCAGCGGCAAGCAGTCAACCCCTTCTGTTTGCAACATCTGCTGAACGATTGGATTGTTGGCGTATTCTGCGGGTTGCTGTCCCAGATTGAACCGCTCGACTTCATGACCTTTCGACTTCAACCATTCCAGGTCGCTGGCGAATCTGGGTAACGCTGGGTCAACCTGAGGACCACAGACACCAGTCGAACAACACATTGCAGGATCATAGATTTGAATTTTACTCATTGTCTTTCTTCCTTTTTTGCACCTATCGTCTATCGTCGAATTACGATAGGATTCGTTAAAAAAAATCACAGGTCCGAGATTAACTGTTTCAATTCTGCGAGCATCTCTCGATTGATGAAGTAGCAGACCTTGGGGCCGTCAATCTCACCCTGGATGAGCCCCGAGTCCTTCAGGATTTTCAGATGCTGAGAGACTGTCGACTGAGCAAGTGGCAGTTCTGCAACAATTTCGCCACAGACACATGCTTCCCGGTTGATCAACAATCGAATGATTCGTACGCGTGCCGGATGCGCCACCGCCCAAGCCAATTTCGCTAAAACGTCAGCGCTTTCGTCGACAGGTAACTTCACCGGTCGCGAATCACACTTTTGTTGACGTTGCTTGCCTGTGGACATTTAAGCCTCTCAAACCTATCCATCGTCGATCTACGATGAATAGTAACCGCTACTTTTTGATGAGTCAATAAAAGTGGCGAAATTTTTCTTCCATCTCAGCGATGCAGAGACTTGTCTCACCGAAGAATCGACTCTTCAGCTGCAAGCGGCGTCAAGGTGGCGCATCGTTTGCTTTTAATGCCGATGCCATCGAATTGCGATTGATCGCGCGTCGACTGGGCACAGGCAGAGAGTGGTCACGCAGGAAATTGTCACACCTCAGACAGTCTTGCTCCACGACGAAAAGCCTCATTGTTAATTCAGCGAGAGTGCTCAACCCCATCGAGAAGATGAAACAGAAATGGTTGGTGTCATGCAGGCATTTGTGATGCAGGGAATCGGACAGACCGAGTTCGTGGACAAGCCAATCCCTGAACCGGGGCCCAACGACGCTGTCGTGAAGACTACTCGGGCGTTGGTGTGCACTTCTGATGTACACACCATCAAAGGAGCCATTGGAGACCGCAGCGGATTAACGCTCGGTCACGAAGTGCGTGGTTTCAAAGAGCGTGCTCACCAGATTTGAACGTCTTCTCTGCATCAAGGTTATTGTGCCAACACTCGCGATAATCAGAGGGAACTGTAAACTGGGATGGTTCGCAAAATCCCCTTTGGATGAACGAGGATTGTGGACGGTACGAGTTCGTGTTGCTCGCTTTTGGTTGAAGCATGCTCCGGACGCTTGTTGCACACTCGATTCTGGCGGAGTGCTCATACTTGTGCATTCCCCTTGTGCATTCCCCTTGTGCATTCCCCTTGTGCATTCCCCTTGTGCATTCCCCTTGTGCATTCCCCTTGTGCATTCCCCTTGTGCATTTCCCTTGTGCATTTCCCTTGTGCATTTCCCTTGTGCATTTATGAGCTGGCAATCGGTGTGCGATTCAGCACACTCCAGGCAGTTTAAGAACGGCATATCATTCGCCATACGAATGAAAACGGAAATAAAATTTCACTTTCCGAGACTTTGGAAGCGACGTACTCACCAAACAGCTTTGGACTCACTTCATGCCTGTTCACTTTCTCGACAAGATCTTTTCCCCCAAGCGAATTGCCGTCATCGGAGCCAGTGATAAACGATCGAGTGTTGGTTACAGCGTTTTGCAGAATCTGATTGGGACAGGCTACGATGGCGTTGTCTATCCAGTGAATAATAAACGCGAGGCAGTTCAGGGAGTTCACGCCTATCCGAATATTGCCGCGTTGCCGCATGTCCCTGATCTCGTAATTGTTTGTACGCCAGCGGCGACAGTGCTGGATCTGGTCCACCAGTGTGGTCGTGCCGGTGTCGGAGGGATGATCATTCTGTCTGCGGGATTTAAAGAAGTGGGCGAGGCAGGCAGAGCGCTGGAAGATCAAATTCGCAAAGCGAAGTCAGAATATGACCTTCGAATCATTGGGCCGAATTGCCTTGGCGTCATCGCACCGCATCGGAAATTGAATGCCAGTTTCGCAGCGTCGATGCCTCGCCCCGGAAGTGTTGCGTTAATTTCTCAATCCGGTGCGTTATGTACGTCGATCCTGGACTGGGCGGAAAAAGAAGGCATTGGATTCTCGCACTTTGTCTCCATCGGCAACATGGTCGATGTCGGCGTTGCTGACCTGATTGATTATTTTGCTAACGACCTGCATACGAAATCGATAGTTCTCTATGTCGAGTCTATTACGGAAGCGAGGTCCTTCATGTCTGCCGCGCGAGCTTTCACCCGAACGAACCCCATCGTCGCATTCAAATCCGGACGCTTTACAGAGTCTGCGAAAGCTGCCACATCTCACACCGGAGCCATGGCTGGTGCAGACGATGTCTACGATGCCGCTTTTAAACGAGCGGGAATCGAACGTGCCTTCGAAATTGACGAATTATTCGACACTGCCGAGCTACTTGCCCGCTACGATCCCCCACGAGGACCACGGCTGGCAATCGTGACCAACGCCGGAGGACCTGGTGTCATCGCAACTGATGCGTTGATCGCGCGCGACGGCGTCCTGGCGAAACTCTCCGATGACGTCATCCGCAAACTCGATTCTCACCTGCCGGTGTACTGGTCGAAGGAAAATCCCGTCGACATTCTTGGTGATGCCACAGCTGATCGCTTCACTGAGACACTACGCCCGATTCTGAATGATGAACAAGTCGATGCGGTACTTGTTGTGCTGACCCCGCAGGCGATGACAGATCCGACTGCAATTGCGAAAGCAGTCGTCACAGTCGTCAAAGGTTCTCGCAAGCCAGTGCTTGCAGTCTGGATGGGGGGAGCGATGGTCGAAGAGGGAGATCGAATTCTTAATGCTGGCGGCGTCGCAACTTACCCGAGACCGGAACACGCAGTTCGAGCGTTTATGCACTTGGTGGCTTATGGTCGAAATCGCAAGTTGCTGTACGAAACCCCGCAGGAGATGCCGATCATTCTTCCGGCTCGATCTCATAACTTGAATGATTTGAAAACCTCTTCGATCAGCCGACTCGGTGAGGACTGGAAACCTCCTCTCACCAACCTGATTTCGCGTTTCCTTCGTCGTCGGTCGAAACAGGGACAACGGGTTTTGTCAGAAGCCGACTCAAAGTCGATTTTGAAGCGATATGGGATCCCGACGACGCGAACTCTGATTGCGAGTTCACCAAGACAAGCTGTCCGACATGCCAATGAAGTCGGATACCCGGTTGTACTGAAGATCTTTTCTCACGATATTACCCACAAAACCGACGTTGGAGGCGTCATGCTGAATCTCCTCCATGACGACGATGTGAGACGAGGATATGCCGAAATCCTTGCAAATGCGAAACGGCTTGCACCGGACGCTGAGGTTGCAGGTGTCACGGTTCAGCCAATGTTCAAACGGGGCCACGGAGTCGAATTGATTCTCGGAACCAAACAAGACCCGACTTTCGGATCTGTGATTATGGTCGGGACCGGCGGGATAGCAGCTGAATGCTTTGGTGACCGCGCTCTCGAACTCCCACCGCTGAACGAAAGACTCACCTGGCGGATGCTGGAGTCACTGAAGTCGTGGCCACTGTTGCAAGGCTACCGTGGTCGCCCAGGCGTCGACATGAATCAGCTGATACAAACCATAATTCGATTCTCTTACCTCGTCGCTGAATCACCTGAGATCAAAGAGTTTGATATCAATCCCCTGGTAGCGACTCAAAACGGAATTATGGCCCTCGATGCACGAGCGGTCATTGATGATGATGCGGCAAGTCGCCCACTTCGCCCTTACAATCATCTGGCTATCCGCCCATACCCCGAGCAGTATGTCCGGGCAGCACAACTCAAAGATGGTCGCTCGATTCAGCTTCGTCCAATCCGCCCGGAAGATGAACCGATGTGGCAGGCGATGGCTGCCGCCTGCTCGGATGAATCGATTCATTCACGCTTTCGGTTACTCGTTCGAAAGCCATCGCACAGCATCGCTTCGCGATTTTGTTTTATCGACTACGATCGTGAGATGGCTATTGTCGCTGAGATCGAAGAACTTGGTGTGCGAAAAATTATTGGCATCGGTCGCCTGGTCGCTGATTCAGACCATGACAAAGCTGAATACGCAGTACTGGTCGCCGATCAGTGGCAGGGACAGGGTTTAGGCTCTCAGCTAACAAACTACTGTGTTGAAATTGGACGATCCTGGGGATTAAAGCAAATCGAAGCGGAAACAGATTGGGACAATCGCAAAATGCTGGCGACGTTTAAAAAAGCAGGGTTCGAGATCACCGAGCGATCAGACGGCATTGTTTCTCTGCAACGTACTTTGCTGCCTGCGGAGAGTACTTCCAGCGAAGAAGATGTCTCAGGGAATTCTGTTGTCGAGTAGTCTGTCCAATATCACGTCTCAAGTCCCTTTTATAAAGTTGAGTTTCAGTGCCATCACTTCTCTACATGGATGACTGTTTCCTGAACCACGGCAGCGAGTCACATCCAGAATGCCCAGAGAGATTGCGATATCTTCGCGCACATCTTCAATCGGCGGATTTGATTCAGCGATTCGAAAGACCGCCGATCATTCTTGCGACTGAGGAGCAACTCCAGCTTGCACATCATTCAGGCTACATAAACGAGTTGAGAAAATATGCAGAGGCAGGGGGCGGATGGCTCGAGAACGACACGTTCGTGAGTCAACAGTCATTTGACACGGCGCGTTCCGCAGTGGGGACTGTCATTGAGGCGGTCGATGCCGTTATGAAAGATGTTGGACGACAGGCAGTCTGCTTGGTGCGCCCTCCGGGACATCACGCACTGCCAACGATGGCGATGGGATTCTGCCTGTTTAACAATATCGCCATCGGAGCCATGCATGCTCGAGAACATCACTTACTGAATCGCATTCTAATTGTGGACTGGGATGTCCATCATGGCAACGGGACGCAACATCTCTTTTACCGTGACCATGACGTCTACTATGTCTCCGTTCACCGTTCACCATTCTTTCCCGGTACAGGTGCTGCAAATGAAACGGGAGAAGGTGATGGACTTGGAACAACCTTCAATCTGCCACTTGAGTTTGGAGTGAGTCGTAAAGAGTACTTCGAAAGGTTCAGCACACTTCTGGGCCATGCAGCTTCCCGCTGTCGTCCGGAACTGGTCCTGCTGAGTGCAGGGTTTGACGCCCACCACGCTGACCCAGTCGGCTCGCTGGGACTGGAAACCGAGGACTATGCACCGCTCACGAAGATGGTGCAGGACGTCGCCAATGAATACTGCGATGGCCGCCTGGTCAGCGTTCTTGAAGGGGGGTACAACGTCCCCGTTCTCGCCGAATGCGTCGAGCTGCACTTGAGAACACTCCTCGATCGCACGCCCTGACACTCTGTCTCTGACGCCCGTTTTGACAGCATGCTGAAAGAGGAAGTCCAATCGAATCAGGATGTCGTTACTCAATCAGGAGACTCATCTCCCAGATTCAAACATTCGGGCACTTCACCTGGAGCATCCTTCGAATTGGTGTACAAGTTCTGCTTCGTCGCGAACAGCAGCTTTATTGATGAAACGCATTTTTCACGGGCACACGGGAGAGCAAACGGCTCTGGTTGAGAAGATGAGGAAGATCGGTGAATTGTGTTCATGGCTCAAATTCTCGTATCCTCCATCGTACTCTACCGGTTCACGAAACATGAGATTGTTTTCCGAAAGCATATCCATCAGGACTTAAAAAATGATGACAGAGTCGACGACTTGGAAATCCGAAATTTGCACAGCTATCGACCGGCGGCGAGATGACATCATCAACATTGGCGAATCGATCATGGATACGCCAGAGTTAGGATTCAAGGAAACACAAACCGCCGAGCGAGTGAAACAGACTTTCGATCAAGTCGGTCTCTCATTCGAAGACGGTCTCGCGATCACGGGAGTCAAAGCTGTGTTGCGAGGGGCGAAAGAGGGGCCAACAATCGCTCTCATGGGAGAGTTAGACGCATTACAAGTCCCCGACCACCCACGAGCGGACCCGACTTCCGGTGCAGCCCACGCATGTGGACATAATGCACAAATCGCAGGATTGATGGGGGCCGCTATGGCGCTCACAGAGACCGGGATTGCTGAACACCTTGCAGGAAATATCGTTTTCTTCGCTGTGCCAGCAGAAGAGTATGTTGAGATCAATTACCGGGTCGGACTCGTTAAGGAAGGGAAAAACACCTTTCTGACCGGCAAGCAGGAGCTCATCAAACTTGGTCACTTTGACGAGATCGACATGGCGGTCATGATCCATTCAACAAGTCCCGAGGTCAGCGAAGGCAGCATGGGGATAGCCCCGTCTTCGAATGGTTTCCTCGCCAAAAATATTCGTTTTCTAGGCAAAGCATCTCATGCTGGAATCTTTCCCGAACGTGGAGTGAACGCCCTTTACGCGGCACAGCTTGCCTTGAGTGCAATCAATGCGCAGCGAGAAACATTTCGTGATCAGGATTGCGTCCGCATTCATCCCATCATCACAAAAGGTGGCGATCTCGTGAACATTATTCCTGCGGAAGTTTGCATGGAAACATATGTTCGCGCGAAGACGCCAGATGCAATTCTCGACGCTTCTCATAAAGTTGATCGTGCATTGCGTGGCGCTGCGATGGCGATGGGATGCAAGGTTGAAATTGAAACCGTCCCCGGAAATCTGCCACTCCGTAACGATCCAGAACTCGCGGAGATCTTCCGAGACACCGCGGGAGCCGTCTTGGGTGAAGAGAACTATCGCGACTATCCCCACAGTGGTGGGTCAACCGATGCTGGTGATCTCAGTCAAATCATGCCAGTTTTGCATCCAATGATGACCGGCGCCGCAGGAGCGCATCACCAGATTGACTGGTGCATCGCCGATCATGAACGTGGATACATCGCTCCCGCAAAAACGCTCGCCATGATGGCCGTCGACCTGCTCAGCAACGATGCCGCTAAGGCAAAAGGAATCCTAAGCAAAAACAGTCCTGCCATGTCGAAAGCAGAATACCTGGAACGTCAAACATCTGTCTTCCGAACAGAACTGTATGACGGAACAAAGTGAGTCCCTTAATTTTGGACCAGAGGAATCCAACTCCTGCTTGCTCTGCCGGTGAAAAAGAGAATTCCTTCAGAAGAAACTCCGAGCATCACAAGTAACGCGTGGAAATCGAGAGCAAATCCAATCTTGTTTTTTCCTGCATCGTCGCGAGCAGTTTCTGAATTCATGAGAGCGAAGTTCTCTTCCACAGACACGACGAATTTTAAGAATGCATAAAAAGAAAAAGCCCGTTAGAAACAGATCTAACGGGCTCTCCTCACCGATGCGGGCTATCATGGTGAGAGCGACCTGCAGACCGCCACCGGTAGTTTCGGTCGTGTAACCACTGGTGGTCGGGCAGTTCTTCTTCAAAGATGCGCTCTGCAGTGGAATTCCTCTCAGAGGCGTCAAAAGACTGTAACAGCAAGAAGTCGGTTTTCTCAAATTGCAGACTGTGATGGCAGCGAATCCCGAAATCAAAAAAAACGTATAACACCAACAGTAAAAAAGAGTTACCGCAATCGACGTTGAGCCGGTTTGAGAATCTCAGCCATTCTGGGTAAAATAATAAATAATGACACCTTCGAATTCATCTGATTAGTAAAACATCAGCATGAAGCATGCTGAGATGAGAGGTAGTACGTCATCGACCTGTAAAGCGCAGGTCGACGCCCTGCCCCGCTGACTATGAATTCAAGCTAAATGAGCACCCGTGATACCAACAACGATCTCGCTTAGTCGCCCTGGCGGTTAGCGAAGCCTCCCACCTACAACTTTCCGAGTCAGGTAGCGTCCACATCCTACCGAGACAGCGAAAGCGCCTCCCGCTTGAACTTGCCCAGTTGAACCATCCCGATTCTATATTTTTTGGTAGAATCAACGACTTCCCTCCTCTTGATAATTTCATGTGTATGATGAACTCTTCAATGAAGATAATTCTGATGAGTGTCTGGTTTGTTTCCTGCCACTGTCATTCTGTCATTGCTGCGGATTCTCCTAAGCTTCCCGGCGATATGGGAAAGTTTGTGGAGAATCATTGCGTTGCCTGCCATGAAGGAGAGGCGGCAGAAGCGGGGCTTGACCTCACGAAACTCAACGGCCAACTCGAAAATCAGGAAACACTCGCTCGCTGGATTCGTATTTTCGATCGAGTTCATAACGGCGAAATGCCCCCCAAAGAGAGCAACGATATCACCGGGGCAGAACTGAAGCAGTTTCTCAACCAATCGGGCAAGTGGCTCAACGACTTCCAGAAAGAACGCTGGAGTAAGATCGGACGCGTGCAGGGTCGACGATTGACGAACCTTCAGCTGGAACGATCGCTTCACCAATTGCTCGGAGTTGATCTTCCTCTTGAAAGCCTGATGCCAGAGGAACAGCGAACGGCTGGATTCACGACGGTTGCGAATGGTCAGCCGATGTCGCATTTTCAACTCGAAGAACACCTGAAAGTTGTCGACGCCGCTCTCGACAACGCTTTTCAGCGAGCGATCCTCAAGGATGACCTGTTCAAGAAGAGCTTTGATGCAAAGGCTCTGGTCAGAACAAACCCGAAACGACGGACTCGCGAACCTGAACTCATCGACGGCTTCGCGGTGACGTGGTCTTCACGTTTAATCTTCTATGGTCGGATCCCCGCGACAACAGCCCGAAAAGATGGCTGGTACCGCTTTACGATCCGAGCCAAATCGCTCAACACCCCGAAAGATCATGGTGTCTGGTGTACTGTCCGGACAGGAAAATGTGTTTCGAGCGCGCCTCTTCTGAATTGGGTAGGAGCGTTGGAAGCGACCGATCGTGTCCAGGAGTGGACATTTGAGACATGGCTTCCACGGGGAGACATGCTCGAAGTTCGTCCCGGAGACGACACCCTCAAAATGGGAAGATTTCAGGGAGGACAAGTTGGTACTGGAGAAGGAGGACCGCAAAATCTTCCTGGCGTCGCCATCGAGAGCATCGTGATGGAAGAGGTCCATTACGGACAAGACGATGAAGGGATCCGCAAGACTCTGTTCGGCGATCTGAAAGTCAAAACCAATGGAAAGGACTGGCAGCAAGCCCAGTTACAATCGGCGAATCACAAAGCTGACGCAAAACGACTCATGCTCCGATTTGCCGAACGAGCATTTCGCCACCCTGTTGACGAAGAAGATGTCCAGCCTTTCATCAACTTAGTGTTCAACGAACTCGATGCCAAAAGACCTTTGCTCCCGGCCCTCAGGACTGGGTATCGGGCACTCTTGTGCTCTCCCAGGTTTTTGTATTTCGAAGAAACCCCCGGCCAACTCGACGACTATGCCATTGCATCGCGATTGAGCTATTTCCTGTGGAACTCTCCGCCCGACGAAGAACTCCTCAAGCTTGCTGACAGCAAAATGCTGAATTCGCAAGCTGAAATTCGCCAGCAGGTTCGACGGATGTTGAATGATCCGCAAGGAAAGAATTTCGTCAAAGACTTTGCAGATCAGTGGCTGGATCTCAGCGAAATCGATTTCACCACTCCGGATCGCCGTTTGTATCCGGGGTTTGACGTCATCGTCCAGCAGTCAATGCTTTCCGAAACAGAAACCTATCTTGAGGAAATGATCCGCAAAAATCTGAGCGTCAGCCTGCTGATCGACTCAAAATACACATACTTAAACGAGCGTCTCGCTCGGTTTTATGGAATCAAGAACGTTTCGAGTGATCAGATGCAGCGTGTCTCACTCAAACCCGAAGACCACCGAGGTGGACTCTTGACGCATGGAGCGATCTTGAAAGTCACCGCGAATGGAACGACAACGTCTCCGGTTCTTCGAGGAGTTTGGGTTTCCGAACGTTTGCTGGGTATTGAGATTCCTCCTCCTCCTGCCGGGATTGCTGCGATTGAGCCGGACATCCGCGGAGCGAAAACGATTCGGGAGATGCTTGAAAAGCACAAATCCAACACAGCTTGCGCATCCTGCCATGTCAATATTGATCCTCCAGGATTTGCTCTGGAGAACTTCGATCCAGCTGGTCGATGGCGAGAGAGATACATCAAGATCGAGGGGCGGAAACGAGTTCCCGGAAACCCAATTGATGCCAGCCACGAGTTACCAAGTGGAGAGAAATTTAAAGACATCAAACAGTTTCGCTCCATCGTTGCAGCGAAACCAGCAGAGCTGGCGAAAAACGTCGCGGAGAAGCTGGTCAGTTACGGAACTGGGGCGCCGATCACATTCGCTGACCGCACACAGATCGAAGAAATCGTTGCCCATACGAGTAAAAACAACTATGGCTTTCGGTCAATCATTGAAGAAGTGGCTGCCAGTGAATTGTTCCGCACAAAATAAGCTTGATTCGGGTCTCCTACGCACTTAAGCGAAATCATTCCTTCAGGTTTTATGAATCGAAAAGGTTATAGAAATGAGTCACCGTATTTATTTCAACAAAGGTCAACAGCTCAATCGTCGTACTGTCTTGAAAGGTGCTGGCGTCACGTTGTCTCTGCCTTGGCTTTCCGCAATGCAACGTGCATTTGCAACTCCCGCCGAGAACACACCACCTAAACGATTCGTCGCGATGACGTTGGGTCTGGGGCTTCTTGGAGAGAATCTGAATCCGAAAGAATCCGGAAAAGACTACAAAACCAGCCTGTATCTGAAACAGGTTCAGGACCTCCGAGACAAATTTACTGTTGTCTCTGGTTCTTCGCATCCAGATGTCTCCGGAGGACACCGCGCTGAAGCGAGTATTCTTTCCGCTCAACCAATGGGATCGGGAGGACAGGCAAAGAATACTGTCTCACTCGATCAATTCATGGCGAAACATCTGGGACATCACACCCGGTTTCCGTCACTCGTACTAGCCAGTCGAGGTACGAACAGTCCCTCATACACTGAAAATGGTTCGATGATTCCTGCACAGGATTCTCCGTCCAAACTCTTCAGCCAACTCTTTATCGACGATTCTCCCGCAGAGCAGCAACGTCAGGCTCATCGACTTCAAGAAGGTCGCAGCATCATGGACTTGGTCCGTGACGACTCGAAGCGGCTCGCGAAAAAACTCGGCAAGGGTGATCAAAACCGGCTCGACGAATATTTAACGAGCGTTCGCGATCTGGAAAACCGGATGGCAGCCTCGGAAGAATGGGCGATGCGTCCAAAGCCGAAAGTCGACTACAACAAACCAGTCGACATTAAAAACCCCAACGATTTTGTTGGATACCAGCGTCTCATGACTGACATGGTCCGACTCGCTTTGCAAACGGATTCGACCCGCTTCATCACGTATCACCTCGGCGGATCGGGAGGCGTTGTTCCACTCGAAGGAGTGAAAGAAGGCTACCACGCGCTGAGCCACCACGGGCGTGACGAAGAAAAGCTTGAACAACTCGCGCTCGTCGAAGAGGCGATCATCGGAGCCTGGGGCGACTTCATGCGTGAGCTGAATTCCATCGACGAGAATGGTCATAGCCTGCTTGATCAAACATCTGTCTTCATGACAAGTAATCTGGGTAACGGTTCGAACCACGACAATCGAAACATGCCAGTCTTGCTCGCAGGGGGAGGATTTAAGCATGGACAACACTTGGCATTTGATCAGAAAAATAACTACCCACTGCCAAACATGTACGTCAGCCTGCTACAGAATCTTGGAATAGAGACCGATCAATGGAAGACAGCCACCGGAACCATGACAGGCCTTGAGATGGGATAGTCATTGATCTCTGACAAAGTCGCTTAACAAAATTTGATTCATGAACCGACGAAGGCAGCTCGCGAATTGATACACGGAGACTGCCCAGTGGCGGGCAGCTTGTGAAGTCATGATAGTGACCTTGGGTTGCATCTATTTCCGAGCGACCTCAAAATTTTCGGCGTGAAGTCAACGTTTTTGAAATCTCAAAGTAGGATCGACGATGTTTCATGTGAACCGACGAGGGTTCCTTCAATTTGGACTTGCAAGTGCGGCGCTGACTGCCGCAGGGCGACCTGCTCTCACTGCCGATAAGCCGACTCAATACCCACCGACGAGGGTCATCACAAAAGGCCCGCGGCATCACTGGTTTGGATACTACGACAAGCTCCAGTTCGACCCCAGCAGTCGGTTCGTGTTAGGAATGGAGGTCCCTTTTGAGCATCGCTCACCCGCAGCGGACGACATCATCAAAATTGGGCTAGTCGACCTTGAAGACAACGACCGCTGGACTGAACTTGATCAGTCGATCGCATGGAACTGGCAACAGGGATGCATGCTCCAATGGATCCCTGGTGAAAAAAGTAAAATCCTCTGGAATGACCGAGACGGCGATCGTTTCGTTTGTCGAATCCTTGATGTCGAAACAGGAAATGGCCGAACGATTCCGCATCCGATTTATTCAGTCAGCCCTGATGGGAAAACCGCAGTCACTCCAGATTTCCGCCGAATCGCTGATGTTCGACCGGGGTATGGTTACACCGGATTAAAAGATCCTTATACGGACGATTTGGCTCCAGAAGAAACGGGGATTTTCCGTGTCGATTTAGATACCGGAGAATCCAAGCTGATCATCTCACTTGCTGACATCGCAAAAATTGGTGAAATTCCAAACTCGCAGCCAGGCATCAAGCACTATTTCAATCACTTACTGTTCAGTCCGAATGGCGAGCGGTTTATTGCTCTTCATCGCTGGCGATATCCTAACGGCAGCCGACTCACTCGTCTGATCACTGCAAAACCGGACGGATCAGATATTCGCGTGGTAATCCCGAACGGTTACGCCTCACACTTTATCTGGCGGGACCCGCAGCACATTCTTTCGCAGTCCAAGAACTATCTAGGTAATCCGAACTGGGGCGACTTCCTGTTCGAAGACCGAGACAATGGCATTCTCGAAGAAGTCGGACACGGAGTCCTCGATGGTGGTGGACACCTGAGTTACCTGCCGGGAAATGAGTGGATCCTAAATGACACCTACCCCAAAGGGGCTGAGCGAATGCAAATTCCGCATCTGTATCATGTCGAATCGGGTAAACGGATCGACATCGGAAAATTCCATTTGCCGAAGGAGTACACCGGAGAATGGCGAGTGGATACTCACCCCCGCTTCAGCCCCAATAGCCAATACGTTTGCATCGACTCACCGCACCAGAACGAAGGCCGACAGCTTCACCTGATCGACATCAGTGAAGTAATTCATTCTAGTTAGAGCAGTTTGCTCTAACATGTGCCCGTGAAGAACGCTTTTCACCAGAGGAATTAGTGTTCGCCACGAGACAGAATGAGAACACCAATTCGGAAAATGCATTCGAGGCCGGTGAACATTCTCCGGCCTCGACTTCTGTAATCTAACCTGTCCGTAATCCAACCTGACTGCGCAAGTCTTCTCGAAATAGACTGGTGGCATTGGTCTGTAAAGCCCTTCTTTCGTCAGACGAAAGAGGGTGAACGATGAGACAGAATAAGTACACCGCCAATACGAAAGTGCTCTACCGTTTGCCCGTGAAGAACGCATTTCTCTATTAAAAATGCTGTTCGCCAAGAGGCAGAACCTGCAAACCAATTCGAAAGCTGCTTTAGAAGCCCAAGCCTGGACCGGTCAGAACTCCTGTCCCTACCGAACCGTCAGTAATATCGAACATGGATGGGAACTGATGCGCCCAGACTTTATTAGCGTTCGGACAATACTGACGACCGTTTCCTTCGATCGCCGCAACTCCAGGCACTCGGGCCGCCAAGCTGGCTGAATGGAGAAACGCAAATCCCAGACACGTTAAGTCCTGAACACACAAGAACATGTCAAACTTCTGAGCAGCGGCAGCAGCAAACAGTGCTTCGGTGTGCCCTTTACAAGCTTTCAGCGCGACTCCGCTATACCCTTGCTCTCGAGCTAAGAGAAGTGCTTCATAATCGACGAGAGATTCATCAATCACAACCGGCTTTAGCTTTGCCGCTTCGTGCATTTTATTGTCAGGATGTGACTTCAAATCGCGATGCGTTGGCTGTTCGATATACTGAATTCGATCGTATGCGGTTGGAGATTGTTCCTGGACTCGTTTCAAGAACTCGAGAACGTACTCAACATTCTCACATTTTTCATTGAAGTCCGTTGAGTAGAACCACTCGCTACAACCCCGCGACGCCTGGGCCTCTCCGCTGACTCTATCGATATCCAAGACGCGTTGAACATCCCAGTCGATGTCATCGCCGTTCAGTTTGATTTTCAGGTGAGTCAATCCGTCAGCTGCAATCCATTCAGAAAGAGTCTCGGGAAACTTGTCGCCAATTCGAGTTGTGACATCTGCATCCGTCAGCGGATCGACCGCTCCGACGAGATGGTAAAGCGGCAATCGCTCTTTAGGTGTTCGCAGCGTGTACTGATCCAGATATTCCCCTGCAAACTGGTCATCCAGATATTCAGAAAGATCATGATTCATGAACTCCGATGACAATGCGTTATAGGAATTCACTCCGTTTGCCTTGCCGAAGGCATCGTGTAGTGCGGCATCAAGCGGGCTCGCAGCAACGAGTTGGGCCAGTTCTGGAAGTGGCTCAGGAAGACCAAGAAGTTTAGAGACAACTTTTGCCTGGTGGGAGTATTCCGCAGCGACGTGAAAAATGATGTCGACCGGATGACCAAATTCGTTGAGGATGTCCGTAAGCCGAACAACCCGTGTCGCGTAATCCTCCATGGCTTTTTCAGCCTGATCAGGAGTGACCTCTGCGGAAGGCCAAGCCCAGACGTTGCCGACCGGCATGCTTCCTAAACCGATCGCGTGCTTTCCACCTCGAGTCTCAACCGTAACCTGAACGTTAATGACTCGATGCTTGTCCATGACTCTCCCGCCAAATTTCAGGGGAGTACGAAATGGGTGCTCGTCAAAGCTGATTGCAGCGTCAACTACCCGTACGTCGGTCGATTTGCTCATGTCTCTTTTTTTAGATGTTGTGAATTGTGGGAAGCGATTTCTTTACAAATTACGTTGACACAAAATACTTACCGACAGAATCCTCTGGCTGGAGATGAGCTTGCCACTCTCATTGAGAGAAGATTCGAAACGCGAACAAACTTCTGAACTCTCAGTGATTACCCACTATTTACTGATATGGAGATCACTTCTCTGGACTTTGCTGAGAGACAATAAGTCTACTAATCATCTAATCACATTCACCATTCCAGTGCCGATCACTGATACGGCAACTGAAACACCATGCCTGACTGTCTTCTCGCCAATCAAGATGGGAGAGAACCTCATCAATTTTTGAATGGCTTATGTAGAGCGGTCTAGGGTAATCATTCAACTCACTCTTAAACAAACAGTCCAGCTATCAAAAGGTGTCATTCAGATCCAAGGCAGCTGTACACAAAAAATCGCAGAGAATCGCTGAGAACTAAGGCACAATAGGGCACAGAGAACTCAACAACCTGCGCATACTACAATATCAGGCGATCCTGAATCATCAAGACTCCCTAATAAGTAGCGATGAGCAATCTGTCCGACAAAGACCTGATCACCCTCAAGAGAAGGAGATCAGCCAGCTGAGGACTTCTCGCTCAACAGTCGAAATTTACTTTCGGTGTCGAATTTTTGCACGCATACGGCGTTTTTTTCGACCAAGTTTCCGGCGACCTTTGCCTGATTTCTTAACACCCATTCGATTCATTCCTCCAATGATACTAGTGGTTCACTTGAGCTGGATAACTTCCAGCGACTTCGTTCCGCAGGCAAACTGGCCTGAGGACTACTCAGAACACATGGCGATCAAGTCAACATGAGACTTGAAATGCTGATGTGCAGGTTTCCCTCGCATTCGGCGAGGGGATAACCCATTTTAGACACAAATCCCCGAACCTACAAGGTTTAACAAGAATTGTCTGTCGACTTCGAAGGTCAACGTCCGTTCAAGCAGGGACATTTTCAAAAATCCCGGCGGAGCCAGGTTACATTGATCACCCATGATTTGAGGATCCTCACAGTTGATCTGCAGTCATATTGATACATCTTTGGCAGTCATTTGGCTCTCGGTGACTCTCTCAAGCCGGACTAAGCAGCAAGCACTCCCTCCTTGCCAACTCCGCCCTTTGTCGCCTGGTCGCCCGACACGCATAGGAGACTGCTTATTCAGAACACATTCACAATCTTCGCATCTGTGAAGAACGTCTTCCAGCAAGGAAAATACTGAGCACAACAAGTCAGAAAGCACGAAAACGCTCTAAGCGATCGCTAAATAGACAGCTGCTGCAAGTACTCCACCTACAAGTGGGCCAACAACAGGAACCCAGGCGTAGCTCCAATCGCTGTCCCGCTTTCCTTTAATGGGCAACAACGCGTGAACAAATCTCGGGCCAAGATCGCGAGCTGGATTGATGGCGTAGCCTGTGGTTCCGCCTAATGACATCCCGATTCCAAAGACAAGCATCCCAACTGGCAACAGCCCTAACGCTCCCAGTCCTAAGCGAGGATCGGTCTCAGCTGGCGCCTCTCCATGAATCAGGCTGGGAACCGCCATCAGGAAAATAGGAAGAATGAGTGCGAACGTTCCGACAACCTCGCAGAAGAACGCCTGAGGCAGGTTGCGAATAGCAGGAGAGGTGCAGAAGCAGGCGAGTTTGGCATCCGCATTTTCAGTCGCTTTGAAATGCTCGTGATAAAAACAATAAACCAACGCTGCTCCTAAAATCGCCCCGATGAATTGAGCGATGATGTATCCGACAGCTTCTCCAATTGCGAGCTTCCCGGCAACAGCCATTGCCACCGTGACAGCCGGATTGAGATGTGCTCCACTGAAATCCGCGGCACAAAACGCCCCAATAAAAACCGCGACTCCCCAACCAGCACTGATTACGATCCATCCCGAATCGTTTCCCATTGTTCTCGCTAACACAACGTTGGCGACAACACCGTTCCCGAAAAGGATCAAAAGTGCAGTCCCGATGACCTCAGCTGTCAATGCATTCATTCTCGCCTCACTTTCTCAACAGATTTCTAATCCAAGGAATCGGCATTCTGACACGAAGAAAGAAAACATGCGAGTAGGCACGCAAGAGTTTTTTATGCGACAGCACTTCCTTTGAACTTCGAGGCAACGGAGAGGGGGCAACCGGTTCCTCGGCCTGGGGGAATGGTACTTCCTCGCAGGAATCCAGAAGTTTATCTGACTTTCAAAATCAAGATGTTTGGCTTGGACTGAAGCGGGTTGAAATTTGATAAAGAGCCACGCCGACCACAGCGTTTGGAATTCCGACGAGCAACAGGCTGACGACATCAGCTGGCGTAGTGAGCATCGCGACCAGGAAGAAAAATGGGATGATGACAATCCATCTCGGTCCTTTTGCAAGCCAGACCGGAACAGAGACCATGAAGCAGGTAACAACTAAGAGTAGTTCAATCGCACCAACAGACATCTCGCACCTCAATCAATTGATTGCCTGGGCCAACGAATCCTGCAAGTGCATGACTTACCTGAAACGGTGGACACCAGAGAAGAGGAGTCCTGTGAGTCTCTCAGAGTTTGCATTGCAGAGACTGCTCACAGACAATGTCCACCCGGTCGGCCCGATTGCATCAGGCGCATTGAGCGATGAATTCAGACTAAGCTGTGAAATGAGCAGCGTCAAGACTGAAGCAAAGCCACTCTTTTTACGGCCTAGTCAACATGGGATGGATTTCAGCGTCAGACCAATTCTGGAATTGGCTGACCACCTTCGGTGATAATTGGAATGGGTCGTCCCTGATGATCAATCCAGTGAGCCCCCAGATCAATCCCAAGGTGTTGAAATGTTGTGGCTGCCAAGTCTTGTGGTCGGACGGGACTCGTTAAGACTGTTCCACCACGACGGTCCGTGGAGCCGATTGTCTGACCATGCCGCAAGCCCCCTCCTGCCATGACCATCGACATCACGCTCGTCCAGTGATCACGACCAGCTTCTTTATTGATGACTGGTGAGCGGCCGAATTCTCCCATCATCATGACGAGTGTGTCATCAAGTAATCCACGCTGTTCCAAGTCCGTCACCAACCCATAGAGTGCTCGATCAACGCGTGGGATGAGTGGTTTCAGCCCCTTCTCGATTCCACCCCAGCGAACGTTATCACCATGATGATCGAAGTATCCCCACGCTCCACTGACGAGAACAAAGGTCACTCCAGATTCAACAAGTCGACGGGCCTGTAACGCTTTCTGACCAACGCTCTCTCGACCGTAGAGGTCTTTGGTTTCATCGCTCTCTTTCGATAAATCGAATGCGGCTTCAACCTTTCCAGAAAGCATCATTTCGTATGCAGACTGGGTGTGTTGATCGAACTGGTCCATGACGCCATCACGATCAAGACCGGATCGCATCTTGTTGAAATGCTGCCGCAACTGGGCCCGTTCTGTCAGACGTGAGGTCTCAAAGCCAGCGGGCATCTTGAATTTGCCAGCAAGCTCCAAACCTTTCACGGGAGAGAATTCACGCCCCATGTTCCCTGCTTCCCAGACATCGGCAGCCCAGGAATTAGCAAGCCCCACAAACGCGGGCATGTCGGGATCATTCGCCCCTTTGAATTTCGCGGTGATCGATCCCATCGACGGGTATCCCGCCCCATCTTTTCCATCATTTGTTCGTTGTGCCAGCGGGTTACCAGCTTGCATCGTGATTGGTGTGTGGTTGCTCGCGGAGCAATCGACTGAACGAAGGATTGAAAGCTTGTCGGCAATCGATGCTTGCAACGGAAGATGTTCCGTGAAAGAGACTCCGGGGATCTTGGTTGAGATATCCGGAAACGGGCTGCGAATTTCCGGGGGAGCAAGCGGTTTGGGGTCCCACATATCGATTTGACTGGGGCCACCAGACAGCCAGAACAGAATGACAGCTTTCCGGTCTCGACCGGGTGTCTCGATTTGTGATTCCGCCTGAAGCTTCTTGATCGACGCCAACGAGAGCCCACCAAATCCTGCTAATCCCGTTTGCAGAAACCATCGTCGCGACCGGACCTGGAGAAGGTCGTTCGCTGCAGGGGCGAAGGGAGAGATCTCTGAATGTTTCTGGTGATGTGAACTATGGGAACTCATGGCGTTGCCCTTACTGGTACTGAGAACACTGCGAGTTTTATGACGAGTGAGGATTTGGGAACTGGTGCGTCGGCGGGAATCAAACGTGGGTTTCAAACATTTCAGAGCCGATCCGATCTCCTGCACATCATCCCTCAAACTTTGAAAAGAGGCTGCACATTTGAAAGTGACCGGATCCTGTTGATACTTGCGGAAGCATCAACAAACTCTATTAGGAGTCTACTTCATGAAACTCTCGGCATCTAGAGTAGATTCACATCAATCTTTCTCGCGGCGCATTTCGAAAAGAAAGCGTGATGGAGGTGAAGGTTTGACCTTTCCCCATTTTCGCCGTGTGGCTGCTCTGGAAAGTGTCAGAGAGTCCTGAGCGCGAGTGACACCAACGTATGCCAGGCGCCGCTCTTCTGCAATTTCGGCTTCTGTCCCGTCGATTGTCCGCTTGTGCGGAAGCAAACCTTCTTCCATGCCGACAAGATAGACCCTTGGGAATTCGAGTCCTTTTGCGCTGTGCAGCGTCATCAACTTCACTGCATCGGCATTTGCCTTCGCTTCCTTGTCCGGTTCTTCGTCTCTCCGTTCAAGTGCGATACTGTCGAGATAGTCCCCCAGCGACGGCTTCGCAGTTCGATCAACATACTCAGCGAGCGAGTTAATATAATCTTCGAGGACTGCTTTCCTCGTCGCCTGTTGTAGTTCGTCTTTGTATTGTTTTTCGATTTCGTTTTCGTATCCGATCTCTTTGACAAGCTGATGGGTCAGAGTATCCAGTTGATCGGGATTATTATGATACTGTGCACGCCAGCGTTGAAATTGAGAGTGCAGATGGAGAACAGCGTCAGCTGTCTTCTGAGTTAACTCGCCTTCGTTGAGAGAGTCGGGAACGACATCCCAGATTTTCTGTCCGGTCCGGACTGCACGCTTTAATAATTTTTCAACAGACCCGATACCAATTCCGCGCGTGGGCGTATTGATAATTCGCAATAGAGCCTGCTCATCATCATCGCGAGCGATAACTTTCATGTAGCACAGCAGATCGCGAATCTCTTTGCGATCATAAAACGATTGGCTTCCCATCAACACGTAAGGAATTTGTCGGCGTCGAAGTTCGGATTCAAAAATTCGTGGCTGTTCGTTGGTACGAAACAAGATCGCAAAATCCTTGAGAGGGATACGACGAGACTCATTCAGATGTTTGATCTCGTGAACGACCCGTTCCGCTTCGGACTGTTCATCAGGCAGTTCCAGAAACCGAACATCCTCACGGGATTTCTTATTCGTTCGCAGCACTTTTTGATGTCGTTCTCGATTGTGCTTCACCAGCCGATTCGCCAGATCGAGGATGCTTTCTGTACAACGATAATTTTCTTCGAGGCGGATCACCTTTGTTCCGGGAAACTGTTGTGAGAATCCCAGAATGTGTTTCAACTCTGCACCGCGCCATCCGTAGATCGATTGATCATCGTCCCCCACCACACAAAGATTTTGATGCTCGCGAACCAAGGCATCGATGATGCGAAACTGAATTCCGTTTGTGTCCTGGTATTCATCAATCTGAACGTGGGAAAATCGCTGCTGATGCTTCGCCAGAACTTCCGGGTAGTTCATAAACAATCGTTCGGTGAGCAACAGCAAATCGTCGAAGTCGACTGTTCCCGTCGCTTTCAAATTTTGTTGATAGCGTCGATACGCCAATCCACCGAGGTATTCCTTGTCATCCAGAGCGGCTTCAGTCGCTCGGTCAGGAGCGATTCCAATCGATTTCCACTTACTGATGAGTGACAGCAAATCTCCCGGCCGCAGAGACTTCTCCGTGACGCGAATATCACGCAACACGCGGCGGGCCATCGATTCTTGATCACCGCGATCCATAATCGAGAACTTCTCGGGATATCCCAGAACAGAAATATCGGAACGTAACACACCGACACAGAGCGAGTGGAACGTCGAAATCCAAGGTTTCACTTTCTGATTCGAACCAATCAAAGACTTGGTTCGTTCAAGCATTTCCTTAGCTGCTTTGTTCGTAAATGTCACAGAAAGAATGCGATCAGCAGGGACACCGGTGCGAAGGAGCTCACCAATTCGGTAAGTGATCACTCGCGTCTTTCCGGTCCCGGCTCCAGCCAGCACAAGAACAGGCCCATTCACTGTTTTTACGGCTTCCCGCTGCGCAGGGTTTAAGTGTGATAGATCCATCGATCAACTGTTATCCATAAGAGCAATATTAAGACTCGCCATGCCTCTGAAAATCAATGTTATGACTTCATAGACTGCTCGCCACGAGGCGGAACGGAAAGACCAGTACTGGATTTGCTCAAGCTCATTTTAGCGACTGTGCGAGGGGATAATAACACGCCCTCACGGAACCTCAACGCCCGACATGGCTCGAGCTTCTGGATCGTTGGACATTCTCCGAAATCGTTGATAAGTGGGGAATTTTGCGAACTCGTCTAATGCCCCGTGAAGAAAATGGGAGGAGTGACAATCCTTTGAAAGCTCTGTATTGTCTGAGACTCATATGGTCACTCGCCAATATTGTGAACAGATCCTGAAACCTGAAGTTTCTCTCTCAAAGACCGAGGAAACTGACCATTTCACAAGTTCCCGGAATGGTTCTAACCAAGAAATGGACAAAACATGTCTCACCTTAATGCGAATGAACGGACCTGGGACCGCCTTGCGAGAGAGAACAGCCAGTTCGCAAATGTTGCTTCCGATGAAGAATGTGCTCATCCGTTGCTGGCACTGGATCGCCGGGGATGGCTTCCAGGCTCGGTCAAAGGGATGGACGTCCTCTGCCTCGCTTCGGGTGGTGGCTGGCAGTCGATTCTGTATGCCGTTGCAGGTGCAAACGTGACTGTAGTTGATCTCTCACCGGAAATGCTCAAGCGTGATGTGCAGCAGGCAGAGATCCGGAACGTCTCCGTCAAAGCGGTACAGGCATCGATGGACGACCTCTCTGAATTTGGCGACTCCTGCTTCGATATTGTGCATCATCCGGTGAGCAGTTGTTACATCCCGAGGCTAAAAACCGTCTACGAGGAAGTGGCTCGACTCCTTCGTCCGGGGGGCCTTTACATCAGCCAGCACAAACAGCCAACCAGTCTGCAAATCGTAGAACGTGACCAACGTAACCGATATGTTCTCGGAGTCTCATATTATCACAATGATCCACTTCCGGCAGTCCAAGATACTGCTTATCGCGAGGAAGGAGCTGTGGAGTACCTGCACCGTTGGGAAGAACTCGTAGGGGAACTCTGTCGGTCAGGGTTTGTGATTGAAGATCTCAGCGAACCGCGACGCGGCGATCCCAAAGCCAAACCGGGAGACTTCAGGCATCGTGGAATGTTCACAGCTCCGTATGTCCGAATCAAGGCACGCAGGCGACAAGCGGAGACAAGTAATGTCTCCCAACAAACCATCTGGACTCCAGAATCATAATCACCGAGGTCAGCGAAGATGCCTGGCGAGTTCAGGTCGCAGAATTTTTCACCTTCGAAATACAAAGACCTCAGGGCCGATCTTGTCAGCCCTGAGGTCTTAAGCGATATCAGTAAGCGAAGAACGATTACGAAAGTGTTCCACCAAAGATAGCGTTGGAACCGAGCATTTCTTCGATGCGAAGCAACTGATTGTACTTGCAGATCCGGTCTGTTCGGCTCGCAGAACCGGTTTTGATTTGACCAGTTCCGAGTGCAACAGCCAAGTCGGCGATCGTTGTATCTTCGGTTTCGCCTGAGCGGTGGCTCATGACAGCTGTGTAGCCGTTTTTGTAGGCGAGATCGACAGCTTGCATCGTTTCTGTCAATGTGCCGATTTGGTTCACTTTGACAAGAATGCTGTTCGCGATTCCGTTATCAATTCCGCGTTTCAGGCGTTCGCTGTTCGTTACGAACAAGTCGTCACCGACAAGTTGGCACTTGCCGTTGAGCTTTTCTGTGAGAGATTTCCAGCCATCCCAGTCGTCTTCGAACAGGCCATCTTCAATTGAGCAGATCGGGTATTTATCAACCCATTCTGCCAACAGATCAACCATTCCAGCTGAATCGAGTTCTCGACCTTCAACTGTGTAAACTCCATCTTTGTGGAATTCGGACGCTGCACAATCGAGGGCGATTTTGACTTGATCTCCAGGTGTGTAACCAGCATTTTCAATCGCGGTCAAAATGACTTCGATAGCAGTTTCACTTTTCGGAAGATCGGGAGCAAAACCCCCTTCATCTCCGACAGCTGTGCTCATCCCTTTGTCCTGAAGGACATTTTTCAGGCTGTGGAAAATTTCGGTACCACAACGGAGTGCGTCGCTAAAACGCTCGAACCCGAGTGGCATAACCATGAATTCCTGCAGGTCGATGCCGTTGTTGGCGTGTGCTCCCCCATTGATGATGTTCATCATCGGTGCTGGCAAACGAGAAGCTCCTGCTCCGCCGAGGTATCGGAAGAGTGGCAATCCACAAGAATTCGCAGCTGCGTGAGCTGCCGCCATTGAGCAGGCGAGAATTGCGTTGGCGCCCAGACGAGATTTGTTGGGAGTTCCATCTGCTTTGATCATCAATTGATCGATGGCTGCCTGATCGAAGGCATCTTGTCCAGAAAGCAGTTCATCCAACTCTCCGTTGATATTCTCAACAGCTTTGGTCACACCTTTTCCGAGATAAACACCTTTGTCACCGTCGCGAAGCTCGCAAGCTTCGTGGGCTCCGGTGCTTGCTCCACTTGGAACAGCAGCACGACCAGCTGTTCCATCTTCAAGCAGGACGTCTACTTCAACAGTCGGGTTTCCACGGCTATCAAGAATCTGCCGTCCGTGGACTTCTAAGATTGCCATACTCATCTGAATCATCCTCTGTAAATCTTTTCTGATACGATACTTATAGAAATCCCCGCTGTTCGCAGGAATTTGGAGACAGGAATCCTGTGAGCTCTCTGTGGGGTTTTAGCAAACAGAGGCAGCAATCACCACAAACTGGGGAAATCTTCATGAATTCCTCTCAATCGAGAGCTGACAAGCCGAAACGACCTGCTCCCCCATTTTGCCCATCTTTATTAACCGGAACATATCATAAATATCGTACGAACGGTTGATCGCTAGAGCCCAAACATTTGTTTTAACGCGATGTTCTGCCGATGAAAGAGGCGTGGGCCAGTCATTTCTAAAAGGCATTCGCCATTTATGTGTCAACGGAGCAAGCAGGGGGATCTGCGATGTTAAAAAGAGTGTGTCTTGCGGGGATGGTGACTGTCACCATGCTCTCGCTTTGCCAAACCGGTCAGGCTCAAGTGTTTTTCGAATCAGATTGGCTGTATTACGGACGAGAGAGCGACTCTGGGCGTAATGTCATCATTGGTCCGGAATCAAAAAGCCTTTCCGAAGGCGATTTCGACCACACATCTGGTTACCGGTTGACCTTGGGCGGTTCGCTGGGAGATTTCGATGTTGATGCGAGTTTTTCGCAGCTTGACGCTTGGGAATCAGGATCGTCGGGAATCTTCAACGGCTTCATCAGCATGGATGGTGTTGCAGTTCCTGGAGACCCCGGAGTGTTCAATTCATTCGCAGATTATACTGCGTTGAATCAAGCTGCTTCTTTCGGAAGTCCAATGATGGGCAACAGTGAATTGACTGAAGGGGAACGCCTTCGTCCGTTCAACGACCCGATCTTCGGACAAGAAGATCTCGTTTATGCGACCATGAATCGCTCCAATTTTCGTGAGTTTGAAATCAACCTGGGATCGCGACGTAACGTCAACTGGTACCGATTCTCGGTTGGTTACCGACACATCCAACTGGACGAGCGAAGCGGCTTGACTGTTGGCGGTGTCTTTGATGCTCTGGACGCCAATGATGGGAATCCACACGATGGAACCATCAATGACGATCCAAACAACGGACTCAGCAATGCAGCTTTGATTAGCACTGGCATGACGAACATCGGTGGTGCCGCAGATGGATACGACGCGTTCTTCGTGACAGGCGATCCAATGATGGCAATTGCTCCGGACTTGGTTGCATACCAAATGCTTGGAAAAGCCAACAACCAGCTTAACGGTGCTCAGGCAACTGTTGCTCTTCGAATTATCAACGGCGAGTGGATTACAGTTGAGGGAATCGGCAAAGCCGGGATCTATCGAAACAGTCTTAGCGGATCGATTCAGGAAACTGTTGTCGGTTCTGGAAACGACGACTCTGTCTACCGTCGCACTCTGTCAAGTTCCGATACCGGAGCAGCATTCGCAGGCAACCTCGGAATTCGAAGTACGATCTCCCTGACTGATTACATCAATGTCATCATGGGATACGATGTACTGTTCCTGAGTGGAGTCGCGATCGGAGCTGAGCAGAACGACGGACTCAGCACCGACCTGCTGGGAACGACCCGTTATCAAGTTCAGAACGATGGTACGATGATCGCCTACGGAAGTAATCTCGGTCTCGAAATTCTCTGGTAAAACCCGCACTGACCTTCGCAAGATCGTCAGAACCAAGAGTGATCGACCTGAAAAAAGTGCCCCGACTCAAACAAGTCGGGGCATTTTTTTGTTCTGCTTGATCGGAAAAAACGCAATGGTTGCGATTCAGAAAAACGCTCGGCGTACAGAGCCTGCTTGATCTCCACGCTGGATGATCTCGCGTTTCTTCTTTTCAGATGTAGTCTCAAACTCGACAGCGCTCAAGCACCGATCATCACATTTGTTCTCTCTGAAAAGCCAGCTTCTGCGTAGTCGGACTCAGGAAGCTCTTTGCCATGCAAGATGCATTCTTCCAGGAATTGTCGTCTCGGACAGCCATGCGATTGCCACCAGTCTGTCGCTTTTTGACGATTCCATAAGCCGTTATCTGCCGTTGCGACCAATGCGTCACGGAGTTCGTCGACAGATTGATACCTCTCCTTGGGGTCTTTGCTCAAACACTTCATGACAATCGCTTCCAGGTCTGCTGGAACATCCGCGCAGATTGTGCTTGGATTGGGTGGGATTGTCTGCACGTGGGCAAGAATCAGCTTGACTGGCTTCGTCTCCTGAAAAGGTGGTTCTCCCGTAAGAAGATAATATGCGACCCCTCCAAGCGAATAGATGTCACTCCGGGCGTCTGAATCGTCACCAGTTGCTTGCTCGGGAGACATATACAACGGAGAGCCTGTGATTCTCCCCTCTTGAGTTAGCTTCGCATCGAAATCACGGTCATCGGAACGAACAAGCCCGAAGTCGAGCAACTTCCCGACATCATAAGTGCCCCCCCGCTTGGCTGCGAAAATGTTCGCAGGCTTAATATCTCTGTGGACGAGCCCCTTCGCATGCGCTTCGCTCAGGGCATCGCAGGTCTGTTTCAAAAAATGAATCGCCCGACTCGCTGGCATGGGGCCATGCTCAGCCACAATCTGATCGATGTTCAAGCCGGGCAAGTATTCCATGACATAGTAAAACGTTCCATCTTCAGCCATCCCATAATCGTAGATCTCGATGGTATTCCAGTGTGTCAACTGTGCAGTTGCCTGAACCTCTCGCTCAAAGCGTTTGAGTGTCTCAACTTTCCCTGCCATTTCAGGTCGAATGAGCTTAATCGCACAGGGTCGCTTCAGAAGAGTGTGCTCAGCGAGATGCACTTCCCCCATCCCTCCACGCCCGAGGAGCCTTTTGAGTCGGTACTGCCCGAGTTTCTTGGCTTCAAAAGCGGCAGCCCGTAGCGACCGAATTGTCCAGACTCCCCACGTCGCGACGACCACTGCCATCATCATTGCCATTGATGATTGCACTAAGATGCCGCGATTTTGTGACTGGTGAATGATCTCACGAAATTCGGGAACGAGAACGTAAGAAACTCCCATCACAGCAATCGGCGCCAACCCCATGGTGAGTGTCACCATGAAAGCACGTTGCCAGGAGTTGGGAATAAACAAGGCATAGATGAAAATCAGAATCAGCCACGGTGTTTCTACCGGATACAAAAAACCTCGACTCGCGGAGAGCACCACAACCCCGTATGTCACAACGAGAAAGAAGATTGTGGAACAACCAAAAATCAGAACTTCGACAATTCGAAGGTGCCGATTCAAATGAGAACAGTTTGTGCACAAGCGAAGTGCGACAATGCCGTTCACTGCCAATGCCAAAAAATGAAAAATTCGGACCGGCGTTTCCATCACACCGAAATTGGCGCCGCCGAAGATCAAATTCTTCACGTAAAACGCGAGAAAAGAGACAAAGAGAATCAGAGAAGAAATTTTGAGCCGCTGGCTTAAAACCGTATTGATTTCATTGGAAAAGTCCAGGCCCGTACCTTCCACAAAGTTGGCAGCCCATTTCCAGGCTGAGCGCGAAGAAATTCTGCTTTTTGCAGGCGTCGAATCTAAATCTGCAATGATTGTCTCTTGATTCTGGGCATCAACCATATGACTTGCCGTATCCCTCTGATCAGTCGTTCCATCCCATCATAGACGTCGGGCGGAAATTCGTCAGGCAGCAGTTTGAGAATTCAAGCCGAATTCAGCACTTCCACTGCTGAAATGTGATATTGACCACACATCCTGCCAAATTTTCTCAAATTGTAGAAGCCCTACGCATCAATTCTCTCCGGTGTGAACAAATTTACCGTTTAATTCTCGGCGTCTTCTCTGTTCCACTAGATTCTCCTTGGAGTGTCTGGAAATATCGATGGGTTCCTCACTACTCTGTGCGTCTGTCAGTTAAAAACGGACTGGCGAAAACGGAAGCGATGGAGTGATCTTGAAGCGATCATCCCGGAAATAGACAGGAAATGCTCGAAATGAGACCGATTCAGAAACTGCTTGTTGCCAACCGAAGCGAAATCGCAATTCGCGTATTCAGAACCGCAAATGAAATCGGAATTCGCACTGTTGCGATTTACACACATGAAGACCGATTCTCGCTTCACCGATTTAAAGCAGACGAAGCCTACAAAATCGGGGGTGAAGGTGAACCAATCCGGGCCTATCTCAATATTCCATCGATCATCGCACTTGCGAAAGAACATGGAGTTGACGCAATCCATCCGGGCTACGGGTTTCTCTCTGAGAATGCCGAATTTGCACAAGCCTGTGCAGACGCCGGGATTACGTTCGTCGGCCCAACTGTCGATACGCTCAAAAAACTAGGCGACAAAGTCTCTGCCCGAGCAATCGCCAAACAGGCAGGAGTTCCTATTCTGCAAGGAACCGAAAACGCCATCGCAGAGGTCGAGGAGGGAGAAAAACTTGCAGAAGAGATCGGATATCCGATCATTCTCAAAGCTTCTATGGGAGGTGGTGGACGCGGAATGCGAGTCGTTCGCGAAGCAAAAGACTTCCGGGACTCCTTTGAACAGGCTCAACGTGAAGCTGACACAGCCTTTGGTTGTGCAGACGTATTCATCGAACGGTTCGTCGCCAGAGCCAGCCATATCGAAGTTCAACTTCTGGGGGACACCCACGGAAACCTTGTCCATCTCTATGAACGAGACTGCTCCGTTCAGCGACGACATCAAAAAGTGTGCGAAATCGCACCCGCACCGAATCTTGATCCCGTTGTTCGGGACGCCATCTGCGATGCAGCAATCAAGATTGGTCAACAGGTCAACTATGCCAACGCGGGAACTGTCGAGTTTTTGCTCGACCGAGAAACAAACGACTTCTACTTCATCGAAGTGAACCCACGGATTCAGGTGGAGCATACTGTCACCGAAGAGGTGACCGGAACCGATATCGTCAAGTCGCAGATTCTTGTCGCCTCCGGTGTCAAGCTCTCAGATCCAGAGATCGGGCTGGAATCTCAGGCTGAAATCCGCACCAGCGGATTTGCCGTTCAATGTCGAATTACGACTGAGAACCCAGCGAACAACTTTCTTCCCGATTACGGACACGTGACCCACTATCGCTCCGGGGCAGGCATGGGGATTCGGCTGGATGCCGGAAGTGCGTTCTCAGGTGCTGTGGTCAATCCGTTTTACGATTCAATGCTTGTCAAAGTGACCGCACGCGGCAAACGCTTCGTAGATGCAGCAGCCAGAATGCAACGCTGCTTGAAAGAGTTTCGCGTTCGTGGCGTGACAACAAACATTCCGTTTTTAATTCAACTGATTAAACATCCAGTTTTCCTGGATGGAACTTGCACGACTCGCTTCATTGACGAGACTCCCGATCTCTTCAAGATGCCAAAACGAAGAGACCGGGCGACGAAAATTCTGTCCTACATGGCAGATGTAATCGTCAATGGAAATCCCATGGTAACCGGTCGCCCCGTCGCAACACGGCGGACCCCTGCACCGCTTCCGGAGTTCCCTATTGGAAAACCGATTCCCGATGGGATGCGTCAAAAGCTCCAGCAAATGGGAGCTCGCGACTTCTGCAAATGGATCGGTGAACAAAAACCATTGTTGCTCACTGATACGACTTTCCGGGATGCTCACCAGTCGCTGTTTGCAACGCGATTTCGAACTTACGATTTATTGCAAATCGCGGACGCCTATGCCCATCTGTGCCCGAATCTTTTCTCACTCGAAATGTGGGGCGGAGCAACCTTTGATGTTGCGATGCGGTTCCTTCATGAATCGCCGTGGCGACGACTCGAGCAAATGCGTGAGCGTATCCCGAACATCCTCTTCCAAATGCTTTTGCGTGCATCCAACGCGGTTGGCTACACCAATTACCCGGACAACGTTGTTCAAGGGTTTGTGAAAGAGGCCGCCTCCGCAGGAATCGACGTTTTCCGAGTCTTTGACGCGCTCAACTCGCTCGAAAACATGAAAGTCGCCATGGACGCAGTCCTGGAGACCGACGCCCTCTGCGAAGCCAGTATCTGTTATTCGGGCGATATCATGAATCCGAAATTGACGAAATACGACATGAAGTATTACGTCAATATGGCCAAAGAACTCGAACGGATGGGAGCTCACATCATCGCCATCAAAGATATGGCTGGATTGTGTAAACCGTACGCAGCTTCCAAACTGGTGAAGACTCTCAAGCAGGAAATTGGAATTCCCATCCACTTCCACACGCATGATACTGGCGGAACTCAGGCGGCATCGATCCTCGAAGGAGCCCGAGAAGGTCTCGACATTGCTGACGTCGCAATGGCTCCAATGTCCGGAGGAACCGCTCAGCCGAATCTGAACACGCTCGTCGAATCTCTCCGATTTAATGAACGCGATACAAATTTGGACTCCGGTCCTCTCGATCAAATTGCGGAATACTGGCGTGTCGCCCGACAGTTTTACACTCCGTTTGAAGCGAGTGTGCTGCCTGCGACCGCAGATCTGTATGATCACCAGATGCCCGGCGGACAGTACACAAATCTGTTCGAACAGGCGCGTGCTTTGGGCTTGGCAGATCGCTGGCGTGAAGTCTGTTCGATCTACGCTGAAGTCAACCGCATGTTTGGGGACATCATCAAAGTGACGCCAACATCGAAAGCAGTCGGAGACATGGCGTTGTACATGGTCGCCAATGACCTGACTCCTGCTGATGTTCTTGAAGGGGATCGCGATCTCGCTTTCCCAGCTTCAGTTCTCGATTTGATCGGAGGCCGCATGGGGCAACCGATGGGCGGCTTCCCGGAAGTTGTCGAGAAAAGAATTCTTCGCGGCGAAGAGCCACTACGGGAACGTCCCGGTGCAACAATGGCTCCCGCAGATTTCGAAGGAGAAGCAGAGAAACTCAAGAAGACGTTAGGGCGGCAACCGACGAGCCAGGAAATCGTAAGTTCGCTGTTGTACCCGGAAGTTTTCCAGCAGTTCAGCAGTCATGTTAAGGAATATGACGACACCAGTTGTCTGCCGACTTCGGTCTTCTTCTACGGTCTCGAACTCGCTGAAGAGGTCGCCGTCGAGATCGAGCAAGGAAAAACCCTCATCATTAAGTACCTCGGGGTTGCAGACGCGCATCCCGATGGAACGCGTCATGTCTTCTTTGAACTCAACGGAATTCCACGGTCGGTCGCGGTCGCTGATCGATCTTTAGAGGGTGACATCGTCAAAGCTGCAAAAGCTGACCCCTCGAATTCCGGACACCTCGGAGCTGCTATGCCGGGGATGGTTGTCAGTTTGGCTGTTCAAGAAGACGACCCCGTTCTCGAAGGTCAAAAACTTCTTGTCATCGAAGCGATGAAAATGCAAACGACGCTCGTTGCCGAGAAAAAAGGGAAAATTAAACGCATCCTCGTCAAAGCAGGCAGCCAAATCGAAACAGGTGACCTTCTACTCGAAATCGAATAACGATTACGAGATCGACGGAATACTTGCTGTTCAATCCCGTCAGTCGTTTTCAGATTTTGCTTTCCGTAAGCAATGCAGTCGGAAGTGGGTAGTTGCAGCCCGTAGTGAACAGGAAGGATCAAAAGGATTTTGATCTTTTCCTGACTACGAATTGCTACCCGCTTCGATCGCATTTTTCGATTTGGTGTTCGCGTTCGGCCTCCTGGTGAATAGCGATTTAACTGGTAAAACGGGCTCTACACGGGCAGGCGGTGGAGCAAGCTGCTCTATGCATCACCGAACTCCGATGGCGGACTTGCATCAAGTCCGCAGACTCGCCATTATTCAGGTAGCAGTTCACTGACATTCGTCAGCGACACTGCGATCATGGAATTACGACGTCTTGCACACTCGGAGTCGACGATGCCGATAACTGTTGAATGTTCGGAATGCGGAGCCAGAAATCGATACCCCGACCATATGGCGGGAAAATCGGGTCGCTGCAAAACGTGCCGCGAGCGAATCCAGATTCGTCGCAGAAAAGGCTCTGGCAAACGAAAGAAGCAATCCTCGTCTAACGGACTTCTCATCGGCATCTTAGCAGCCGTGTTCGTTCTAATCGTCGGCGGCGGAGCGATCTTTTTCCTCAGTTCTGGCGGAGGGAAGAACGATGAGCCGAACATCGCAGCTGGCGAGAACCAACCTCTGGAAGAGAATGCTCCGAACCCTCTCAAGACACCAACAGGCAACGCGAATGCTGGAAAGAACGAACAGCCAGGCTCTCAGACGGTTTCAAACGTAACTCAACCTGCGAAAGAGTCTTCTTCACCTTCAAAGAGCCCGTCAGGATTTACACCACCTTCGGCAACAGAGACGGCTCAGGCCGAGGCAGAAGGCCTGACGCTCAACCGGTCTGCGAATTGGTCTGTCACACCAGACCCCGGAGAAAACACTGTTGAATTTGAGCAGGGAAAGCCGCTCAGAATCAAGCTGGATAAGAGCGGACTTCGAGGAACTGCTTTTCTCGTTCCTGTCTCGCCAAGCCCGTACGTGGCAGTTCACTCAGGGACATATGGAAAATATCACTACTCCGTTTACGATGTGACAACGGGCAAAGAGATAGCTGAAGTCCCTACCAAAGGGGCTCCTCCTGTCGCAGCACTTTCTGATGATGGCTCGTACCTGGCGATGGCAACTTCCGGTTCCAAGACCATAGAAGTGATGGATCTTAAAGCGAAAAAATCTCTCGGTTCACTCTCTGTCGCGGAGGCGAACAAGTTCAACATCTTGTCACTGGCAATCTGGAAACACCGACTTGTGGCAATTTCAAATGTCCACAAAGGCATTAAGGTTTGGGACCTTCCTTCTGGAAAACTTGTTCACGAAATCAGTGGAGGGGAGAACTTCAATCCAAGTTATGGACATGCTTTCAGCCCGGGGGGGAAATATGTCGCGATCGATGGTGACTTCCTGAAGAAGCGGATCGATATTTACGACCTGGACAATGGGGCAGTCGTTGGATCGATTGAACCGCAAGGCAAAACAAAAGTGCACGAACTCGAAGCCCTCGGCTTCTCCAGCGATGGGACTCAGTTTTCCGCAATTTACGGCGTTCACATCTATTCTGGTGGAACACAGAAGTATTCGAGAATGCTTGTCTGGGATCTGCCAACAGGAAAAGTTTCAGCTGATTTTGAACTCTCTCCTATTCTGAAAGACCAACTCAACCCGGTTTATCTGTCTCGCACCTTGGAGTCTTTTCAAGATGGTCGTCGCTGGCTGGTACATTCGTTGGGAATTGTTGACACCGAAGCAAAGCAACTCGTTTTCAGTTTCCCCAAGCAAGCTGGTGTCGACTTTGTCCCTTCCCGCAAGATCATGGGGCCAACCTGGATCCTCAGTGTGCTAACAGACAAAGGCGATCCACAGCTCGACGCCACCACGTTCACAGAAGAAGTCTTGCTCGCCGGGGCAGCCTCCGCTGCAGCAGGCGGCTTTGCCAGTGATGCGGAACTCCCACCGTTAACCGCTGTTGACCTCACCAAAGCTCAAGAAGGAATCGCCGTCGAACAGTGGTCTGCAGTTCCTGATCCGCTCCAATCAGCAGCGATTCCTGCGTCGATCAAAATCACAACTTCGGGAACAGTCCGTGATATTGCACTCGCACGGGGAGCTAACCCTGTTGTCGCTGTTCGAGCTGGAATTAAGGAGGATCTTGATGACCCGCTGATTACGAGTTACGAAAGTACCCGATCTATTTACGAGAGCCGCGGGCTCACGTACGAAAAGCCACAGCCTCTTGCAGAATCATCGGAGCTGATCGCATTCGACGCTTCAGGAAATGAGGTTGCCAAGCTGAATATCCCTTTCTCAGCCCAATTACACAGCATCTCTCCAGATGGAAAATTCGCGGTTGTCGAGCAGCATCGCACAAACGGAAGGCTGGACCTTTATGCACTTCAAAACGATGGCAGCCACATCGTCGGTTGGAGACCATTCCGGGACGCAGCTGACAAAGGTCACCGTGAAATAAAACGTGTTGAGTTCATCGATTCCGATCACGTTGCAACCCTCAGTCAGAACTACCAGTTCGTCGTTTGGAGCCTGCCGGGCTTGCAACCAGTCTGGAGCCTGAAAGAGGTCAGCGACTTCGCGATCAGCCCCGGTGGAAAGCAGCTGGCAATTGTTCGAGGAAGCATTTTAGGTGCCAGCGATCTGGCAATGTTTGAGAGCCGAACAGGGCAAGGATTAGGGATTTCGCCCCTTGAAGGGGCGCTGGCATCCATTGCATATCATCCCAATGGCGAGTCCCTCGCTATCGGGCTTGATACCAAGGCGAACAAGACCGTGCGAATTTATAACACTGCAACAGGAGAAGCTGAAGAAATCCCGATTCCGGATCGCCCGAACAGCCTTGCCTGGACCGGAAAAGACTACCTGTTAATCAACGGCTCTCAATTGTTGAGCCGTCCCTTGCAAGCGGTTGTCTGGAGTTACGATACGAAAAACATCATCTTGCCCGGTTTCCAAACCACAGAACAACTTTGCTTTGCTCAAGTTCCCAATACCCGTGCTCTCGTGCGGACCGTTGAAGTTCCAAATTCTGGGATCGAATCCAAACTCGATAGCGACCGATTAAACGAAAAGGCGATTTTGAAACCGGGTGATTCAGTCAGTCTGGATGTTCAGATTGGGAATGACGCACTGCTGGCACCACTCAAGTCGACCGCCAAGGATCTCGTTGCAAAGCAATTAGAGGCGGCAGAATCAAAGGTTGCCGAGAATGCGAACATTTCCTTGACCGCAGAACTCTCTCTAAAGTCAGAAGGAACGGCAAATCTTTCAAAAATTGGTGACCGGACCGTTTCAGAAACTGTCACTCGCAAATCAGTCTCAATCATATTTTCGTATCGATCTGGAGGAACGACAGTCTGGAGCACAATCAGCCGTGTCGGGAATCTGGACCAGTACTTAGTTCGACTCAAACCGGGTCAGTCTGCACAGTCTGCGATTGATGAACTGATGCTCGAGGGGGTAAACAGAAGGCTGGCGAACACAAAACTACCTCGATACATTTTTGGCGCAGACGCCGGCAAGGGTCTGGGAACATCGACGTTCTTTGAATAGAATCAGCCCAGTAATCTCTGAAGGAGTAACTTCTCTCGATATCTGAGAGAGCAACTTCAGGTGTCAGGCTCAGTTCTAATTTGCTTGTGACTTCACCTCTGCGAGAACCGAAAACAATGTCCGACCTGACTCCATTCCACCTGGCTTTTCCCGTTCGTGATATTGCAGAAGCACGCAAGTTCTACGGAGAAACTCTCGGACTCCCTGAAGGTCGCAGCGACGAGACCTGGATTGATTTCAATCTATTTGGTCATCAAATCGTGACACATGAACGCCCCAACATGGCTGCTGCAGAGGAGCGGAATCACCTGAATCCAGTCGATGGTCACGACGTCCCGGTTCCCCATTTTGGCGTCGTGTTAGACATGGACGACTGGAAAAACCTCGCGGAGAGATTACGAAATTCAGGTATTCAATTCGTCATCGAGCCATACATCCGCTTCGAAGGACAAGTTGGCGAGCAGGCGACAATGTTCTTCCTTGATCCCTCTGGAAACGCCCTCGAATTCAAGGCATTCCAAGACCGCTCACAACTTTTCGCAAAGTCGTGAAGTACATCTCATGGGAGGAAAACGATCTCCTCAGCGAGTCTCACAGCACGACAAAAACGAACGCGAAAAGACCGACAAATCTTCGCCGGCACTCTTCTCGTGTGCGGTTTGGTCGCTTTAATTGTTTACGCCTGGGTCTTCGGTCCAGCTTACCGGGCTTACTGGATTTATGAACCGCATGAAGGAGACATCATTTTTCAGTCCCTTCCCCGTACTCGTTTGGTCAACGCCATCGAAGGGGTTTCCGACTCTCCCTATTCGCACTGTGGGATCATTTCGAAGCAGAACGGGAAATGGGTTGTCTACGAAGCGTTTCGGGATGTGGAAATGTCACCACTCAGAGAATTCATTTTTCGTGGACGAAACCAGGGGTTTGCTGTGTATCGTTTCAGAACAGAGTTCCAGAAAGATGTCCCAGCGACCATTAAGCAAGTCAAAACATTTCTTGGCCGACCTTACGACGCGAGGTACAGGATGGATGATGAGGCAATCTACTGTTCCGAGCTAATCTACAAGGCTTACAAGACTGCTACCGGCCAGCAACTTGGCCAACTCGTCAAATTGGGCGACCTGAACTGGTCACCATACCAAGAAACTATCAAGTACTACGAAGCCGGGCCTGTCCCTCTCAATCGAGAAATGATCACTCCCAGGGAGATGGCTCAGGCCAGTCAGCTTGAACCTGTTTTTGCACATGCTATGAAGACGTATCAATCGACGCACTCATCCATATCACCATTAGTTCCACAATAACATTTCTGACGGGCACTCTCGCGGGCGTTCAAAGTCCCTCTTGACATCTACTGCTTAAACAGTAGTATCAACCTACGGCTTAAACCGTAGACATAAAGCCGTTTGTCAAAGGGAGTCGACATGTCCAGACCGAGTTCGGTAAATCCCACTCCGGGGGAGTTGGAAGTCTTGAAAATTCTCTGGAGTTGTGGAGAGTGTTCGAGCCGTGACGTTCAGGAAAGTTTGAACAAAGATGGCAAAGAGCGTGCATACACTTCCGTCGCCAGTCTGATGAACGTGATGGTCGAGAAGGGACTGCTGAAACGGAAACAGCAGGGGCGAGCATTTTTGTATACGGCAAATGTTGCAAAACGCAGAACGCTCTCCGAATTGCTCAGCGACCTCGTTGGCCGTGCCTTCGAAGGCTCTGCGAGTCAGTTAGTGGCTCACCTTGTGGAGAGTGGAAAACTCACTCAAGAAGAACTGGATCAAATCCGTCAAGCGATTGATGAACATCAGGAAAGTTAACCTCGTTTTCTTTTGATTCCACCTGCAAGGAATGCCACTGATGTTCCCCCTTTCCCAACTTGATCAAAACTTGCTGCACAATCTGTGGTTAATCTTATTCCACGCAGTGTGGCAAGGCGTCCTCGTCGGTTTCTTACTTTGGAACCTGCAAAAAATTCTTCGTGCGAAATCCCCTGCTCTTCGTTATGGGATTTTTGTGACTGGGTTATGGGTAGTTCTCTTGCTTCCAGTCTTCACATGGTTCGTCACTTCAGCTCAACAATTCGAACGTGGTCAGCAGGCATCTTCGGCCTCGACAGTGATCTCTGAAAAAAGTTCAGCATCGCAAATCTCAATCAGCATTTTAGACCTGCCGTACATCATTTCAAACTGGAACCGAGACGAGCCTGTTGACTCGGTCAGTCAGAGTCTTCAAGTACACTCAAGAGGTCAAATTTCGACATCGACCTCAAAACAAACGAGCGACGCAAAAGACGCAGAACTCACTCCACTTACAAATTATCAAACCTACCCCAAATTTATTGTCTTAACTTGGGGACTGGGAGTCTTACTGTTTTCATGTCGTTTGCTCATTGGATTTCTTTGGATTGTCAGCATCTCAGCTTCGCGATCGACACTCGATGCGGGAATCTCTTCGCGTATCGAGTCTTTTACACTGAGTCAGAAATGGGTGGTGACTCCTCGCCTCTTTCTCTCTGCTAAAGTGAATGAGGCGATTGTTGTTGGATATTTGCGTCCGATGGTGCTTATCCCACTGAGTTGGACAACTCAGCTCACTCCCGAAACGCTGGAAGCGGTCATTGTCCATGAACTGATGCACATTCGGCGTTTCGATTTGTGGGTGATCCTGGTTCAGCGAATCGCTGAGACCCTGCTCTTCTTTCACCCGGCGGTATGGTGGATTTCAAAACGTATCAGCATTGAACGCGAACTTTGTTGCGATGCAGAATCTGTTCGCATGCTTGGTTCAAACCTTTCGTATGCCAAAGCACTTGAGCAGGTTGCTCTACGATTGCTTGAACAATCACAAACGAAAACACTCTCCCCCAGATGGTTCAACAGTCTACTTTCCCTAAACTTTGGAGGCCAGAAGATGGAACTTCTCGCACGAATCGAACACGTCCTGCAACTGAGTTCGCAAAAACGGGCGACGATTTCTCGAAGACCACGCCATGCAGTCGTCATGCTCATCATCCCGTTAATGGTGATCGGGATCGGCTTTTCACTGGTACAAGTTTTTGCAGGCGAGCCACCACAAGACAATCGAGCAGTCGAAACCAAACTGCAATCACCACAAGACTATCAAGCTGAGGGACCAGGCAAGCTGAATGAAAAAGCGAAAGTTGAGGACCACAAGGAGAAGAATTCCACCAAGAATGTCATCTTCGGTGTGGGCGTGGAGAGTGATGCCGGAGTGACTGGAGAGCTCACACTGGATGAATCGGACTTCAACAATCTTTCCACAACTCCTCTCGATAAAAAGAAATATCAAATACACATCGAACAGGGAAATTTCTCTGCCAACGCAAAGAGCATGCAGCTTGATTCAACTTCAAAATCGATCAGATTAAAACAAGGCCAACTTCAAATTCGCCGCGCAGAGTCCACAGCCATACTTCGGGCAGATGAGATTGAGCTTCGATTCGATGTATTGGCTGACGCACTCTCAAAACCACCAAACTTCATCAAGGCGATTGGTCATGTCAAATTCAATGACGGGAGCGGAACGGACGATGTGCAAACATTCATGACGTGTGATGAGTTTGAATGGGATCTCGATAAAAACTCGATTCAGATGCGAGGGAATAATATAGCACTCAATCCACTGGATGCGAGAAATGATCCCGGGAGCTCTGTCAACAAAAAGGACGTGACCCGAACTCCAGATGAGTTGAACAGGCTTCTCGAAGATTCTTTGAAACAACCGATTGACTTCACTTACGTCGGTGTCAGTCTTGATGAAGCACTTGATGAGATCGGGAAGCAACAGCTTCAGAACTGCCTTGTTATTGACGAGATCTCGCTCCGGAAAGCGGAAATTTCTCTACAGCATGAACTGAGCCTTCAGGTTAAGGGAATCAGCCTGAAATCCTGCCTGCGACTCATACTGGAACCGTACGGAGCTTCGTTTTACATTGACGATGGAAACTTCGTTGTCACTTCGAAGCTGAAAGCGACTCATCATCGCGTAACGAGAGTCCATGACCTTTCACGATTCCTCAATCATGATGGATTTTATCAGGCTCCTCGCCAATTCAATGATCCCAAGGAACGCCTGAAGCCCTTGATTGAGTTTCTAAGAGGAGAATCAACTCCCTGGGAGTTGGGAAAATCGACGGCTCAGTTCAAGCCGAAGAGTCAACAACTTGAGATCATTGCTCCGCAAGCTCAACAGGACCAGACAAACCAACGGCTTGAACTACTGCGAGAAGTCTTAGAAGGCAAGCCAGATACAAACTTTGACCATCTTGTTCAGAAAGCCTCTTCCACTTTTCATAACAAGAATAACGTTATTGAACAGTCGCTGCTTCAACTCGCGAAACAACAACAGATTTTAACGCATCAGGAGAAAATTGGCAAAAATCTACAGCAGTTGATCTCGTTGGATTTTGAAGATCGACCATTTATAGAGTTGATCCAACATATTGCGAATCACGCAGGCATTAACATTGTGATTGACGTCGCTGCCTTAGCGGAGGCTGGAATCTCCTCAAACGATCCTATCACAGTGCATCTGGATCAAGTCTCGGTCTCAACCGGCTTGAACGTCGTCCTTCGGAGCCTCGGCTTGACCTCAATGATTGAAGATGAAGTCCTGAAAATTACATCTTCAGAAGAAGCCGAAGGTGAGCACCTTGTCGTCGTTTATCATGTTGTAGATTTTACCGGTGACGCAATAGAGACAAACCTGGAATTAGTCAGCTTGATTGAGTTGCTACAGTCGGTCGTCGCCCCTCACAGCTGGGCGACATCTGGTGGTCCCGGGGCCATCACCTCACACTCGACCACCAACAGTCTGGTCGTCCGCCAAGTTCGAGCAGTTCACGACGAAATAGAATGGCTGCTTCGGGAACTCCGGGATGTCCGCCTCGGAAAGAAGCCTGAAAGCCTCACTACGAAAACTCCTCGAAGAACTGCGGGAGTCAAAGAACTGAATACATCGGTCCAGTTTGAACTCAATAATGCCACACTCCTCGATGCACTAACTCAGATACGTCAGCAAACCGGAATTCAGTTTTACGTTGACCAGCAAGGACTGGATGAAGCTGGCGTCTCCGATCAGACAATAGTGACGCTCAAAACATCAGAGGCAATCATGGTAAAATCTGGTCTGGCATTGCTCCTCACCCCGTTGGGGCTGGGGTATTCTGAGCACGACGGCTTGATTGTCATCTCGTCGAAACCACGATGTGCAGAGTCTCATAAAATCAGATTGTATTCGACTGAAGGGAAATCATTTGAGCGAAGCGGTCTTGAGGAGATTTGTAGCGAACTGAAGTCGAAAATTGCCCCGGAGAGCTGGGATGCGCACGGAGGGGCAGGAGTCGTAACTTTTGATCCCGAGAGCAAAACGTTGATCATTCGCCAGTCAGATGACGTGCATAAACAGATCGCGGAATACCTGAAGTGATCAACCAAGCAGGTCGACAAGAGTTTTCAAGATCGCATCTGGTGAAGACATTCTTCCGGGGCCGATCGATTGGCAACTGAGCCAGCCTTCGTCGGGACCGATCATCTGGATGCCATCTTCTTTAAGCTGGTTCAGATTTCTCTGCACGGCTGGTTTGGACCACATCTCATTGTTCATCGCTGGAGCAATCACAACAGGACAAGTGACGGCAAGAGCAAGTGTGGTGAGCAAATCATCAGCGAGCCCATGAGCCATTCGTCCGATGACATTCGCCGTTGCTGGAGCGATCAGGAATACATCCGCCCGGCGAGCCAACCCGATGTGTTCACCAATGAAGTGTTCCTGTGGTTCGAACAGTTCTGTGTAGACTGGACGCCCGGTGAGAGCCTGAAATGTCGTCTTCCCGATAAACTTTTGTGCAGAGTCCGTCATCACAACGGTCACTCCGGCTCCTTGCTGCACAAGCTGGCTGGTCAGTTCTGCAACCTTGTAAGCTGCAATCCCCCCGGTGATGCCGATCAGTATTTCTTTATTTGTCAGGTCTACCATTAGAGCATCTTTCGAATTGGTTTGCGGGATCTGCCTCGTGGCGAACAGCGTTTTTACCAGAGAAATGCGTTCTTCACGGGCACACGGCAGAGCAAACTGCCCTATAAGCAGTCTTAAAACCTATGGAATTGCAACCTTTCTCTGTGCCGGAGAAGTGAACAGCAAGTTTTGAGACCAGTTCTAAAAAGTCTGCCTGGAAATCGAGCTGAGAGCATCTTCAATGTTTGTCGAGCCCGTTAAGGTCACTTGTTTAATTTCATCGCCTCTCCGCCCAAGGGAAGAACAGAAAAGCCAACATTGGATTTGCTCTGGAAATATGGATTTGTTTGCGAATTGTACACATCAAGAGATGGAAGATCAGCGTCTTTGAACGTGATTCTTCTCGATGCATTGGAATTCAAGCCGTCCAGAGATCCTGTGTGATGTCCAGTTTTTTGTGAGAATGGTTCTTCACGCTTCATCATCAAAACTGAGAACGCGAGACCAGATTAATCCTGGGGACTCTCGTCTTCAAACCGTTGAATAGAAACACTTGGCGGATGTTCCAACCCTATTCTAGCTGACTGACCTTCAACGGAAATGAGCTGTAGCTTGACGTTGTAACAGAGGTCAACAATCTGGTGCCGTTGAATGCGGACTTTGGTTTCTCGTCCTCCGCTCAGTTTTTCCAACGAGAAGATGATGGAACGAGCGTCGGCGTACTCCAGTCTCAGCTGCACATCTTCGATGAGCATTGATTGTCCAACAACTCGCGTCAGAACTAGCATACTGAACACAAATGGAGGCTCACAAATGTGAGCCTCCTCCATACTTGAAATTGCGAACCTTACTCAGGTCTTACCGGGTCGCTAGCGAGTGGAAGATCGATTCGTTTGCCTTCCCATGATGATTGATAAATCGCAAGAATCACCTCGACACTCTTGCGGCCTTCGTATCCATCAATCATCGGTTCTCGATTTTCGTTGATGGCAGCAACGAAATCTTCAAACTGTTTTTGATGTCCAACAAAGGAAATCGCCTTCGGGTCGGAAGCCCCGCCTGTCGATTCGTTCCCTGCTCCGCATTCTGCCAGAAGCTTTTCATCCTCTGGCCGTTTTTCCTCGAACTCCCAAAGCAGGATGGAATCCTGTTCGATGATGACCGATCCGGTCGTCCCATGAATTTCAGTTTTCTTCAGCAGTCCTGGGAACGCACATGTTGTTGCTTCCAGGTTGCCGATAGCACCGGATTTAAATTTGACTGTCGCTGCTCCAACGTCTTCGACTTCGATGCGTTCGTGAGCAATCGTTGATGTCATTCCGATGACTTGCGACACATCGCCCATAAACCAGTGGAGCAAGTCGACATTGTGAATCGCCTGATTCATAAACGCTCCGCCGCCGTCGAGCGCCCAGGTTCCGCGCCATCCGCCGCTGTCGTAGTACTCTTGTGAGCGCCACCACTTCACGAAGGTGTCGCCCAGAGTCAGTTTTCCAAAACGACCTTGCTCGATCGCTTCTTTCAAAGCCATGTTTGCCTGACTGAACCGAGACGGCAGAATCGCCCCCAGTTTCACTCCCGATGCTTTGCAGGCGTTGATGATTTGATCACATCGATCCAATGTGATTTCCAGAGGCTTCTCGACAAGAAGATGTTTCCCCGCTTTTGCCGCAGCGACTGCCGGGTCAAGGTGAGCACCACTTGGAGTACAAATAGTCACTACGTGTACATCTTCGTTTGCCAACATTTCATCAAGATTGGAATACGCCTTGCATCCGTTTTCTTTTCCGAATGCGTCCGCCCGTTCTCCAACCATATCGAAGCAGGCGACTAACGATGCCCCTGTAATCGCCTCGATGGCTTTTGCGTGAAACTGGGCAATCATCCCAGTTCCGACGATACCAAATCCTACAGACATTTTGTTCTCCGGTTCAATAACTCTTCACTACTTCAACTCGTTAAATCCGCTCTTACGCTCGAGCATTTTCGGATACGATATACGGGTTCTTTACAGGCACGAGAAATACGAATACTTTTCTGGTCTGAATCGGTGACCGCACATCCAACGAATGAGGACGATTTCATTTTAGAGCATTTTCAGCGCTTGTCGTGCCCGTGAGGGTGACTTTCACAGGCGCGAGAAGCATCGAAAATGCTAAAAGACCAGTTCGCCGCATAATAATTCTGGCTGCAGCACGCAATCACAGCAAGTCTCAGCGAGTGCGTCAACGGACACGGATTGACAATTCATGAAAACCGGGACTCTCAACATTTCGACTCTCGATCAGCCCCATAACCTGCTGGACACATTCATAAAAAATGATGCGTTGGTTCAACAGTGCTGTTGTTGAAAATCCGGTATAGGATGGATTGATTCAAAAATTGCCCCAGCCTTTGTCTACATCTCTCCTTTTTGGAATCAGTTCAATTCAAAGAATTCAATAAATCCCTGTCCAATTAGACTTCGTGCTCCCAACCACCACGAGGCCAATCGGTCAGTTTGTCGCTGATCTTCAGATTCAGGCCGACTTCCTCAGTACACTCGCCGATTTTGGTAACGTTGAGACCGAGCAGGATGCCCTCGCTAAGAAGTCTCTCGCCCTCTTCCGGAGAGACGGTCAGCAACAACTCAAAATCTTCACCATCAGACATCGCGTGCCGAATTCGTTCGGCTTTGGGCAGTTCGGGGTTCACATCTGCATTGATTGGAAGGCTCTGGGAATCGATGACAATTCCGACACCACTTTGCGATGCGAGATGTCTCGCATCACTTGCGAGCCCGTCACTTATGTCGAGCATCGATGTAATACGAAAATTTTGAGCGAGAATTTTTGCTTCTCTGATTTTTGGCTCGAATGTGAGATGACGTCCCGATGCCAATGAGCCCCCCAGAGGTCCGGTGACAAAGATCCAGTCACCAGCCTTCGCTCCAGATCGCAAGATCGCTTTTCCCTGCTCGACAGTTCCCATTACTGTGACGTTCAAGACGAGTGGTCCCGACCAGCTGTTGGTGTCTCCGCCAGCAATCGTCACATTGTACTCGCTGGCAATCTCAAAGATGCCGGCGTACAGCTGTTCTGCATAGGCTCGCCCACGCGATTTCGGAAGAACAATCCCAAGAAAAACAGCGACCGGTTCGGCAGCCATCGCTGCGATGTCACTCAAGTTGATTGCCAAAGCCTTGCGACCGATCAACGCCGGAGGTGTCTCTGATGTGAAATGAACCCCTTCGGTGATCACATCAATCGCCGTGACCCATTCCCTGTCCGGTTGCTGCAAAAGGATCGCTGCGTCATCGCCAATTCCCAGCTTCACCTCTGGCCGGGATGTAGCTTGCTTCTTGATCCAGTCAATAAAGTCGAATTCTGGACGTGATTCAGAATAAGCATTCATTTCGAATTACTTTTGACTGGACTCTTCAATTCGAATCAAATTTTAATGGCAAAACTGATTGCGCGAAACGTTAGGAATCTTTAGAACCAGTCCGAAAACTACTGCAATGGTCGCTTTCCACAACGTTTGAGAGAGCAATTTCAAGTTTCAGGATCAGTTCTAGAGATATTCACATAGACTTTGATCGCGGACTTATCGTTGGTGAGTTTGTCGATGATCTCCGTCGGGTTTTCGAAACCATCAATGGGAGTCGTCAGGATTCTCTGTGTCACCCCCGGGAACATCACTTCAGCCATTGCCAGGTCAGCGATTCCCTTTTTGAAGTGGTCGCGATTTCCATTCACGCTGCCAACAAGCAACTTGTTCCCAAGGACCCACTCAAGGTTCACCTGATCGGAAGGAAAGTCTGTAATCGTATTCTTTCCGCCGGTCACGCTCGTCCAGACAAGTGCCCCATTTCTGTTGAGGTATTGCATGGAGTTGAACGCGACATAGCTGCTGCCAGTCGCTTCAATAATGAGATCGGGAGCGCCAACACGTTGAACGAGGTCAGCGGGCTCCTCTTCTTTAGTGCTGATGTAATGGGCGCCATACCCTTCACAAATCTCTTCCTTCAGTCCTGGATTCGGAGTGCGCGCAAGAACGTAAACTTCGAGACCTCGCAATCGCAGCATCATCGCGGTTAACAATCCAATTTGCCCCGCCCCTGTCACGAATGCCAGCTGTGGATTCCAAACTTGCAGTCGAGTTTGAGCAAGATACCCCTGTTCAATCGCTTTGGCACACACGCTGACAGGTTCTGAAAGAACACCAAGATGCTTCAGTCCAACCGGAACCTTGACGACGAATTCGGCGTCATCGACAAATTTCTCCGTCATAAATCCGTGCCGAAGATTGATGCCCCGCTCGTAGTATTCATCATGACTGGTGATGTCGTTGCGGCCGATGGTGTCATACATCGTTGGTCCGGGACGACGCACCGTACAGGTACAATAATCACCCGGTTTCACATGCGTGACAGCCGGCCCGACTTCTTCGACGATTCCGAAAACTTCATGCCCTAAAACGAGAAAAGAATCTCCTTCGGGAGCCTGTCCATATAAACCCTCATTGATCTCAGCGTCGGTGGCATCGACTCCAACTTGCAGAGTTTTTACAAGAACTCCTCTTCCATTCGGGATGAGATCAAGGCTGGGAGCGTCAATTTCGACAACGTGTGCGCTATTCTCCTGCTTCGGATTGACAGCTAAAGCTTTCATAAGTTATTTATCCGCAATACTTTGTGACATTCACTGTCAGCGAGTGATTTTTCAGAAGTAACAGCATCGCAATGCGGGCTACCGAATGTCAATCGCCTCCACAAAAAGAGCATGAAAATCCAGAACAGAGAATGTCGATGAGTCACATTGCTCCATTTATGTCTGGATAGATATAATGTAGGATTCGGCCCCTTTCGCAACGTGCCTTGAATCTTCGGAAGTCAGGTCAGCCGACCCACTGATCACCATCCGCTTTCCCGAAGAAAGTGCTGACCAACTGAACACTATGAAACCTGAATTTATTCGCAACTTTTCAATCATCGCTCACATCGATCATGGCAAAAGTACGCTGTCCGATCAATTGCTGTTGAAAAGCGGAGCTATCACAGAACGAGATTTCCACGAACAGGTTTTGGACGACTTGGACGTCGAGAAGGACCGTGGGATTACAGTCAAGGCACGGGCCGTTGCGATCGATTACGAATACGAAGGGAATATGTATCAGCTGAATTTCATTGATACTCCCGGTCATGTCGACTTTCACTATGAAGTTTCACGAAGTTTGGCAGCTTGTGAAGGTGCTTTGCTCGTCGTAGATGCTTTTCAAGGCGTGCAGGCTCAAACTGTCGCCAATGCGTACGCAGCCATTGAAGCCGACCTGGAAATCATTCCGGTTGTCAACAAAATCGATCTGCCTGTCACACGTATTGAAGAAGTCCTTGAAGAAGTTGAAAACATCATCGGTCTGGATTCATCCGACGCTATCAGGGTGAGCGCCAAACAGGGAATTGGGATCGAAGACTGTATCGAAGCCATCATCAAACGCATCCCTGCTCCGAAAGGAGATCCAGAGGCTCCCTTAAAAGCGCTTGTCTTTGACAGTAAATACGATCACTACCGTGGTGTGATTACATATGTTCGTATTGTCGAGGGAACCCTCCGGTCGAAAGACCGAATCCGTTTCATGCGGGGAGCAACAGTTCACGACGTGATCGAGATTGGACAGTTCCGCCCAAGCATGGAAGCCTGCCAGTCTCTCGGTCCGGGCCAGGCGGGATATATCATCGCCGGCGAGAAAGAGCTCGGAAATATTCACGTCGGGGATACGGTCACCCTTCAAGGAAATCAGGCAACAGAACCGCTTCCGGGTTACAAACAACCTAAGCAAATGGTTTTTTGCGGGATGTATCCCATTGATGCAACCGACTTCGAAAAACTCCGTTACGAACTGGATCGCATGGCACTGAACGACGCGAGCTTTTCGTTCGTTCCAGAAACAAGCGACGCGCTCGGCTTCGGTTTTCGTTGCGGTTTCCTTGGAATGCTCCACATGGAGATCATTCAACAGCGACTCGAGCAGGAAGCTGATGTCGGTCTGATTCAAACAGCTCCAAACGTCACCTACGAACTCAAATTGAATTCAGGTGAAGTGCACAAATTAGACAACCCAGCTGATGTTCCCGAGTCTGGAAACATCGACGAGTTTCGCGAACCGATCGCAAAAGTGACCTTTATTCTCCCGGCAGACAAAATCGGTTCGGTCATGCAACTCTGTGCTGACCGGCGTGGAATTTATCTTAACACTGAATTCCTCGGCACCGACCGCGCTCAGCTTGTCTACGAACTTCCACTTGCGGAAATCATCTATGACATGCATGACAAGTTGAAGTCGATCACACGTGGATACGGCACAATGGATTACGAAGTGATCGGTTTCCGTCCGGCGGACCTGGTCAAACTCGACATCCTTGTGAAGGGAACTCTCGTCGAAGCACTCGCAACGATTGTCCACCGCGACAGTTCCGAACGTCGTGGTCGTGCTTTGGTCAAAAAGCTCAAAGAAGAAATTCACAAACATCAGTTCGAGGTCGCCCTTCAGGCAGCTATTGGCTCCCGCGTGATTGCCCGTGAAACGATCTCTGCCCTCCGCAAAAACGTGACCGCCAAATGTTACGGCGGTGACATTTCCCGAAAGCGAAAACTGCTTGAGAAGCAGAAAAAGGGAAAGAAGCGGATGAAACAATTCGGGGAAGTCGAGATCCCACAAAAAGCGTTTCTCTCGATCCTTGAAGCTGGTAAGGACGGTTGAGCCTTACTTTTGCATCTTCTAGAGCAGTTTGCTCTACCGTGTGCCCGTGAAGAACGCATTTCTCTAGTAAAAATGCTGTTCGCCACGAGGCAGAACCTGCAAACCAACTCGAAAGATGCTCTATTTCTCCGTGCATGTGAAGAATGCTCTCCATTTCGTGGAGAGCACATTTCCACAAGACTGTTTCCACACATCTCTTTCAATACGGCTGCAGACACCAGACTGAAGAGATGGTAGATCCTTCTGGGATCCCGTCTTAATCAGTGAGAACCTGATTGGCAGTGAGAACCTGTCTTTTGTCCGGACTCAGCGACAGCAAACCGTTCTGAAGATTACCAGAGTGGAAGCTTGTTCGGTTTTGCCCATTTGATACGTGCGAGAAGGACGTCTCCCTTGTAACCATCACGAGGCATCCATTCTCCGACAGTCACCCAAGCTTCATCTGGGCTGGCGTGCGTGATGTTGAAATTCCCCATCAGGGCGACCTTGTCAGGATCGTTGACACCATCGCCAACGATCGGCAGCACGACTTGTTCCGTCGACTTGATGAGGCACTTCTTTTCGACATCGACCTGAGCCAACCACAATGGTGACCTCCAGCGAATCACGTTTTTGTTCGACTCGTCTTCTCGTGTGTAAACGAGAAACAGACCGTCGCTGTGCGTGAGCCAGTGCTGCTGAGTCGTCGACATCTTCACGGGAGTTCCGTCCTCCCAAGTCCACGCTTTTTTCTCTTCCCAGTGAATCCCATCTTCGCTGGAACTGAGATACCCATGGTTATCTTCCGCTCGAATGGTCATCCAAAACTTATTCTGAAATTCCGTCACACTCGGTTCGAGCAGGCCTCGTCCAACACGATTTTCTAACGGAGGACCAACTTCCTGAAGTTTCAGTTCCTCTCCATTAAAAGACGCGCGAACCCCGGAAACCATCCTGTTTACCGACTCGGGACCAAACGTGAATGACATCTGCACATCGCCATTCGGCAAAACGACCCGTTGTCCACAATTGTTGGTGTAGATGTTTTTACCGCGAGGGTCATCCCATTCCAGAATTTTTCTTTTTGACCACTCCCCTGTCTGGTCACGAGTGACATAGACCGGATATCGCGAAAGCTGTTCTTTACGTGCGAAGTATTTCCCTTTGTAAAAGACGACATGCCCCAGCGCAAGAATTGAATCAGACTGCGGATGGTACTGCGGTGTCACATCGCAGACAGCCGCTTTCAAGTCATCTGCACGGCCGGGAATTGGATCTCGCCCTAACGCTTCGATCGGTTCTGGATCGCTCCACGTTTTGCCGAGATCCGAAGAAGTTGACCAATGGACTTGCCCGAAGTAATCGGATCCCCCGATTTCCTGGAGAGTCATCAGGGCGATCGGTTTCCCATCAGGCCCCGGCATCATGCAGGCCCGAGGATGAAACCACGTCGCCCCGTTGCCATCACGATTCGTCCACAACGTTTCTTTTGATATCGACGCAATCAGCTTTGGCCGCTCAGTAGATTGAGCACCGCCAACCGCCGCGAAATTCGAAAAAACGACGCAGCATACAAGAACACGAATCATGACGAACTCTTCAGATTAATTGAGTGAGAAGCTTTTCAGTCATCAGAAAGAATGCGATTCAACGCAACTTATTTCTGGTCCCGCTTCCGAATGATTTCAGCAAGATACTTCGCTGTTTCATCAGCAATCACATTGTAACCAGCGAGGTTCGGATGACGATCTCCTGCCCAACCTGGAAGGTGTCCGAGGATTCCGTCGAGTTCGTTTGCCATGACCACAACACTTGGTCCGACCACAAACGGCTTCACGAGTGCATGGTACTTTTCAGGAACCTTCGACAGTGGGTAGCGACGATAATTCAGCATGTTGTACCCCTTCGTCAATTCCTCAGCATAACGAGGGTAAATGTCAAAGACTTCCAGTTTCTCTTTTTCAGCAACTTGACGAACAAGATCATTGATCTCCTTACTCGTTTCCTCGTCCGAAAACGGGATCACTGTCATCGGGATCAACAGCGCTTGCGGATGATCTTCACGAAGTTTGTTCAACAGTTCGTGAAAGTCCTTCGGGAAATTTACCGGAAAATTTTCACGTCGAGCACGGTCGTTGAGTCCGTATCGAATGAAGATGTAATCGAGCCCCGGTAGTTTTTCCGCATCACGTTGATATCTACCGGAATCAAATAAGCGGCGAATGTATTCACCGCTTAGGCTGGAATTAATGACATGACACGGTGGCAAATCACCTTCCGCTGCGAGGAGTTGCTCGAGGACCTGCTCCAGGTGCGGGCCTTCCGGCTTGATCTTTCGGGGGATACTCCCCTCAGTGGTACTGTCACCCAGTAAAAGAATTTGAATCTTTCCGTCGTGCTCAGCATGCGCTGTCCGCTGCGTCGAAATGAGTGTCGTAAAGATCAGCAGGGCGAGGATCAGAACAGGATGACTTCTCAAAACACGAAGATGCAATTCTCTCATCGAAACTCTTTCTGAGGGATGTCTTGTTGATGTGCCGATATTGCTTTGTTCATTCACGTATCTGCAATGTCTGAAGCAGAGCAATGCTTGAAACTACTATAATGAAGAGCACTCCGCTCTCAAACCCCGCTGGTCAACAGCTCGATTCAACCTGAGCGATGTCAAATTAAACGGAATCGGAGATCAGTTGCGGGACGACATTCCCAGCGACGTCGGTGAGCCGAAAATCACGTCCCTGAAATCGATAGGTCAACCGTTTGTGGTCGAGCCCAAACTGATGAAGCACTGTTGCATGGAGATCATGAATATGAACAGGATCTTCAGCGACGCCCCAACCGATTTCATCGGTTTCACCGATCACTTGCCCACCCTTAACTCCACCGCCAGCGAGCCACATGCTGAACGAATATGGATGATGATCGCGACCAGTGACGGTTTTGAAGTTGGACCGGTTCTCTCCGAGCGGAGTACGGCCAAACTCGCCTCCCCAAATCACGAGGGTCTCATCAAGCAGACCACGCTGTTTGAGGTCTTTCAGTAAAGCTGCCACTGGTTGATCGGAAATCTCTGTATATCGCTCCAGTCCACGATCGAGATTGCTGTGATGGTCCCACGTCGAAAGGAAGAGCGTGACAAACCTCACGCCACGTTCAATCATTCGTCTTGCGAGCAAACAATTTCGAGCGTAAGACCCCATAAAACCTGCGGTAGATCCCTTCTCGTTGTCGGGGCGATCAAGTCCGTATGCTTCGAGAGTTGCTTTGGATTCTCCTGATAAGTCAATCAGGCTGGGGGCTGTTTGCTGCATCCGAAAAGCCAATTCGTATGCTTCAATTCGGCTGGCAACTTCTGGATTTCGTATTTCCTCATACCGCAGTTGATTCAACTCATTGATCGCCTGCAGACTCCTTCTCTGAAATTCTCGCGAGACACCTTGCGGATTCTCCAGATTCAAAACTGGGCTCCCCTGATTGCGAAAGGGAGTACCGGAATATTGCGACGGCAAGAATCCACTTGACCAGCTATTTGCTCCACCGGGGAGACCTCTTCCCAATGTCGTCATGACGACATAGCTGGGCAAATTGTTCGATTCATTACCCAGCCCGTAGGTCAACCAAGAACCAAGAGAAGGCCAACCTTGCAAAGGGGATCCGGTGAGCATCATGAGTTGCCCCGGAAGGTGGTTGAACTGTTCGCCATGCATGGAACGGACTAAAGCGATATCGTCCACACACGTACTCAGGTGCGGCAGGAGATCGGAAAGGTCCATTCCGCACTCGCCGTACTTTTGAAACTTTCGCGGACTCCCCATTAACCGCGCACTCTCTTTCTGAATGAATGCAAACTTAATTTCATTCAACAGCGACTCCGGCATCGGTTGCCCATCAAGCTCATTCAGGCGAGGCTTGGGGTCGAAGAGGTCCATTTGGCTTGGACCTCCCTCCATAAACAGGCAAATGCAACGCTTCGCAGTCGGTGCGAAGTGAGTGAGTGGGTGCGCAGAGTCCCCTGCGAGCAGGCCATCCTCATTGAGAAGTGACGCGAGCCCCAGCATTCCGAGGCCGCTGGCTGATGATGTGAAGAAGTCTCGACGCTGTTGATTGAAAAGCCTGGCGGTGGGAGTTGTCATGTAGAGGAGACCTTTGGAGAAGGCGATTTGTATCAGTTGCGTGTGATGAATTCATCGAGGTTCATCACAATCCTCGCAATGCCGGTCATCGCGTTGTGACGTACAGATTCTTCCGAATCTTTTCTGGGGGAATCGATCTGCAGCAAGTCGTTGTACGCAGCGAGGAGATATCTGAATTCCGCATCACGCGGAGGTCTTCCGAGGCATCGCAGGAAAATTTTGCGAATTGCCAAATCTGGAGAGTCCTGATTTTCCTCAGCCATCTCCTCTCCCAAAACCTCAGCACACTCGTAGAAGACCGGGTCATTTAAAAGGGTGAGTGCCTGGAGCGGCGTGTTCGACCGTTCTCGACGGCTGCATGTCGTCGCCGAATCGGATGCATCGAACGTCATCAACATCGGATAAGGAACCGTTCGCTTGAAAAAGATATACATCCCACGACGGTACCGTTCCGTTCCCTTGCTGACTGGCCATTTGACGCTACGTCCGACTTCTGTCACGAAGTCCGGAAGTGGTGGTCGAATCCCCTTGCGACCAATTGTGCGGTCCAGCAATCCACTCGCAGTGAGGTGAAGATCTCGCACCGATTCTGCTGTGACCCGAAAACTGTTTTGTCGCCAAAGAAGTTGGTTACTGAGTTCGCTTTGCTCGGGAATCGAACTGAACTCTGAGGACATTCGGTAGGCCGAAGAGTTAACAATCAGTCGAATCATCTCTTTGCGACTCCAGCCACGAGTTCGATACTCACTCGCCAGCCAATCGAGCAATTGAGGATGGGTCGGAGGAGCCCCTTTGTTCCCGAAGTCTCCCGGAGTCGAAACGATTCCGACACCGAAGAGCTGCTGCCAGATTCTGTTCACCGCGACTCTAGCTGTGAGTGGATTCTCTTCGTGAAACAACCAGTATGCTAAATCCAGACGATCAGGTGTCTCTGCACGTGCTCTCAATCGAGGAAGAGCTTCAGGGGTATCCAGATCAACTTTCTCTCCGGAGCGATTATAAACACCACGAATATGTATGAACGTTTCCCGGCGATCTTTTTTCCGTTCCGCAAATGCTCGAGCTTTGGTCGATGGCTTTGATGGTCGCTTGCCAAGTTGAGTCACCAGCCGCTTTTCGAAAGCTTTCCAGGCTGTGTCGTCGGTTCGGTAATAGCTCACCAGCTTTTTCAGGTCCGTTGACTTCTTGTATTTACTGAAAATCTGATTGATCTCTTCGCGTTGCTCTTCGCTAAGCCCCTCTTTTTCGAACGAGGCCAGTTCAGCAGTGAGTTCGTCCCAACCGGGCTCCCAACTTTTCAGTTCCTCTTCGTATTCCGCAATTTCCCAAGGCTGTGTTGCTGTGACACCTACTTCATCAGCATTATTGAAGAATGCGTACAGCTGATAGAATTCTTTCTGGCTGACAGGATCATGTTTATGATCGTGACATTCCGCGCAGCCGAACGTCAGCCCAAGCCAGACCATCCCGGTGGTGTTGACTCGATCGATGATTTCTTTCGTGCGGTACAACTCCAGATCAACCCCTGCTTCCGTGTTGCGTAGCGTGTTGCGGTGAAAGCCAGTCGCGATCTTCTGTTCGAGAGTTGGATTCTCCAGCAAGTCACCAGCCAGTTGCTCAATGGTGAACTGATTAAACGGAAGATCGTCGTTGATGGCGTTAATCACCCATTCACGATAGACCCAGGCATGCGGCCGCTCACTGTCTCCAAGGTATCCTTCACTGTCTGCGTAACGAGCGAGATCGAGCCAGTGGCGCCCCCAGTGTTCACCAAAGTGTGGCGACTCTAAAAACTCATCCACCAGCTTTTCGTAGGCATCCGGTGAGGCATCATTCACGAAGCTCTCCACCTGCTCTTGCGAGGGAGGCAACCCGAGTAAATCTAAAGAGAGGCGTCGAACGAGAGTGTGTCGATCTGCAGTCGGAGCCGGCTTCAAGTCGGCTTCGTGATGCCGAGCGGCAATAAACGAATCGATCGGATTGCGAATCGGAAAGTCTTCAGAAGTTTTTGTAATTTCTGGGGGAGAAGGATGTTCAAGTGGTTGTAGCGACCAGAGCGATGGAAGTTGGAGCTCGACGTTCTCTGGCCATTGTGCTCCTTCGTCAATCCACTTTCGAAGGATAGAAATTTCCTTCTCGCTTAACGGGGCCGACTCTTGAGGCATCTCCGCTGCCCCGTCATCCGGCGTGATCAAGTCAATTAAGTAGCTGGAAGTGATGTCTCCCGGTTCAATTGTTGCACCACTCTCTCCCCCCTGAAAAGTTGCTTCGCGAGTCTGGAGCGAGAGACCTCCACGGTGGTCTCTCTTGTTGTGACAACGTAGACAATGATTCTCCAGAATCGGAGCAACATCACGATCAAAGATCACAGGAGCCGCTGACAGTTCGGTCGCACTTAAAGTTGACCCCACCAGCATGAATGTTGGTATCAATGCCAGCAGCGTTCTCAGCCTGAATGCCTGGACGAACATGCTGACCGCGAACTGATTGAACCTGTAAAACATCAGCATTCCGAACCTCGTTTTCCTCTCTCCGTTTTTGACATAATATGTCAGAAAGTTAATCTCTCAAGAGATCATCATCTGCGTTGCGATTCATGTCCAGAACACAAGTTTCTTAGCGAAGCAGCCCAAAAACTTATGGGGTCATCATTTCCTCAGTATTCGAGAGGAAACACTCAGATTCCGAGACCAATCCTACTTACCTCTATCATCGGTAAGTGCAACGTTGATGGAAGTGATGATCACTGTCGTTTCCGAAATGACCGGATATTTCTCCGATTGCATCACTGTTGTCCGGATAGTGAGTTCACTTTCGCGATAAGCAGCATTGTGAGATTTGATCACAACTGGTAGCTGAACGTGTTGTTTTTTGGATGAAATGGTCAATGGTTGAGCAGAAAAATTGCTGTCTTTCGAAACGATCTCTACGAGGATCGGTTCCTGTAATTGCTGAGATCGTCGAATTGTAATTGGGACGCTGAACGTTTCACCGGAAGCGACTTCAAATTCCTCCTGATCTGCTGAGACTTTGAGCAAAGCGCCTGTTGGCAAAAATCCCATGCGAGTTTTCTGCCGGGTGAGTGAGTACCGAATGTTTCCTTGAGGATCACGGACCTTCGCCACTCCGTTGACGACCATTCGTGAGGTCCGGGTCGTCTCCAACCATTCAGGCAAATAGACTGGATAGAGGATGCGTCCGACTCCTGCGGGGACGTCCAGTTCCGGACCACGGATTCCTTGTCGATGACGACCTTGCTTCGCTGCCATTTCTAATCGAATCACCTCATCGAATCCGGGCTCACGTTCAATCAAAACCGGAGCTGGAAACGTTGTTCCGCGCGGCCATTTGGTGACATCATCCTTTCCCTCTGCATCGATTGAATAGGGAGGCTTAATTGTAGTTGCAATCAGGATTGGACTTGAAGTTTGCTGAACGGTCTCCTTGTCATTGAGAGTTGCAAGACCGTGGAGAGTTACCAAACGACCTGTCACCGCAGCATCGGCAGCGATATCGACTTCAACGGAGAGAGCAGATTTCCCAGCAGGAATCTCCAGATCTTCGGCGACAGTGACACCATCCGCAAGATTGGAAAATGTAATGGAAATCGGCTCGTTGAAGCCGGGATTCCGGATCACTTTGAGTGCGAGTTTTGCTTTCTCTCCCAGCGGTGCATTGATGAGTTCCGGGACGATAAATGAGAAGCCTGGCTGAGTTGGCTGAACGAGCAATCTATAGACCGCGTCACGACGGCCACTTTGTCCAGAGAAATCAGCGACACGAATCTGATAGTCGCCGTCAGCTGGAACGGTAAAGTTCAAGAGAGCGTCGGTCGTGTTCAAGGCGTCATCGTTGCGAGCAAGCTCCTTCCCATCTTTATCAGTAATCGACAACGCAACATCCAGCGGAGAACCGAGTTCTTGAGCAATCGCCTGAATGATCCACGCCTCTCCCTTGATTCCCGAGATTTGATATTCGTCTTCTTCAAACTTTTTGTCGAGCACCCCAGTCACAGACTCGGGAGAAGAGATTTTTTGAACCGGCTCGGCGATCTCTTTTGATTCAGAGATATCACTCAGCTGCAAAGTGTAATAAGGGGCTGCACCGTAGGGTGTTTCAAGCTGATACGAAAACGAACTTTGCGAGCGATCTTCGGGAAAGGAAACTTGACGCGTCACAGACTCCAGATTCGCTTCCCCGCTGGCAACTCCATATCCGATAAATTCAACTTCCTGAGTTGTCCCTCGTTGCCCCGCCGAAGGAATCGCAGCCACCACACGCGGTGTTTCAGAAAGAAGCATGCGATACACAAACGCCCGATTGCCACGAAAATCGAGGTCGTAAAGTTTGATCGTGTATGACTGGTCTTTCAGAGCATGAAACGTAAAAGCCGTATCATTTCCAGCCGTATCAAAAGTCGTGGAAATTTTGCTGCCACTTGAGTCAAAGATTTCTATTGCAGCATTTAGCGGGGAGCCAATGTTTTGGGCAATCAGAGAGCATGAGACAGGTCCAGACTTCGTTGCTGTGAACTGATAGCTGTCGACTTCTTCGACCTTTCGAATTTGACCAGAAACGGTGACCGGCAACTTTGACAGAATTTGCGGGACCGAGCGATTTGCATCTTCAGTTTCTTCGAGTCCACTTCCTACGATGAACTGTCCAGTTGCGGTTGCTCCATTTGCATTGGCAGCTTGCCAACGAACAACTCCTGGGGGAACATCAGCTGGAATTGTCAAAGTGGCGCGGGCTTCTCGCGGCAGTAGAAAGGGTGCTCGACGCGACTTCTTGCCAAACCAATAAGGTGGCTCGGGGACAATTACGGGGCCAGCAGGTTCAATGATCTCTAACTTGATTCGAGGGTCGAGAACGAAGACTTCCATGTCTGGCGTCCAGTCATAGCCTCCCAAAACAACCTCCGTCGTTGCCCCCGACGGACCTCCTGGTGGATACATATAGCCAATTGCGGGCGGAGTCTGAGCGTGGACTCTCGGTGTCATCGAGAGAACCAGTAGAGATGCGGCGATCAGCTTTTGAACACAAAATAGAACTTGCATTTTCATCCAGAACACTTTCGTGTTTTTTTGTGTCCGTGAAGTATGCTTATCATGTCATGAATCGCTTATCTCCACGAGACTGTTCGCGGACTTCTTTATCAAAACTACGTTAGAACACTTTCGTGTTTCTTGTGTCCGTGAAGTATGCTTTTCATGTCATGGATCGCTTATCTCCACGAGACTGTTCGCGGACTTCATTTTTAAAACTGCGTTAGACCAACCCCGGGATCATCTTCCCGCCATCAACAATCGGGACGGGACGCCCTAAAGGTCCGAGGTAAGTTTTCGTGGGATCGATCCCCATTAGTCTTGAAATCGTAAACAATAAGTCGTTGACACCAACAGGTTCGGTTGTCGGTTCAGCAGCGTGCTTATCAGTCGCACCAATGACCTGTCCCGGTTTGATCCCACCGCCGGCGAGAATAATCGTTTGTGCCATCGACCAGTGATCTCGCCCTGCCCTCGCATTGACTCGGGGCGTTCGTCCCATCTCTCCCATCATCACGACGAGAGTTTCGTCTAACAGCCCCCGCTCTTCCAAGTCAGTCACAAGTGTGCTGAAAGCTCTATCGGCATAAGGAATGAGATCTGTTTGCAGGCTGGGAAAACAATTGAAGTGAACGTCCCAACCGGGTGCGTCAACACCCACAAACCGACAACCACCCTCGACGAGACGTCTCGCCAGGAGTGTGCACTGGCCAAGTTGAGTGCGACCGTAAGCATCGCGGACAGAGTCCGGCTCTGAGTGAATATCGAAGGCTTTCTTTGCCTCAGGGGATGCAATTAAGTCGTAGGCCTTGTTGTAATAGGTGGACATCACTTTCGCTTGTCCGCGAGTCCGTTCTCGTTCGATGCTGTCGATTCCAGCAAGAAGTTTTTTCCGTACGTCTAGACGCTGTTGCGTCAGGCCATCCGGCGGGCGGAGGTCTTTGACTTCAAAATCAGGCTGTGTGGGATCAGCTTCAATGACAAACGGAGCATGTTCAGCTCCATAAAACCCTGGACCTCCGGCAGCCATGGGGTGTGGCAAATTCATATAAGCGGGAAGCGCACCACGTGGACCACATTCACGAGAGACGACTGAGCCGAGAGATGGGAAGAAATCGTTATTCGGGATTGGATTGTCACCATCAGCGAAGGTCGGCTTTCGACCCGTCATGACATAATGATAACCGGTCGTGTGCCCATTCACACGATGACTGTGGCTGCGAATAATCGTGTATTTGTCAGCAACTTTCGCACACAATGGCAACTGATCCGTGACGAATGTTCCCGTGACATTTGTTGGGATCGGGCTAAAAGGACCACGGATTTCGACCGGTGCATGAGGTTTGGGATCCCACATATCCTGATGCGGTGGCCCCCCTTCAAGAAACAGGAAAATACACGACTTGGCTTTTGCAGATTGAGGCGAAGCTGCTTTGGCTTGCAATTCCAGCAAACGAGGGAGAGTCAGCCCTCCAATCAAACCAGACGTCCCAACTCGCAAAAGATGGCGTCGCGAAATACCGTTGCACATCGAATTGCTTCGGCTGCCGAGCGAAATTCTAAACATTTTCGATCCTTGTGCTCGATCTTTGTGATGAATATTCACAAACTCAATCGCAGAATTGTGCCGATCCATAAATCATTAAACACGTCAATGATTAAACACAAATTCTTTCGAGTTGAGCAACGCCCAAAGGACATCTTCAGTCGCTGCGAAATGGTCGTTTTTTGATTCTTCAAATGCTTGTCGCATCAAATCTCTTTCCGCATCTGTCGGAAAACGCGAGAGTGTCATGAGGTACAATTCGTCAACAATTTCATTCGGTGAGAATGACGCTGCCAGACGTCGTGCTGTTCCGTGGCGATGCCCGATTTTCTCTGCGATTTCCGGCGAGTTGAGTAAGTGCATCGCCTGAGAAATACTCGGCTGATTACTCCGTTCGCATTCACAAACGGTCGCTCGTACTGGTCTCCCAAAGATACGGAAGAAATAGGAGGGCATCCGGTTGTCCCAAATTTGAATCGCTCGATACCCGTCGGGCCAGCCGTTGTATTTCTCGTTGACACCCGTGCTTTGACAGATCGCGTCGAGCAACACCTCAGCCGGAAGAGTTTTGTACGCCGCGTGAGAGAAGTTCTGAAGATCGTTTGCGTTCGACGGCTTCGTCGCTGAACTTAACTGATACAAACGCGAATTAAGCAACGTTCTCGTGAAGACTTTCAGGTCGTAGTCCGTCTCACGCAAATGCTCAGCGAGTGCCTTCAAGAGTGGTTCGTTCGTCGCGGGATTGGTTTCCCGCATATCGTCAATCGGTTCGACTAAACCGCGACCGAAATAATGAGACCACAACCGATTGGCAATTGCCTTGGCAAAGAAAGGGTTCTCATCAGCAGTCATCCACTCAGCCAGTTCATGGCGGCGATCATTGACGTTTGAAAAGTCAGCAGGTTCGGCTCCCAATGCTCTGGCGGGAACTAATTCTCCGGTGCGAGGATGTGGGAGGTCTTTCCCTCCGAACGACACGAGAGATTGCTCGCCATTTGGAAGCTTTTTGAGTTTCAATCCCGTGAAAAAACCTGCCAGACCGACATAGTCAGCCTGACTCCATCGTTCAGAAGGATGATGATGACATTGCGCACATTCGATGCGCACGCCGAGGAGCAATTGACTGATTGAGCGGGCTGCTTCTTCGGGGGTGTCGAGAATCTTGTAGAACGATCCAGGCCCTTCAGCGGACGTGTTCCCCTGCACGGTCAACAGATCAGTGGCGAGTTGATCGAATGGCCGATTCTCTGCGAAATGTCGCTGCAACCAACGTTGCATTGCTACAGTTCCCTGAGGAGAAATTTTCAACTGATCCGCGCGAAGGATGTCGAGCCATCGCATCGTAGAGTAGTCAGCGTATTCGTCTCGTTCCAAAAGTTCGTCAATTAGCTTTGCACGCTTATTGGCATCTGAACTGGAGAGAAATTGGCGCGCCTCATCAGCTGTTGGTAATGTTCCGATTGTGTCGAGGAACACGCGACGTAAGAATGTTGCATCATCAGAGAGATCACTCGGTTCGATGCCTAATTTTTCGAGCTTGTCCCACGCCAGCCGGTCAATGAAGTTGTTTTCTGGTGGGCGCTCAAATTCGATCTCTGGTTGAGGCATCGTTATTCGACAGATCGTCACATGCTCCAGATAGCGAACCAGAATGGCTGCCTCGCCGGGAAGAGTGTTAGCCTGAACAAGTCCCGACAAACTGACTTCGGTGAGAGATTCAGCATTCGATTCATACTCCGCTTCGCTCGTCACGCAGCGACGTCGCCCCGAAGCATCAATAGCTGTCACCCGAATTTGCTGAGATTCTCCAGCAAGCAAGGTTTGTTGAGTCGGCTCAATCTCGATTCCAACAATCTGACTGTCGTTGTCAGCTTCGGTTTCAAATTTCCCTCCTTCAGAAATCCATCGTAATAAACGTCGGTCTCGATCACTCTCCGGATCAATTTTCTGCCCACCACCATGTGGAGTCCGTGCCGATCCTTTCAGAAATAACAGGCTCTGCTCAGGGCGAGTCAGTGAAATCCTGCGACCTCGACTCGCCAATGCAATCGCCTGATAGTCGGCATTCGCATCGAATCCGAAAATGCTCAACTGAAACCCATTTTGCCCCTCAGCTTTTCCATGACATCCGCCGGAATTGCAACTTGCTTTCGTCAGGATCGGGATGATTTCGTTCTGAAAAGAAACAGGCCGTGGGGAGGCCAAGCTCTTGATCTCAAGCGGGACTGAATATTTTTGATGCTGATCACTTACCACAAGTTCGCCGCGACCATTCATCACAGGGCGAACCAGCCCGCTTTCACTCACAGTCGCGAGACCTGCCGGGACAATTTCATAACTGACGTTGCGAGTTAAATCATGCGACTTCACTTTTGAGACGATATTGGTCACCAGAACCTGTTGAGAAGCCTCTGGAGTTTCCAACACGATCTGTTCAGGGTGAATCTGCACCTCCGCCGATGCATCTCGTTGCTCAATACTATTGAGCAAGACGACCATGAAGCACAAGAACGATCTCTGGAAAATTGGAGGGATCATTTGCAGGTGAGGCAGGAGGAAGGACACAACATTTCACATTCAACTCATCAGCGAATTCTAATGGATTCATCGGAATGGAATCTACTCATCTTTCAGTAAACAGTAATTTAATGAGCCTTTGTGCTGCTTGACGAATTCAAACGACAAGTCAAAACACCATCCTGGGATGAAGAAGATCTATTTCATCACTGAAAAAAGTACGCATTCTTATCTGAATTCTGGCACGTCGAGTGTCAGAGGCTCCCAACGAAGTGGAAGTCCTCCCGCCACTTCCCGCCTGCTTCAAACAGACCCATATATTGAATATCACTCTCCTCCAACCTCGTTGAGTGACCTGCTTGACGCTGTGGATCTTGCCTGCTTACAAAAGTTGGAATGAATCGTGTTCGAAACATCCTGAAATCGACTTCAACGGTTGAATCAAAGCGGATAACTCCTGCCCTCTTTCGTGGTGGGTTCGTCCTGATTCTGGCGTTGCCGTTGCTTCTGACAGCCTCGCTGACGCCCCGCGGAGTTCCCATCCCCCATGTCTTACAATTTTTGTTCTACCTATTCAGTCTGATTGGACTGATCTTGCTAGCGGGTTACGCGACGTTTGAATTCATTGGCACACGTACAAGCGGCGCGACCGCTCTCATTGCGTTAACGGGAATCTCTCCTGGGGAATGGTGTTTGGCGAACACAGCTGAAGTGTGGCGTACGTTTCTAATGATCTGGGTCGTGCGGCTTCCGTTTCTGGCATGGCTGGTAACGATGGGCAATTTGAACGGGTGGGCTGTGCTACATATGGAGATACTCTATCTGGCACTGTTTGCGTGGCTTTCTTCACTGGGGCTAATTCTTGGATCTGGAAGTGTTGCCAAAGGAATCACTTTTGGTGTGGTCTGGGGCGGCTACATACTCTGGGAAGTCATTTCCAACCTGGGGATCTTATTTCAGGCAATCGCAGCATATAACGGGGCACAACTCATCCCCAGTCTGGATGGTCTTATTCAAGGGCTGATCCACTTGTCAGTTTTCCGCAAAGTTTTAGCTTTAGTCACAGGTGGATTTCGCCCTGACGACCTCGTGCTTCAAACAGCTGTATTGTCGACTTTCACAGGCTATTGTTTGTGGTCATACTCCCGGACGATTTTTTCTGAGATTGGTGCGACAACTCTTGGAATTGATGGTGAAACTGCAGCTGAGTCACCGGTTAAGCAAAAGAGAATGCCAAGGTGCTGGCCCGATGCTCTCGCCTGGCAAGCGTGCTACTACCACCAAAACGGCATGACCACGATCAAAGGTCGAGCCTTCGCGTACGTCCTCTTTATTGCTGCAATTCTGGTGATGAACTACTTCGGACTTTCAGTCATTGAGTATGGATTTTACTTGTGTGCCGGCGCAGGATTGATAATGTCGCCGATCATGGCAGCCAACCTCTCCCTAGCTCATGAAGTGAAGGAGCAAACGCTTCCCTCGCTGTCGATGGCATGTTCAGATCCGATTGAGATCTACAAAGGCTGGCAACGATCTTGGAGACGCACGGCAATTCCAGATCTTCTTTTACTTCCGGGAGTTCTCGCTGCGATCTCCTGGTCATCACCGCTTTTTGGATATTATGTCGCCACCGGAATCATTGGGATCGCCTGCATTGGACCAACTCTCTTCGTTTCCAGCTTTCTGTCAGCATGGAACTGGACGAACATCTTCCGCCTTGCAGGTTCTTTCTTGGTAGTTGGATTCATTGCCGGATTAGGAGCTCTTATCGGCTGGGCGATTAGCTGGTTCCTGCTGCCGATCGTCGCTCTCCCATTGCTGTACGCATTCGGTCAATGGGTTCTTTACCAGCACTTGCCGAAAGTTTTCGATCCGCTTCTTGGGTCACAAAAGTCATAGCACGCCGGACGCCTCTTGTCCGAATCGGTGCGCGTGAAGAAACGGTTCTCTCCAAAAAACTCAGAGGCCCGAAGCTATTCTTCAAGTTCATTCAGAAACACAAACGCGCCCAACTTCGAGGCGGTCAGAACATCGGGTTTGCCATCCTGGTTGAGATCCTTGACCATGATTTGCGTGCCGACCCCGGATTTGTTGTCGATGAGGTGGGGCAGGAAAGTCGGCTTTCCATTGCGAGTCGTCGCTTCAAACCAGTAGACAACCGGAGTTCCCATCGGTTCGACGTCACCTTTCGGACCGTGCGCCCAAACACGTTTGCCGACGATAATGTCTTTGCGTCCATCACCATTGAGATCATGGATTTCCAGAGCATGTGGCTGCGAGAAGGCAACGCCATACTGCTTTTCTTCCTCGCGTGTTCCCATCAACTGATGGTTCAGAAAAATGGTGTCTCCAAGCTTGGTAACTGTTGAAGTGTCGTCACTGGGTGCTTGAATCTGTTCGAACCAAGAGAGGCCCCATTCATGGGCATGGAGGGACGAGACGAGATCGGCATCCCCATCGTTATCGATATCGTCAACAAAAATTTGTGCTCCACCACGTGATCCGGTTAAACTTCCGGGGTGAAAAGCCCAAACTGACCTGAACGGTTCTGACTCAGGTTGCTCGTACCAACCATCGTTCAGGATAATGTCTATCCTGCCGTCTGAGTTGATATCTCCCACTCCCTGCCCGTGGTAAAATTGAGGCCAGTCTTGCTGATGACCAACGCCATAAAACTTCCAGGGCAGTTTCGGATCGCTCTCGTCTGGTGAAATGAATCCCCATTCGTTTTCCCAGTGTGCAAGGAGTTCCGGGCGACCGTCTCCATTTACGTCAACCAATGTCGGAGACTCTCCTTTGACGCGCTCGAAAGCGAAATGTTTCTTCCAAGGTCTATTTGACTTCGCTGGATTTTCGTACCAAAACGCCTGGTGCAAATGGACTCGCCCCAAAACGAGAATGTCCAGCCATCCATCTCCGCTCCAGTCATGCAGGAATGTGAACATACTGTTCGAAGGCGAAGCCTCTGGTGGCAACGGAACCGCTTTGTAGAACTCGTGCGACTCCTTGAAGTCCGGTCCTGCGTACCAAAAAGGACCGCAAACAACATCTACCTCTCCATCGTTGTTGATGTCGCCCGCGTTGATCCCGTCGGCATAGTAGATATTCGTGAGTGTTTGTTTTTTGAACTTCGCAGGGGAAGTCTCCTCAGCATATGCAGGGACGCATGCAGGGACACAATGGAGACTCAGAGCGAGAATGGCTACCGGGAGCTTTAAGGACATGGGGAATTTGCTCCGTTCCGGTGTTGAAAGATCGTGACATGTGAATTTGACATTGCCGCTCAGCGATTGATCTATTCGCCTTCTTCTAACATTCTCCACTCAGAGAATGTCGCAGCTTGCCCCTGATAATTGTTTTTGAAGTCAATCAGATTCCAGACTGTGGCCTTGGCGATGAAGAATCGTTTTCCGGTGCTACTGATACGGATGCCGGAATAGTCATCGACGTAGCCATTATTGGTCGTCCGTTTAAGGAGTTGTTTACGTTCGTCACGATGGACTGGCTCAGCTGTCATACGGGAAGGTGTCGCGCAGAGCGTTTTGATGTCCATTTCCCACAGTTCAAGAGCGGTGGCGTTTCCGTAATTTAAAGTTGGATCAGGCCGTTTATCGTGCGAGACCACGACAAATGGAGCTTCGAAAAGTCGCTGCGCCTGCTGCTCTGCACTTCCTTCGCGGGAGATCAATTCTTCACCTAGATATTTCTGATACGAGTCCAGCATCAATTGAGTATGCTGAATCCAGTTTCGTTTGAGCCAGGGGCGGTCGACGTTGATAGACATGGGGCGTAAAATTGGTTTCGTTTTTTGCGTCACGTTTGTATGGTGTCGCAGTCGTTGATGAATTTGAAATGAGAACCAGTCCGCAAACTTGTGGAATGGACGCTTTTCTCAGTGTTTGGGAGAGCGAATTCAGATTACAGGAACTGGTCTAAATACTTTTGACGACTTTCTTTCATCCCCATGCTGACTTCAAGCGATTGAGCAGGAAATGTTAAAAAAGAATAGGCTACTGCGCCTGACCATCGTTGCCATTATCGCCCCCATTTGCACTCTCGCAGGGTTCAGTTTGATGTCCAAAGCTCCGACGAATCTGGGTGTCCAAGATGGAAAGTTGGCTTCCTGCCCGAATTCTCCGAATTGCGTGAGCACTCAAGAGAAAGACCCGTCTCAGAAAATGGAACCGATCCCTTTTGAAGGAGATGCCGCCAACGCTATCGCCAAGATTAAGGAGGCACTCACCAAGCTTCCTCGCACAAAAATTGTTGAGGAGAAGGAACATTATCTTCGTGCAGAATGTGCAAGCTTGATCTTTCGCTTCGTGGATGACGTCGAGTTTTATGTCGACACGGAGGCTCATTTGATTCACTTTCGCTCCGCTGCTCGCGTTGGCCGATCCGATATGGGTGTCAATCGGGACAGAATGCAGAAAATCCGGGGTGAGGTGACGGGCTCGCTGACCAAAGATTGAAACCGAGGCCCTTTCAATCCTTGACCCGCCGCCGGGCCTGTCCAGCAGCGCAAGTGCGAAGAGGCGAGATTGAACACGAGGCTCGATTTTGTGGCGATCGAGGAGAATCGCCCTCGGGATTGGCTTGGCATACCTGTAGTTTCATCATCGGAATCAGATTGCTACGATTCGCAGCTGAGAAATATGAATTTCCGCGCACTGTCGTCCCAAAACCTTGGCACCCAAACGCATTAAACATGTCTGATCCGATTCAACTTGATGAATTCTCACACTCGGTCTGGGAGAAGCTGGCGTCGATTCCGCAAATCGAGGTCAACGAACTGGCTACGGAATTGAAGACTGACCAGTCCAAAGTCCTTGTCGTGGCACAGGAAGCTGTTGAAGGCGGATTTCTCGTCATTCAAGAAGAAAACTTTGATGAGTTGATTCCAGCTGCTGAAGCCATTCAGCTCATTAATGATGGCCTCGCAGAACGAAAAGCACTGACCTTGCTTACAGATGCCGGTGGAGAAATGGCGACCGGCGACTTCGCCAAAGCTGCCGGGCAAGCGAAGATTGCAGTCAACGACGTTTTCCGCTGGGGAAAGGCGCGCGGCTGGATTGATCGGGACAAACAAGGCGTTCGCATCACCGACGCGGGAAAATCAGCTGCAAATGGAGAACAGGATGCCGACGAGAAAGCACTCCTGAAAGCAGATGGGAAAGCGATTCAGCTCTCACAGGTTGATGAAGCAGATCGCGTGAAACAACTGCTGGGTAAACGTGGCGATCTTGCGAAGATCAAAAGCCGTGTGCGCCGTCTTCTTTCAATGACGGATCAGGGGCGAGAGTTATTCAAGTCGGGAATTTCGGTTAAAAAAGAGAGAAATCTGCTGACGCCAGACGATCTCCGGAGTGGCGACTGGAAAGAGATCACGTTGCGTCCCTATGACGTCACTCTTCCTGCCGAAGAGATTCAACCTGCAAAAGTCCATCCACTCCGAAAAATCATCGAGCAGACTCGTCGAGCCTATCTGGAGATGGGATTCACCGAAGTCGCTTCGCCGATGGTCGAGTCCTCGTTCTGGAACTTTGACGCCCTGTTTCAGCCGCAGGACCATCCGGCTCGTGATATGCAGGACACCTTTTATATGGCCGAGCCTGCAACGACGAACTTGCCAGAGGACGCGGATCTAGTCGATCGTGTTCGTAGAGCACATGAAGATGGTGGTGACACCGGTTCAGAGGGCTGGGGATACAAATGGTCCCCTGAGATCTCCAAGCAAGTCGTACTTCGGACGCATACGACAGCTTCCACGATTCGGGCTCTCACCAAGCATCCAGAACCACCCTTGAAAACGTTTTGCGTGGGCTGGGTCTGTCGTAACGAAACGATGAGTTACAAGCACCTGCCCGTCTTTCATCAAGTCGACGGGATCGTCATCGATGAGAATGCGTCTTTGGCATCACTTTTGGGAACGTTGGAAACGTTCTACAAAAAAATGGGCTTCAAACAGGTGAAGTTCAAGCCCGCTTTCTACCCTTACACCGAACCTAGCGTCGACGTCGTTGTCTACCTCGAAAGCCGTGGCAAGTGGATTGAAATGGGAGGCTCCGGGATCTTCCGCCCTGAAGTCACCGAACCACTCGGCTGCAAGCATCCTGTCATGGCCTGGGGCCTGGGCATGGAACGTCTTGCAATGATCCGCTACGGACTCTCAGATATTCGCGAATTGTATCAGGGACGAATTGAAGCGCTCAGTGAAATGGCGATGCACCAGTAATCGCAATAGTTTTTGAATAGGATGTACACGTCCTGCCTCGTGGCGAGCAATCTATGAAGTCAACAAGGTGAGCTTCGCAAGCACGACCAGCATTAGAAGTTACACTGGAACAAATTTGAGGAGCGATCGGGATGGCGGACGAGCCTATGGATCATAAACCTCCAACTCCCACGGGCTCTGCCTGGCAGGTCACGAAGCTGATTTGCTGCGGTGTTGTCTCCATGAGCGTACTCGCCTGCGTCATAGTTGCAGTCATCAGAAGCACCGGGCTCACTGAAGTGCGAGTCACGGCACTCAGCGAAGAAGACGAACCCCGGGATCACAACATCCCTCTCTTCAAAAAATCCGATGCACTTCCCGATTACGAAATCATTATCATCCTGAACCAAGGAGGCAAAGTCCGCCTGGGAGCCAAACCGAATACTTCAGCTGTCAATGGCTTGACATGGAAGCTCAGCAAGCCAGTTTCACTTGCTGAGATCTCAGGTCTGCAACTGCAGGATCAGGACAAACTGGTTTCAGATGCGATCACAGAAGTTCAGGTTGAGAGCGAGTCGGTGACCAGTGGAAATTACAGATTTGATTTTACAACGAAACGATCCTTTGGAATTGGCATTGTCTCTTTTCTCGAAACGCCTGTGGGAATGGCGATTTGCGGTGCGTTTGCAATCGCTGTCATGTTGATTATCTGTAGTGCATTTCTCATTTAGAGCAATTTGCTCTCCCGTGTGCCCGCGATGAACGCGTTTCATTAATAAGTTACTGTTTGCCACAAGGCAGATCCTGTACACCAATTCGAAAGTTGCTTTAGTGATGGCCAATATTTTGGTCCTTGATTTCGTCCCTTCCTCACTCTCAGTCTGAGTTCCCGCCGTGTCCGACCCAAATTCTTCTTCCAATGCTTCAATTCACTCGGTCATTGTACGAGCGGCGACGAGCAGCGACTTAAACCACATCGACGCGTTCCTGACGGACTTTGTTTCAGCCGGGAGGATTCTGCCACGTACGATTGACGAACTCGAACTCCTGATCCCGACCGGGTTTGTTGCGGAGGTGCAGGATCAAATCGTCGGATTTGTGGCTCTGGAAATCTACTCACGTAAATTGGCAGAGATCCGCTCTTTGTGCGTCCGTCCCATCATGCAGGGACAAGGCGTAGGAAAAGAATTAATTCAGGCCTGCCTTCAACTCGCCAAGGAACGAAACGTCTTTGAAGTCATGGCGATCACATCGACTGACAAATTCTTTCTGAATTGCGGATTCGACTTCACGCTTCCTGGTGAAAAGAAAGCCCTTTTCATGCAAATGCGTGACGAACCTTGATCTGAACGTTCCCAGCCAAGCGATTCAGTGGGGCCATTTCACCTCGAGTTCCCGGGAGGATTCGACCAAAGCTTTCGACAGAGATTGGACGTAAATTTCGACAAAAGGGAGAAACTTGCTATCTTTTCCAGCTTTTGTTAGAGCTAATAAGAGATGCGGGACCAATGTCATCACTCACTTTTAATGAGGACCCTGATTGTGCAACGCCTAATTGTCTTGTCACTTCTCGGAATGTCAGTTCTGACTCAGTCTGCCTGGGCTCAACAGAATCAAGGACCTGCAACTGTAACACCACAACAGCCTCCGACTGTCGAAGGAACAATTTCGGAGATCAAAACGATGGGACGAGGGAAGGTTCTTGTCGTTGCAAATGATGAAGGTGAGACGATTGAAATCCCTCTCACGAATAGAATGCCTATTGACATTAAAGGGACCGGAGATCAAGGGTTCGTTCGAGTCGGAGCTTTTATTGGCGGCAAAGGTGTCCTGACAAACAAAGCGATCTTCATCAGTGAGATTAACGTCCTCCTGCCGGGAAAAGGCCCAAAGCCCCCACGTGGAAAAATTGGCAAAGCACCGCGGCAAGCAGGGGGAAACATGAACACGTTTCAGGTGATGGGGACCATTCAAGCGATGGAGCCGAATCCCGATTACCCAGATTACACAATGCTGGCTCTGGATGTGCCGGGAAAGCCACCAGTCATTAATTTAGAAAAAAACTACACTGTCAAAGTGATGTCAAATGATTTGAGCCTGATCGAAGCCGGCATGCCCGTCCTTCTCGACGGTCGCCTGTTCCGCGGGAAATTTCAGGTCTCAAAGGTCACAATCAACCTCCCTGAACCCTTCAACTCCGAGGAAGTCCTGAAACCGGCGGAACCGAAGGAAGATTAAGACCGACCCGCTGCCGAAAATCAGAATCGTCAACAACGATAGCGGAATCATTGTTATTCACTGATGTTGCTGTCGCTTACATAAGTTTTCTCCGGGAGGATGAGCAATTCGCTCTACCGTGTAGAAGCAGTCAGCGAGAAAATTCTATAGAGAATCATTGGAGGCCTCTCAATGTTTGAGAGGCCGAATTCAGATTTACGGATCCGTTCAGGGTCTGTTCGAAATACATTTATCTTCCGTGCGAAGCGATCAAGCGAAAAAGTATGAGTAAAACTCACTATCAATATGACGTCATCGTCATTGGAGCCGGACACGCCGGGACCGAAGCAGCACTGACAAGTGCACGGATAGGCGCGAAAACCGCACTGTTGACGATGAACTGCGATACGATCGGCCAACTCAGCTGTAACCCTGCCATCGGTGGAGTTGCAAAAGGGCAGATCGTTCGGGAGATCGACGCTCTCGGGGGCGAAATGGGAAAGTTAATTGATGCGACAGGCATTCAATTTCGCATGCTCAACAGCGGGAAAGGCCCTGCCATGTGGTCGCCACGTGCGCAGGCCGACAAGAAGGCGTATCAGTTCCTGATGAAGCTCCGCGTTGAAGAGCAGGAAAATCTGACGATCCGCCAGGAAATGGTCGAATCGCTGATCATCGAGGGGACACCTGTTCCCGAGGGAGCCCCGCAACCCGAGCCGGAAGATTGTCCGCGAATCACCGGAGTCCATGTTCGTGGAGGAGCGGAATATCGAGCACAAGCGGTGATCATCACGACCGGTACGTTTCTTCAAGCAATCATGCATACAGGGGAAGCGAAAACAAAAGGAGGACGCGCAGGCGAAGGTACCACCGGAACGATGTCAGACAGTTTCCGGGAACTTGGTTTTCAACTCGAACGCTTTAAAACGGGCACACCTGCACGCCTTAACGGAAGGACCATCGATTACAGTCAACTGGAAATTCAACCAGGCGACGAAAATCCGCAGCCGTTCTCCTTCATAACTGAAAAGATTGAACAGGAGCAGATCCCCTGCTGGCTGACAGCGACCAATCAGCATGTTCATGATGTGATTAAAGCCAACTTGCATCGCGCCCCGATGTACAGCGGGCAAATCAGCTCAACAGGCCCTCGCTACTGCCCCTCGGTTGAAGACAAAGTCGTTCGCTTCGCTGACAAATCTTCACATCAGATTTTTCTGGAACCAGAAGGGCGCAACACTCTCGAGATTTACTGCAACGGAATTTCAACCAGCCTCCCGCGCGACGTTCAAGACGAGATGGTTCGCTCTATCGCTGGACTCGAGAATGCTGAGATCATGCGATATGGGTACGCGGTCGAATACGACTTTGCTCCGCCAACGCAGTTGTTCGCCACACTGGAAACCAAGCGTGTCGGTGGTCTCTACTTCGCAGGACAAATCAACGGAACGACTGGATACGAAGAGGCTGCTGGCCAGGGGTTGATTGCAGGCGTAAACGCTGTCCTGAAAATTGCCAACAAAGAGCCATTCATTCTCGACCGCTCGCAAGCCTATCTGGGTGTGTTGATAGACGACCTCGTCACCAAAGGGGTTGACGAACCGTATCGCATGTTCACATCACGTGCGGAATACCGTCTGTTGCTTCGTCAAGACAATGCCGATCGTCGACTGACTCCGATTGGCGAACAACTCGGGCTGGCCGATGCTGAACGATGCTCGCAGTTCCATAAGTACGAAGACCAAATTAACACCGCACTGACTCTGCTCGCCAAGCTTCGACATCAAGGGAATAGTCTTGAAGAATGGCTGCGACGACCGGAAATTGAATGGCCTCAACTTTGTGAGTTCTCATCAGAACTCGCGAATATTGAGATGAGCGAGCGAGCCAAACAGCAAGTACAAATCGAAGTCAAATACAGCGGATACGTGAAACGGCAACAACAGGACATCGAGCGGCAGAAAAAATCTCTCTCCCTCAGAATCCCGGTTACTTTCGATTATCGAGCCGTACCACAATTGCGAAACGAGGCGAAAGACAAATTTTCGCGGGTCAAGCCAGCCGACATCGCACAAGCGGGCAGAATTAGTGGAATCACTCCGGCTGACCTTGCCATTTTGACGCTCTATCTTCACGAGCCAAGTCGAATGGGTCAAAAAACAACGGGTGCATAAAAGCGGGATCATCCAAAGGAATTCAAGTTCAGAGACGGTTCGAATGAGTCATTCAGTGACAGACAATTCTGCGACAGACAAAAAATATCAAGTCGTCGATTTCGAAAACCTCGTCGGCGTTCCGTGCCCATGCGGAAGCGCAAAACGAGCGTTCGCGGAGAATGAGCACTCTCCGGGAACAGTGCATGTCACCGAGATCTCAGATGATGCACGTGTTCACTATCACAAGGAACATACAGAAACCTACTACATCCTTGAGTGCGGACCGGATGCCAAGATGCAACTCGACGATGAGCAAGTTCCGATCCGACCCGGAATGTGCATCTTAATTCCTCCCGGGGTTCGTCACCGGGCAATTGGCCAAATGAAAATCATCAATATTGTCGTCCCCAAATTTGATCCAGCAGACGAATATTTCGACTAGAGCATCTTTCGAACTGGTGTACAGAATCTGCCTCGTAGCGAACAGCATTTTTATTGATCAGACGCGTACTTCACGGGCACAAGGTACAGCAAACTGCTCTAAGACCTCACTCACTAGGGCATCTTTCGAATTGGTTTGCAGGATCTGCCTCGTGGCGAACAGCATTTTTACTAGAGGAATGCGTTCTTCACGGGCAAACGGTAGAGCAAACTGCTCTAATCGTGATAAGTCGGACAGCCCCCTCAGAGTCGGGGGGCAAAATCTGTCGCAGGTGAATACGAGGGAACTGGCCCTCCCTTTTCTCGATGAGCCGTTGAGTGCACCGGCTCTCTTACATGTTCTTCTTGCCTCGCGGGACTCGGCCTTTTGAGCTTCGTTTTTTCCCTCTTTTCCCGCGGGATTGCTTCCCCTTGGTTGAAAAGCTTTCCTGATCAGCCGGAACTGTAATTGCTCCGCTGGCGTTATCGAGTTGTTTTTGAAGATCTGCAATTCGATCTCGCAGGTTGGCAGCTCGTTCGAATTCGAGATTCTCAGCTGCCTCGAGCATTTCTTTTTCAAGTTCATTCAGAAATGCCTGGTTGATGTACTGCACTTCCGATTCTGCACCAACAGCGTCCCGTTCGATCTTTCTGGCGGAAATCTCATCTTCAATTCCCCGCCGGATCGCCTTCTGAATCGTCTCCGGCGTGATATTGTGATCCTCGTTATATTTGAGTTGAATCTCTCTTCGACGGTTCGTTTCGTCGATGGCTTGCTGCATGCTCTTTGTCACACGATCTGCATACAGAAAGACCTCGGCGTTGACATTTCGCGCGGAACGTCCAATTGTTTGTATGAGACTCGTCGCACTCCTGAGAAACCCTTCTTTGTCTGCATCCAGAATACAAACAAGCGACACCTCTGGCAGGTCGAGACCTTCTCGTAACAGGTTGACCCCCACGACTGTGTCGAACTTTCCCTCGCGAAGTTCGCGCAGGACTTCGACTCGCTCAATTGCGTCGAGCTCACTATGCAGCCATTCGCAGCGAATGCCCTCTTCTTTTAAGTATGAGACAAGGTCTTCTGACAGGCGCTTCGTGAGAGTCGTCACGAGTGTTCTCTCACCACGAGCGGTTCGCAGGCGGATCTGCTCAATGAGATGCGGGACCTGTCCACGTGCCGATTGAATATGCACAACCGGATCGACCAGACCGGTCGGCCGGATTACTTGTTGCACGATTTCGCTGTCACTTTGTTCAAGTTCCCAGTCGGCAGGAGTAGCTGAGACGAAGACCGTTTGTCCTCGTCGGGAATCCCATTCTTCGAATTTGAGTGGGCGGTTATCGAGTGCCATGGGGAGACGAAATCCGTGCTCGACTAAGGTCCCCTTTCTGGCCTGGTCACCATTAAACATAGCCCGCACTTGAGGGACAGTTTGATGGGACTCATCAACGAATAAAAGGAAGTCGTCGGGGAAGAAGTCATACAATGTGGCAGGTGGTTCGCCTGGCTTTCGATTCGCCAGCGCCCGCGAATAGTTTTCGATTCCGGGACAAAAACCGACTTCCTTGAGCAGTTCCAAATCGTGACGAGTTCGTGCAGAGAGACGTTGAGCCTCCAGAAGTTTGCCTTCTTTCTGGAACTTGGCGAGTTGCTGGGCAAGTTCTTCGTGGATTTCATCAAGTGCTGCATCGATGCGCGACTGTGGCAGCACAAAGTGCTTGGCTGGATAAATGTAGATATCCTTCAGTTTTTTACTGCCGACTCCGCTGATTGGATCGATGATCGAAAGTTGCTCGACCTCGTCCCCCCAAAGTTCGATCCGGTAGGCAAACTCTTCATAGGCTGGCCAAACTTCGATCACATCTCCACGGACGCGGAACTTTCCTCGCTGAAAATCGTAATCGTTTCGGTCATATTGGATGTCGATCAACCTCAGCAAGAAGTCATCCCGGTTGATGGTGTCTCCCACATTCAAGGGGACCATCATGTCGAGATAGTCTTTGGGTGACCCCAGTCCATAAATGCACGAAATACTGGCAATGACGATCACATCTGGACGAGAAACCAACGCGCTGGTCGCCAACAGTCGCAAGCGATCAATTTCGTCATTGATGCTGGAATCTTTTTCAATGTAGATATCTCGCTGTGGAATGTACGCTTCCGGCTGATAGTAGTCGTAATAGCTCACGAAATATGAGACTGCATTATTCGGAAAGAACTCTCGGAATTCTCCATACAGCTGAGCGGCCAGCGTCTTATTGTGAGCGAGAATCAGCGTTGGCTTTTGAACCTGGGCGATGACGTTTGCCATCGTGAACGTCTTTCCGGTCCCGGTTGCCCCGAGAAGAACTTGAGATTTCTTCTCCTCACGGATTCCGCGCACCAGAGATTCAATCGCCTTCGGTTGATCGCCAGCGGGCTCGAAATCAGAAACGAGTTCAAATTGAGGCATGGGAAGAAAGGGCCTTCAAAGCTATGATCACATGAAAACAGAATTTTAGCACATAGAGAACAACTGAACAGGTCTCGGTCGCGATTCATGGGAATAACAGAACGAAATTCAAACGTGAAACAGGACTTGTTGATCATCCTGCTGTTTTTCGTTGCCGTTTTCAGTAACGCGACATTTGTCTGGATGTCGCTGCAATTGATGTTTTTGCTGATCGTTTTCAGAAAAGAAAAGCGAAACATAGAAAGCCTAAAACGGAATTCTCACGCACACTGGATTGTGCCATCCATTCTGTTGGGAACAGGATTCTGGATCGGGCTCTATTCTAAAGATGATTTCATCCACCAGGTCGGCGTGATTTGCTGCCTGACCGGGATTGGCGGGATGCTCGGCTGGTTTCCCGTTCCGCGCGCAACTCCTCTATTCACCAGCGATAATTCCATTGCATCGCTAGTGACCGAAACGCTTCTTCCGGTTCTGTGCGCAGCGATTTTTCTTTTTCGATGCGTCGAGAATGGTGGCTGGAGTGAGCGAGACCTCGCGATTCTTAGCGTCGTGTCGCTCTTCAGTTTGGCGATAAGTGGCCTGCGGTTGATGGGGACTCTATCGCCACAACAGCGGTGTCGACTTTCGAGTCTGACAATTTTGAGTCAGGCAAACATCGTAACAGTATTATTCGGGTGGCAAAGAATTTTTCCGGACCGAAACGGGTCAGCGTCGTCCAATATCATTTCTGCAGAATATCTCTTCCTGACAATCCTCATCGTGGAAACAAGTGCGGTCCTGCTGCTGGTCTGGGGTTGTAAAGATGCACCAGACGATCAGGCAAAAGGCTTCACATCAATTCTTTACCGGAAGTTTCGCGCAGTGATCCCGAATGGTTCCCTGGCTGCGATGACAGGTGTGCTGGTTCTCTCTGGATTCCCATTGTTTCCGGGATCGTGGTGGAGATTCAAGCTTCTAACAGCTCTTATCTTACCGTACGAGCAATCGATGATTACGCAGTTATCTGAACCACACCTTGGATTCGTCGCCCTGGCATTGGGCTACGCAGCCTGCTCGCTCATCGTGGCGATCGGACAGTTACGAATCCTCCCCACTTTGCTTGGGCTCGAGGAAATTCCCAACCACGAACCGTCTTTGAACAGTTCACACGGATGAAAATCCAGCCCAGATCAATGACAACCGAGCATGCGGGGCGAGTCAGTTACACCAGTAAAACAGGTGTTCGTATTATTACAAATGGATAAACGCAAAGTACCCGCCGGAAAATTGCCGACGGGTACGTATGAAGTTTCGCCCGGTAGGTCACCGGGGCTAAATGGGTTACTGAAGACCTGAATGAAACATGCTCTTAATCTCTCAACACTTTCACAGCATTCAGAACAGGTTGACCGGTTTTTGCGACCAGCGAGATGGTGAGTGCGTCATTCACTTTGACGCCTTCAACAACTTTCTTCACAGCTGGAATTCCTTCGCGAGTGACTTGATCGACTGAGACATCCGTCAAAACAGTTTTTCCGTTGAACTGAACATCAAAGCTCGATGCCTTCATTTCTTCGTTCGCGTTCGCAAAGTGAAGTTCGACAGAGAACTCGGCGGGTTTGTCTTCTTTTCCCAACAAAGGCAAGGTGATCTCAGTCAGATTATTTGCCCAAGATGTGTACAACCAAGGCGTTTCGGCACCGACGACATCAACGGTGTCTTCGTTCAGCGCTTCGTAGCCCCCTCCGGTTCCAAACTTCGGAGCCAGGTTCATTTTCACATCGAGCGAAGTTTCCTGATAGGCTTTATAGCGAGGGTACGAGAGCCAGACTGTTCCATGTGCGTCCTTGCGATCCCCGGGAGCACCGAGGTTGAGCGCTAAGTGTTGAACCGGAGTTTGTGCTCCTACTGAGCTGTAAATTGCCCATGGTCGACGAGTTTCACGTGGTTCTAACACGATCGTCGATGCAATGGAGAACAAGCAAACACAACCGGCGCTGGCTTCAGGAATCATCACGAGACCATTCGCAGGAACGGCATTGATCCAACATCCCAAACGGTGACCGGCGAAGTGTCGTACACCGGCGTCCTGTCCGAGATCCATGAACCCAGTGTATCCGGAGCGAAACATAACCATTCCCGAATCGGCGGCTGTCAACATTCCACAGTGATGACCAGTTCTCATCATTGACCACGGAACGTCTTTTCCGGTAATCGGATGTTGACGAGTCATTTGCTCGCCGGTTTGCAGATCGTACATCCAGGGTTCAGCGAGAACTTTGTCACCGATAATAATTGGACGGTTTCTGTAATTCGCATCTTTTGACCAAAGTTTGTACCCGTTGACAGCGGACAAGGCGACGAGACGACGGCGTGAGAATTCACCAGCGACGAATTGTCTCCAGTAGTGACCGTTTGCGTTTGCTCCACCGAGAATGAGTGTCCCATCCTGGTACATCAGCGTCAGCATTCCACCACCGATGCCGATTTCGCTGCAATCAGTGACATCGACAGGTTTCGCCCAAAGAATTTCTCCGGACTTCGAATCAATGGCGACCGCTCGTCGTAAATCAGCTTTCTTTAACCGATCTTCCGCAATTTCTCGCTCTTCTCCTTCGAGACTTTCCAGAGCGGATTTGTCTTGCCGCAGGATTTCAGCACGCTGTTCGCTGGTGATTGTGCTGTCGATGAAGAAGACACGTTCTGGTGCAATTGCAATTGTCCGGTGAGAGATACTTTGACCTTTGTAGTCCCAAAGGTGCTTTCCGGTTTTCAAGTCGATTGCGAAGATGCCATCGGTGGCGTCGTTGACAATCCGTCCTCGACGTCGGTCCAAGGCGTTCTTTGTGCCAAGAATGGTCGCGGTTCCAAAGAGAATGTCCCCTTGGACTGCCACATAGGCCCAACTGTGATCCCCGTCTGCACGAGATTCCGGCAAGCTGTGAATACGAATCACTTTTCCGGTCGCAGCGTCGAGTTCAAAACATTCTTTTCCGACGTAATGGAACAGGCGATCCTCAGTTGCAGCCAGGTTTCCCGGACTGACGTTCTTGTAAACACCAAGGCGAATTCCTTCGGGGTTGTCGTACTCCCACAGGAACAATCCGTTGTACGCGTCGTACGCACTGATGTTGGTTTCGCCCTGCACGAACAATCGGCCACCTGTCGCCAGCGGGCCAACTGCTCCATCGTGACGGTTGACCATTCCGTCGATTCCGGGATCGCCGTACCAAAGGACTCCAAGGCCGCCCTTCACTCGTAAGTCGTCACCGACTGCGGTGTTAGCAGCGTTCCCGTATTGATGCGACCAACTTCCTGCGCCGGGAAGCATCCCGCGAGAAAGTGTCGCCCAGCCGTCGCTCGATTTTTGATCAAGATCTGTCTCTTTGAATTCGCTTGAGACAGAAGCCTTGTCAATCAACGCAACTGCCTGTTCAGCATTCTTCTTTTCTGGTTGACCAATGCAGATGACTCCTCCGACAGGTTTGAGATGTCGGGCGATGAGAGCAAGGTCCGTCGGAGTTTCTCCCGTTTTGACAAATCGATCGCTGACAATCAAATTCGCGAAGTAGTTCGAGTACGGAATGTCTGACGCTTCGAGTTGGTGAACAGTCACGCGGCTTCCATAGTACCCAGCCTTTGCCAGATTTTTGCGTGCGGTCGCCACTTTAGCGGGGTCGGACTCGACGACATAGACTTTCAATTGACTTTGTCGGGCGATCTCATAGGCCAACTTGCCCTCTTCACCGTCGAGCACAAGACAGAACCCGCGCTTGACACCGGTTTTCTCAAGGATGTCTTTGGCGGCTTTTTGATACAGTTCTGACGATTCGAACTCGGCCAGTGCCTGCTGTTCAGGGATTGCTGGAGAAGCAGTGGGTGTGAAGCAGTAGATCTGACCAGTGTCGGTACTGACGACTAACTGACCATCAGAGACTGCCAGCCCACGTGCTTTTCCTTCGACTTTCGCCTGCCAGAGAACGCTCCCATCTGCTTCGGAGTAAGCAGTGACCTGATTTTCTCCACCAAGAAAGACGGCATTCTCGGTTGCCAGGAGAGTTGACTCATCATTTGTTTTCTGCTGCCAGAGAACACCGACGTCTGCAATGTCTTTCAGCTTCTGGTTGATCTCAGCGATCTGTTTGCGAATTGCAGGTTCTTTATCTCCAGCTCCACGTAATTTTCGAGAGAGGCTGTAAACGTCCATTTCATACTTATGACGAACACGACTGTTCTCGGCGTATTTAATTCGATCAAGTTTGGCAACCACGGTCCCGGTAGCGACATAAGCATCTTCCCCTTGAACAACCATCTGTCGACCAGCGAACCAGCCAAACCCGACGTTCCCTTTATCTTGAGTCATTGCTAACAGGTGATGCGGTCCGCCCGTATAGATTTGTCCATCGGACAACAATGCTTTTGTCCCCCCGACTACACCACCTGCGGTCGAACGCCAGCTATGTTCGCGCTTGTGGACAAGCTCACCGGTTTTGCGATCAAAAGCTGCGGGAAGTGATCGCCCTGATGGAACAATGAGAAGATCATCACTCGCCAAAAGATAACCTTGTGGCGAGAGATCGTTTCGCCCCGCGTCGGTGGAACTTAAGTTGTCTTGTCGCCAGATCACGGAGCCATCTTTGGCATCCACGGCATAAAGATAAACATTTTCATGAGGAAAAATTCCTGCTCCGAAGAAGGCGACGCCATCATCAACAAGAACACCAGTACGCACTGGCCAACGTGAAATCATTTCTCCGCGAGCGAGTAACCAGTCTGCTTCCGGACCTGCTCGAAACTGCCATTGCAGCTTCCCATCCTTTTGATCGACACAGTAAACCTGTCCATCATCCGAGCCGAAGTAAACTTTTCCATCCACGACAGAAGGAGCAAGTCGAACGGGACCTCCAGTGAAAAACGACCAGTCTTCGCGTCCGGTTTTCATGTCGAAGCAGTGCAACTGATCGTCAGCTGTCGAACCAAAGAAGAGTTTTCCATCGACAATGACAGGATGAAAAACATCATCGTACTTCACACGATGCCCAAGTACCTTGCCTTCATAAACTCGGCCTTCCCCCCCCAGAAAACTCATTACAGGTGGAGCTGGCGAATTGTATTTCCATGCTGCGTGAAGTGGAAAAGAAATCGTTTCAGTAGTTCCACCAGAGCGAGAAAAGTCTCCCCGGTATGTCGCCCAGTTTTCAGCGAGCGCGATTTCAGGAAGACTCAGTTGAGCGGCAACTCCCAGAAAGAGCAGCAATCGAGCTGTTCGACTGAGAGACAAAGAGCAGAACTTGCGGAAGAGCAACGTGGAGGGTGAATGCATTTCGACTCCGTTGGCTGGTGGTTGAAATCGTCTGGCGGGACCAGGTTTTCTCGGACCGCAAAACATCGCTAACGGAGATGGGAACCACCGATTAACGAGGATGATTTTGCACGACCATTTCTATTCATCTCGTAGAACATGGTTGTATGGCCCTGAAACCATCAATACACTCTACATACTTCCTCGCTGATCGCCTACCATCAGTGAGAGATCCAACTCCCCGATCCACTCCTGCCCTCCTTAGGAAATCAGCCATGCGATTTCGAACGACCCTCGTCGCACTGATCTTAATAGTCTCGGCATCGATTGCGACGGCCTGCTCTGTTCCTGTTTTTCGATATGCTCTTGAGCACTGGCAACCGGACTCGTACGTGGCTTACGTCTTCCATAAGGGCGATCTGTCAAAAGACCAGTCAGCTGCAATCGATTCACTTCGCCCGGTCGGGCTGAATGATCTTCCGGCAGTGAATCTGGTCGTCAAAGTTGTCGACTTGAGCGAGGCTCCCGGCCCAGTGATTCAGGGAGTCCTCGACAAAACTCCCGCAGAAAGTTTTCCGTGGATGGTTGTTCAATCACCTCCCAAAAATGGACCGCCACAAACTGTCTGGGAAGGTGCGTTCGGAAAACAGTCAGCTGCGAAACTCATCAGTTCACCAATACGAGAGACCGTCAACCAACGGTTGCTTAAAGAGGATTCAGTTGTCTGGGTGTTTCTGGAAAGTGGATTGAAAGATGTGGATGAGCCCGCTTTCGAACTACTTAACAAAGAATTAACCCGACTTGAATCAGAACTTAAACTCCCGGAAATCGAAGACGAGGATCTCGGCGATCTCTCGGTCGATCCGGACGCCCTGAAGGTTTCGTTTTCATCAGTCCGCCTCTCACGCGACAACCCTGAAGAACAAGTACTGGTCGAAATGCTGTTGGGGGTTGAGCCAGATTTGCGAGATTTGGAATACATGACTCAACCGATGGTCTTTCCTGTCTTCGGTCGCGGACGGGCACTCTATGCAATCGTGGGAGAAGGAATTGTCCCGGAAGTCATCGAAGAGGCAGCCCAGTTTTTGACAGGAGCTTGCCAATGTACCGTCAAGGCGGAGAACCCCGGCGTCGACTTAATCATGAACCTCGATTGGGACAAGCACGTCGTCCCGACCGAAACACTCGACGAAAGTCTTCCTCCACTAGCAGGCTTCACAGGGTTCGGTCTCTCCGACACCGAAGAGGCGATGGAAGAAGCGAAGTCGAACGGACTTGCAGCTGTCGACTCCCCCCCTGAAGGAGCCTCAGCAGGCATGACATCAACCGAAAAGTTGAATGAAGCCAATGCTCCTGAGAACAAGAGTGAGAGCAACGCTGACGATGCAGCTACCTCAGCGGGAACTGTTTCATCGACGAGCCTGGGAACGAACACCTTGATCGTGTTGGTTCTTCTTGTCATCGCAGTTGCAGTTGGCTCTGCGGTTCTTGCTCCACGTGCGAACTAGCCTTAGCCTCAGTCATTCTTCACGATGAGAGTTCAACTCAATAAAGGACGCCCAGTATGATGACCGTTTGGCGGTTGGCCATCCGTGAAATCCAACATCGGAAGCTCAGCTTTGTGATGGGGGTAATCTCTGTGACAATTGCAGTTGGCTGCCTTGTCGGAGCACAAACACTTCTACGTGCCGATCAGTATCTCACCCGAACCATGCTGCTCGAGAAACAGACTGAGATTGAATCGGCAGTTGCAGAGAAAGAAGAGGCTGTCCAAAAAGCAGGTGCTGAACTTGAAGACGCCATGCGCAAGCACATGAAAGGACTCGGCTTCAACGTTCTGATTCTGCCAAAAGAACAATCCCGGTCGGAGATGCTCTTAAACGGAATGACGGCCACGATGCCTGAGAGTTATGTTGATAAGCTGGCGTCCTCAAAAATCGTCACCGTAAACCATTTACTTCCCAGCGTCAGCCGACGAATTCAATGGCCAGAGCGGGACCGCGAGATCATTCTCATCGGGACACGTGGTGAAGTTCCTATCCTGCATCGTGGACTCAAGAAGCCACTCTTAGAAGAAGTCGCAGAAGGCAAAATCGTATTGGGCTACGAAATTCATCAGGAGCTTGGACTGAAAGTTGGCGATAAAATCACGCTGAAGGAGAAAGAATTTGTCGTTTCTGCTCTTCATCCCGAGCGTGGTTCGACTGATGATGTCACGGTGTGGGTGAACCTGGCGCAAGCTCAGGAAATGCTCGGGATGCAGAACCTCATCAATGCAATTCTCGCCCTCGAATGTGACTGTGCAGGCGACCGTATCTCTGCAATTCGCGAAGAAATCGCAGGCGTATTGCCGGGGACACAAGTCGTCGAAAAATACTCACAAGCACTGGCAAGAGCTGAAGCCCGAGCAAAAGCAAAAGAGTCCGCCGAAACTGCTCTCAAACAAGAGCAGGAATCGGGAGCAGCGATCCTCGAACGTGAAAAAAATTCTCGTAACCAGATTGAACAACAACATGCGGGCTTTGCAGCCGTCATGGTTCCATTAGTGTTAGTCGGTTCCGTGGTGATGATCTTCCTGCTGATGCTAATGAACGCCCGCCAGCGGACTGAAGAGGTTGGGATCTTGCGAGCGATCGGATTTAAGTCAAAACAGATTCTGCTTGTGTTCCTGTCAAAAGCAATGTTAATCGGGTTTATTGGTGGAGCGGTTGGTCTCTGTCTCGGTCTGTGGTTTGGCGGAGAACTGGGAGGAGTTTCAATGTCTTCGCCAGCATGGGGGGAGATCTTTGAGAACAACAGCCTGATGCTCACTGTTCTTTCCGCTCCTGTACTCGCAATTTTCCTCACTGGTTTGGCGAGTTGGATTCCTGCACTGATGGCTGCCCGACAAGACCCTGCAACAGTCTTACAAAGCGGCTAATCCTTTTCAGGGTTCAAGCCTCCTTGTTGACGCGCATTTTCATTACCAAGACCATTCGAGACCTGAATCAATCATGCTTCTTCAACTCCAGAACATCTCGAAAACTTATCAGGACGGCTCTTCAAGTGTCCAGGCCGTCGATGGAGTCTCCATGCAACTTGATGCCGGGGAATTCGTAGCTGTTCAAGGTCCAAGTGGGTGTGGGAAGTCGACACTCTTATTGACAGCCGGTGGGTTATTAAAGCCGTCTTCGGGAACCGTCACGATCGATGGACAAGACCCCTATTCCATGACTGCAGATGAGCGTGCAAGCTTTCGCGCTCGCACAATTGGGTTCGTCTTTCAACAATTCCACCTCGTCCCCTATTTAAGTGTTTACGAAAACATCATTGCTCCCGGAATGGCTGTCGAGACGAAAGCAAACCCGGAACGTGCCCAGCAATTGATAGAACGTTTCGGCCTCACCGATAGACAAAACCATGTCCCTGCGAAACTCAGCAGCGGCGAACGACAGCGAGTCGCGATGGCTCGCTCGCTGTTGAACGAACCGAAACTGATTCTTGCTGACGAACCAACTGGAAATCTGGACCATGAAAATGCAGAGATCCTGTTGCAATTTCTGACAGACTTCGCAAGTGAAGGCGGCGGCGTGTTACTTGTGACTCACGATGACCGAGCAGTCTCCCATGCACAGAAAGCGATTCATCTTCTCGATGGGAAATTGACTTCACCAGCAACAACATTGAACGCAGTTTAATTGAACGCGGACTAACAATAACTGAGCAACGCACTGAAACTTCAATGAATGACGTCGACCTAGAAATTCTCCCGGGCGTATACAAGAATCGCTCTCACAACTTCTACAACGAAGGGGGTTCTCAGTGGTGAAGAATTTCCTCTGTGATTGAGGGACCAAAGTCAGTTGGTCGAGTCAATTTGAAATACGATTCGAAACATGATTCACACACCGGTTGCCCCTCTTGTTGTCGAGGAAAATCGAACATCCTTCTTCCCACCTGAATCTTGACTATCAAAATGATCAATCACCCCTCTCGAACGGAGCCCTTTCGAGCATTTCGTGCCCGGAATGAATCAGTTCGCTCAGGAAATACGTTGAACACCATCAGCCAATATTTGCGAATCCATTCGAATGACTCTCATAACAATACGAATGGCCGAAATGCGAATGGCCGATCCGGACGTGTGAACACTCTCTGGGTCCTTATTCTTGGTGCCGTAGGACTGATTGCGTTGTTGGTTTTGATGTTGAAGCAAGGTCCACCGAAAGCAGACAGTGGAAAACAGCGGTTGGTGATGCATTGTGCCGCTGGATTACGTGTTCCTGTTGAAGAGATCGTCACAGCTTATGAGAAAGAATACGGCATTGTTGTCGAGTTACAATTCGGCGGATCAAACACGCTTCTGAATCAATTTCAGGTGAATCATTTCTCTGAAGCAGACTTGTACCTGGCGGCCGATGATTTCTACACGGACAAAGCAGTTGAACTCAAACTCGCCGCCGAGACCCTCCCTATTGCTCATCAACGTCCCGTTGTCGCCGTTCGTAAAGATTCGAAAAAGGTGATTGAAACGATTGACGATTTACTGCAAGACGATATCTCCATCGCACTTGGAAGTCCCGATCAGGCAGCCATTGGAAAAGCGATTCGCAAACAACTCGAAGCAATTGAAGTTGATGGAACGAACCGGTGGGTTCAGCTTGAAAAACTGGTCACTGAAAAAGGAGTCTTCAAACCAACCGTCAACGAAGTTGCCAACGATGTAAAACTCGGCGCGGTCGATGCCGCACTCGTCTGGGACTCCACAGTGATGATGCCGAAGTACCGGGATGAGCTGAAAGCGATTCCACTTCCTGAACTCGATTCTGACCCGAATTTGATTAGCATCGCAATCCTGAATTCCTCGACTGACCCCACAGCGGCCCTCAAATTCGCTCGCTATTTAACGGCCCGTGACAAAGGGTTGAAGATCTTTGAAAAATATGGCACACGTCCAGTCGAAGGCGATGTCTGGGCTGAGACTCCGGAAATTTCCTTCTTCTGCGGAGCAGTCAATCGCCGGGCTGTTGAAAAACTTCTGGACGAATTCCAAGCACGTGAAGGCATTCGCATCAACACAAAGTACAACGGTTGCGGCATCTTGACCTCAGAAATGAAAACGATTGAGAATCAGTCGACGGAACAAGGCTTTCCAGATGTGTACATGGCCTGCGATCGCTACTACCTCGACAACGTTCGAGATTGGTTCCAGGACGACATCGACGTTTCCGATGTTGAACTTGTCATCGTGGTCCCGAAAGGTAGCAAGAACGTCCGCGTCCTTGCCGACTTGGTCAAGCCGGGAATTCGGGTTGCTCTCGGTCAACCTGAGCAATGCACGATTGGTGCACTGACTCGCAGGATGCTTGAATCGGAAGGCCTGTATCAGAAAATCAAAGAAAAACAGGCCACCGAAGGAGAAGTCGTCGTTGAAAAAATCTCGTCGGCGTTATTGATACCGGACGTGGTCGCAGGCCACGTTGATGCCTCAATCGCTTACATTACCGACGCCCTCCCAAACACGAAAGATGTTGATATTATCCGCGTAGAGACAACTCAGAACGTCGCTGTTCAACCCTTCAGTATTGCCCGATCGAGCGATCACAAATATCTTTCACGTCGACTGTTCAAAAAAATCGCAGAGGCTGAAAAAGACTTTGAGTCTGCCGGATTTCATTTTCGACTGGACAATAGTGGTCAGAAACAACAACCGGAAAGCGACGCGTTATGACCGGCAGCGAGTCGCAAGAGCAACCTTCCCACAATCTTCGAAATAACTCCACTACAACTCCGCCGCGGGATGTTGGGAATGTTGTCCTGTCCAACCGAGTCTTTTACTGTTGCATGGCAATCATTGGCGGTGCCTATGTCATTCTCATTCTCTCCATGCTTCTTGCCGATGCCTGGTTTGTCATAGAAAAAACTGTCGACGCTGCCTCAGCTTCTTCCTCTCCCTGGAAGGCGATGTTTTTTGACAACCCCGTCGTAACGGCTCTTGCGGATCGGAAAATTCAATACTCTATCTGGCTCAGTCTGGTTTCATGTACGCTCTCAGCGATCCTCTCCATCATCGCTGCAGTCCCGATTGGCTACTTACTTTCAAGGCACAATTTCCCGGGGAAGCGTCTCCTCGACGCAATTCTCGATATCCCGATTGTCCTTCCTCCGCTGGTCGTGGGCTTAAGTCTGCTCATTCTGTTCCAGTTCTTCCCCTTCTCTCTCTTGGCGAGAGACGTTGTCTATCAGGTCCCGGCTGTCGTTCTCGCACAATTTTCGGTGGCGTGTGCATTCGCAGTTCGAACAATGAAGTCAACCTTTGACCATATTGACCCACGTTGCGAGCAAGTTGCCGTTGCACTTGGAAGTTCACGTTCTCAAGCGTTTGGCCTGGTTGTTCTCCCAGAGGCAACACATGGAATGATCACAGCTTTCACGTTGGCCTGGGCGCGTTCACTCGGTGAGTTTGGTCCGTTGCTCATTTTTGCTGGAGCGACACGCATGAAAACAGAGGTCCTCTCAACCACCGTCTTCCTGGAAATGAACGTCGGCAATATCGAAGCGGCCGTTGCAGTCTCTCTCATTATGGTCGCCGCCGCCGTAACTGTTCTGGTCATCACAAGAATCTGGGGAACTCGCGAAACACTTCTATAATTGCAAGAGAGCAAATTCAGTATTGGTCGACATGTCCTGTCCACATTGCGAGCCGTCTATAATTTCATGAAATCAAACTTCACCCGCACAGTCAGCATTCATAATCACCCATATATCTCAGGGAAATGGTGTACGCGTTCAGTTTCGTAGAGAGAAGTGATTCATCACATAAACTGAACATGAACAAGCACTGTTCACGGCACTGAAACCACAAACTGTTCTCGCTATGCAAATTTCTCTAGAAAACGTCTGTATCCAATCAGGGCAGTTTCGACTTGAAAATATATCGCTGGTAATTCCTTCAGCCGCATACGCTGTGCTGATGGGAAAAACCGGTTCCGGAAAAACGTCGGTTCTGGAAAGCCTAATCGGTTTGAGAAAGGTTGCTTCAGGCACGATTCGAATTGATGACCGAGATGTGACTCAGCTGAATCCTGCACTACGTGGAATTGGCTATGTCCCGCAGGACGGAGCGCTCTTCTCCAAAATGTCCGTTCAGGACCACCTGGCGTTCGCCCTCCAGATTCGTCGGGCAGGAAAGAAAGAGATTGCGGAGCGCGTTGAAGAACTTTCAACATTGTTGGGAATCACTCATCTTCTGAAACGAACCCCGATCGGTCTGAGCGGCGGAGAAGCTCAGCGAGTCGCACTAGGTCGCGCGCTCTCATTTCGTCCATCAGTTCTCTGCCTGGACGAACCGCTCTCCGCACTCGATAGCGATACCCGACACCAGATGTGCGAGTTACTCGAAACGATCCAAAAACAGACACATGTGACAACCATTCACGTCACACACAATCCAGAAGAAGCAAAGTCGCTCGCAAGCTGCCTCATCAAGCTTCAAGATGGGAAGGCGATTCTCGAAGATGTTTCGTAACTCGAAATCAGTCATTGAATCCTTAAGAAACAGACTGAACAGACGGCGGCGCTCCTGACGGGAGCGGCCTCGCCATAAAACGACGAATTCAAATCAACAGCACCCAACAAAGATACTGGCATTCAGAGTACGGGTTTGCTGTTTCTGTTGTTTTGCATGTATGATCTCATTGTATTTGAACGTACTCGCGAGGTCACATGTCTGAGCCTCTTGCTTATCCGCCGCCGTCGTATATCGATCCGCATTCATTGATGCAGATCAAGTCGTTCGAGTTGCGTGCGAAGTCTGTTGTTGAAGGGTTCTTCACGGGACTTCACCGGAGCCCGTATCACGGATTTTCTGTGGAGTTCACGGAATATCGACAGTACAGTTCCGGTGACGATTTGCGTTACCTCGACTGGAAACTGTTTGCCAGATCGGACCGCTACTACATCAAACGGTTCGAAGACGAAACAAACCTCCGATGCCATATTCTGGTCGACAATAGTCGCTCGATGTCATTTGGCTCGCTTGGCTATACAAAAGAAGACTATGCGAAAACACTCGCTGCCACTCTGGCATATTTTCTGACGACTCAGCGCGATGCCGTCGGTCTGCTTCGTTTTTCTGAAGGTGTCGATGAGTTCATCCCAGCGCGGTATCGAGTTGGGCAACTGCGAAGAATTCTCGTCAGTCTCGAAAACTCAACTGCAGGAACATCATCGGGAATTCTTCCAGCTTTGGAAGAAGCTGCCGAGCGTGTTCGTAAGCGTGGTCTGTTCGTGATCCTCTCTGACTTCTTAACGGACGTCGATGAGCTTCAATCGCGATTGGGGTACTTAAGATCTGGAGGGAACGAAGTCGCTGTCTTCCAATTATTGGACCCTGCGGAAGTGAATTTTGATTTTGATGCCCCTGCTATGTTTCAAGACGCAGAAACAGGTCGAGAGATCTACATTGACCCGAAATCTGCACGTGATCAGTACCAGAAAAAGCTGCATGATCATCTACGAAACGTTGAAGAGATTTGCGAACGGCTGGGAATTCACGTCTCTCGCCTGACGACTGACATGCCATTAGAGAACGCTCTTTTGACTTTTCTGCAAACCCGCCTGCGAGTTACGCAAACTCGGCGTCAATAATTTTCTGGAACAGACATGTCGTTTTTGACACCACTTTATCTGTTAGCTGGCTTGGCGGTCGGACTTCCAGTCCTGTTTCACCTCATTCGAAGAACTCCGAAGGGGCGACAGGTTTTCAGCAGCTTGATGTTCTTGCAACCGTCGCCTCCTCGTGTCACCAAACGAAGTCGGATTGAAGATTGGCTGTTGTTGCTCCTGCGAGCGCTCGCCGTCTGTTTACTTGCGATAGCATTTGCACGCCCGTTTTTGCGCAGTCAAGATTCGCTCGACGGAGACAAAGTACCGGGGCGGCGCATCGTCATGCTTGTCGACACCTCTGCCAGCATGCTTCGGCCCAAATTCTGGGAAACTGCTCTCGAGAATATTGAGGATGTCCTCGACAATCTTAAACAGTCAGACTCATTGAGTCTCCTGAGCTTCAACACCGAAATCACGCAAGAAATCAGCTTTAAGGATTGGCAAGAACTCGCCCCCGATGTCAGAAAGTCCGCAACCTTGGAGCGGGTGAATCAACTCGCTCCGGGATCATTCGGTACCGAACTCGGAACAGCCATGCTCACGGCTGCGGATCTATTGGACGAGTCTGTTGATGATCAAGTGACCGAACAAAAGTTGATCATCATCTCAGATTTTCAAACCGGAAGCCATTGGGAAACGCTCAATGGGTACGAATGGCCGGAAAATGTCAGAGTCGAAATTTTGAATGTCGACAAGAATGAAGCACCGACGAATGCATCCGTCCAATTGATCGCGAATGAATCAACCTCTGATGATTCGGTTCGATTGCGAGTTAACAATACGACTGGAGCGGAGCATGAACAATTTAAGATTGCGTGGCTGGATGAATTCTCTGGCAAATCGGAAAACTCTCAAAGTCTCGATAACTCATTGAGTGTTTATGTTCCGCCCGGACAAAGTAAAGTCATTCGTGCTCCAAAACGCCCATCACAAGTGGTCCCTCAACGACTGGTCATCACTGGTGATCAGCAAGACTTTGACAACACCTGCTATGTTGCGCGTCGCGATCCGTGGGAAGTCAACATCGTCTACCTCGGGGAAGAGAATACAGCAGGCCCGGATTCATTGCGATTCTTTTTAGAACCGGTCTTCCCCAGCACCGCGACACGAAATGTGACAATACAAAACTGGCCGCCTGAGAGTGAGACGCCACCGGTGGATGATCAGAAATTAACGCTGCTGATTATCGGGGGAGCCCCCAACAAGGGACAACTCGCCTGGACACGAAAATGGCTTGCTGATGGAGGGCAGATTTTATTTGTGGCATCAACTCAAGAGCAGTCCGCGGCGCTCTATGACTTGGCCGATACCACAGCAGAGCCGATCGTTGAAGGGGATGTTATTGATTATACGATGTTAAATTCTGTCGACTTCACTCATCCGGTTCTAGCGCCGTTTAATGATCCTCGCTTCGCGGACTTTTCAAAGCTTCGGTTCTGGAAGCATCGTGAGATTGACCTGAAGAATTTCTCCGAACATCAGGTTCTGGCTTCTTTCGAGAACGGCTCGCCAGCGATCTTTGAGCTTAAAGTGGGGAACGGACGACTAGTCGCGTTCGCATCGGGATGGAACCGCAGCGACAGTGATCTCGCTGTCTGGAGTAAGTTCGTCCCCATGATGAACGGCCTTTTGGAATATCTCGGAGACCAACGGAGCTTTCGACCTGTCTATTTCGCAGGAGACAAAATCACCCCGCAAGAATTCGGTTTCATCGAAGAGAAGGTTTTACTGAAGTCGCCATCCGGTGAGATCTCCTCTCTCGGTAACCAAGAGTCTGTTCAATTGAAGCATCCGGGAATCTATTTCATCGGAACTTCAGAAGAGGACCTTACGAATCCTGACGGTGTCCGCTTCGCAGTAAACCTGCCACCAGATGAATCAAAGACTGATCCTCTTTCAATGGACTTACTCAGTTCCGCAGGCGTCCCGATCACAAATATCACGACTCTTACAAACAGTCCGCCTCCCGACAAAGTGACAGAGCGTCAGCTGATGAACCGGGAACTCGAATCAAAACAGCAACTCTGGAAGTGGCTACTTGTCGCTGCAATTTGTGTCCTGTTCTTCGAAACAGCCCTTGCTGGCTGGAAGCAGCGCCAGCCTCAACCTGTCGTATAACGCCTGGCAAGCTTCTCCTCTCCCACAAGACCGTGAAACAATAGAGGAAAAATTTACTGCAGTGAACGTGGTTTAATTAACAGCAGGAATTTCGAAGAGTTGAAATCGCATACGACACCCCAACAATCACGATCAGTGTGACCACTTTCCCAGCATCAAACGAACCAGACAGTCGCCCAGATTGTTCTTGAGATGTTGTTGCAGGTTCGTGATCAATGTAAGAGATTCCGTCAGTCTTACTGTGAATTTTCGCTTCCTCAGCTTGTGGGCGATGAACCATTTGTTCAGCGAGCGAGACAAGATTTAGAAACTCGATTCGATAACCATTTTCGTCTTGTCCGAGAGCAGATTGGGCCCAGTTGCGAACATCATCCCATCCGAGGTGCACAGCAAATTCCGAGTCTCGCAGAATCATTCCAAAGGTTGCCACTGCTGTCGCGAAGCGAAAATCTGCGCTGGCCTTTTCGAATCGACGTGTACTGTTTGCAACTGTGTGTGTGAACTCTTTCCCACGATGTTCGCTGGGGAGTTTATAACGCAATCGCACAGTCAACAGTTCGTCTCCATGCTCTTCAACAGGAATCTGCTTGGGGCGTTGATACCGTAATTCAGGAACCTCAGAATCTGGTCCGGAAACGCCAATGGGAACGACTTCATAAAGCGCGGTCACAGAGTGACCGGCTCCAATCTCTCCGGCATCCTTTTGGTCATCCCGAAAATCACGCGCAGCGAGAGTTCGGTTTTCGTATCCGATCAGGCGATAAGAAGCGACATGAGCAGGGTTAAACTCGACTTGGATTTTGACATCTTTGGCGATGGTCTCCAAAGTGCTCGACATTTGATCGATGAGCACCTTGCGAGCTTCTGAGTAGGAGTCGATATAGGCATAATGCCCGTTTCCATGGTCCGCAAGTTTTTCTGCGATGGCATCTTGATAATTGCCGGTTCCGAAGCCCAACACACTTAGAAAAACTCCCGACTTGGCTTCACGCGAAATCAATTTTACAAGCTCGCTTTCGTTCGTGATGCCAGCATTAAAATCGCCGTCCGAACAGAGTATCACACGGTTGGTGCCATATTTGACAAACTGCTGTCGCGCTACCTGGTAAGCAGTTTGTAGTCCAGCGGATCCATTCGTCGAACCTCCTGCATGAAGTCCGTCGATGGCTTGCGAGATGAGATGTTGTTGGTTAGCTGCAGTGGGTGAAAGGACAGTCTGCACTCCGCTGGCATAGGTCACAATGGCAACTCGATCACGTTCATTGAGTTCTTCCAGCAAGCGATGCAACGAACGTTTCACGAGTGGAAGTTTGTTTTCAGGTCGCATTGATCCGGAAACGTCGACAAGAAAAACAAGATTTGCTGCTTGCCGTTCCGCTTGTTCAACGACTTGTCCTTTCAGCCCGATGCGAACGAGTTGCCGTTGGTGATCCCAGGGGCAGTTCGCCACTTCGGTATTTACTGAAAATGGGCGACCATCTGTCGGGGGCTGATATTCATAAGAAAAATAATTGATTAACTCTTCAATCCGGACAGCGTTTGCTGGTGGCAACTGTCCACTTTCCAGAAACCGGCGAACGTTAGAATACGATGCTGTATCGACATCGACCGAAAAGGTGGAGAGCGGAGTCTGAACGACAGATTGAAATCCAGCCTCTGCAATCTCTGCATACTTCTCACCTGAAGTATCAACAGCAGGACGAGTGACCACTGGTTGCCGTACGACTGACAATTCACTGAGATGTTTCGACTCACTGCGTGGTGCCGGAGTCGGTTCTGTTGACGAATGAGATCGGTTATCAGCGAGGCTCTCTGCAACGTTGGAGCCATCTCCATCTGCATGCCCACTTGCGAATTGATCAACCGCGAAGTCCGTGACGTGGGGTTCCAGAGACTGATTATGGTTGAGTTGCGGGGAATCTGATTCGATCCCACATCCTACAAACAGGAACGGAAGAAGGACAAAAACAGAAGCCTGAATGCGCAGCGACATACCTTCATCTCCCAAACGGGTGATCGAGATCGATTGGTAAATACGACAGAATAGAGACGTAGAAATTCAGCAAGTCCGCAACACAGGCGATCGCCCGGCGCAGATTTTCATACTCCAGCGAAACTCATCATCAGCTCCGTTGGTCTCATTAAGATAGAGAGACTCACTGTCTGAATAATTCCCAGAAATTTGAGACTTTTTCGATTTCAATCGACAACAGTAGAGTGAATCGAAGGTTGTTATCCTCGCCCAACAAGCGGCATCCCGGTTGCCATGACAGTGATTGTGGGGACATTAGCTCCCAAGGGAAGCCCAGCCATGTAAACGATTGCATCGGCGATATGCTGGACATTGATGGTCGGTTCGCTGGCAATGGAACCGTCCGCTTGAGGGACCCCTTGAGACATTCTTTCGGTCATGTCCGTGGCTGCATTACCGATGTCGATTTGTCCACAGGCAATGTCAAACGGCCGACCATCGAGCGCGGTCGATTTCGTTAATCCGGTGATGGCGTGCTTCGTTGCAGTATATGGCGCGGAGAACGGTCTCGGGACGTAAGCAGAGACTGAACCATTATTAATGATTCTCCCCCCGCGAGGACTTTGTTTCTTCATAATCCGAAACGCTTGCTGAGTACACAAAAACGCTCCTGTCAGATTCACATCCACCACGGATTGCCAGTCTTCAAATGACAATTCCTCCATCGGAACGGCGGGAGCACCTTTTCCGGCATTGTTGAATAGAAGATCAAGTCGTCCAAATTCTGATTCAACTCGACCAAATAAATTCCGGACCTCATCAGGCTTGGTGATATCAGCAGTAATTGAAAGTGTACGCGAACTCGCGTCACCAGCGCGGCGTGCGGTCTCCTTCAGTGCCTCTGCACGGCGTCCGACCAAGACAACATGAAATCCGTTCCCGAGTAACCCCAAGGCGGCAGCACGGCCAATCCCTGATCCGGCACCAGTCACTACTGCAACCCGCTTCATTTCGACATTTCCCATTCTATTTCACTTCGATCACCAACATAGACAAGCACGCGAACCTAACTTGTGCAGGGACGAAAAGTCAATTCGCAGAAACATCGGACCAGATCGACTTCGATGATTGAACAGATCATTTTCTGGAGTTTTTCCAGAGGTGGCGCGGCTGTGAAGATCACTCCTGTTGTTTCAGAGACTGCTCGTCGACAGGCAGAACGTGCTGACCGATATCAGGTTTGATCAACTTAATTCATCCATGCAACTCATCCAAGAGCCCCGGAAACGTACCCCGGGAACGTGCCTCGATTTCTGCTTTTCATAGCTGCTTTTCATAGCTGCTTTTCATAGCTGAATTTCTCAGAGTGAACCAGTTGCCTCATGCGGCGCTTCGGGCTGCTGATTTTGGTTTGTTGAATCCTCGATTTGGCGAGCTCCGAGCCATTTTCCGAGAGGGCCGAATTGGCCTCGGTTCACCAAGATCAACCATGCGGGAACCAGAATTGGGCGGATCACGAAGGTGTCAAGAAGGATTCCGAATGCGAGTGCAAATCCGAGCTGGACCATGCCGAGTAAAGATCCAAACATCATGGTGGCAAAGGTTCCGGCCATGATCAGTCCACAGCTTGAAATGATGCTGCCTGTTCGAGTCAGAGCGGAGAGAATCCCGTCCACCGGAGCACGCCGCTTCTGATCTTCAGCGACACGAGACATCAACAAAATATTGTAGTCTTCCCCCATGGCGATGAGGAAAGTGAACAGATAAATCGGAACCTTCCAATCGATTTCGGTGACGTCCGAGGAGCTTTGCAACGAAAAGAAGAGGAACGTCACCCCGAGTGAAACAAAATAGCTGAACACAACAGTCGCAATCAGGTAAGCACAGACCGCAGGTTGCCGCAGCAGTGCGACGAGCATGAGATAAACCGAGATGGCAACAAGAAGGTGAATGAGCATCCTGTCGCGGTCCGTCGACGACTTGAGGTCACGGATCAAAGAGGTCGGTCCGAGTGAAAGAACCTCAGCAGAACTTCGCAGTGGTTCTGGAATGGAGGCTCTGACAAGTTCCTCGATTTCGCTGAGCTTTTGAAGAGAAATTCGCTCAAACGGATCGGTACTCAAGACAAAGTCCAACCGCATGACTTGACCGGCATGTTGCCCCCGAACACTCGTGTACGTCCGGTGAGAGAAAGTCCTGCGGGCGTTGGTTTCGGAGAACGAAGACGAGAGTGAATCGAGATATTCCTTTGCTCGCAATCCTTTCCCGAGAGGGTCCGTCTGGTTACGAACATCGGCGATGTGAAAATTCGCCTGATCCAATTCACCAATCGCCGTATTCAAATGATCGGTCATCTGTTGACTCAACCGTTCGGCGGTCCGAACATCTGACAGATTGTCTCCCTGAAATTGCCGCTCTAAATCTTCAAGATTAAATTGAACAAGGACCACGACCGGACCAGTGATCCCGGTCGGGAAGTGAGCTTGAATTGCTCGGGCCCCGTCGACGCTTGTCACATCGTCAGGAAGATCGGTAATTAATCCATAGCTCAAATCGCCCTGTTTGGAGAAACCGTAGATTGCAAACGGGAGCATGACGAAAATCGTGACGAGAAAAATTCGTCCCGGAAACTTCCTCAAGAAGCCAGCGGCGAAGTTCCAGAATTCATCGAGCCATCTTTGCTCACGAATTTTTTTCCAGACATTGGTCGATGGCAGCCACACGTCCTCTTGCTGGGGACGTTCTTTGCGAATGTCCGGCCAAAACGCCCAGTGTCGTAACAGCAACAGTAAAGCTGGGGCAAATGTGACAGCAAAGCAGACTGCAACCAGCAAACCAATGGCGATGGCGATACCGGCTTGGCGAAATTTTCCAAATTCCGCAAACGTCATCATCCCGATCCCGATGATACTCGTTCCGGCACTGGTCGCTAAAGCGGCGCCGATTTTGCGAATGGAACGGACGATCGCATCCGGATAAGACTGCCCCTCGATCAATTCTTCTTTATAACGTGCGATGAGAAACAGGCAGTAATCGACGCCTGCTCCATACACGACAACGGTGACATAAACTTCCAGCCCGTTAAACAGCCCAATCCACCCTAAATCCGCCAGGTGCGTTAACAGCGCCATGCTGAATTCAACCGCCAAACCGACCGTGATAATCGGGACCATCGCCAGTAGAGGTGCGCGGTAGAGAACGAGTAAAAGAACGACGATCAAAAATCGCGTTGCCATCTTCGTTCGTTCTGCACTCTCCCGTTCTGCTCGAAGCAGGTCACGACCGACCGTTGCCGATCCGCTCACAGCGATCGCCAATCCAACCGGTTTGGAACGCATCAATTCTGAAGAGGTTAATAGCTTCTCAACGCGATCAACCACCAGGCCGTTCTGACGATCCAGAAACTCCGTTTTGAGTTCGAGGACGACAAGCTCTGCACGATTGTCGAGGCTTTTCAAAAAGAAACCGATGCGATTGTCGTTCGGCGTTGTGATTTTACGAACAACACGTTGTGGCTCTGGGATCTTCGTCTCTGTTTGTGCGGAATCGACCGCATCACCGAAGGGTGTTGATTCACGTATTGATTCGAGACGCGGGACGAGCCGTTCGCTTAAGAAGTAGCGATCAGCATTCGAGAGCCCCTCCGGTCGATTCTCACGAAAGAGAACGACAACAATGTTACTTCCAAGTGGGTCACGCTGAACTGAAGTCCCAACATCGGTATTCGAGTCAAATCGCGTTCCATCAGTGGGAGGGAATGCATCTCGAAATAGTTGCTGCGCCCTTCGACTTGGTGAACTTTCCGGAAGAAACGCAAACTCTCCATCTTGCCACACGTCTAACGTCGCTGGAGCGGTCAAGATTGCGGAAAACGCAACGATGAGCCAAGCTCCTATTGTGAAGATTGGCGCGTAAGAGACATATTCTCCGATGCGACGATACATAAATCGAGTGATTTCTTACGACTCATTCCGTAAGATGAGTGTTCAGGGATGACACGACACGTGATGATACAATTCGCGGGTCGTTTTGTCCGCCTCTCACGCAGCTAGGAATTGTGTTAGATTCGACTCCGTCAGACCAGACAATTTCCACTAACACTGCGGACACGATAGACTCCTCATAGAGAACGTAACGGGGGCAGGTCCAAGGGTCAATGACCGGGAAGCGAGCAGCTCTCTGTGATTGATTGATCAACATCCGAACCCGGATAATTCCCCATCCCAATCCATACTATTCATAACAACTGAGAGTATTATGGCGTTAGCGCCTGAAAAAATTCGTGCCCTTCGTGAAGAAGGTGTTTTCGAGATTGTCTGGAACGAAAATCGAACGAGCCGTTATCCGTTCAAGTTCTTAAGATGCGAATGCCCTTGTGCTGCCTGCGTGAATGAATTCACGGGAGAGCGCACGCTCGATCCGGCCACGGTCCCTGAGGACATCGATCCTACTGAAGTCGGTTTCAGTGGGAATTATGCCCTGAAAATCAAATGGTCGGACGGGCACCATACCGGTCTGTATTCCTGGGATCATCTTGAACGATTGGCGAATCATCTTGAGAAAGTGAATACAGGACCAGGTGAATGACTGCGCCAGAATTGCCACTCATCGATGGCTTCGGCCGCTTGCATAACAACTTGCGGATCAGCGTGACTGATCGCTGCAACATTCGTTGTTTTTATTGTATGCCTGCGGACAACGTGCAGTTCATGCATCGGGACAAGTTACTCACCTTCGAAGAGATCGTCCGGTTCGTGCGATTAATGGTTCCGATGGGGATCAACAAGCTTCGCCTGACTGGTGGCGAGCCGCTTGTTCGCAAAAATCTGGCCGACCTTGTGGCGATGCTGTCAGAGATTCCCGGGATCAAAGATATCGGGATCACAACAAATGGAATTCTCCTCGCTGATCAGGCGCAAGATCTCTACAACGCTGGGCTGCGGCGATTGAATGTCAGTTTAGACGCGCTCGATCCTGTAAAGTTTCAGGAAATCACTCGGCGTGAAGGATACGAACAAGTCCTGGAAGGGATCGAAGTTGCCAAGCGGGTCGGCTTCGACCCAATCAAAATCAATGCCGTCTCAATCCGTGGAATCACCGAATCGGAAATTGTCCCGTTCGGAAAATTCGCCCGAGAATCTGGATGCGAGATTCGTTTCATCGAATACATGCCACTCGATGCTGATGCAGCCTGGGAACGTGAAAAAGTTCTCTTCTCCTCTGAGATCATCCAGACACTGTCAAAAGAAGTGATGCCGCTGGTTCCTGTGGGAAATCCCGATCCCCGCGCCCCTTCGACCGACTATCAGTTCGAAGATGGACAAGGCCGAGTCGGCTTTATTCCTTCAGTGAGTCAACCGTTTTGCGAACAGTGCAATCGTTTCCGTTTGACAGCTGACGGCAAAATTCGAAACTGTTTGTTTAGCCTTGAAGAGACAGACATCAAGCATCTCTTGCGAGGGGATGCCCTTGATGACGAGATCGTGACTGCCGTTCGAGAGAGCATTCAAGCGAAGTGGGCTGGACACCACATCAATGCCGCAGACTTCGTGCAGCCGAAACGCCCGATGCATTCCATCGGCGGTTAATTAGCTCAGCTTGAAGTTCGCCTCGGATGCCTCCGTCCACTCTCAGAGCTTCACAAGAAATATTTTCTTACATTTCTTGCATTGCACTTTTCTGCCGTCTGCGCTTCGTCGAACAGAGTATGTTGAGTTGCACTCCGGGCAGGTCAATTTGACAGAATCAGGAATTGGGTCAATGATCGGGACGTTCAGAGACGGAGTCGTTTTCGCCTGTGGTTTTGGAACCGATTCACGAGACTCATCCTCCTCTTGCGGCTGAACAAAGGCGTGCATGTCGATCTCGTCCATTGGAATTTGATCGATATGCTTGTTGACCCACTCCACCGCGTCCTGCTGATTTGCAGAATCGAGATGATACCTCTGAAATGCGAGCATCTCTCCGATACGGATGACGACTGATTGCAGCGAGGTCTCTGTGGTCCAATGCTCTTCAAGATAAATCGACTTGTCGTCGATGTTTGGATGAAACACCGGAGTGAGCATCGAAACTTCGGGCGGCGTGCCGGGATAGTTTTCGGGAAGAGCGATCTCAACGAGATGGTTCTTCTTGATCTTCACCTCTGTTCCCGATTTCACCAAGCTGCTGATACGGTACTCTATTTCGTATCGTTCTGGTGGTGAACCTTGGACCTGAACAATACGGACGCGTGGGTGCAGGCGAGCGTACTCCTCGATCTCCGCGTAATCTGAGGCCAATCGGTCCTGTCGAACTGTGCTCATAGCTTTCCTGTCTCGAATCTTCGCTCCATCGAGTCGCAGAGAAGAACTTGCGACTGAATATACAGGATACGCGAATTGGCAGCACAGACAAACTGCCAACAAGCTTGAATCGTGATGATTCTTCATTCAAGTCGGATTGTGTCGCTCTGTTGACTTCTGGAATCATCAACAGACCCTAATGCATCGAGGCGATTTTATGAGTTCTGTTTCGCGAAGACCGATTTCATCTTCGAGAGGCCAGTTTTCATCACTAATTCCGGGTCTTGTTTCCAATACTCTTTATTGAAGAGTTCCAGCGAAACGGCCCCAGAAAATCCAATCGAAGAGAGTAAACCGAGAATCTGATCCCACGGAGCCACACCATCACCGGGGTAGACACGATTGGAATCATTCATCTCCAGACGCGCTGGAGTGGCAGGATAGTCATTGAAGTGGAAGCAATGAACCGCGTTTCCGCTGAGCAAGCCTAAACCATCAAAGGACGAGCCTCCTCGGAAGATGTGATAGACATCAGGCAGAATACAGGCATCGGGGTGGCCACTCTCCACTGCGACGAATACGGCCTCTCCGAGACGAGATAAATTCTTGGATGGTCCCCAGATTTCGACCTGCGGCGTGACTCCAGTTTCGCGACCGACCTCCAGTATCGCATGATACCGTTCTGCCGCAGCGAACAGGTCCAGGTCAGGGGAGTCTTTGCCGTGCATGCCGACCGGGGGAGCTGCAATGTGTTTTCCACCGATTGCTTCAACGAGATCCATGTCCCGTTTCATTTGCTCGATCCCTTTGGCTCGCTCGGCATTGTCATTCACAATCCAGCGAGCGAAGCCAATCGCACTTTCAACACGCAAGCCGCTGTCGGCAAGCTTCTTCTTCAGATCAGGAAGAGATTTTCCGGATTCCTTGTACGCTTCCAGCTCTCGAATCCACGGCTCGATCCCGTCGTATCCGACTGCTCCAGCCAGTTCAACGATCCGTTCAATGGGGAGCTTCTTTTCGCGAATCGTACTTGTGTTAAGACAATATCGTATTGTCGACTTGTTCTCTTTGACCTCTGCTTGAGCGGAACCAGTCATCACACCAGCTCCGGAAACAATTCCTCCCACCGTTCCTGCCACAGTTGCAGCCAGTGCATCACGTCGATTGAGTTTCATCGGGAATCCTGTCCGGGTCTCTGTTTCGCAAGTACCGTGTCTCGCAAATACCATTCGTCAATTGAAAAAGCTGAAAGCCCCGAGATTGTAACTATCCCATCACCAAATTGCAGCGAGTTCAACGTATCCCAAACCGGCTTTCATTTGCTCATTGAACGAACTCTGTTGAAAATCAGTATCGATTCACGAGCGACACTCCCATCGAAGGCTAGACATGTTTTACGAGACGGTCTTCACCGTGCTATGATTTCATGACTTCTTTTTCCACTTGATGACTCTATCACCATTGTGATCATGAAATATTTCTACGCGTTCGCACTCCTTCTTCCCACAGCTCTTTTCGCCCAGGAAGAGAACACAAAGCCGAACATCCTCTGGATTTCAGCAGAGGACATCAGCGCCCACTTCGGATGCTATGGCGATCCGCATGCGATCACTCCAAATGTGGATCAACTGGCGAAGGAAGGAATGCGTTATACACACGCATTCACGACTGCCGGTGTCTGTGCCCCCTGCCGAAGTGGAATCATCACGGGGATGTATCAGACGACAATCGGAACTCAACACATGCGCTGCGTCGCGAAGTTGCCCGAAATGATTCAACCATTCCCGACCTACTTGCGACAGACCGGATACTATTGTTCAAACAACTCGAAGCAGGACTATCAGTTCAAAGCTCCTTCCGGAACATGGGACGCTTCGAACCGAAAGGCTCACTGGCGAAATCGAGAAGATAAGTCGAAGCCGTTCTTCTCAGTCTTTAACTTTACAGGCTGCCACGAAAGTGGGATCGCGTCGGAAGAGAAATACAGATCGGTAACGAAAGATCTCACACCGGATCAACGACAGAACGCCGACGAGCTGACAACGTTTCCTCCGTATTATCCAGACTCCCCTATCGCGAGAGAAGATTGGAAGCGAAACTATGAACTGATTACCGCCATGGATGCCTGGGCGGGGAATTTGATTCAACAATTAAAAGATGACGGCCTCTACGAGGAGACCATCATCTTTTTCTGGTCCGATCATGGTGTCGGATTACCGCGAGCGAAACGCTGGCTGTACGATTCTGGAACTCATATTCCTTTGGTCGTACGCATTCCAGAAAAGTACCGCACCGGAGATCAAGGCGAGCCGGGCATAGTGGTCGATCAGCTTGTCAGCTCAATCGACTTTGGACCAACGGTTCTCAATCTTGCTGGTGTCAAAATTCCTCAGCACGTTCAGGGAGAACCGTTTCTCGGGAAAGACCTTCCAGCACCGAGGAAATATGTCTTCGGAGCGCGAGACCGAATGGATGAACGCTACGACATCATTCGCATGGTTCGAAATCAACGGTATCAATACATTCGCAATTACGAACCGCTCAAAACGTTTTACCAGTACATGAACACGCCCGAAACCGGGGCGACAATGAAAGTCCTTCGGAAACGGCACGAAGCTGGCGAACTTCGGCCCGCAGCCAACTTTTACTTCTCGCCAACCAAACCTGTCGAAGAACTTTACGACTGCGAAACCGATCCGTACGAACTCAATAATCTTGCTGATCAACCTGAATATGCTGAAATCCTTAAAGAACTTCGTAACGCCCATTTGAATTGGGTGAAGGAAACAAGAGACCTCGGTCTGGTCGCTGAGCCGATTCTTGTCGAACGAGAAAAAGAGATCGGTCACCGTTACGGAATCCTGCGAGGAGAGAAGGCTGAGGCAGCTGCCGATCGACTTGCTGAAACAGCCGTGCTGGCCTCATCTGGTGAAAGTGCGACAAACGATTTAATCGCAGCTCTCGATGACGAAGACTCTGCCGTTCGATACTGGGGCGCGACAGGCTTGGGAAACATCGGAATGCCTGCAATTAAAGCGGATCAAAAACTAAAAGAGATCCTGCTCAACGATGATTCACCAATTGTTCAAATCGCAGCAGCAAGAGCATTATGCGGAATAAGCCAACCTGAGAAGGCGCTGCCGGTTCTTGTCGAACATCTTCGAAACGGAGAGCAATGGGAACGCCTCAACGCTGCTATCGTTCTCGATGAAATCGACGAGCAAGCGATCCCCGTCATCCCAGAAATGCACTTGGCTTTGAAGCCGCGATCTGACCTCTACGCCAACGGGAAGTATGTCGTTCGAGTCATCAACCGTGCGTTGAATCAACTTGAAGCAACCAATCGTCAAGTTCCGTAAACAGCATTTGGATCTGCACTCCACAAGGTGCAGAACAAGCTGCAGAGTCAAACTCTGTTACTCAAGCATTTGCCCCCGATCTTCCGGCGTAGGCATGCGGCACGTCTCTTTTTTCCCGAAAATTCGATAACGCAACTTGGCGACAATTCTGTACCCGAAATCCCGAATCGGTTTCGGGATCACCCAGAGTATTGTTCCTAAGATTGACCATGGGACCGGAAGTTTCCAGAAAATTCTGGTGATCGCTGACGAGCACCGCCAAGTCTTCTCCCCTTCCAGAAAAACAATCGAATTCAGATCGCGTTGATCTTGAGGAAGGAGACGCTGAGCAGTCTCTCCTTGTAAAGGTGCGAATTTTAAGACACGTTCTTTATCATGGTTGAGCAGAAAATTCACAGTCCCGTTGCAAAGACCGCAAACCCCATCAAAAAAGACAATACAAGTCCCTTCCGATTGGGAATCCACTCTCTCTGATCCGTTGAGATCACTGCCACCAGTCTGGATTTCGGTACTCATTTCAACCCTTATCGAGCATTATCAATGCATGCAGTCACTGCGAAGATCGCTTCCAGTACTTCATGAACAGCCCACCACGAGGCTGCCCCTGAAGATCAATATCGGATTCGCTTCAGGCGATTCACGACAACAACTGATCGCCAATCAACAATCCGTCCTGAAGACATTTCAGTAACACTTTCTCGCAGTCTGTCCCCGAAATCATCAGAATGAGATGGAGACCACACCCGAATAACCGTTATTATCGAAACACCTTCACTGGTGGATCTCTCAACTAATCGACAAATTACATTTTGCAACATGGTTTGTAACAGGTTATCGTGATTCACTAGGGGGAACAGACACCATTTGCCGATTTTAATATCGCGAGCACTACAGTTTGCACGCTAGTTTGCAAGTTGAATTCGGTTTTCGGAATTGTTGCAGCGAATCTGACCAGGGTGAATGTTCGAAAGTCATGAACGAACCGAAAGAGTCAACTTCGATCTCTTCTCAGAAGCTTCTGGAGCCAACAACTTCAGTGGCTGCATCGGCGATTCTACATCTCACACTGATCGCTACCCTGGCATTTGTGGCACTCCCGACACAAAACAAAGATTCGGTCAACACGATTGCTTCAAATTTCTCTCCGATCTCGACGGAAATTGATCCAATCCAGATCGAACAAGAAACATTCAACAACGACACCAGCAGTTCGTCCGGAGCGTCTCAGGCTCTGGATAAGAAATTTCTCTCGAACGTGACAAACGCCCCCATTGATGCGACTCCAGACGTCACTCAGGCAACGACGCTCGATCTGGCGAACATCGGTCAGGCAGCAGGGAACATGTCTGAGAATATCTCGTCGATGCTGAAAAGCTCTGAGGCGAACAGGGGCGGCCAAGGCGATGGGGGAGAAGGTTCAGGCCAGGGAAACGGAGACTTCTTCGGGCTGAATCTGAATGGCACCAGTGTCGTCTTTGTCGTGGATGCCTCGAGCAGCATGAATCATCCATTCTCAGAGCCGTACAAGACACGATTTGGCAGAGTGAAAGTGGAATTAGTTCGTACCATTGGACGTATGACTGAATCCGAAAAGTTCTTCATGATCTTCTTTCACGACATCGCGGTTCCGATGCCAGCACATCGGTTGGTCAGTGCCACGCCGGCGAATCAAAAAACGTATCTCACCTGGATGGCCCCTGGACAGGCTATTGGAAGTACGGAACCAGAAGCCGCATTGCACATGGCACTTAAGTTGCGTCCAGAAGTGATCTACTTCCTGACCGATGGACGGTTCCACTTCAGCGTTGTCAAAAGCGTTACAAAAGCGAATCGGGATCGCATTACGATTAACACGATCTGCTTCGGTGATGCTGAAGGCGAAAAGATGCTGAAACAACTCGCTGCCAGCAATGGCGGTGTCTACAAATATGTTCCTGATACGGTGACAGAACCTGACTCGGAATCGCAACCGTCGAAGATCTCGAAGCGGGCAGAACCTGATGTGATCGAAATTCCGAAGTGATGCGGTTTGCAATTGCGTGAACGATTCGAGAAGATTTCCAGTATCCCGCATTTTTTCATCTCATCACGCCGTCTCTTTATGCTGCATTTGAAACCGTTACTCCCCCTTGGTCGCGTCGTCCTCATTCTGTTCGCAATCGCCTCTTCCGGTAATTCTGAAGAGCGGGCTCTTCCTGCGAATGTTGTGCAACGTAGCGACTTCAACAACTCTCGAATCAGTTTTGAACGTGATCAAGTTGGACATGTCGCTTTTATTGGCGGATCGATCACCGAGATGAATGGGTATCGACCGATGGTGATGGAATACCTGATCCAGCGATTTCCTGATACAAAGTTCACCTTCACGGATGCCGGGATTTCGTCCACCTGTTCAACGGCCGGAGCATTTCGTTTACGGAATGACGTTCTGGTGCATGGAAAGGTCGATCTTCTTTTTATCGAATTCGCAGTCAACGACGATCAGGATGCAGCTCATTCTCTCGAACAAGCTCGTCGGGGAATGGAAGGCTTAATCCGCCACACACTTCAGCATTCCCCCATGGCTGAGATTGTTGTCACTTATTTTGTGAATCCGGAGATGCTGGAGAAACTTCAACGAGGCGAAACACCTGTTTCGATTCAAGCTCATGAATCTGTCGCTGAACATTACGGGGCGACGACAATCCACCTCGCTCAAGAAGTTGCAGACCGGATCGCCGAGAAAAAACTGACCTGGAAACAATATGGGGGTGTCCACCCTGCCCCATCTGGGAACGCCATCCCAACCAGCATGATCGCAAAGACACTTGAATCCGCCTGGGCAAATGAACTTCCAGCAAATGCGAAGCAGACAGCTGAAAAACTTCCAGAACCCCTCGATCCGCAAAGTTACACCAGTGGTGATTATGTCCCACGAAAAGATCTAAAGCTCGGGCCGGGGTGGAACATTCAAATCCCTGACTGGAAAACGATTGAAGGTTCCGTTCGTGGCCGTCATCAAAATCGTGAACTCATCACTTGCACAGTTCCGGGAAGCGAGCTGTCGTTTTCATTCACTGGAAGTGCCGTGGGCATCGAATGTGTTGCTGGCCCCGATGCAGGAACTCTGGAGTACAAAATCGACTCTGGTGATTGGCAGGAACTCAACCTTTCGCATCATTACAGCAAGGGGCTGCACTATCCTCGGACAGTCCTCTTTGATGATCAACTGGAAAATGTGAAACACTCGATCACCATTCGACTTTCTTCAAAAGAGTCGGATTATGGATTGAAGCCGGCTGTTCGCATTCTGAATTTTGTGGCCAACTGATTCCATGAAGACGGTCACTCTGCTTTTTGAAAAGCTTTCTGCCGCATCGTTGGGATGCTATGGCAGTGGTTTCCCCACGCCAGGGATTGACGAGTTCGCAACGACGTCAGACCTCTTTACGAGTTGTTTCGCTGATCGATCTTGCGAACAGCTCGATAAATGGATGAATTCAACAAACTTGACGCGGATCAATACTCTCGATGAATGGGAGAACTTGGACTTCGAACACCTGATCCTGAATAACGAAAGCCAATTTCAAGGGCTTCAGTTCGGTGGTGAAATTCAACCAGCTGAAGCAGATGGCATTGTTGCAAAGGTACTAGAAGCGTTGGTTTCTTGCGATTCGCCACCAGCAGTCGTTTTGACTGCAATTCAGGGGGGGAACTACCAGAACATGCAACCTGAAAACGAAACAACATCAGGCGAAACGTCTTCGGACGACACGAGCGCAAACGAGCCACCCACAAAAAAATCCTCAGCAGACGGCTACACTGTTGGCGAGATCGATGCACATGTGCCTCTCATCGTGAAATTACCGCAACAAGAGTTTTCCCGTCGGCGAATGGAATTGACCACCACTTCAAAACTCCCCGATCTCATTTCCAGTCTTCTTGAATCGCCTGAGCACTATTCAAGCTGGAGAGACCAACTCGTAACTGGTCAGATCCGATATACTTCGGAGCATGAACGGGCCGTTCGAACCGAACGCTGGTTGCTGATTCAATCACGTGAGGACAAGGCAGACGACCCTGATTCCATGTTTTTGTTCCGAAAACCCGAAGATGTGTGGGAAATACTGAATGTCGTTGACCAATACCCGCAGGTCATCGATAATTACATTGAGACTGGTCAACTCACATATCCCGAAGACTGACAATCAAGACTCTCCATTCACGTCTAAATCGGTCAACACTAAAAGCAAACATCTGCTATGCATCCCGTTCTGAAAATGAGTGATCGAATCAGCTGCCTCCCGGTCGTTCACGGCAGTGGGGACTTTGCGATTCAAGTCCGCGAAACGATGCTTGGAGAAGCGTTCGATTGTCTCGCGGTTCCGCTCCCGGAATCGTTTCAACACGACGTAGAACAGGGAGTCGCACACTTACCGAATATAACCATTGTCGTTCAGGACGAATCAACAGGCTTCAGTACTGAGTGGAGTCCAGAGGGGAACGATCAGGATGAGAAAAAAGCGAGCTATGTCCCGGTTGATCCATGCCAACCTGTCATTGCTGCCATTCGTCTCGCGATGCAGGAGCATCTCCCGCGTTTCTTTATTGACCTGGAAGTCGAATCTTTCGAAGTCCAAACCGATCTCTTCCCAGATCCTTACGCCTTAAAACGAGTCAAGCCCGAACAGTATGCGGCTGCCGTCCTGCCATTTTTGTCTCGACCGAAATCGCAACAACACCAGCAGCGTATCCAATGGATGGCTCGGCGACTTCGCGAACTCGAAACCCAGTTCAAGTCGGTTCTTTTTGTTTGCTCAATCATCGATTGGCCCTGGATTCGAGAAGCCTATCTCGCCAACGAACCGCTAGACCTCAAGCATGAACCGGTTTACGAAACCGATCTTTATCAGGTCGAACCGCAGACACTCATTTTTTTACTGGAAGAGCTCCCTTTCGTCACCAGTCTTTACGAAGAATCACGTTATTCTCTCGACGATGATGAAAATCTCTCCGTTGATGGCATTAAAGAATTAATTCTGACCGCTCGCGAAAAGTATAAGTCCGAACACCAGAAACGTGGACGAACCATTACTCCACATCTGATGCGGACCTACTTGAAGTACGTACGAAATTTAAGTCTTGTCGAACGTAGAATGACGCCCGATTTGTACACGCTCATCATCGCAGCGAAGCAGATGATGGGCGACTTGTTTGCAGTCTCTCTGGCAGAAGTGGCACGCGAATACCAGTTTGCCGAAAATTTGCCGTACGGCAAATTCAAAATGTCGATTGATCGTGGGCAACTTCCGGGCGGCGAGATTGCTGATATGAAATGTCGTCTCCCCGGACCTCCGACGAGTTGGCGCTCGTGTGATCTCAACACCAAGCCTCCCGAGATCGACAAACAAAAATGGGCGATGCGCTGGAATCCTTTCAACCACTGCAGTTGGCCTCCTGAAGATGTTGCCATCGAGCGATTTCGCACACACGTGAAAGATAAAGCACTTTCCATAATGGGCAACGATCTTGCCAGGGTGGAGAAGTTCACATCAAGCATTAAAGATGGCCTCGATATTCGAGAGACACTGCGAAACTGGCACACCGGAGAACTCTATGTCAAAGAGAACCCTCCCAGCCGCGGCAGCCTCGATTGCGTTTTAATGTTCTTCGACTCCCCCGCCGATCCTCGCGATTATCCGTTCCGGGTGACTTGGCATGCGGAACATCAAGACGAATCGACACTCGCATTCTTTGGCTCTCCCTTTGAAGACAATTTTGTCGGACCGGGTATTGCAATGTCGACATATGGCGGAGCGATGTTCCTGTTTCCTCCGCGCCCCGTTCCGGATGTCTGGAAAGATCGGCGTTTTGACGTCGTTGACACTCTTGAAGAGCGTCTGTTGATTGCGGCATGCCATCATTCCAAAGAGCGGCACATTGCCGTCCTCGCGAATGCTGCGCCCGGCGTTGCCTGGAGACGTCTTGCTAAGCGGTATGGAAAGAAACTTGTTCACGTTCCGCTCAACGGCTTCAGTGGAGAAACTGTTCAACAACTTCGGATGTTCCACATTTTGAACGGTCACGAAGTTCGCAGCTACGCGGACCATTTTATTCGAAAAGCGTGAGCACTCCCCTTCTTTGCAATGAAAAGCTCGATCGCACAATTACAAAATTGTCAGTAGAAAATTTCGTATCTGCTGCTGCGTTCCAGAGTCGATTCTTCCCCGGAACTTCAGGTGTACGCGACCTTTTGAGTCAGAGTTTCCAGTCACTCTCAACTTCCCTGTATAGTCGAGGTCCTGCTTGACGAACGTTTCGATTTGAGATCTCGCGCGCGAGCTGATTCCATACGAATCAACAAGAGTGGAACCTTCAATGACGAGACGAATTGCGGATTTTGGTCGTATCGCTGCTAAGACGAACCATCCAGCGAGGCCGAGAAAAACAATTCCCATCAGAACTTGCGTGTCACTCATCTCAGGAGTTTGTCTGAAAGTACGAAGCTGTCCAGAGTGAATTTACCTGATTCGACAAGTTATCGATATCGAACATGTCAGTTGAAACCAGAGTCTGACAGTTCAATACAAAGAAAACGAATTCGACACCGCACGAGCTCGTCGTAATTTCTGCCACTCTATTGAATTTTCTTCTCTCCGGTCCGTAACATCACTTTTGTAAGAGATCGACGGCTCATCAATTTCCTTTCATACTCAAAGTTTTCAAAAACCTTTGAACGAATCCTTTCTCTCGCACGTATTCACTGATAGGGCACATCTTCAACAGGTGATCACACATGAGTCTTGCTTCAACGGATATCGCGAAAGAGGAAATCCAGGCGTTCGCTACACGGGTCAAAGAGATCCGCGACCGACTCCACGAAACCGTTGTAGGTCAGGACGAAACGATAGACTTGCTGCTGACCTGTGCTTTAACAGGCTCGCATGCTTTGCTCGTCGGTGTTCCGGGGCTTGCCAAAACTCTGATGGTGAAAGCACTGGCAGCTGCGTTTCATTGGAAATTCTCGCGGATTCAATTTACTCCCGACTTGATGCCGTCGGATATTACTGGCTACGAACTTCTTGGTAAGTCTTCTGAAGATGGTTCGCCACAGCTGACTTTCCGCCCCGGGCCGGTCTTTTCCAATCTTGTGTTGGCCGACGAAATCAATCGCGCAGCTCCGAAAACTCAGTCAGCTTTGTTAGAAGCAATGGCTGAGCGACATGTCACCGTCGGAGGACAGACGCATCATCTTGAAGAGCCATTTGTTGTCGTGGCAACTCAAAACCCGATCGAACAAGAAGGAACCTATCCTCTTCCCGAAGCTCAACTCGATCGATTCATGATGGAGATTCGCATCGGCTATCCTAAACCGGAGCAGGAAAAAGAAATTGTCATGAAGACCTCAGGTGCGACCCCCGCACTACCCGCGGCAGCTTTTGATCGAGAAACGTTTCTCCAACTGAGGAATCTTGTCTGGTCCGTTCCGATACCTGAAAACGTTGCTGAGTTCGCCGTTCAACTTTGCGGTGCAACTCGGCCGGATGAACCGACAGCCAAGCAGTTTGCCAAAGACTATGTCGCCTGGGGAGCGGGACCACGCGGAGCACAAAGCCTCGTCACAGCCGCTAAGGCGGGGGCACTCCTAAAAGGCCGCACAGCTCCCACGGTAGCAGATATCCGCGATGTTGCTGTTCCAGTATTACGTCACCGTGTTGTTGTGAATCACCGCGCAATTGGAGACGGCGTGACGACCGAAACTGTGATTAAGAATCTCCTCAAAGAACTTGGGTGACAATCAAAGAGAGCCCCGATGACAACGCCAACGAACACAACCTGATTGACAACCGTTTGAGAACAGAAGGAAAACCACCCCGAAAACTTAAGGAACGATCACCATTCCCAATGTTTGAGAGAACAAATTCAGGTTTCAGGATCGGCTCTGAATCAACTCCAAGGTTGGTCTCTATGCTCTGCATCGTGGCAAGCAGTCGGTGAAGTCATGAAAGTGAATTCCACGAGCACAAAAGCATTAGAAATGCACTCAACGAAAATCAGACTGGGCAAAAGAGTTTCCATGGCAGCTGCAACAGATTCCAAATTTCTGGATTTACAAGCCTTAGCGGCGCTGGAGCAGCTACGTTTTACGACTCGTCACCGCATCGAAGGAGCCTACAGCGGGCGGCACGCTTCCCGTCAAAAAGGGGGATCGGGCGAGTTTGTCGACTATCGAGAATACAGTCCCGGAGAAGACCTTCGTCGCCTCGATTGGAAGGTGTATGCACGCACCGGGAAATCGTATGTCCGCTTGTTTCAGGACGAAACAAATCTGCTTTGCACGCTGGCGATCGATGCCAGTTCCTCGATGCTGTTCGGGGCGAAGAGTTCATCAAACCGAACAGGATCAAAGCTGGAATATGCCCAGTATCTCGCAACCGGGTTTTCGCATGTGATCTCACACGGACAGGATCAGGTTGGGCTCGCAGTTCTTGGCGATCAGCTAATTGAGTCCATCCCCTGCGGTGGAACAGTGACTCACATCAGGCATTGTCAGTCTACAATCGAGCAGATTGAAACATCTCCAACTCTGCAACTTGCGCCAGGTTTGCGACAACTCTTCGAACGAACCTCTTCGCGCGGAGTTCTTGCTTTAATGTCCGATTTCTTGATCGATGATCTCGACGATGTCTTTGCTGCCATTCGATTATTTCGCCACCGGCAATTTGAAGTCATCCTTCTACATCTGGTACATCCTGATGAAGAGCAACTCCCTGAAGGAAGCTCTTATCGCTTCGAAGGCCTCGAGGGTGAGGGACGAATTGACTGCTCGCCTGCGCACATTCGGGACGAATATGCCAGACAATTTTCGAATCACCTCTCGATGGTCCGATCTTACGCTTTGTCAGCGGGCTGTGACTATCGGCTTGTTTCAACTTCTCAATCCTATTTAAGTATCCTTAGTAGCTTTCTGGTTGAAAGGAGCGGATAAGGTGACAGCTCAAACTCGTCGTGGAGATTCCACTCCGCATCTCAAGCACAAGCTCATCATTATTTCAATCTCCTCACTTTGAACTTATGTTTACACATCCCTGGGCAATTTTTATTGGAATCTTTGCAGCTGGTTTGCCAGTGCTGATTCACTGGTTGACGCGCCCTCGACCTGTGCGTCTGCCGGTCTCGACATTAAGATTTATTCGCGGCGCAGTTCAACAGCGTCGAGCGAAATACCGGCTCCGTGACATTCTCGTTCTACTATTGAGAACAGCTGCAATTCTATTGCTGGCTTTTGCAATTGCCCGTCCATTGATGAATCAGAAGGTCGTCGCAGCCACCGACGAATCGCCTGCGAATATCGTTCGAGTTGTTCTTCTCGATTGCAGCCAAAGCATGGCAGCTCGCAGTGGAGGAATCGCCCACTTCGAACGGGCACGACCACTTGCGCTGGATTCGGTCAAGTTTCAGAACTCCATGAAGGCCAACCTGTTACTCGCAGCTGCCAGTCCTTCTCCAGTCTTTGCAGGCCCGACAACCAACCTACGTGCTCTCCGAGAGGCCTTACAAAAATCAACCGTCCGGCCAGAGCAACTTCGCGTCCAACCCGCACTCAATCTCGCCGGTGAAATGCTGTCTCAGTCAGGAGCAGGGGCCAAAATCGAGTTGATCATTTACTCTGATTTCCAGAGAGCCAACTGGACTTCCGCGGACTTCTCGGTTCTTCCTCAAGAGTGTGACATTCAACTCAATACCGTAACCAGTGATAAAGATGTCCCCAATCTTGCCATCTTGAACGTTTCTCCCGGTGGACGTGTTCAAACGGGTCAAGAAACACAATTCACCGTCGAGGTCGCAAACCATTCCAATACTCCGCGTCACACACGAGTTGAACTTTCTCTGGGGAGTGTTGTGATTCCGTTTGAAGGTCATGTCCCGGCCCGTGCGAAGTCGACTTTGGGCGGTCGGGTTCCAACTCCAGGAAGTGGCTGGCAAATTGGAGAAGCGAAAATTGTCGGTCAAAACGATGCCTTGCCGAACGACGACATCCGGGCCATTGCGACAGAGGTCCATCCTCAACCACGTGTTTCTTACCTGACACGGGAAGAACGAAACAAAGTTGCATCCTCCGCATATTTTCTGGAACGTTCCGTCGAAGCGACCGGAGTCGCATCGACGTTACAGAGTTCAAACTGGGTCGACGCCGCTGATCCTGACGTGGACCTCTTGCGCTCATCCGATGTCGTCCTGCTTGTCCGTCCCGGAAGATTATCACGGCAAACGATTGCCGTACTGGCAGCTATGGTTCAACGGGGCGTAAGTCTTCTCTATGTTGCTTCCGATCCACTTGACGCCTCTAACTTGAAGGATCTTGCAGATGCGTTGGGGTCGACAGCACGAATGCCTGTGGAGTTTGCTCCATTATCCAGCGATCGGAGTGGTAGTCGAAGGTTTCTCACCGATGTGGACCGACGACATTCCCCCTTCTCAGCCTTTGGTGACGAACTCGCAGCCGCCCTGAAGTCACTGCAGTTCGAAGGTGGATTAATTTCACGTCCACTTCCCGATGGTCTGAAGGAAGATATCCGAGGAACGTTGAGTGATCAGTCAGCGTTCTTGACGATCACATCGACAGGAAGAGGAAAGCTTGCAGTGCTCAATGTTGATCTGGAACGTTCCAATCTGGCCCGGACGCCAATTCTTGTACCGCTCATCGGCGAGTTAATTTCGGAAGAACTGGCAAGCGGTCAACAGATCAAACAGACATTTTCTTGCGGTGAGCCGTTCACACTCACACTCTCTGTCGGTGAGGAACGAATCGAAGACTTACAACTTATCGGCCCCGATGGGAGTGAAATTTCCGATCCAGAGATACGCGGAAAATTGAACGCTACACCAACTGGCATCGCCTGGGAAGTTCCTAAAGCGGGCCCCCCCGGTGTGTATCAGGTTCTCTTAGAAAAGAAAACTGTCGCTGCCATCGCCACATCGATTCCGGCGGTTGAATCAGACTTGCGAATGATTCCGGGAAACGTTTTCAAAGAGCGTCTCTCCGGCGGACGGCAATTGACATATCAAGCAGGCTCATCATTAACAAACGAGGAACAAGACACCTTCTGGGTCTGGCTCGCTGCTGGTTCACTATTTTGCATGATGGGAGAACTTTTCACACTAAAAATTTTCCGGACATAGCATCGAAGCGATTTTCTATTCAACTATAAACCTTTCGTATTCTTATTTTTAATCCTGAACTCCTATTCCAAATGTCTCTTTCCTTTGAACCGCTGCTCGCACCTGTTGCCTGGGTCACTCTGGCAATTATGTCGATCGGGTTATGGAGCTGGTACGTCTGGAAAAGACCAAGCACTTGTCCGCTTCCAATCTGGAGCATTATCTCTTTTCTGGGCGCACTCGGGATCATTTTAGTCCTCACAGTTTTGCTCAATCCAATCTGGCTGGAAGCGCTCCCGCCTCCTGCAGGGAAACCACTGCTCACAATACTGGTTGATCAATCGGAGAGTATGTTGACTGTCGATGGCGATGGGAATTCCACTCGTTTCAGCGACGCAAATCGGCTGGTGGAAACTGTCGCGGGAAAACTGAAATCGACATTTGACATCCGTATTCAGCGATTCGCCGATGAGGTTCGCCCAACGACAGTCGAAGAACTCGAAGGTTTCACTCCTTCCGGTTCACGGACGAATCTATCCGCGCCAATCCTCGATTCTTTGGTGAGTGACCGACCGCAAGGGCAAGCGATCCTACTTATTAGCGATGGAGTTCACAACGCATCGGGCGATTCCAATCAGGTGTTGGAAGCGGCCAGTCTGTCACGATCATGGGATGCGCCGATTTACGCAACAACAATCGGAGGACAAACAACAGTCCGAGACATCGAAGTTCATGTTCCACGATCACAAGAGTTGGTGTTCGTCGGGCAATCAGTTCCGATTACTGTAGAGATCGACCAGCATGGACTCATCGGTGATCGTGTCACGGTCGTTCTCGAATCGGATGGTGAAGTCATCTCGAACCGAGAAGTGAGGATTGAACCACGAACGACGACTCCGGTTTCATTCCTGATCACTCCTGAAGAGGTCGGGTTATTTCAGTATCAAGTTAAAGTCAAATCTCTACCGGGTGAAGCAACCACTGCGAACAACTCGACGACATTTCAGGTTCGGGTTGTTGATGAACCGGTAAAAGCTCTCGTGCTGGAAGGGAAACCGTATTGGGATGCGAAGTTCCTGTTGCGCATGTTGACTGATGATCCATCGCTGGAACTCGATTGCTTAGTCAGGATTACATCAGACCGGTCATTGTGGCGTCGACTTGAACTCAAAGAAGATGAAGATTCCCCCCCACCCAACGAGAAAACCGCAACAACTGAACAGGCCGGGCAAGCTGAGCAAAAAAACTCTCCGACGAATAGAGTCTTCGAAAGAACCGAGACGACTGAACTCGTCACTGATGAAAAATCGATTCTATTGAATTTAGAGAAGCTGCGAGATTATCAGATACTGTTCTTGGGACGCGAAGCGGAAACTTACCTTTCGGACGAAGCGATCGAAAATATTCGCACCTGGCTTTCTGAAGATGGCGGGTCACTGGTCTGCTACCGTGGTTCCCCCGTCGCAGAACCAAATCGACAGCTTTCGCGGCTTCTCCCGTTGCGGTGGGGGCGTCGTGCTGGTCAGGATGAGTCTCGATTTCGTGTGCAAGTGACCGAGCGAGGGGACGATTTGAGTTGGCTGCGACTAGGCGGCGGAGACACCCTTTCGAAACTCCCCTCTCTTTCGACCACCAGTACTACAGAATCGATCAAACCGTTGGCTGTCGTTCTCGGTCGCGGAGACCAGTCGACAACGACACCAGTCCTCACTTACCAACCGTACGGAACTGGAAAAGTCGTCGTCATCGAAGGTGCAGGTATGTGGCGATGGGCCTTCTTATCCCCGGAGTACCAGGAGCACGACCCTGTGTACGGGACTCTTTGGCAAAGTCTGATTCGCTGGGTTCTGTCCAGTGGCGGCCTTCTCCCCGGCGAGAAGGTCTCCTTACAAATGGATCGTGTCACCTACACCGAAGGAGAAGCGGTCTCAGCTGTTGTTCTGAAACGAGAGGATGGCGACTCCACTCCCTTACCGAATGTGGAACTAAGAAACGAAAACGGAGAGCTCTTACAATCTGCGTTGCCAATTCCAGTTGGAAGTGAACCGGGCGTGTACCAGGTCTTTTTGGGGAAGCCTGAATCCGGGCATTATGAGCTGACACTGACAGGTGATTCCGAGAGCCTTCCCGGAACAAGAAAGGTCTCATTCGATGTCCGCCCCGATATGCGAGAAAAACTTGAAACAGCTGCCAGACCTGACTTAATGAGTCGCATTGCAGAGTTGAGTGACGGAATGGTTGTTAAAGCAGACGACCTCGGCGATCTCGGAGAGAAATTCAAACAGCATTTACAGGAAAGTCGTCCTGTTCAGTATCGACGGGTCAGTGCCTGGGATCGGTGGTGGGTTCTGTGTGGAATTTTGGTAATATGGAGTTGCAGTTGGGCACTCAGAAGGTCGAGCGGACTCGTTTAAAATAGATTCAATTCTCGTCATCGCCCGCTTTTTTGAGAGGGGGGAGACCGACGAGAGCCTAGGTAGAGATGTAGTTTGGGCAACAATTTGATCCACAAAAAGATGAGTGGACGATGAACAACGATACGCCGAAAGAAGAAACGGCAAAACCGAAGCCTGCTCGCAAACCGCAACGACGGCCCGGACCGAGCGTGCGTGTTTCGACTCCATCGCTGCGACGAACACTCGATCGCGTCCAGCAGCGAATGAAACTCATCGGGAATTCCTCCGGCTTGATTTGGGGAATCTTTGGATTTTTCGTCGTCTTGCTATCGTGGATGTGGATCGATGTCATCTTGGACTTGCCACCATTTCTTCGCATTCTGGCTTGGATCACATCTTTCTGTGTGATGTTCACTTTAATAGTGAAAACGTTCCTGCAAACGCGGCGTCGTTCGAGTCATGCTTTCGTTGCAACACGATTGGATCAGGTTGCAAATACGGGGGGAGAAATTCTGACGGGGCTCGATCTGTGGGTGTCTGGTCGCCAGAAAAAAGTTGTTGACACCGTCAGCGCCGGTCTCGCGGAGTTAGCTGTCCAACAAGCGAGTCGAAAAGCGCTTCGGGTCTCGGAAGAAGAAGCCGTCCCTGCAAAACCGCTGTTGCAATCAGCATTGAGCATGTTGGGGCTGTTTCTTTTCGTCCTCATTCTGGTCGTTCTTCTGCCACGAATGGCAAAAACAGAACTGGTCCGTTTTGTGCTGCCTTATGGAGATCAACCAGCTTGGTCGCAGTATCAGTTTATTGTCACTCCAGAAGCGACCGAAGTCATCTACAGCGAAACCCTGGACCTCACTGCTGAAGTTTACGGACCAGGTGTCGACTCGGTCGAACTGGTCCTGATTCCTCCCTTGAAAGAGCGATCGAGATCAGTAGAAGAAGCGCAGCCGATTGATGTCCTCCCAATGTTTCCTGATCACGAAGGGATTTGGCATGCATCGATCGCGAACGTCACTGACCCGTTTGACTATTTCTTGCGAGTACGCCGTGCGCGTAGCCGTTCATATCAGGTGGAAGTCAAAACGGTTCCGCAAATTCGCAACATCGAAGTCGAGATCACCCCACCGATTTACACAGGGTTAGGCCCATCGCGTGGAAAGATGCCGCCCGATGGGATTTTAGGTCTTCCAAAGACGCAAGTCCAAGTGACGGTCACCAGCAATCGACCGCTCTCTGGTGGTGCATTGAATCTGATTTACGATCAAGAAGAAACGGTTGCCATGACGGCGCTGGAAGACCCCAGACAAGTCACCGGGACATTTCGACTTGCACGGGCGGGTGCTCTAAAAATTAAGGTGACAGACGAGGAAGGACAGGACTCTCTGGAAAACGATCACTATCTAATTCAGATTCTCGAAGATCAACATCCGCTCGTTCGACTCATTCAGCCGCAAGCTGTTTCATTTGCATCACCCACCGTCATGCTCCCAGTAATTATTTCAGCCGAAGATGATTACGGGCTTCAAAAATGTGAACTCTTTCGGAGCCTCAACGATTCACGGTTCCTCCCAACCTCAATTCCGCTCCCTGAAGGAGTCCCGCGTCGAGCTCAGGTCCAAAACATGTTGCCGTTCGCATCTTATGGATTGCAACCGGGAGATGTTGTCAAACTCTTTGCCAGAATCGAAGACAACGATCCCAATGGAATGGAACCGGGAGTTGGAAAAGGGACCGAATCTTCAATCGTGACAATTCGCATCGTTGCAGAGCAGGACCTCAATCGCATGCAGCAGCAACGAGCAGGGATGCAAATGCTGATGAACAAATACCAGCAGGCGGGCCGACGGTTAGAGAATCTGTCTGAGCAAATTCGTGAACTGACTGAGAAACTCAACGATCTCCCAGAGGATTCGCCACTTGCGGACGAACTGAGAGACCAGCTCAAACAACTCGGCGAGGAGATGAAAAAAGAAGCGGAGATGATGGAGAAGCTCAGTGAACAAAACCTGCCGTTTGATGTCGACCAGAAGCTGTCTCCACAACTTCAAGAGATGGCAGAGATGCTACGGAAGCTGGGTGAAGAAGCCGAGAAAGCTGCGGAAAATGAGAATCTCACGAAAGAGGAGATGCAGGAACTTCTCAAGAAGCAGGGGGAAATTCTTCAAAACGAACAGCAAAAACACGACGAAGAACGTATGAAGCCTCTTGAAATGCTGAACCAGGTGCAGCCGCTGAAGCAAGACGAGAAAGCGTTTCAGCAAATTGTGCAGCGCCAGCGGCAACTCGCCGAACGACTCTCCGCGTTGAAAAATTACGAAGGCCATGATGACCCCGCCAAAAAGGCACGTTTACGGGAACTTGAAGAAGAGCAGCGAGGTTTACGGAACAAACTCTCCGACTTGCTGGATAAAATCGAAGAACACGCAGAGGCACTGGATGATGATGAGCGGTTGGATAACTTGAGAGAGACTGCGCGTGATTTTGTCCAACAAGTGCGAGACTCTGGAGCGACAGAATCCATGGTCGATGCGGAAGACGGGATGGGTCAGTTTTCAGGATCAAAGGGGCATGAAAAAGCAGAAGATGCGGCTGAGAAATTGGAGAAATTTCTTTCGAAGTCACAACAAATGGGAAACGAGGCGGGTGACGCTCTGCCTGGCTTCCATCCCGGTTTAGGAAAATCACTGCAAAATACGTTGGAGCAACTCACTCAAGGCATGGGGAAAAACCAAGGCCGCGAAGGTGGTCAAGGTGGATCAGGAGGAGAGAGTTCTGCGATGGATACGCTCGACAATGTCGGCATGTACGGCGGGAATCCGTTGATGGATCCGACTGAGTCCCGATCCGGAATGTCTGATTCCAACAACCCGACGGCCACAGTCCCGGGGATGATGTCCAAAGAAAATGGAGATGATGGTTCCGGATTTGAAACGTCTCAATCCAGTCCCGCTTATGGCGGAGCGGAATGGGGCGTACCGCTCAGGTATCAACGACAAGCGGGACGTTATTTACAAAAACTGGCAGAGGAACTCGAAGAGTGAGACAGGACTTCTCTCCCGCTCACTTCGTCGCGTTTCAATACTTTCCAAGGAGAAAGATAATGACAACTCGAGTACTCACACTCCTGCTCTTCTGCAATTTCATGTGCGTTCCTGCGTTCGCGGATGATTCTGAAACACCATCAAAAGAGAAAGCGATCGCTCTTCCAGGGAAAGACGCTCCAGTCGTTCCAGATCCACTTCAATCAGGGGGCGAGGCACAAAGTACGGTTCAAGTGGCGAATTTGATTTATGCCGGCGTGAAAAGCAGCCAATGTTTTTCAGACCACTTCCTCTCGTCAGCCGAGCGAGATTCCACAATCTCGACCAGTCGTCGATTTCACGCCGTGAAACTTGCTTCAGATGAAGTTTTCAATTTCCCACTTGTCATCATGACCGGAGAAGGCGCGTTCAATCTCACAGATGCCGAACGCGAAAATCTTCGCCAATATCTCTCTCGGGGAGGATTCCTTTTAGCCTCTGCTGGCTGCTCATCAAAAGAGTGGAACCGTTCCTTCCGACGGGAAATATCAAACCTGTTTGAGAAGAGCCCAATTCAAACCGTCGGCATGGATCACATGATCTTCAATACCGTTTACAAAATTGATCATCTTCAGGCCAAACATGGAACGCCAAAACCTCTCGAAGGCATTTCGCTCAACGGACGACTGGCTGTGATCTACTCTGAAGATGGACTCAACGATACTTCACACGCACAAGGCTGTTGCTGTTGTGGAGGAAACGAAATCACCAACGCGATCCAAGTGAACGTCAACATCCTTGCGTATGCCCTCCTTTTCTAAACGGTTTCTGTTCCTTTCAACGATGCTTCTGCTGTGTGGATGTCCACAAGCCGGGGACGACGATGAAGGTGTGCATACTGAACCTGCCGAAAAAAGATTCAAGCTGGTTGCGAGTGGAGACACACAAGGATGGATCATGCCGTGTGGGTGCACATCCAATCAATCCGGGGGACTGTTAAGACGAGGGAGCTACCTTGAAAATCTGCGGAAACAGAATGACGTGATCTTCGTCGATGTCGGAGGGGCAGCTGATGGAACCGCTCCGTACCAGCTAGAAAAATTCCGGTCGGTTTTGAAGGGCGAGCGACTGATGGGGATTCATGCACATAACCTGGGTGCTGCTGAAATCAACTTCGGAAAGGAGACCTTGGATTCACTTTCCGAGTCACTACAAGTCCCATTTGTGTCAGCCAATGTCCTTGATTTCCAAGGAGAATTAATTTTCCCGGCTTATCGCTTGTATCAAGGTAATGAAGGGACTGTCTTAGTCACAGGAGTCGTTTCGCCACGGTACTCAGGTCTAAAACTCATGGTCAGTGACCCCGCAGATGCGATCTTCAAGATGCTGGAAACGGTCAGCGAAAAGTATGACTGGCTCATCGTGTTGGCGTATCTCAACGAAGGAGAACTGCGCGGGTTAGCGACCACGCTGCCAGAAGCACACGCCATTATCGGCGGACCAACTCAGCAATCACTCTCTCCCCAAATGATTGGCCCCGTCTTAGTCACCTCAGCAACTAACAAAGGGAAATTCCTGGCGGAACTCGACTTCCAGTCAGGAGTGAAACGGTCCCTGACTGCAAAAGTTGTCGAGATGTCACCAGATTTCGCAGATGAATCCTTACAAGAAAAAAACCTGAAAGTCTTCAGGGAAATCCTTGCGCAAAAAGACTTCCATGCCAGCGAGAGTGGTCTGCTATCAAATGAACGCTGGCCAATCACTCACTCCGACCAGGTTGCTGGAACTCAAGCATGCCGGGAATGCCACACTGAAACCTGTGACCATTGGGATCAAACAGGACATGCACATGCATGGGAACGGCTTGTCGCAGAAGGGGCACACGTCGATTCATACTGCCAGCAATGTCACACAACGGGCTATGGTTGGGAGGGCGGTTTTGTTTCTGCAAAGCTTTCGGCAGAGCGAGTCAACGTTGGCTGCGAAAGTTGCCATGGCCCATCCAGAGAACATTCACAGAACTCCAGTCGACCTACGACCTTCGATGCACAGGCCCAATGTTTACGATGCCATGACCCTGAAAACAGTCCCAAGTTTCAGTACGAATCTTACTGGGAGAAAATTGCTCATGAGTAGTCAACGAATCCCAATATTGCTGGCTGTCACGATGGGTTTCCTACTGGTGTTCTCGACTGTGCATCAGGTACTCGGTCAGGATCTCAACGAGCGTCTGGAGAAAGATCTCGCAGGAAAAGTCGACGAAATCACAAGCGAAGAGCATCTCGTCACCTGGCTTCCAACAGTGACAGCTGCCAAGGAGAAGACCCGGATTCATCGAGCCCCAATTCTTGTCATTGGCGGAGCTGACTGGTGTGAGCCGTGTCATCTCTTGAAAAAGGAACTGGCAGCCCCCTCAGTTCAATCAGAGTTGGAGCGGTGGGTTCCCGTCTATCTGGACGTGGAACAAGAGGAGCAGGCTGCTCGTGAATTGAACATGAGTTCAATTCCAGCACTCAGATTGCTCACTCCCGATGGCCGAGTTGTGGCCTCTTTGCACGGTGTGATTCCTGCGGAGGAACTCGCCAGCTGGCTCTCAGATCATTACGACTCAGCTGCGCAAACCTATTTAGGAGACTTAACTCAGCGAGGAACACCAAGTGCAATTGCAGTTGTGCGTATCGTCCGTGAGTTCGGGAAACGGGATGCGGCTCTTCGAGAAGCTGCCATCACGAGACTTGTCCCATTTCCGGAGATTGCAGCGGCACATGTGGTCGCCAAGCTGAGAGATGGAACACTTTCGGAACGACTCTCTTCACTTGAGTTGCTCTCCGCCTGGAAGGCGCCTGTCGATCAAATCGATCCTTGGATCCCAGAGTCCGTGAATGAAAGTCGGTTGGCGAAACTCAACACCTGGTTGGAAGACCAAAGCAGCGGAGCGAATCAAGCAAACGATGGTCTGACACCTGTCGAAATTGTTGAAGCGGAGCGTCTGCTGCGACTGATGGTGACTGTTGATGCGGCAGCTGCAGCTTCGATGCGAGAGCAACTTTCCCGCATGGGGAATGGTGTGCTCCCGTTTCTGAAAGAAGCCCTTCTCTCAACAGATGATCCCGTCGACACAGAAAGACTCACAGCAGCACGTTATCGATTGGCAGCCACCGGAGAGCGGGTACTCACATGGCCGGGTGGTTTGGAGCGGATGGCTTCATCAGACTTTGATGAAAAGATTCAAGCTGTTGATGAGTTCGCCAAAATGGCAACACATGAAGACGAAGAGCTCTTGCTTGCGCTTTTTGCAGACTCGTCTCCGTTAGTTCGTGAAGTTGCAATTCGTACGCTTCAGCGTGTGAGCGGGAAAAGCGCGAACGGTGCGCTTGCGAAACTCCTGCAAGACCCCGATCCGAATGTCCGTGCTGCTGTGCTGAAACAGCTGGCTGAAGAGCCAAGCTCAGCACTGGTCACTAAAATCGCAGAATATGTCGCAGAAGAAACCGATCCAGATTTAATCGTGCATGCCATCCGGTTCCTGCGAGAGATCAACAATCGCTCCGCGGTCGAAGCTTTGACTCCATTGTTTCACCATGTCAGTTGGAGAGTCCGTGCGGATGCGGTCGATGCGGTGACACGGCTCGTTCAGAAAAGTGAAGTCAGGAAACAAGTCGATGTCTTAACGATTCAAGATGCGTTCCGTGAACGGCTTCGAGATGAGGATGGATTCGTCGTCAGCCGGGCTGTTGCCGGGCTTAACATACTAAGCACCAATGAGGCATTGGACGAATTAATCGAAACCGTTCATCGGCACCCGGACCTGGCAGCTGAAGTGATCAACATGCTTGTCCGGAATTCAGCTTATCGATATCGATTGCAAATGCACCTCAAAGATTTTTGCACTCACGAAGATCCGGTTGTGCGGTCCGCAGCCATCTCAGGACTAATTTTCCATCTTGAATCGGGAGCCGAAGGGGAAGCCTTTTCGGCTTTGGAAGACGAGGAGCAGGCAGTACGAATTTCGGCACTTGAAGCACTTTTTCGCTTCACACTGCAAGATATTCAATTGAAGTTGAACTCGACAACAAACCTTGAAAGTCACAATCTGGGGAGTCACAGTGAACCGCAAACGAGCGGATTCATTGCGAATGCCTTGAGATTGTTAAACGGCTCGAAGTCAAAAAAAGAAACTTCAGAGAAAGACTCTGTTGCTGCCGATCAAAGTGGTTCCGCTCAGGACGAAGAACTTCTGCGGATTCGAAACGACAAGGCATTAGAAGAATGGATCTACAATCTCTCAGTCCCTGTGCATGAGTTACTCAATTCTAACAGTCCACACGAGCGCTTGGCTGCCGCTCGATTTCTCGCTCTTCTTGGCGATGAAGATGCGATGAAAATTCTCCTGAAGTTTGCGGAACAAAGACATTATGCGGAGCAAATTTCAAATCTCTTCCCGGGGCTGTTGTGGGCAGAAAAAGAGTCCCTGACGAATGAACTTCTGAAAGTGGCAACATCTCAAGATGAAATTATCGTAATCGCCACACAATTAGCTCAAGGGGTCGATCTGCGAGCAACTCAATTGCTCTGGAACTTACTCGAAACTCCCACCGCCGACGGGCATTTGGTTAATTCAATGCACCTGATTTTTCTCAACGAATACTTTTCTGCGAGTAAGTACAATCTCAACGAAGCCTCAGCTTCAGAACTGAAAGTCTTTCACGATGCGATGAAGAAAATCGTATCTGAAGGCTCAAAGTGGCAACAACTTGCCGCTCTTCAACTCGAAGTCGCCGCCGATCCGAAAATGGCTGCGACCTTGGCTGAAACGATCTTTGATGATAATGAGCAGTCAACCGAATTGCGGCAGCAAGCACTGAAAGTGTTACTCTGGTCTGAAGGAAGGAACGCTGCCCGGAAGCGATCGTACAGTTTACTGGAATCCGAAGAGGAATTGTTTGCTGAGACGGCTCTCGCTTATCTGGCACTCGAAAAAGATGGAGTTGCCTCCCTGAGTGGTGGGGTTGTGATCTACTCCTACAATACCGATGACGATGACTATTCTTATGAGGAGCCAAAACCAATCGTCCCGGAAGCTCCTGAGGAACTTAGTCTCGAACAATTAGAAAAGTTCACAGAGAGTTCGAACCCGCAGGTCTTGGCACAAGTCGGATACTTCCAGACACTACTGGGTGAAACAGCTTATTTACCCGCGCTCATCGCCGTCTGGGAAGGGAACACACAAGATGAAAGATATCGCCGATTACTGTATCGCGCATTAGCTCGCGTGAACGATCCTCAATATTTCTCAATTCTCGAACAGATCTACACTCAGATTCAAAGTCAGGAATATTCCGAACCAAGCATTAAAGAGTTCTATTGGACAATCCGGATTATGACCGGTCCTGAAGTCTTGCAACTTAGAAAAGAGATTCGTGATACACACGGAGCTGAAACTCTGCAGTAAAGCATCGACACTAAGACATCGACATTGAAAAGAAGCTCACGCTGAGATCATCGATTTCCACAAGGCCAATCACATGAAACCACTTTCACTGATACTCTGTCTGCTTGGTAGTTTTGCCTATCTTACTTCTCCCTGCTCGGCTCAAATCGGTGAACCCGACACGTCGGGTACGATCACTGGAACCGGGAAGGCGACTCTCAAAGTCAGGCCGGAACGGATGCGACTCTCTATCGACTTGTCCAGCCGTGGCTCGGAAATCGACAAGGCTGTCAAAGCACTTCAAGATCGAATTGAAGCTGCCAAAATTCAGATCAAGGCCTTGGGAGCAATAGAAGAAACTCTCCACAACACATCACCAAAGATTGACACTCAGAAATCGTTGCAGCATGAGCAAATGCGGGCACAACTCGCGGAAAGCCTGGGTCGAGCCGGTAGATCGGACGATGAAAAGGGCGTTGACACGCTGATCATTGTGAGCTCGAGGCTGTCAGCGGAATGGGATTTGTCTGGTCTCTCTGATCAAGATCTGCTTGTGAAATCGTTCACGATTCAAAAGCAAGTCCGCGATGCGAATCTCGCCAAGGATGATGACAAATCACAACTCTCTCCAGAAGAACAGGAACTGCTGGAGGAGGCTCAGATGTTTGGACGCTATTCATCAGGCGGTGAAGACGAGGATGGCCCTGAGTTCTTCTTCTACAGCACCGTCAAAAAAGAAGACTACGAAAACGCACTCAAAAGCGCCGTCTCTCGCGCCAAGAAGCAGGCGAGTCTGCTCGCGACGTCGGCAGGGGTAAAATTAGGAGTAATTCAGGAACTCCGATTGGGAGGAGAGTTCGATCTAGGATTTGAATACTCAGGAGGGTACGGCTACGGAGCGGTATCGAGCTTTCAGGGATTGCAAGCGTTTCAAGCAGAACAGGAAGTTGATCGGGAAACACCTCTCGCTTACGGAACTGAAGCGGGTGAGCTGACCATTTCCATTGAAGTGACTGCTGGCTACAACATCGAAGAGTAGAGAGACGAATTGTTACGGCGACCAAACAAAGAGCTCTCGGAATCAATTCGATTTCGAGAGCTCTTAATCTTTCGACTCTGTTTAGAGCATCTTTCGAATTGGTTTGCAGGTTCTGCCTCGTGGCGAACAGCATTTTTACTAGAACTGATCCTGAAACTTGAAATTGTTCTCTCAAACGTTGAGAACAGCGGCTATTCCAGAGGTTTTCGGACTGGTTCTAGAAAAATGCGTTCTTCACGGGCAAACGGTAGAGCAAACTGCTCTAGAGCTGGTCCTGAAACTTGAAATTGCTCTCTCAAACGTTGAGGAAAGCGACGATTCCAGAGGTTTTCGGACTGGTTCTATTCAGCGGAGAATGAATAGACGCACTCGTGTGTGTACTCTTCCCACGGTTCCAGGACGATGCCTGGGAACGTCGGTTGATTGATAGAATCAGGGTAAAACTGTGTTTCCAGGCAGATCGCACTCCGGTGGGGATAAGTTTTTCCCAGCTTGCCAGTTTGTCCTTTCAGGAAATTCCCCGAGTAGAACTGGACTCCCGGCTGATCCGTTTTGACAGTCAGAACACGACCACTCGCTGGGTCTTTCAGCTTCGCAGCGAGTCGCAAGCTGTCAGCCTTACCATCTATCACAAAGTTGTGGTCATAGCCAATTGTTGGGCCATCATCTAATTTATCAATGCGCTCACCAATGACGTGTGGGGTTAAGAAATCTAACGGAGTTCCGGTGACACTTTCGATTGCTCCGGTCGGGATCAAGGTCTCATCAACTGGGGTGTATTGACGACAGAACAACGCCAGTTCATGGTTAAGAACAGTCGGGCTCCCTGCACCTGCGAGGTTGAAATAAGAATGGTTCGTCAGATTGACGGGAGTCGATTGATCGGTGATTGCTGAGTACCGGATCTGTAAATCGTTCGTCGCCTTGTGCAGCAGGAGTTCAACTTTGCAAGAAAGCGTTCCCGGATACCCTTCTTCACCATGCGGCGAAACATACCGCAAATGCACACCCTGCCCCTCTCCGTTTTCAAATGGCCGAGCCTTCCAAACAACCTTATCTAAGCTCCGCTCAACACCGCCGTGCAAATGGTTCGGTTCGTTGTTAATCGCCAACTTGTAATCCCGACCATTGAGATGGAACTTTCCCTTGGCGATCCGGTTTGCCACACGACCTGTTGTACAACCAAAGTATTGATTCTCTTCGGACTCGTACCCAGCCACATCATCGAAGCCAAGAACAACATCGGCGAAGTTTCCATTTTTGTCCGGGACATCGATCCGTACCACAGTCGCACCACGCGTCATGATGTCGACTTTCATTCCGTTCTGGTTTTCCAGCGTATACCGCTCTACCGGTGTCCCATCTTTAGTTTTTCCAAAAGGTTGAGCGATCGGGACAGCTGAAAAAGAAACGGATGTTATTAGAAACGTCGCAATCACCGCTGCGTAGAATGGAAATTTCCTCATGAATCTCATCTCCGAATCAAATGGACCTTGTTCGTTCAAACAGACTGATGAGCTCTACCAGAGTCGTTTTCGAATCGATCTGAGCGACCTGCTTCGTGGAGTTTCGCAATTCCTAGAGCAGCTTGCTCTACCGCTTGCCCGTGAAGAACGCATTTCTCTAGGAAAAATGCTGTTCGCCACGAGGCAGAACCTGCAAACCAATTCGAAAGATGCTCTAGCAGGAGAATGACTTCACGAACACGACAAACATTGAAGATGCGATAAGAAAACCTGAACAAGGGAGCGCCATTCATTGATTGCCCGCAGACTGCAGGCGAGTTGTCCGCTCTCTAATTCAACTCTCGTTTGAGCTCAGCATTGATTCTGAGGTTCCATTCGCGTCGAGACAAGCGACTTCGTCGGAAATTGGCTGCGCTGTGCGATATCGCTGAAAAAGATTTGCCAGAAGTTTAAGAATGAAACGCCCAATATTTCCGGTAAAGAACGCTTCGTTTAGAAACAAAAATGCGACCAGAAACATGCCGAATGCTCCCCAGGTCCATCGAATTCTCAAATCGCCGGGTTCAGCAAGGCGTCTGAGAAGATCGTCGTACCACTGCCCCTGAAACGATTCTGCCGATCGAGAAATCGATGGAATGCGAGCGTCGTAGTTTAAAGTCTTTTCGACTTGAATCTGGACGCTGCCTTGAGCTGCGAGTGAGAACTCTTTTTTAGCCAGACGGGAGACAAAATCTGGATCCTTAACAATCGCATCTGCCACCCGATTCAGATGATGAACTTCCTGATCGGCTTGTGAGATCGATCCCTGGATCTCATGGGACTGTTTTTGGAGATCCGATAATTCCACCAAGCGAGGCGCAAGTGTGATCAGCGCGTAAAGGGAACTGGCTGAGAGGAGTGTGATCCAAAATGCCATTGAGATCGCAATCGACTCAATCGGATGAAGAGTCCGGTCAGCAGATTGTAATTCGACCTTCATCTACGCCCTCATCAAGATGCAGACATTGCGAAAACATCTGCCTGAGATAGCTGACCAGAATTACTGGCCGGCCAGGGCAGGTTTTAGTGCTGATGCGTCCGACTGACTCGAATCAACGAGGTTACGATTCTTTTCCAATGAGGTCTCTAGGTTGATGTAGTCCTTGACCAACTTCACTCGCAGGTTGTGGACATCGGAAAGGACGAGATTTCGTTCGTCTTCGAGTTTCCGAAGTGTCTCGACAAGCCCGTCAAGAACTTGTTGACTGGCTCCCATTGGGGCATCTGCATCTCCATTAAGTTCAGCCAAACGCTGATCCATGATGACCTGAGACGCAGCCAATTGTTTCGTCATCAGACCTTCTTGTTCTTGCTGCATCCGGAATTTCGAACCGATCAGAATGAGTTGTGCTTCGAGATCAGCAACTGTAGCTAGCCAGTTTGAAGGAAGAGTATCCCTGACGTGGTACTTGCCCTGTGGCCACGATTGAGACTCTCCGGGATAGGCAGGTCGTAGAAGTCGACCAGCTGCACGGTCAGCATCGAGTTGATCGAGCTCAAATTCTCCGATGTAAGTACTTGAATCTCCGTTTTCTGCGAAAGCGTAAATGCGGGGTGGCTTTGCAGGGTCAAAACTTCGACCTAACCCAGAACTCCTGCCGACTCCGATTTGAATCCCGTTTTCGCCAGCGAGTGGAACAGACTGTGGTGCATCCCAGACTTCTCCCCAGGCGAATGTCTTCTGCTGATATTCGCCTTCGAGATTGGCGACCTTCGTGCGGATTTTATCGAGTTGGTCAGTGCTGGTGGCCAACTTCTCTTGACGCTGCTCGACTTCCGCCTGCCATTTGCTGCGGATATCCAGAGACATTGTCGTCAGGAGAATCGCAGCAGGAGCAAGGACAACAACAATCAGTCCAAGTGCGATCTTACCGGAAATGTGCATGAGTTTGCCTTTGCTTCACTCAATTCAGACGACTTTAAAATCACTCGCAAGCCTGCCGATTTCGTACTCAATTGCTGAAAGTACGATCTCCTTCAGATCTTGCCAGAGCTCATGGGATTCATTCGAGACTGAATCATACTCGCCTCCTCACTCGTTGAGGAGACAAATTCAGGTTTCGAATCAGTTCTCAATTGCTTTAGAGCAGTTTGCCCTACCGTATGCCCGTGAAAACGCATTTCTCTAGGAAAAATGCTGTTCGCCACGAGGCAGAACCTGCAAACCAATTCGAAAGATGCTCTAGTGTCACAAATAGAGAACCTTCAGTCCCGATCAGATTGATTCAATTTGATCCATTTCCCTTGTTGAAAACAGATTGAATCATTCGCTTTCTTGATCGGCGTCTGCGGCAGCGAGACCACAATGATCCCGGGAAATGTCAGACAATACCGGTTCTCACGTTTGAGGCACCCTCTAGCAAAGTATCGCTGAATTCTGGCCACGGTCAAGAAATGCTGCCGAAATCTTTCAATTCCGACAGCAGTTTATGTCGTTACGACTGCGATTATCGTTGAGAAACAAGCAATGGGAAGTGACCGAAGAGTGTTTCCCCGTTGCGAACGATGTAAAACTTCAGAGGTCCGATTGTTTTCAGCTGTGGGTGATTGAGCACATATTCGATGTTTTCATCGTTGGTTGTTTCCCAAATGTGCAGCCCGACGAGGATATCGCCTTTTCGAATCCCCTTCGTGTAGGCAGGCCCATTGACACGAACATCTGAGACTTGCAGACCTCCGTGATAAGGCTGTCCAGCGAGTGAAACTTCACTTGGAAGTTTCGACAGCTTCAATCCCAACAGATTCCAAGACTTTTCGATCACGTTTTTCGAAGTGACCTGCTTCTGTGCCACTGTTCGACTTGGGACCGTCTGACGCCCAGCGACAGCTCTCGACGCTGAAACTGATGTCACAACCAGATCCAGAGTCTTTTCTTCATCAGCCCGTTTGACAAGAAGCTCAACTTTCTCACCCGGCTTCTTTCCGAAGAGCGAGCGTTCCAAGTCAGCAGCATCGACCACATCAACAGTACCAGACTTGATGATGATGTCGCCGTCCTCCAGACCGGCATCGGCTCCAGGAGAGTTGGCAATTGTCGACTGAACAACAAGTTTACGGTCACGACCGTTCTTATAATCAATGGCTCGGATGCCGTGGTATGTCTGATGATGACGTTCGATGTTGATCAAGCGAGCCACAATCTTTCGTGCATCATCAATAGGAATCGCAAACCCAATTCGTTGAGCCCCAGCTCGAATTGCAACATTGATCCCGATGACTTCACCATCTGCATTCAGAAGAGGTCCGCCACTGTTACCTGGGTTAATTGCAGCGTCAATCTGAATCAGATTTTCGTAAGACTGTTCTTCGTTGACTTCAACATCACGAGACTGATGGCTAATGATACCTTGAGTGACTGTTGACTCGTATCCGTAAGCATTCCCAATGGCAATAACATCTTCACCGAGCATCAGATCTGAAGAAGAGCCCATTTTCGCAACGGTGAGCGGCTTGACGGGGTCCACCTTGATGATCGCCAGATCCTGACGCGAGTCGTACGCCAACACACGGCCGTCATATTCAGTGCCGTCGTAGGTCGTAATCCTCAAACGTTCGACATCTTGCACAACATGATAGTTGGTGACAAGATACCCGCGTTCATCGATGACGATGCCCGTACCCATCCCATTGATTTTCGAAGACTTCCCCGCAGAGAAGACGACGTCCAGGGATTTCTGGCGTTTTTCGGTATGTATGTTCACACTCGATTTCAATGCCTCTGCAACAATGCGAGTCCGCATCGTATCTCGCAAAGAGTGAAATTCACTCTCTTCTGCACGAAGATTTGTTGCGAGTGCGACAATGATGAGTGTCAAACATGTTCCAGCTTGACGTAAACTATTCGTCATCTGCGGACCTGTTTCAGGTGAAGCCGAGTCCATAGTTGGCGAGATCCTTCCTCTTGACCGGAGTTCATTCCGTTGATCTCCCACAAGCTCCAACATCGGAAGTGAGCCAACACCCCCTTGAAATCACTGGGAGATCAACTCATAACTTGCCTAACCGACAACTGTCAGTTTGGGTAAACTGAAACACGTGGTTCATTCCCAGCCCGAGATTTCATTAGATTTTCATATTCACAATTCAAGATCGATTGAGAGAGATGTCACGAAGAGAAAAAATTCACTCCATGTTGCAAGAATCGCCGGAAGATATTTTCCTCAACTACGCGTACGCTATGGAATTGCTTAAAGAGGACGAAATCGAACTGGCCCAAAAAGCTTTTGCTAAAGTTCGAGAACTCAACCCGGACTACGTTCCAGCTTATTTCCAGGAGGCACAGATGCTGTCGCAGGATGATCGCATCGAAGAAGCCCGATCCCTACTGGAATCGGGGATCAAAGTCGCCCGGAAAACGGGTGACGATCATGCATTGGGAGAGATGACCGAGTACATGGAAAATTTGTAATTTGCCTCTCGCGCTCGATCATTCCGATTAGATAAACTGGAGAAAAACCAATTCGGGCTCGAACGTTCCGCTGGCTGCGCATGGAAGAGACTGTTTACTCTTCCGAGCTTTGAATCTCACGCTGTAAATGCGAATGCTGCCCCGCTGTTGTCCGAGTCAAGAATCTTTGAGACGCACAATGTTGTTGTCGTTGACCTGAATGATTGCCAACTTGAGTTTGACGATTGATTAACGGACTTCTAGAAACTCGCAAAGTTGAGAGACAGCTTCTTGTCTGTAGAGCAGTTTGCTATACCGTCTGGCCGTGAAGAACGCATTTCTCTAGGGAAAATTCTGTTCGCCACGAGGCAGAACCTGCAAACCAATTCGAAAGTGCTCTAAAGAAGTGAGCTGGTGAGTCGAGTTCGCAGAGATTGAAACTGAGAGAAGGCTTCAGACTTCCAACGCATCCAAATCGTCCATGAGATTGTCGAGAGCATCTTTCGGGCGATTTGCATGATTCACTTGACGTTTGGGGAGACCAATTTCCATCCCCACTGCATCTCGACCATCTTTGACGAGTTCTGCATCCCGCTCGGCGACCGCTGTTTCAAGTGCGTCACCGGTTCCGCCTCCGAAAAGTTTGCTCAAATCGATCTTCAATCCGGCAACCTCACCGTCAGCTCCTGCGATGGCAGGCGTTTTATGTTGAGGGAAGATAATCGCATTTTCGGGACAAACACGACTGCAAGCTGGGCATCCCTTCTTACAATTGTCTTGAGCCTCAACGAGAATCCGGTCAATCGAATCGACACCGTAGACTCCAAATAAACAGAAATCGATGCACTCCATGCAGTTTGTACACCGGCTATAGTCGATCACCGGATACCAACGCCGCTTCGGAGCCGCTTCTTCTTGCGGAGAGGGAAGAACGACTTGCTCACCGTTGGTCGGTTGTGGGGCAAGATAGCGTTTTAACTGGTCTGCATTCGGCTCACCGGTAATCCATGAGAGTAGATCAACAGTCTCTTTCGCGTCTTCCTCAACGATCCGATCAATTTCTTCTAAATAAGGCTCGGCGTCAGAGTGAACGCGCAAGTCGATACAATAGATATGGCGGTCAGGAACATCGAGGGCCCCAATTGCATCGGGGTGAAGTTCTTCTGGTTTCTCATCGTCGTCGTCATCTTCTTCCTCCGAAGTAATGAGACTGATTCCTTCATGGCCTCTTACATTTTGCCGGTCGAGAATCCAACGAGCGCCGCGCGGATATAACCAAGACAGAAATACCAGGTCCCCCGGAACCGATTTGAGAAACAGCATGCCTGTGTGATCAGCTGACATATCATACAGATGCGGCACCAGCGAGACTTCAACATTCCCTTTGAGAAGAAGTTTCATCGCAATCTCCTCTTCGAGATTACGGTGCTTCGGGTTCTTGCTTTGCCCCTGCGAGATGACAACAGTCAGTTTTTTGGCAGACATAGATCTTATTCAAGTCGAAATGAGCTGCGGAATGAAAGTGTTTGCGGCGGGTCAACCATCCCATTCTATTGGCAGACCTGAAACGACACGTCGCAACAGGAAATTGCAGGATGAAGACCAGGTTGATTGAACTAATAGTTTACCCGCAGAGGACCACGACTCTCAAGGCTGTCCTGTTTCGACGTCTGTTGAGCGAAGCTTCTGCTATCCCTCGTTGACTTGTCCTTTAATGACTCGTTGCGTTTCGTCCCATTTGGTATCCAAATAGTCAACGTACTCCTGTGGAGTCATGAATTTCATCTCGGTTTCGAATTGATACAGCCATCCGCTCCCATATCCATCAGTGTTGATCGCAGAGGGATCGTCGAGCAAATGCTCGTTGAATTCAAGAATTTTTCCGCCGCCGGGCGGATACAGCGACGAGACAGCTTTCGAGCTTTCGACCTCTCCGATTTCTTGCTTTGGCTTTACAACTGTGTAAGGGTCTACTGTCCATTCGAGAAAATAGACATCCTGCAAGAGTCGGACAGAGTACGCAGTCAACCCAATCTGAAATCCTCCCGGGCCTTCCTGTGCCCACATATGGTTTTCACAATACGCTCGATCGGTTGGTATTCGGGCTTCGTAGCTGCCCATCATAAAGATGAGGTTCTCGGACATGAATGTCTTTTCCTGTAAGATAAAATCACCGTACGTGCAAACAGTAGAAAAACTGACACCACAAGATGCAAGCAGCACGCGACAGTGAAGGTTCTTTATGAACTTCTCTAGCTGACGCTGCCCCGTGTGAGCAAGCCTGATGACCATCGCAGGCGTGGAGGTGGGCCTACAAAAATGACACTACACGATGAAAACATCTTCTCAAAATTATTTCTCTCCCAGATCAGCCCGAAATTCGCGAGAGCATGATCTATGCTTTTCGTACCTGCGAAGGCCATTTTATCACTTCATAGAACGCTCGCCACGAGACGGAACGAAAGGGCCAGGTTTAGAACCAGTCCGGAAACTTGTAAAAAGGTCAGTTTCCTCGGTCTTTAAGAGATAAACTTCAAGTTTCAGGATCTGTTCTAGATTTTCTCTAGAATGGTGTCTCGACTTCTCCCCCCTGCCTTGTCCAGGCTCCTCGATGCACACTGACATCGATCGAATCACTAGAGCATCTTTCGAATTGGTTTGCAGGTTCTGCCTCGTGGCGAACAGCATTTTTACTGGAGAAATACGTTCTTCACGGGCACACGGTAGAGCAAACTGCTCTAATGAAGTGTACGCTGCCTTCCATGAACAGAGACTGAGCAGCTCCAGTGTGACAACTTCGTGCAGCGGTCAGCTTGGTTGATTCGCTGACTGCATCAGAAATATCACTGTTTGGTGTCAGAAAACCGTTCATGACGGGACAAAATGGGCCGCCCCCCTCTCATCCAAAAGATCAAACGACCCGCCGGTAATCGTAAAGGGTCCAGTTGCTGCGACCTCTATATCATCGAGGGACGTTCAGGACTCCCCGTCAAGCCTTCCAAGAGTCGTGGCTGTTTTACGGCGAGTGCAAGACAACGATGGGAGTCAACTTCTGGCAGATCTGCAATTTGAGAAACATCCCCGTTTGCAAACCCCTCTTCGAAAGCGATGATTGCACCTGGAGTCAATTTTCCCGGGACGAAAGCCTGAAGCATCGTGAAGCCCTTAACCTGAATGCCATCGAGAGTGCTGCTTCAACTGCCCTCTACAAATGCCTCGTGATCTGACTGGTAAGCAATTTCGGATCGAGGGCAAACAGTTCGGCCACTGGCGTCTACGATCCCGAGGGGCGACCTTTCAGGAAGAACGTGTTATCGTGAAATAGTGAATCTCGCGCGAGGACGCCCATCAGTCTCAAAGAGCCAGCTCATGATACCCAACAGATTGCTGCTTGCATCGTTTGTCGTTACCACGTTGATCACCAACATTGCTGCTGCCGAAGAAAGCTTGCAGCCCTGGAAAGAGAATGAGTGGTACTGGAGCTACCACGGAAAACCTGTGCTACTGCTCGGCGGCAGTGATGATGACAACTTGTTTCAGTGGCCCAGGGAGAAGCTTTTGCCGCAACTTGACCGGCTGGAGGCTGCTGGAGGCAATGTTATTCGCAACACAATGAGCGATCGGAAGGATGGAGACTTCGAGTTGTACCCCTTCAAGCAACTCGACAATGGGAAGTACGACTTGAATCAATGGAACGACGAATATTGGGAGCGGTTCGAACAGATGCTCAACGAGACGGCGAAACGCAACATCGTTGTACAAATCGAAATCTGGGACCGCTTTGATTTCTACGATCAGAAAGGTCACCAACGCTGGCATATTCATCCGTACAACCCACGCAACAACGTGAACTACTCGTATGAAGAATCCGGATTTGCAAAACAGTATCCGGACCACCCAGGCGCTAACAAGCAGCCTTTCTTCTTTACCACTCCCAAACAGCGCAACAACTTGGTTGTGTTAAAATTTCAGCAGCGATTCGTGAACAAGTTACTGGATCATTCGCTGAAGTATGGGCATGTGCTGTATTGCATGGACAACGAAACCAATGGTGAAGAGGAATGGAGCCGCTACTGGGCTCAGTTTGTCAAACAGCGAGCGTCTAAAGAGGGCAAAGCTGTCTACGTGACCGAGATGTGGGATGACTGGAATCTCGCAGCAGAGCGTCACAAGCGAACCTTTGATCACCCTGAGCTGTATGACTTCGTTGATGTCTCGCAGAACAATCACAACAAAGGCCAGAAGCATTGGGACAATTTCTTGCATGTGCGAAAATATCTGGCAGGTCAGCCGCGCCCGATGAACACGACAAAGACCTACGGAGCGACCGGCAACAAGTTCGGCCATAACGATCAAGACGCGGTCGAGCGATTCTGGCGACACCTTTTGGCTGGGGCAGCTTCCGTGCGTTTTCACCGACCGGATTCCGGTCTTGGGCTGAACGACAAAGCGGTTGCGTGCATCAAAGCGGCCCGCAAACTGGAAGCTTTGATTCCGCTGTGGTCAGTCGAACCTGCCTCCGAGTTGCTTTCTGAACGAGACTCAAATGAAGCGTATGTTGCAGCTGACAAAAAAGGAGCGTATGCAGTGTATTTTCCAAGTGGAGGCAAAGTAAAATTGGACCTGACGGGGACGAAAGGGAAGTTGATTGTCCACTGGATTAACATTGACACCGGCGAATTCGGCACACAGGGAAAAATCACTGGCGGAGGGAAGGTAAATCTTGCCTCACCCAGTTCCGACAACTGGGTCGCCGCAATCGTTTCCCCATGAGCGGCTCTATTTTTACCGTTGGTTGAGTCATGTCTACCACTCGTTGAGTGCGGCTATACAACCCAATTCTTTATATCGTTTCGGAGCTGATTATGTCGTCAAAAATTTATCTTCTCTCCGGCCTGATTCTCTGTGTCGTGTCGAGTTCTGTTTCGGCGGAAGTCAAAATAACACCGATTTCATTACACTCGAAGAACCAACATTACTTCCAGTGGCGCGGCAAGCCCACAATTCTGGTGACGTCGGGTGAACACTACGGTGCATTGCTGAATCAAGACTTTGACTACGTTAAATACTTTGATGAACTGCAGTCTCATGGTTTGAATCACACACGAGTTTTCGCAGGAACATATCGTGAAAATAATAGTGCATTCGGGATTACCGAAAACGTACTCGCACCTGAACCGGGACGCTACCTCAGTCCGTGGGCCAGAAGCAGTGAGCCGGGTTACGCTGCGGGTGGACATAAATTCGATCTAAAAAGATGGGATCCCGCATGGTTCACCCGAGTGAAAAACTTATTGCAGCAGGCGAGTGACCGTGGCATTGTGGTCGAACTCACACTGTTTTGCCCGATGTACAACGATCAGCTGTGGGAGATCTGTCCGATGAACGCCGGCAACAATGTTAACGGCATCGGCGCAGTGCCACGAGAAGAAGCCTTCACCCTGAAACACAAGGAACTGCTGGACATTCAGGTTGCGACGACACGAAAGATTGTGCAGGAACTTAAAGAGTTCGACAACCTGTACTACGAAGTCTGCAATGAACCTTACTTCGGTGGCGTTAGTATGGAATGGCAGCATCGCATCGTCGACGAAATCGTGGATGCGGAAAAGGATTTCCCTCAACGACATCTGATTTCAATGAATATTGCCAACGGTCGTAGCAAAGTTGAGAACCCGCATCCGTCCGTTTCGATTTTCAATTTCCACTACTGCGTGCCGCCTGATACCGTTGCGATGAACTATGGTCTGAACAAAGTCATTGGTGAAAACGAAACTGGTTTTCGAGGTTCAGCAGACGTGCTATACCGTACGGAAGCATGGGATTTCCTGCTGGCGGGCGGAGCGTTGTACAACAATCTTGATTACTCCTTTACAGTGAAACATCCTGCTGGCACATTTCGCGACTACAAGTCTCCAGGTGGCGGCAGCATTGAACTGAGGCAACAATTGGGAATTCTGAAACAATTCCTGGACAGCTTTGATTTCGTCCGTATGCAGCCGAACGCATCTTTTGTTCACTCTGTTGAACCGCAACTCACAACATACACACTTGCTGAAGCGAACAAAGTGTACGCCAGCTACTTTCACGTTCCGCTTCCGACTAAGCCCAAAAATCTGCAATCAATTCTGAAGGAAGACATCGAAGCTTTGGCGACGATTGATCTGCCCGCAGGCAATTGGAAAGCAGAATGGCTGGACACGAAAACTGGAAAAATCAGTAAGCGCGACTTGCTTCAGCACGCCGGTGGTAAAAGAGAAGTCAAGTCACCGAAGTTCTCCAACGATATTGCGCTACGGCTGACAAGGCAGGACTGACCGCCTCTTGTTATTAGACGCACTCCGCATTGGATTCTATCACACTAATCACTACTGCGGTTGCAGCAAGAGTTGCACACCGTCTACGACAACGAAGCCATCAGTGTTTTTGTTGGACACCGTCAAAGTCATGAAATCGTTGATGCGAAAATTTCCCAGAAACGAACCGACCGCACTCCCTTCACGCTGGTTGACAGTCATTTCTTTCGTCTCTTCGCCGATCGAAATGGTCACCGGAGTCTTTGTCGATCGATTGGCAGATGCGACGTAAAGCAGGTGAACTTTGTATGTGCCGGGTTTCGGGACATTAATTTTGAAGGTTGCCGTTTTTTCACCTTTGCCGGTATTGCCATCGTGCAGGTAAGACAAGCCGTAGACCGGAGACAAAGCACCCGACGTCCACGCTCCTGTAGTGCGTGCGTCCTTGTCATCAGCCACAAGACCGGGGAGAGTCTTCGCAGTTTTTCCGAGAGATTTTTCAGTCCAGGTCAAATATTGACCATCGTCTTCTAATTTGACCTTTAGCTTTGCGTAGTCAACATCCTGTACGGCAATCTCTTCGGTGATCGCCATGGCGGCCGCGGTTCCAGCACTCTGGCCAAGAATCATGAACACCGGTTCCATGCGAATCGACCCATAAGCAACGTGTGACGAAGAAAGGCAGACCGGAACTAACAGGTTCTCACATTCATTCTTCTTTGGAACGATGGAACGAAACGAAACGGGATACGGCTTCTTAAATCCATGACCAAATCCACCTTCGTTACGCACGGTCTGGACTCCGTTTTCTTCTACGACCACTCGTTGACAAAAGTGAGAATCCATTGGATACGAAGCCAGACCAACAGAATCTTCGACGACTCTCCGCGATTCGCAATCCGCCTGTGTGACAACATATTCAGAGACCATGCGACGTCCTTCACGCACATACAGTTGATGTGGCCAGAAACCTGTTTCCTGAAACTCCTGCGGATCAAGTCCCCAGGCACTCACTCTCGCACGCAGTTCTTCCGGAACCTGAGTATCGTTTGCCAGGAAGTACATGAGCCCTTGCTGATAGTTGACGTGGTCTTGAAAAATACGTTCGCGGAGTTCGTACAATTCGCGAAACGGGACGGGAAGACCACGACGCGGTGGCGGGAGTTCTGTGATCGAACCAGCCTTGTATGTGCCATCAGGCCAGCGATAATTTCCGCCGACATAATCGGAAGAGAAACTGCCGGCGTTGTTACTGTCTCCTTTTCGCATTTGAATCGGCCCATCGGTAAGAGGGGCGGTCGTGTAATCTAGACGCCACTCGACACGCTCATCCAGGTTGAGAAAGCGGGCCAACAGTGCGTATCGACCTGAGTTATATTCTTGCGGTTTCGGGAACGTGATTCTGTCAGCACCGCGTGAAAGTTGAACTCGGAAATTATAGGCCTGAACTTTGAAGTCTCCTTCGCCCGGTTTTCCAGGAGTCTCAACAGCGATTTCCGGCAGCAATCCTGACTTGGGATCATCCGGAATGACGTAAGGACTCAGCGGCAGTCGGCAGAACTGATAGACATCCTTCCAGGAGACCGTTTGCCACTGCCCGCCCAAAGACTCATCATAAGCTGCGGCAGGCTCTCGCCCCACACGGTAGGAAACATTCGCTGCAGCCAACAAATCGCCTTCATAAGTGCTGTCCACAAACATGGTCGCCTGGACGGTTTCTCCTGTTTCCATAGTGACGGACACCAGTCGATTTTGTTTCATCTCAACGGAACTCAACGCCCGCGAAAGAAGAACTTTGACACCTGCCTCTTCTAACATTGTCCGATACAACGCTTCAGCAGCAGACGGACGATAGTCTCGAGCTTTACCGAGACGATTGTAGAATTCCAGTGCCAATCCGCCGATCGAATCCTTTCTTCCGAGGTCCGTCGCGGTCAACCCGCCTGAGGTCATTCCGCCAACGTGTCGATTGAAAGAGAGCAGAACTGCCCGCTTCCCTTCGCGAGCAGCCTGAATCGCAGCCGTCACTCCGGCCGGTGTCCCTCCATACACGGCAACATCGCACTCGATCAATTTCGGTTGTCCAGGCTTCACTTGTTCGTAGTAATGTGGACCATCAGCGGCGTTGACTGGAGTGGTCGCAACCATATGCAAAGCGGTACTCGCGAGTACTGCCAATACCCACGCAGCTTGTTTTCGATGACTCATCATTTTGTTTTTCATTCAGTCCGAAAAGAGACTTTGTGCCTTATTCTCTGCCACTCACACATACAGACGTGCGGTAGCGGTGACGTTATCGTTCGTAATGTAGGATAGGATTAATAATCGCGAAAGGGGCCACGTGGTTCGGCAGCTTCCATTTCTTGAAGCCAGCTTGTGTATCGATCTTTAACCATTGCGAGGATTTCAGGACGCATCTTCGACAGATCATTCTTCTCGGCGATGTCAGCTTGCAGATCATACAGCCCGGTGCGTTTTCCCATCTGAACCCATTTCCATTTGCCAACGCGAGCACCGATGAGATCACGTCGTTTCCAGAACATTTCTTTTCGCGGTGAAGACGATTCGCCACGAAGTGTTGGCCACCAATCGTAACCATCGAGGACCACATTCGCAGGTAATTCCGCCCCCGTTGCCGTCGCGAAGCTTGGCAACAGTTCGAGACTCGTTAGAAATTCGTCGTTCACGACACCCGCTTTGACCTTGCCACCGGGCCAACGCACAATGCAGGGAACGCGAATGCCACCTTCCCAGGTTTGCCCTTTGTGCCCTCTTAGTGGCGAGTTATCTGCTCCGCCGCTACCTCCGTTGTCAGAGAAGAACACCACAATCGTGTCATTGAGAATTCCCTTTTCTTCCAGCGTATCGAGCATCTCACCGATTGCAGCGTCCATGCAGGTGACCGCAGCCCGATAGTCGCGGCGTCGAGCATCTGGGGTGACGACTGTTGCCGGAGACGCATAGCGATGCTTATCCGTTACGCGAGTTTCCACCTCGACCGGTGGATACATCTCTTTGAATTTTTCAGGTGCTTGCACCGACGAACGGATCGTTGGGTCAAGTGACGACGAGTTGTGCGGCGCGTTGAAAGGAACGTACAGGAAGAACGGTTCCTGACCTGCATGTTCTTCCAGAAACCGCAGGGCCTCACGTTGGAATAAATAGGTGCAATAAGTTCCTTTATCTTCTTCGGTTGGTGACAGGTTCCGCATCATGCTGGGCACGCTGTATCGTTCGTGAGTGAAGTAGTCGATGCCAGTGTTAACGAAACCATAGAAGTCATCGAATCCTCGTGAAGTCGGTAACATTCGCTGAAGTGCACCGAGATCCCACTTTCCATAAATACCGCTCTTGTAACCAACTGATTTCAACACAGCCGGGATGATCACTTCGCGCTCGTCCATGCCGCCAATTCGCTCAAATGTTACGGCGTATTCCTCAGGCGTATAGCTGTGACCGTAGTCTGGTGCCTCGTTGCGAATCATGTCGTATATGCCATTTCGCTGTGGATACCTTCCGGTCAATAAACTGGCTCGTGATGGCGTACATGCTGGCCAGGCAACATAAAAATTTGTCAGCCGAGTCCCTTCCCTTGCAAGACGGTCAAGTGAGGGTGTGATTATTCCGTTTCCGAGCAATCCCAGGTCGTTGTATCCCTGATCATCCGAGACAATCAGCAGGATGTTCGGACGATCAGCTGCCTGAGTTCCACCTGTGCAGAACACTGAGATGAATAAGATCAGCAAGGATGTTGAAATGAGGCGAGTCTTACTTGCCATTTTTTTATCTCCAGAGAATCGAGAGTTTGTCGTCGTGCTTGCGGTGCTGATTATCAAGTGTGTTGACCGTTAGATGGCACTTAGTGCTGTCCAGGTTTGCTGTACGACGAGATCAGTCAACGAAACGAGAGACATTCTCGTGGGTACGAAAGTTACAAGAATTTCGATCATTGATCTTTGGTCAAGTCTCTACTTGGTGTGCAGTGTTGGTTTTCCCCAAACCGCCAGGTTGTGACTCGGGTCTGATCCTTCACCAGCAATTGTTTTCAGACTCAAACTTAAGGCGTCCGACTGCGGGAGCGGGACGCTCAAGAGGACTGCAGGGTCACCAACGCGAACGAACGGTGTGCGTACAAGTTCCTCTCCATTCGCTTCGATAACGAAACTGACTGCTCCATTCTCCCCGGCAGTTGGGTGCAAACCGACGACACAAGTGAAGTGCTCAAACAGACTACCTGACGACAGAGTAAACTCGAGTGCGAAAGGAGTCCCCATACCATATCCGGTTTCGAAATCGGTGTCACCAATTTTCAATGGATGAAGTTGTCGCTTGGAATCCATCGATTGGTTGACCAGAAACGGACTGACGTAATAAGGATGCGGAATCATGCTGCCCTGAAATTCTGGGATCCATTCGACAAGCGATTGCGTCTCAAATTGAAACTTCTGATCATCAACTCGACCGGTCGCCAGGCAAATCGCGGTGTAGATGACATCAGCCGTGTGACGCCCGTTAGCGACTGCGGCTTCGGCGCGATGCTGATCGGCTTTGATTCCATCCCCGTGCATCACATCTTGAACGATTGGAACAATATGGGCTGCTGCATTTCTACGAAGCAGCTTCTGATGTTCATAGATTCTCAGAGCTGCTTCCTCCTGCGTCCGCCCCAATAACCGTGGCGTATAGTCGACGTCCTGCAGCTGGTAGTTACCGGAATCCATGATTCCACCTGCTCCAAACAAGTAGTTAAAACGTGCCTTGTCTTTTGGAGGTGGCAGTAGTGTCTTTAGCTGCAGTTCGGTTACGGGACTACTATGAGCTGATGGACATCCCGGGTCTTCGTTCCAATGACAGAGAACGCCCAGGAACTTCATCGCTTCGTCGTTTCTCCCAGCCTGCAGGTTCTTGGCAATCTGATCGAGATACCATTGAATCGCAGTCACACTCTGTTTCGGAGGGTTGACATCATGCAACGACAAGCGGACTCCAGGAACCAGACAATAGGGATCAAGTTCGGGAGCTTTCCCACCGGCATGCTTGTCTTGCAGTGATGTATACTCACTGCAAAGTCGATCCAGATTCTCGTTTCCAATGTATTCTTTTTGCCAGTCAGGAAGCCGGGCGACAGCCCAGAGGCGAATCAGGCGATGACCTTTCCCCCAGGCCCAGAGAGTTTGCGAGCTGGTAAGAAGAAAACCGAGGGATAACAGGATGATGACTATTCGTTGGATTCTCATTTTGAAATCGCTCTACAGTGTTGTGTTACCACGTCTCACATCAGCCTCAGGTCGACACGACAAACTCATTGATGAAATCGCAGTTTAGAATGGGAACAAGTGGTGAGTCTCCACTTGGCCAGAGCAGTTTGCTCTACCGTTTGCCCGTGAAGAACGCATTTCTCTAGTGAAAATGCTGATCGCCACGAGGCAGTACCTGCAAACCAATTCGAAAGATGCTCTAGCTCGGTGACACGAACCGACTAAATCACGTGGCTGATGATACCGCCCATGAAGTGCCACTCAAACTGATCCAGCAAATGAATTGAATCTCCGTAACTTGCGGTTAATACGGTCGCAGCCAGAACGTGTTCGACATCAATTGAAAGGTTCGCTGGTTCTTCAAGCTTGAGGGCCAGATCAAACAAGACTTCTGACAGCACCGCATCCACAGTCACCTGGCCTGATGGTGGACCGCTTGTATTCTGTGCAGGGACCTCACTTGAACCTGTTGGAAGACGTGAAATGTGGTTGTTGCCTGCAGAGCCCGCTTCACATCTTGGCGTCTAGCTTTTCTGTCGATTGAATCTCTCCGTCGCGTCCCATCAGCCTGTGGAGATTTTCAGACAAGTTTTTAATTGAGCCTTTGTGCCCCTTCACGACATTCACATTTTCATCAGGATCACTGTCATGATGATACAGCATCTGTGAAGTTCGGTTTCCATTTTTGTCGGTATATTCAGTGAACCGAAATTCGTCCGTGCGAATCGTGTCGCCGTTTTTAAAGCGTCCAACGGCTGCCGATTTCCATGTGGCGTCTTGGTCCTTCATGAGCGCAACAAGGCTGCTGCCTTGCAAGTGTTGCGGTAACGGCAAACCTGTCAGTTCGCAGAGTGTCGGATACAGATCAATGGACTCGACGAGATTCGACCTGCGTTGAGAGCCTTCGATGCCCGGAGCTTTCACTATCAACGGAATCTGCATGGATGTTTCATAGCAAGAATGCTTACACCACAATGTATGTTCGCCGAGGTTCCAGCCATGATCGCCCCACAAAACAACAATGGTGTTGTCGGACAATCCCAGACGTTCGAGCTCGCTCAAGAGTTTTCCAATCTGGGCGTCCGTGTAGCTGACACAAGCGTAATAGCCGTGAATCAGGTTGCGAGCAGTTTCATCTGATACCGGCCCCTTTGGTGGGATTCCGGCATAGGCGCGCAACTCACCCGAAGTATGAATCGATTCCTTCGGTGCATCCTTTGGAACCTGGTAGTTAACGGGAAGCTGAATTGTCTCGTGGTCGTATAAATCCCAGTATTTTTTAGGCGCGATGAAAGGCAGATGTGGCTTGAGAAATCCAACAGCCAGCAAAAACGGCTCTTTTTTCGCTTTCAGCCTTTTGAGATCAACAATCGCACGTTCAGCAATGAGCCCATCAGCGTAGGCATTGTCTTCCACGTCTGCCGATTCCCAAGCTGGACCTCGTTTGCGGCTTCCCTGTTTCTGACGTTTCTCATGAAGTTCATGATTTTCCGGTCGCTGGTACCACGGAACGCCCTTCGGCCTCCAAACGGGTTCGGTCCATCCCTCCGCATTGTCTTTCACATTATGGAATACCTTCCCGAGTGAAACGGTGTTGTAGCCGTTCATCTTAAAGTGTGTGTTGAATGTCGTAATCCCCGGAGCATCCTGTTCTGCAATCGTCAAGTAGCTGATAAATCGTTTCCGTGCAGGTCGAATGCCGGTCAGCAGACTCGCGCGCGATGCGCCGCACGTCGGCACCATGCAGTATGCGCGCTCGAACAAAATTCCGGATTTCGCCAGTCGGTCGATGTTGGGCGAGTGAATATGTTGCTTGCCATAGCACCCGAGTTCGGGACGCAGATCATCGACAGCAATAAACAACACATTCGGGCGATCAGCAGCGTAAGTCGAAGTCGCTACCAGTAATACAAGCACAGCAAACATTTTTTGGATCATCGCGAGCAGCCTTTCAGTTGTCCCTTGTTCTCGACTCAAGTGGTTCTGCCTTCAAGAAGAGTCGTCAAAGAGGATAGCCTGTAGAGAAGTTGTTCGACACCAGCATCAAGCAATTCTTCATGATAACTAAAGTAGCATTGACCGATTTCAGGCCGACAGCTTCTCACTTTCCCGCACGCTTGTAAACGACAGGCCTCACTGTCCTGTGGGTATTTGCGAGAGTGTCATGATTGGAAGTTTGTGACCATTCTTAAGTTCTTCCATTGAACAGAAGCAGTCAGAAAGCAGACGCCGAAGGCCTGCTTAGTCCGCACTTGAACACAAAGATAATCAACATCTTTTTGAAGCAATTTGCAGCGGCGATTTCCAAGGACGAACATGCAGTGATGATCTGGGATGGAGGGGCTTCCACACTGCGAAAGCGTTGGAACTTCCTGAGAATGTCACGCTTGTCAGGCTGCCTTCCTACAGTCCCGAACTCAATCCGATCGAAAACTTATAGCACTAGAGCAGTTTGCTCTACCGTGTGCCCGTGAAGAACGCAGTTCTCCAGTAAAAATACTGTTCGCCACGAGGCAGAACCTGCAAACCAATTCGAAAGATGCACTATTTGAAGAGTCATTACTGGAGCAATCGAGCGTATCAGGACTACGAAGCAATTGAAGATGCGGCAATGCAAGCCTGGCGTGAGGCGGTTCTGAATGAAGACCTCATGAAAACCCTTTGCGCCGCACCCTACACAAAAAGCGCTAATTCAGATTGAAATCCGTATGAACTCTGCCTTGTCCATTGCGGGCACGATGACTTCAGGCCAGATTAATTATAGACCGACAACAGAAACAGAACTTTCCCCACGGCATCCTCCGGACATCTCTATGCTTATCGTGCCTGCAGAGGTCACCTTCATGAGTCCATAAACTGCACACCACGAAGCAGATGGAGAGTAATCTTTAACTGACCGAACCAAGTAATTCTCTCCTTGCTGCTCACCTCCAGTATGGATTGCCGATCACGCAATTTAAACGGTGATTTAATCGAACAAAGAATCTTGAGAGCCCGTTGTTACGAATCGGATATCGTGCCGCAGCTTCTCACTGCTTTTTTATTCAATCTGATGATCGTCCTTTGTGTGTCTGAACGTTACGAAGACCTGCCTCGAGTTCCGCTAAACGCCGCTTGAGAAACTGATGAGAGATCTCGCGAGCTTTGGCTTGGTCGGCAGCGTCGTAGTCCCAAAATTCCTGAATGATTGCTTCGCACTCGGGATAGTGAGTCCCATCGTCGCCGACTCGTTTGCGAGTCTCCGCAAGCGACTGTTTGAGATCGAGTACGAGTTCCGCGTTTTGGGGATCGTGGTAGATGTTCTGAGTCTCGTGCGGATCATTCACCAGATCGTACAGTTCCCAGCCAGGTGGAGTTTGGTAACCGCCGTCGTAATTACAGCCGTAATAGTAGATGAGCTTATGACTCTTCGTACGAATCCCGACATGTGCCGGGTTGTCATGGTGAACCATGTGCATCCAATATCGGTAATAAGCTTCCTGCTTCCAGTCTCTCGCTTCTTTTCCTGTCTCCAGAAGTGACTTGAACGAACGTCCCTGAACGGATTTCGGGATTTCAGCAGCAGCGAAATCAAGCATTGTCGGCGCGTAATCAACGTTTTCGATAATCGTATCGAATCGTTGCCCCGCTTTGACGGTCTTCGGATATCGGACCAGAAATGGCATTCGTTGCGACTCTTCGTACATCCAACGCTTGTCCTGGTAATCATGCTCGCCCAGCATAAATCCCTGGTCAGCGGTATAGATGATCACGGTATTGTCGATCTGCCCCGTCTTTTCAAGATATTCGAACAACCGACCGAGATTGTCATCAATGCCCTTCACACACCGCAGGTATTTTTTCAAGTAGGCATTGTAAGTGAGTCGCGTGTTCTCCTCGTCACTGAAGTTCCCCGGATGATAGTTGGCGGGAAACTCAGCAGGGTACATGCTGGGCAGGTCACGCAGGTAGGACCGCCTTGGATTTCTTGAACCAATCGACGTTCCGATGTGAGGAATCAGTTCATCATCCGCACCACGCGTCGCGATCGATCCAAAGTTTTTATGCCGAGTCCAGAGCGTCTCTGGTTCCGGGATCTCGACGTCCGCCAGGTACGATTCGTATCTCGCTGCATTGTCAAAGTAATCATGCGGCGCCTTGTAATGATGCATCAGAAAAAACGGCTTGTTCTGATCACGGCCTGTCTTGAGCCAGTCCAGAGTCAAATCGGTAATGGCATCAGTCACATGTTTGTCTTCAAACTGAATTGTGTTCTTTCCCCAAGGCTTGTCGCCACGGATACGAAATTCGGGATTGTGATATTCACCCTGTCCGGGAAGCACGCAGTAGTAGTCGAAATCAGCCGGTTCAACTTTCAGGTGCCACTTTCCAATCATTGCCGTTTGGTATCCAGCCTTCCGCATCTGAATGGGAAGCATCTGATCGCCGGGCTCAACTTTCCCACTGAGGTCGAACGCTCCGTTAACGTGGTTGTACTGACCGGTCAGCACGCAGGCTCTTGAGGGCGAGCAGATTGAATTTGTGCAGAAGGCATTCGTGAACAGAGCCCCTTCTTTCGCCAAGCGATCAATGTTCGGAGTAGGAGCGATTTCCGCAAGTCGACTTCCGTAGGCAGAAATCCCATGCGCTGCATGGTCGTCCGACATGATCAGAATGATGTTTGGACGTTGAGGTTGATCGGCTTGAAGTTGAGGCGTATCAATGAGTTGTGGAATGGTGGCAATGGTGAGCAAAAATGCCAGTGTAGTTATTCTGTGTAGTAAATGATGTGTGAATGATCGGCGGCAACCGACCTGCGAGGCTGCAAGGAATTGGAACATGGCGTCTTTCTATCAATCGAAGAGTGTGCAGCGCGATTCGCGAATTCGTGCTTCACCACTCATTAGGAGTGCGCAATAAACACCAGGGGACCACGGGCGGCAACCTGAATTACGGCCCCTTAGCGGCAAGGAACCGAAAACGGTTCCGTACGCATTCTCACTTCTTTTCCTCAAAAGTTCAATTCTCAGCGGCAACTGGGACAACCTCGAAAGGTATTTAATAATCTAGGCAAGGAATGGAAAACAGCGGCGTCAGCATCATGGTTCTGTGTGGCACTGGAAGCAGTCGGATACGTGGTACTACACGGAACCAGGCCCCCGGAAACGAGTCGCTCTCTTCGATGAAGGCGGAGAGCGGATTCGTGTGAAAGAGAACAAAGAAGTTGCACGGCTAGCTCTTGCTCGGATCAAACTGGTGGACGAACTCAATCCACGTGCAACGGCAACCAGTCAAAAGTGGACTGTGGCCCGTGTCATATAACGAATGGTCATCGAAGCGGCTGATGATTTTGTCGATCAACCGTCGCTCGACTTCACCCTTGCGACGGTTCCCGCTGCTCTGCACAATTTCCAAGACCGACTCGTAGGCCGCGGCCAGTTGTTTCGGTTTTCCAGAACTTCGTGATACTGTTTAACCAGTGGTTCCAACTGACCTTTCAGCTTCTTGATCTTAACCTCCACCACCCCGATTTCGGCGTCGGCTCTTAGAGTTTCCAACAGGACTACGACAGTTGTTGAAACCCGTCTGTCGACCCGTCCAATTCCAATACCTGGAGCATCTTCAGGTTTGGCTTGCAGTGTATCCGCAGGTGTGAATGGAATACAAACACTTTTTGGGCCTGAACACATCAGCCAACTCGCCAAAACATAGAGCATTTCAGAATCAGCTCGGATCGATATTTCTTCACAAAGCTGCAACTTGTCGGTGGGCCGCAATGAGCGAGTTCAACTATTTCATTGCCTTTGGCAAAGTTGCTTTTGAAAGGCTGTTGGTTTTCGGCTCACAACGAACGATCCAAATTCGATCATTCACTATGACTGCGGCATGCTTCCCGTCGCTTGCAAGGTCGAAATGATTGAAGTTGAGATCTCTTACTCCGACCAAAGATGCTGTTTTTATGGTCCTGAAATTTGAATCGATCATGGAAATGCGAGCGTCTTCATCCCTGTCAACTTCTTCATTAATTTTAAGCTGTGGCGTCGAAGAATATTGATTCAGGCCATCAACTTCAAAAGAGATTGGAACGGCATCGGTGAGTTTGCCGTTACGGTAATGACAGACCCGGTACGTTCCTGCCTCCGCGATAACTGCCCAGTCAAACGGCTTTGAAAACCATTGAAAATGAGGGCGGCTTGAACTTCTCTTCCACGGGTCTACCTTCAAGATTGTTTTTGCCTTAATTGTCCCATCCTGGATTAAAAACTCTTTAATAACACCTTGATCTGAGCCTGAGAATATGGACCTTCCGTCCTTGGAAAAGGACAATTTGTCACTGTTACCCCCCATCTCTCTACTCTGTCGAGACGCGACAACTTCAAGTCGACCATTATCCAGAGCGACAACCCACGTTGATTCGTCAGCTCGAATGACGAGTCGATTTGAAGCTGCCGTGGGACCACTTGTCGGCAAAAATAAGAATTCTGAGATTCTATCGAACTCGTCATCGGCGTCTTCTTTGAGGATCTCTGAGACGGAATGGGATTGGATCAGGACTGGATCTTTTTTGGTGATGTCCCAGATTGAAATGTAGTCTTCAGAGATCGTCGCCAGGCGTGTGGAATCGCTTGAGAAGCAGTGATCCCCTACCGAGAACCGATGAAGTGAGAACGCGTTCTCCGCATAGGAAACGAAATCAAGAACATCACCATCAGCTGCATCGAACAACCAGACCTGACGATCCCTCCTATCGGGCCAAGTCCCTGCAAAGAGCCAGCGATCGTCTGGAGAGAACTCGACATTGCTAATTTTGGCGCGATCGAATTTAAGAATATGGACAACCGAGTCTGGCTCATGTCCTTCGCGAATTTCGAGATCGACATCCTTAATGCTTAAAGAGGAGAGTGATTTTGCCCCCGGTGCAGAATTCCGACCTGCCATTGCATCAGTACGATGGGACATGACCTGTTCAATGTCCGAAATCTTGATGATGGCAATTCCATCTGGGTCATCGCTGTTCTTGACATGAAGAGCGATTTGTTTTCCATCGCCAGAAAGTGCAAATTGCGTTTCATCCAACAGGGCCAGTCTGGGAATTTGCATTGAATCAGCAAAGAACGTGAATTGATCATCAACAACTCTGAGCAGTAAAGCACCTCGATCGCGAGGGAATGCGAGCAACTTGCCGCTCGCGTCACTTCGCACCACCGTCCCATATTCGTATCTGGTTGTTGCTGGCGCGGGGAAAGTGTACGTGCCCAGGTATTCCGCAGTTTTCGAATCGTAATAGTCGATTTCGGTTGACTGCCAATCTTTGGTTCGAGAGAGCAGGCAGAACCACGCATCGTTATTGGCATAGAAGCTGGTGATCGGATAACTGCTCTGCAATCGTTCTGGCGATATTTGCGAGATTGATTTGGTTCGATTCCCCCCTTCGACGGTTACAAGCATAAAGGCATTCTCATCTCGAAAAGCGGCTCGATTTGAAGAAACCCCGGCGATTCCTTCGTCCACAGATTTCAACTCGGAACGACTTGCAAGTGCAGTCTCCCGTCCACCTTCGTCGATCATAAAAACAGTATCATCGGGGCTACCCGACCGAGTGTTGTGGATATAAAGTCGACGACCATTTTCTTGTTTAAAGGCTCTGGACGTTGCCCAGAAAACAGGACTAGAAGCGCGTTCTCGTTTTCCATTCTTCAACTCATGATCGCTCGAATAGATGGACTTGTCTGAATGACTGTAAAAGTAAAGTCGAGACTCTGAAGCAGCGATCAGTTCAAGAGTCTCACCTCGACTCTTGCTGGGATATTGATGATATGCGTACCCCGAAGGGAGTTGCTTAACAACCATGCGTCCCACATCTGCTTGACTGCCAAACTCCATAGAGGCATCTTCTGAAAATGAGTACTTGTTGAAGCGTTCAATGGTTCGACGACCGTTGAGAAGGAACAGGTGGTTTCCGCTCTTGGAGAATTCGATTGAATCGGAGGACAAAGGTTTCGAATTTGAATAGACCTGTTGAATTGGCAGATACTTCAATGGGACATTTTCCCGATCCTGGGCAAACGAAATCGCGACCCAAAAAATAACGATGAAAACAGTGATTGCTCGGCACATGTCACTTCTCCTGAAGCGTGGGGAATCACGATATGGTTGAGAGGATTGGTTCACGTCCCAATGTCGTGAACTTCTAAAGTTTGAGATCTCACACTGGTTGAAGATCGCGTTGTAATGTTGAAGCACTCAAGCTTTGTGGCACGCGTGCTTCATGGCCCTTGACGATTCCCTTCACTATAACTGGCGAAAACTGCCTCCGAATAGTGCAGCGGAATTCGAGATTTTCTTTTATTTATAGTCCGACCTGTTTCGAGCCACGACCTTCAGCGACAGACTGAACTTTCATCGTTGAGCGGCATGTCGTGAGCCCGATTTTTCCTCTCAAGGAGCTTGATTGAGACCGAACTAAGGTGGGGCTGCCACAGTCAGAACTTGCTCACGCATATCAATTGATATTGAGTCAAAATTACGGCTGAAAGCAAATGACTTCTTTACGTTTGTCGCCGGCATTAGAGCAGTTTGCTCTACCGTGTGCCTGTGAAGAACGCAGTTCTCTAGTAAAAATGCTGTTCGCCACGAGGCAGATCCTGCAAACCAATTCGAAAGATACTCTAAACGCTTTGGCAAGATAATTAAATAAGAGCTCGCAGTTTCTCTCTCAAGTAACGGACGTGGAATAGTCCATCCGAAAAGATGATTCCCCTGCTTTCGCTTGTTCCCCCAACTCAACATAAAGGTTGATCTGGTCTCCCCCAAGCTTGCTGGCGTTGGGGGAGGAATCAGTCTGTCTATGCCCGTATAAAGCTGATGCCACTCAGCATTCTCGTGAAGTCATACCGGTTCCGATCAACGAGGTATTTACCGCGACCGGAGACCCATCGTGTCGTGCGAAATCCCTCAGCAGCAAGTGTCCAGGAATATCGATGAGCCCCCGCAATGAATTCGCGTGCAAGTTGAGGTTGAGAGCGTGCGAGGTTGAAGGTGGCTCCATCTGCATTCAATGTTGTACAAAAATATGGGCGAGGCCAAGTCATAAAGTGTGTGACGAAATTAAAAAATTCAAATTCTTAAAGTGATCACGTTCTTTGTATGACTGACTTTCGATTCAGACGATACTTCATGGGGCTCTGAATGAGACTCTCATAGCCATCCGCTCTCTGAGAGAAATTCAAAACGGTACCTATTCAGATTCGGTAGATCGTAACTCACGGGCAAGCCAAGCCTTGGCGTATCTCCAATCGCTGTTGACTGTCGTGAGAGAAACCTTCAAATATTCGGCGATCTCCTCTCCCGTCATTCCGCCGAATACTTTTTGTTCAACGACTTCAGCCAGACGCGGATTCTCTCTGGCAAGAGACTCCAGTGCATCTTCCAATTCAATAATGTCTATCCTGGCAGTCCCGGCGATAATCGCGGGGGAGACTCCACGATTTTGCTGCTGTGACCCACCTCGCTTTTGGGCCTTCCGTCGCCTTGCGTAGTCAACGAGTAGCCTCCGAATAATGTTGGCACCAGCAGCCATCGCCTGGCAACGATCTGCGAAGTCCACGTTTCGCTGTTCCAGCAATCGCATAACCGCATCGTTGACGAGAAGTGTCGGCTGTAATGAGTGCCCCGGAGATTCCTTTTTCAAAGCGCGTTCAGCGATCACGTGCAATTGCTCGTACATCGACTGCTGAATCTCCTGATTGCTCTTCTCCGTCTTTTTAGTCATGGCATTTTTTGGCGACGAGTGCTGGTGATTATTTAATTCGCATATCTCAACAATCAGCAGAGATTTTTTTGAATATAAAATATGCGTTCTGTCTTGTGAACATGTGTAGTGTTCCGCACGAAAAGCACGCTCCACGGACACAAGCAGCAAGACAATGTTCCAGGCGCAACACCACGATCTGCCGTGTATTGTTCAACGATTTCACTTTGTCGCTCCAGGTGTTCTGGAATTCCAAAATTTCTTGGCGCGAGAGATTTCTCAACCAGCGACGACAGCCCAAATGAATGTGCTCGAAGTTTGATCCAATCATTCTGCTCATTCTCAAGAATAATTTCCAGTTTCGACCGCACTAAGCAAGTCCACTTCTCGCCAAAGCTTCTGGAGTTGCAGGATTGTTTCTTCGACCTACGAAGAAAACTCCAAGTTCTAGGGAACTGTTTATATACATTCTGGAGAACAGGAAGATCGCCGCCTTCTTGTTCGAATTTGGAGTCCCCAAATGATTCAACAAAGAACATTCTCGATAAAAAGTGTCAATTGGACGGAAAATCAGATAAAAAACGTTGTCGGAGTTTTACCAATCGGGTTAGCGGGGAGATCAGAGTTGGGCGGCGACAGCAATGAAACACACGATAAACGGCGGGTACTTATTCGGGAGTGGTTTGCGAAACTAGTCGAGCTTTCTGGTGAGGAACAAGCAGCATGTTTGGACGAGCTACGTGAACTAGATGAAAGTGTCGCAGCTGAGGTTCAAGCGTTAGTTGAGCGGGATCGCGACAATGCACAATTCTTGGAAGGAAGCCCTCAAATTGATCTGGGCGCGGATGAGACTCACGTCTGGCGGATTCCCCCGGAGATACCGGGGTACACGTCTATCCAGCATATCTCCGAGGGTGGACAGGCTGTTGTTTTTCAGGGACGACAGGAATCGACGAACCAACTTGTCGCAATCAAAGTGTTGAAAGATGGTTTTCTCGGTGGCAGTTCAGCTCGTGAACGGCACCTGGAAGAGATTAGATCTCTCACCAGAATTCAACATCCAAACATCGTTTCCGTGGTTGATTGTGGATCCACTGAAGACGGTCGCGAATACTACATCACGAGATTTATTTCAGGCCAAAATCTCGACGAATACATCCTCGCTGAAAACCTGACAATTGAGCAACGAGTCAGCCTGTGTGCGAAGATTGCCAGAGCACTGGACGCAGCTCACCATTCAGGAATTGCTCATCGAGATCTCAAGCCCTCAAACATTCGTATCGACAGGCATGGTGAGCCACACATTCTCGATTTCGGGCTGGCGAAGGGGATCGAAGCAGGCACAATCGTCAACGGAGATTTGAAGACCGAGTCTGGAAGCTTTGTAGGGAGCGTGAACTGGGCGAGTCCTGAACAGATCGATAAAAGATTCGGAAAGATCAGTTTGCGAACGGATATTTACCAGTTGGGTGTCGTGTTCTTTCAGGTCTTTGCTGGATGCAAATTTCCATACGACGTCTCTGGTGAATTCCTGGAGTCATTCCAAAGCATTCTTCAAGCGAATCCGAAATCCATTCCAGGTGCTGAAAACGACATCAAACTTGCACGGGTCAATAAAGTGATCCGAAAAGCGTTAAGAAAAAAACAAGAGGAACGTTTCACATCTGCCGGAGCATTTGCCAGAACACTTGAAAAAGCGATTGTAATTTCGGATCAGAAGGCTGATGGAAAAAAAGAACGCCCTGCGATTGTCTCCTGGATCTTCCTGGTGGGATTTCTGCTTGTTGGATTATTCGTTGCCGCTTTAGTCATTCAATGGCTATATCCAGCTCAGTTTGACCAAGCGGTTGCGCGAATTCAAAAAACGCTTTCTTCGAAAAGTTCAGAGCATTTAGCGAAAGGAGAACCACAGATTGAACCTGAGACAACTGCAGTTGCCGCAGAGATCGAACACCCTCCATTTATGGTCGATTGGGAAACTCCGATTACTCCCGACATGTCGAACAACACACCTCCGGTGGTGACTGAGAATTCAAGAAAATTCGCGAGCGTCCCGACACCATTAGAGCCTGTTCAAATCAGCATGAGTGACGTGAAGCTCCCTGAAGGTCAGACAGGGTCGACTCAGGCGACCTTCGAGGTCCAACTTTCAAGAGCCAGTGCTGAGAAAGTACATGTTGACTACGCGACATCGGATGAGACAGCTCACAGTTCCTCAAGCGAATCCAGAGACTACAAATCGATCAGTCGGCAATCACTGACTTTCGAGCCAGGAGAAACTTCAAAGAAAATTGTGATCGACGTTCTAGGCGATTCAGAGTGGGAACGTGAAGAAACGTTCGCAGTCAAACTGTCGAATCCGAAGAACGCTGAAATCTCCAAAGGAAAAGCAGTCTGCACAATCCAAAATGATGACGTCTTCGTCAGCGAGCACGGTGAGCTCGATTTTCGAAAATTCGACGGCCTGAGGCTGAAACCGTGGGACTTTAAGGGAAATTTCGGTGTCAGTATCAACCAGGGGATTCCAAGTCTCCGGATTGTCGGAGCAGGTGGGCAAGATCACAGTGCGATCAATCGGTCGATCAAACTCGGGGGCGAATTCTTTATTGAAGCTCAATTGTGGGACAATCGCAACAGCGAAGCAGAATTCATTCTCCAGTCATCAACAACAGCCGAGTCGCTCCGGTTCTCATTAAAAACGATCGCCTACCACGACTGGGGGGCTGTGGGAAATTCCGGCGAGATCCAAGACCTCGCCCCTGGTTCAGTCTTTGCCAAGAAGAGTGTTTGGCTGCGAGTTGAACAGATTCCTGGAGAGGGAGTCTATGTCTTCGCGAATGGAGACCGAAGTCAAATGCATCGAATCGCAGTGGATATGGAGACTCCTTTTGATTCGCTGGAGATTCGATTTCCGAATGAGAAATGTGTCAAGCAGATCCAGAACCTGCGTTGGGGGCCTATTGAGACAACCCCGCTCGTAGAGACGAAGCCCTTTGGTGATTCCAGTCGACAGACTTCCAGTGGAGAAATTCCACAGGGCTGGGTAGCCATCGGAACGTCGCGAGAGGGGCAACCACGCCGATTTATTTCAGAAGACTTGCAGATCGGTGAAGACTTTAATGTTTCGTTTACTCTTGATGTCAAACGTATAGGCTCATTCGCCCTCAATTTCGTTGGCGACAAGGGAAGTGTCACCCTGCCTGTCTACATTTCAATTGAAGGCTATGAAGCCAAAGTCTCTCTCGGCGGAGCAACGAAATCATTTCAATACGAATTTGGAGCCATCGACGTCCGTATTGTGCGAACCGGTGACCGAATCCAATTAGAGTTTGGTGGTCCACAAAATGTCATTGCCATTGAACCTCACGGGCTGAAAAATTTCTCTCGCTTGGAACTCGACCTCATCAAGACAGATGGTGCCATCACCTTCCAGAAACCAATTTTGGTGAGATGAACGAACTCGTTCTCGCTTCAGAATCTCTTACTGCAACTGCGCATCTACCTCAGTTTTCCGTTAGGAGTCATTCTTATGAACACCCGTCAAATTTTCAGCCCACAACTTTCCCTGAAACTGATCTTTGTAACCGCCTGTTCCCTTTTGAGTACCTCTGTGTATTCCGATGATCTGCACTTCTACGAAGGGACGTTCTCACATGCAGACCTTGGAGTCATGAACGTCAAAATGTCGCTCGATAAGTCACTTGACGATCAACAAGAGTGCAGCGGAGAGTTGACGTTCCTGACACTTCGTAAAGGAGATCAGTCCAAAATCATCAACCTCACGCAGAAGGTCCAGCTGACCATTCTGGATGACAAATGGGTTTTACAATTTGGCAAGATGACCTCTTCATCAGTTGACGCCGCTGCCCAACCATACCCATCGCAGACAAAGTTGTCGTTGACACAACAGGGAAGTCAGTTAAGAGGGATGTACGGGAAAATGAGAATCCAGTTTCAATCAATCGAAGTTGATTCTCCGGACGATGAGTCGTTCGTGTGGACGAGTGTTGACAACTCACAGTCCTGGCAATTTTTAAGGGAAATTGAGGAGATCATGGCGTTTCACCTCGCTGGTGAACGAGTCATCTCTCCGAAGTACAATGAAGGTGCTCAGAACAGCAACTTACAGGTTGCTGCCACGTATGCACTGGCAAATTCGAAACTTAGCTCTGAAGTGGAGAAGCGATACCTGGCACTTGATGCAACAGGAGTCCACCCGCGTGTCAAGATGCTCTACGACGATCACGTGTTTCAAGCACAACATTTAGCTCGAAGCTGGAAAGCTGTCGCTGATGCGATGATCAATCAATTACCGCGAGAAGTCATTGAACAACGGATCGTTGAAGCGAATTCGCTTGTGACGACGAAAGCAAGTGGACGTGCTGGAGTCTACAGGGCTCTTCTGAATGCGTTGCTGCCGTCAGGGTCAAACTTGGGCTCGCTTCCACCATCCGAAGAAGCAACTCCTGATGAATCACTGGTCAAAGATCCTAAATCGCTCGCCTACTTCCGCGATTACCAAAAATTGGCATTCGGCCCCGACAACAAAATCGCAGTACAGTTCACAGATCTCTGGATGGCAGGCCAAGACATGTTGAATTCGCGGAACCTTGATGATGTGAGCCCCTCTGCTGCTCAACTGCAAAAAGCCAATGATTTCCGCGCCGAAATCATCAAGTCTCTCGAAGAGCACCCGTGGGACTCTGAGGGCGTTCATCCCTGGGTTGTAATGTATGTGAATTATGCCATCGGATTAATGAAAAGACGGCATGAGATTGCTGAACGAATCATTGAGGCACGTTACCAATTTGCAGCCAATCCTACGGACGCCAATATTCAACGACATAATCAGATTTCAGACGAAATGGGTGTTACCGATGGGGAAGCTCATGCTGTGGGTGGTTTTATTGGCACGTGTATTGAAATGCTCGAACATGGAATGGTTCTGGGACCATATGACAAAATCATGGAGGCTGCCAAAGCTCCTAACTACGTCGATGAACGACTTCCGCAGGCTCAGGCTGACTTTCGTATCGAAGAATTTGTTCAGCCAGTGACGATTAAAAAGCCTCGCCGTTCGAGATGATCGATTGACTGACTGTTCAGTGAAAGATGAGCGAATCTTGGTTTGATCCGGGGATCGCATCCCGTAGACCCCAGATTCAATTTCATGAAAGCAAGACTTCTTGCGGACACACTTGAAGGCCATTCCTATGGAGATCTGGTTTCATTCTAAGAGCGACACATATTCATGGCTATCAAATTTTTCTGAAGACGGATTCACGCTCGACGGCGAATTTTGGCCAAGTGTCGAGCATTTCTACCAAGCACAGAAGTATGTTGGAACCGAGCACTCAGAGCAGATTCGGAATGCTGAGTCCCCCCTCAAAGCCAGGAAAGCGGGAAAAAACCGCTCATTGGTTCCGCGGCCTGATTGGGATGAAGTCAAAATCGTTGTGATGCGAAGTGCATTGGAGGCAAAGTTTTTGCAAAACCAGCGATTGAACCGAAAGTTGCTGGAAACGAAAGATCATGAACTTGTCCACGAGTCGAAATCCGACTCCTTCTGGGGAAGGTCACGTGAAGGGACCGGTCAGAACTACCTTGGTGAACTCCTCATGCAGGTCCGCGAAGAGCTTGCCTGAATTGAACTGAAAACCGAGCAATAAACTTACCTGCCGATGTCTACAGGTAGGTCGAAATCGCAGAGTAGCTGATGCAGTCTCGTGACTTGAAGTATGATCTCACTTGCATAGATAGTGATTGAATTACGGTCCTCATCGCTACAGTTCCCGTTGTGCCCATTCGAGTTTCCGTTGGCACTACCGTTTTCGGTACTCAGCTTCAATGGGGCCGCTCTTTTTTAGAGCGGAAGACAAGAAGGTGAAGCGAATACACAGAAGCCATCGCTAAGCTTCAATGGGGCCGCTCTTTTTTAGAGCGGAAGACGACTCCGATCTATTCGCAGGCGATCGAACTTGACGAGCTTCAATGGGGCCGCTCTTTTTTAGAGCGGAAGACTCAGTGCGATTGAGGCTCACGCTGTCGAGACGGGGAATGCTTCAATGGGGCCGCTCTTTTTTAGAGCGGAAGACGAGTTGATGCGGTTGCGAGCAGTGTGACATTTCGCAAGCTTCAATGGGGCCGCTCTTTTTTAGAGCGGAAGACGGCAACGTCGGCTGATCTGCGCGAGGAATGTGAGGATTGCTTCAATGGGGCCGCTCTTTTTTAGAGCGGAAGACCCTCGAACGAAGGCGTAGCGTAGAGCTTGTTGTCATGCTTCAATGAGGCCGCTCTTTTTTAGAGCGGAAGACGACGGAGCAGACAGAAACCCAAATCACAATGTATAAAGCTTCAATGAGGCCGCTCTTTTTTAGAGCGGAAGACGGGGATCTGTTGACGATGAATTCGTTTGCTCTGGACACGCTTCAATGAGGCCGCTCTTTTTTAGAGCGGAAGACCATCGGCAAAGCGTATGGACACTCAGGGCAGGACGTCGCTTCAATGAGGCCGCTCTTTTTTAGAGCGGAAGACTCATCTCAGAAACGTGCATCTCAGCGACTCCAAAGGCTTCAATGAGGCCGCTCTTTTTTAGAGCGGAAGACGGGCGTTACCTATTTCAACCACCTCAACCTGCACCGCTTCAATGAGGCCGCTCTTTTTTAGAGCGGAAGACGTCCGACTGAAGGTTCTCGCACGGAATACGGAAATAGCTTCAATGAGGCCGCTCTTTTTTAGAGCGGAAGACCTGAGCTGAGAGCCGATTCTCAGCTAGGTTGACAATGAGCTTCAATGAGGCCGCTCTTTTTTAGAGCGGAAGACCGAGAGCCATCGATCGGCTCGCCATGTGCAGCCGGTCCCCTTCAATGAGGCCGCTCTTTTTTAGAGCGGAAGACCGAGTTAACCCTCTGAGGTTTTCTATGATTTTCATATCCACTTCAATGAGGCCGCTCTTTTTTAGAGCGGAAGACCCATGAATCTCCCAAGGTTGAAGCAGGAGAGGAGAGCTTCAATGAGGCCGCTCTTTTTTAGAGCGGAAGACCAAACCTCCTCCAGTGAGAGCCCCTCTCAGGTATCTCGCTTCAATGAGGCCGCTCTTTTTTAGAGCGGAAGACCAGCCATCAGCAATAAACGAGGCCCACGGATCAACGCCGCTTCAATGAGGCCGCTCTTTTTTAGAGCGGAAGACCCTCCATGCCCCATGGATCATTGGCGATCTCATCACGCAGGCTTCAATGAGGCCGCTCTTTTTTAGAGCGGAAGACCGTTGCTCTCAGGACGGCAGGAACGCAACTGATTCTGCTTCAATGAGGCCGCTCTTTTTTAGAGCGGAAGACCCTTTCTCTACTGAGATCTGCCGATCTCCCTTCAGGCTTCAATGAGGCCGCTCTTTTTTAGAGCGGAAGACCGAGATTGGACCCCCTAGCGAGTGAGTTTCGATGTCCGCCGCTTCAATGAGGCCGCTCTTTTTTAGAGCGGAAGACCCGGCTCAAGGTCTGTTACTGCCCTGGAACCTTCCGGCTTCAATGAGGCCGCTCTTTTTTAGAGCGGAAGACCATATCTTCGGTGATCGGCTGTAGATTCGCATTATCCGCTTCAATGAGGCCGCTCTTTTTTAGAGCGGAAGACCAAGAGGTTGGTGACCGGTCAGCGTGAAAGAAAAGCGTCCTTCAATGAGGCCGCTCTTTTTTAGAGCGGAAGACCCGGAGTCTCGGCGTTGTCCTCAACCATAAATGTGACCTTCAATGAGGCCGCTCTTTTTTAGAGCGGAAGACCAAGACGCTCAAGTTGCAGGGCGTGACAATCTCGGATTCTTCAATGAGGCCGCTCTTTTTTAGAGCGGAAGACCCAATCCTCTCTTCGCTCAAGTTCACAGTGAACTCGCTTCAATGAGGCCGCTCTTTTTTAGAGCGGAAGACCCGCAGCACTGAGAGGTAAACAAAGACGCAGAAACTTGCTTCAATGAGGCCGCTCTTTTTTAGAGCGGAAGACCGCATGAGACGACACGCCAATGCCGTCTCATGCTGGGTCGCTTCAATGAGGCCGCTCTTTTTTAGAGCGGAAGACCGTCCGTAGAGCTTGTTATCGCCCGAGGTCTTAATCCAGCTTCAATGAGGCCGCTCTTTTTTAGAGCGGAAGACCGCGGATGATCGACGACGGGATGGTCACTGCTGATTCGCTTCAATGAGGCCGCTCTTTTTTAGAGCGGAAGACCCGAGCGTGATTCGGACGGGAGTGTGGTTTCCGAGACCGCTTCAATGAGGCCGCTCTTTTTTAGAGCGGAAGACCAAGTCAGCGTCATCCGCAACGACAAAGGGGAAGTCCTTCAATGAGGCCGCTCTTTTTTAGAGCGGAAGACCAAAATGTGCAAAATCCATTTAATATAATCTACGAACCTTCAATGAGGCCGCTCTTTTTTAGAGCGGAAGACCCGCCCGCGTTCAAAGTCGCTAAACGGAAACGAGTTGCAACGTCGATTTCGCGGGGTCGGTAAAAACGGGGTTCTAAAGGCATCTTATCGTGGGCTAAAGTTTCTTACTGGTTGCCAAAGAACGACTTATGGCTGCGAGGGGTGAGAGGTGTTTTCAGGCCACCGGAGCCCTCGAGCCTAAAGAATTGTAGCAGATCTCTCATGCGGAGTAACTATCGGATCGCCCCAAAATTCAACACAACTGTCTCCCCGACCTTCAATCGGACCGAGGTCGACAATCATTACTCGGTCCTCATCATGGTTGAGCAGCGGCCAGAGTAATTCTTTCAGCGAGTGTAATTCTGTGTCGGTCAGTTCGGCCCGAAAGACAGAGTATTGAAGGGCATCGCCATAGCCACGCATGATCGGATAAATTTTCCGATATCGCTTCGGACAACTGATGTCATAAGCAACAAGGTAGACGCTTCTCATGGCTGCGGACTCGTTGAAATGTCGGAGAATTCAAATCCGTTACAGAACGTGAGGTTTTGGAGACTACCGGGTGACGAAGCTAGGGTACTCAGGAATTTCCCCCAGGAGGAATCGGGCTAGCAGTCGAGCTTGAACTTCGAGGATGCGGCGATAGCAGATTTTGTAGCCAAAAATCGGATGAGTGATTTCTGTTTCCATGCGTCGCTCGTAAGCTGCGATGACGCTCTTGCGACCAGCGGGCGTCATCGCGACCGCTCCGGCTCGTTGAATGAACGAGTCAGCGTTGACTTCTCCATTGTTGAAAACCATGAGGGCTGCCGAGTCAGCGAGAAGCGGTCGGAATTCTTCAGCCAGGTCCAGTGCTAACGACGGCCGACCGTATCGCGGTGTATGAAACACGCCGAGCATCGGATCGAACCCGACTGCTTGCAACACGACAGTCAATTCTTTCGTTAACAAGCTGTATAGAAACGAAAGGACCGCGTTTACTGGATCGCGCGGAGGTCGGCGGTTGCGCCCGTTGACCGCCAACGCTGGGTGATTGGGGAACAGTTGAAAGAAATCAGCGAAGTATTCTTTGGCTGCCATTCCTTCCAGGCCAAGTAACGATTCTTTTGATGTCACCCGTAAGGCTCGTTGATGGTAGTCGGTTAACTTTGCGAGGACCGGAGACTTTTTGTCATGAATATGGCGACGCAAAAGAGTGCGGCAGTTTTTGATTTTGCCTGCGATCAGCTGTTGAGCAACTCTCAGCGAACGCTCATCATCTTGAGCTGCTGAGTATTGTTGAATTCGCAGTTCGATATTCTTGTGAATAAACCCAGCCGTGATACTGTGAAACCAGCCTCCATAGGAGAAGTGGCAGATCGGAATTCCACGCCTGGACAACTCGCTGACGGCTTGTGCTGAGAGCATGACGCTGCCGAACAGGCAGACTTGTGAAACATCGAGCATGCGCACGCTTGCGAGTTGCTCTTTCTTGACCTTGATGGTCAATCGCTCAGCCGATTTCCCTATGAAGGCTCCCTGCTCGGAAACGTATAACGGGAGTGAGTTGTTTTTGGTAGGCAAGAGTCGACGCGGTGGATCAGTGGGACTTGGTAGGCGTGATGGAAGATGTGGTTTCTCTGTATCACCTTGGTCCACAAGTGGTTCCAGTTGCAGCAAGTTCGTTTCGTCGGGCAAGCAAATTCCAACCAAAGAACAGCGCGGGCATTTCGGGCTGTCGTCCAGCGGAGGCGGTATGATTCCGGCGTCGGCAGTCGCACGGAAGTCGAGCACCAACTGACGTGTTCGAGTGACGAGTTCCTCATCGAATGGAATCACCACTCGCCGTTTCGAAGCGATGAAGTACAAGACTCCTTCGTCACATTGATAACCGTTGTCTCGCAAAACGAGACCTTGAGCACATAGCTGGACGCGCTCGGGTTCGTAGGCCCCTTCGGGGACATCCGGAACCTTGCCGCGTTTATAATCGACGGGAGTTGCAACATCCCCTTCGAGTTCAACGAGGTCGAGCTTGGTGATCAGTCCTTCCTTATCGGATGAAAGCGTGATCGAGCGGGCATGGATTTGCTCCGCAGCGTCTGCCGTCACTTCCTTTTTCTTCGACGGTGCTTGAACTTGCTTACGGTCGGGTTTATCGACTACGCGATGCCCGAAGCTACCTTGCTTCGTTTCCAGATTGTCAGCCCATTCCCCCTGCACCCATTCAAGATAACCTAACCGTGGGCAGTAGGTGAATTCGTTCAGCATTCTCACCGGCAGTAGAGCATCGTCAGGGATTTTGTCGGAAGTCTGAAGAGTGGAAACAGATGTCGTCGGAGAAGAACTCGACGACATCGACGCGCGTGCATCAGGCCCTTGAATCATCGTTGATCCTTTTTCGCGGTCGGATTTCAACCGTTTCGCGAAGTTGACTGGCTTAGTCACACTTTAGAGAGGAAGGAAGATTGATTCTGCCCGCGGGGATCGCTGCGGCAATTGACAATTGTCAATGCCGCATGACAAAACGTCTTGTTAACGACCGAGCGAAACTGAACTTCACTTCGTCATAAGAAAGGAAAGCCAACCGTGGGTCACGGAACCCCGGCGTGATCCAGTGGCAAACCGTCCGCAACCATAAAATGAATCATCCGTGTGTGATAGGAAGTCCATTAGAGTCAATCTAGAGTAACACCGTTATTAACCGTTTGCAAATTATTTCTTAAGATCTTCTGCGGCAAATAGTCCACCACCAAGATACCTTGTTCTCCCAAGAATTAATGGACCGACAATTGCCTGTTGAAACGTCAGTTCCAGTTTCCCAGCTAGTGGTTTGCCTGGCGCTGAAGTGTATTCGAGCACTTTGACCCGTGGGCGCGGAAGGCCTCGTTGTTCACACTCTGTAATGATATTATTGGCCAGAACTTCGTCTGGAATTGATTTCTTCGCGTGACGATTTACTGTATAGGGCGTTAGAGATCGCCAAACCCGCGAAGGCTGAAAGAGCGGATCTACCGTGGAGTCAATATAAGTGGATGACAGCGTCAATAATCCGCTCCTTCCGGCTCGCAAACTGACGAACTGTGCGACCGCAGTTTCCAATTCCAGAAACTGGTCTGTGAAATTTTGATGAATTCGTCGGTCCATTAGGCCTGGATCGATGATCAGCAGTCGCTCTTGTACAGGATCGAAGATGAACGCAAGGTGTGGTTCGTTCTCTGATTTGGCAGGTTGACCGTTCGATTGGTGTCCCGAAAAGTACGAGTTCAAGCTCTTCATCCCAGTTACCTGTCCGCATCGAGACATCACAGCACGTCGGAATGCTCTGCAGAGCTGAATTGGGGTAAAATTGGTCGAGAGTCCTGAATCAATCGAAAAGCAAATCGCACGATTAGGCTCCGATATTGGGCGAAATAGTCCCAAGCCTACGAATCTGCCATTACCAACAATGATTGGTCCGGAAACCGGGCGATCAAACTCAATGGTGGAGTGCCAGAGACCATGTTTGCTGAATCGAGTTCCCTCAGTGAATGGCTCTACGCGAATTCCTCGTTGATCGAATGGCTCACGCTGCAATCGGACAGAGTGCAGCGATGCAGGAATGCCAGCGTGCCGTAGCGCCTGCGTCAGTGCGAACGATGCCCGCTTATGTTCCGAGTACTTTTCAGTACCTGTTTTCTTTTCACGATCATCGCTCTTGATTCGTTGAGGATCGATCCGTCGCCGTGCCGCATCAGGCAAGGCCAAGGGCGTGACTGATCGCCAGATCCGAGAGGGTTTGGCAACTCCATAGAAGCCGAGTTGAGACTGATCATGAGAGGAGGTCAGAATGATCGGTTTACCAAGTACTGGATGATCTATCCGCAGTCCGGAAACTGCCCAAGATATGTCGTCGGCACGCAAAGGGCACTCGCTTGGTACTTCGACAAATAACCGGCGAATTTGCATGTCCGCCTGCATATGCCCGATCGAAGGTAGAGGAATGATTCGAACACGCTCTGATGTTGGACCGGAGTTCACCCCACTCGGTTTACGACCGATCAGAACGCGGTCGATCTCGGCCAAACGATCCTGCATCGCCTTCTTCATCTTCCTTGCAGCGGCATCGCGGACGTGTTTGATCAGTGACGCGGCACGCTCCAATGGCCAAGGCAGAAATCCTGCATCGTCTGATTCACGGAGTTCGAATACAAAACGCGACGTGGTTCCTTCGTAACAGACTTTCTTCCATTTTGGCTTGGGACGCTGCCGAAACGTCTGCCCTTTGCCATCGGCTGTTCTGGCGAATTGATGGGCTCCTGCGAGATAACGCTGCTGCAGGCTCATGAGCGATCCGGAAGTTGGGCAATCGACGCCTCCCGTTCCCGTGGATGGATATCGAACTATGCCTGCATAGGAATTCAAGTGATCTCGCAGTTCGTCCTCAGACAAGATTTCCGCCCACGCCCAAGCCATGTCGACGCATCGTCCTAATTGATAAATTCTGTCAACCAGTGGCAAAAGTTTCTTTGCAGACTCAGTGGCCCGGTTGTCTTCGAGTTTCCAAGCAAAAAGAAATGGAACTGCAGAATCGAAGATAAGCGGAGCCATTTCTTTCTTCACGCGAATTTCGCCAATTCTTCGATAGTCACCTTGTTTCGAATCAAGGTCATTGTTCGGTACATAATTCACATGCGGTTTCTGGGACGTTGTATACGGTGTCGCAATGATCGGATAGCTCTTCTGACTTTCGAGCCATTTGAGCGCCTCGACTGTTCGTTCGTTTAGTGGACCGCTGATGCCCGCTCCCGCAACGAGGGCTTGGAACAACCTCGCCGGTGAAGGAGTTCCACCCGAACCGTGATACCAGCCTTCGTGAAGGCGGACGGAAATTAACAGGGAGTCGCTCATCATTCGGTCTCCCCATCTTCCTCAGTACTCTTACCCAACAGATCTTTCGCAGCCTTCAGATCGAATTCATGCTCTCGGCCGAGTTTCAACTCGTCCCAAGCCTTCTTGAAAGGCTTGGAGTGTTCACTCGCATATTCTCCAGCAACTTTCCGCGCGTCGTCCGAAACGAGGTCAATCGGCGCATTCTTGCCTCGCCTCGGAACGATCGACCACTGGTCCGCATCATCGGCATACCGCAGATGGCATCCTTCCCGCAGGAATAACTCAATATCAGTCGTACCGGAAAGAATGGAGAGGGCGAGCAAATACTTTCTAAGCGAATCACTGTGCTCACCGCCGTTCAACCCCCGCAGTGCCACGAGATTGATCGTGACATCCCGCTGAATCGGCCCGCGAGCGACAATACCGCCTAAGACGCGACGACCATCCTTGTACTTTACAGCAGGGGCATCCTTGAATCCCTTCTCGGAGAGCTTCTTTCCTTTTGGAAGAGCTTTCTCCAGACCTGATTTCTGATCGTCGTCGAGTGCCTTCCAGATCGAATTGAATTGGGCTGCCGTGTGGAGTTCATCGACGTCCCACGCCCGAATGATCGAGCGGACTAGCCGCGGGCGTTTCTCTCCAGAACCGCCGCGCGAATCCCAGCAACCGAACAACAAGGAAGTGGGAGCGATTGTGCACAGTAATGAGGCATCGCCTGTCTTCCGCATTGTCGCAAATGCTTCAGCAACTTTTGGGAGTAACGTCGGTGACGACTGCACTACTGCATCGGCCGCACGATGGGCCAGGTCAAACAGTGACCGCTTCTCTTTCCAGGGATTTTCGCATTTGTCAACCTTCGGCTTTGCCTTTTTGCACTCAGCGCATTCACCGCAGCCTTCTTTGCGGAGTATAATGTCAATCTGAGGCACCAGGTCTGCCAACTCGCTGCCGGATTTAAAAATTGGTTCGAGTCGATTGGCTTGCGAACCAACGCTGTCGATGAGCGCCACTCGTGTCCCATCCGCTAGTTGATCAACGTTGTAGCCAATGTCGGCGTACGTTGGCGGATAGACAATCTGCGGCTCGTCCTCGTCCCCTTCGACGGCTCGAAGGCGCTGCTTCAAGTGCAGCGCGACCGGTCCTTTAGGATCGGTCGCCCAGGAATCGAGCAGTTCTGCAGTGAGTTTGGCAGATGAAACTTTTGATTCAGTCATTGGGGAGTTCCTCGTAAACATTGGTGATGCAGCGTGCCTGTCCTTCTTTACCTGGCCAACCAAGGTCCATTCGAAAGACTCGCTGTGAAAACGCCAGAGCAGGTGCTCCCAGCGACGCACGCAAAAAAATTGGACGAAACAGATTAGATTCCGTTGTTACTTCCAAAACGCCGTAACGATATTTCAGCTTTGAGATGAATTCCGGTCTCGCATGCGTTAAACCGATGGCAGCCAGGATCTCAACGAGCGGATAGCCAACAGTCATGAAACGTGTAGGCGCATGCTTGTTGATTGAGAATCCGATATCGAGAGGGATGTAGTCACGTCGCCAATCGAGTCGAAAGCTACTGCTCTGCTCCGCCGAGAGATTCAATGGGTTAGAAACTGCGTCGTCAATTCTGTTTCGAACCAAATCCAGCCCATCTCGCGCCAGAGCGGCTCCGGGGTATCCGCCAGAACCTGCCCAGAATTTCACGTTGTCTCGAGATGTGATGCTGCGACCATCCCCCCAATAGTCGAGGACAATCTTCGCACCTGTTTTATCGTCGAATAATATTACGGGGAGAGTCGCGGGACTTTCTTGAATGGGATACGGGAACGGTGCTTCTTCAGGTAACAGCGTCGTCGGAACGTTCCATTTGTCTGTGGTCAGTTCACAATATTTGGGTGAGCAAGAACAGACTTTCACCTGCGCGAGAAATCTCAGAGCGACTTCAAAAGGGTTCTCCTCCCCATCTGCCCGCAGTCGAAACCGCACATCAGATTCGTCGGTCCAGTCGAAGCCCCCTTCGGCATTGCCGAGTAGAATCTCTGCTGCCTCCAAAAATCCTAAGCAGGCAAAAACTTGACCAGGGTTCAGTAGATCGACTGGGATCGATGCTTCAGACATCGGGTTCCTCCTCTGCTAAGTTGTCCTTCTCAGTTGGATTGGACTGGGATTCATCCAGCAGTCGCGATGCACGTTGGTCGGAGGCTCGAAGCAGTGATTCCCACCACGCCAACCCCCACGGTCCCCAGCGGCGCTGTAGACGCGCGAACCGCAAAGCGACATCTCTAGCACGGTCTTCTAAAGCGGACGGCGGTAGATCTTCACATCCCGATGTGCGAATCACAGGCCGAGCGAAGCCATGATGAGCCGCAACTAAATGCACAGCAAGATCTTGCAAATCGGGACTGAGCGACTGGAATTCAGAATCACGCTCCAGGTACGGCAGGGACCCAAATTCATGGCGGTAGCCATTGAGAAAGCGTGGCTTTACGGGACCACAGGTCTTTGCAAATGGTCTTCCCTCTTTTGGTGCAGAAAACGCGTCCTGCCAGAGTTGGGATTGCTTGCCTTCGTCGTGTAAGCGCGCGGCAACCATGAGCATTCGCGCATACTCTGCTGGCAATTCGTGCAGGGCAGCGAGCCGCTCGGCCTCGCGCACTGCCCATTTCTGATGTGCTGCCAATGCCTGAGTGGTCTTGGTGATCGCTCGAGCATCTTCTGAGGTAGTCGTGACTCTTTGCTTTTGGACAAGCAGCCAGGACTGCGGTTCTCCAAGTTCGGAGACACGCGAGACGAACCGGTAACAAGTTAGCCAGTTCGGGTCGTCAGGTCGACTTTTGTCGTCGGTCATTCGCACTCGGAATTCCGTTATATTCCAATTTTCATTGTCGCCCGTTAGGGAATGCTCAAACTTGGTGGTATCGTCAAGCAAACCACTTTCGCTCAAGCCGCCGAATCGAGCGTCGATAACAAGCGTATTGTTTGTGATCACACGCTGAAACTCATCTTTCTGCCGTTTAACCCGCTTCGAGTCACTCCCGTCGAATGTAAGATCTTTTAGCGACACGAAACGCTCAACCGAGAGTGCTCGACCAAGGATCATGGCAACGATTGAATCGTGCTTCAGTTGCCCCGAAAGATCACCGTCTTCGCTTGCAGGTTGATTGCCACTTAACTTCTTCAAGAGGACCTTTGCTCGTTTGATCATCCAATCGAAAACGCACCGCGATTCAGTTTCGAGCGTCTCGCTCAGATGAGGCGGAGCCTGTTCGAAGAATTCGGCAGCGTCAGCCAGTTGTCTCTTCTTTGTTGCTGAAGAATTCTGGCAGACAGGTAGATGTCTGCGCCAGATGACGGTCGTTTGTGGCTCGTCGTCCACCCAGCCGCGCAGCCAAGGGGCGACAACCGGACGCCCGGTATGTTTTTCTAGTGAAGTCATCGACCAGGCGTCGACGATGGGCCGGGTCAGTGCGGGGCGCAAGGGGGAGGGAGAAGTAGCTGCAGTGATCATGTCGCTCAGGTGATCGACACTCTCTGCTTTGATTTTTAGTTCACGAATGGCTCCCGGACTGGCATCATAGACATTGTGTTGATTCGGGAGGCTACATAGCGGAGCTCGAAAAGTTTGGATTTGCTGCAGTGCCCTCACTACCTTCTCTTGCTCCGCCTTCTTGCGTCGGTTATCCGGTTTCTGGAACAGCTTTAGAGTTTTGTTATTCATCAGGGGGCTGTGAGGGATGACAACTACACTCGCATCGCCGTCTCCTCGCCTATTGACACGACCGAGCCGCTGCACCATGCGTTCCCAAGAGACAAGGTCGCACACCATGTGGTCTGCATCGAGATCAACGCCGACTTCTCCAGCACTCGTAGCGAATAAAAACGTGGGTTTTTCTGGTGCGTTCGTATTGCTGGCTAGAAATCCGTGAGACTCAAGCCACTCTGCTACCCGCTCACGCTCATGCACTCGTCGAGCTCCCACGAACAACTCGGTAACGATTTCAACGGGATCGCTCCCTTTTTTCTTATCCCCTGTTGCTATTTTCTCAAGAGTCTCCTTCGCCACTTCAGCAACATCTCGGCTGTTGCTGAAGACCATGATGCGGCCTGTCATGGTTCCCTGTCCAGAGAGCCCCCACGCTTCTTCTGCAAGCAATCCTGCCAATGATTTCGATCCATCAGATTCACGAAACGACAATCGCTTGGTTGCTTCTAATCTTTTTTTGGCGACTGGGTGTATTAGATCAGCGTCAGTCAGCCTCCATATCTTTCCGGCACTACTCCGACCCGTAGCAGAGAGCGACAGGAGTTTAAGATTTGGAACCAATCCAGCCAAACTGCGATTTGGACCAAAGCTGCTCTCGTCCATGACCAGTGTTTGCAACATCATTTCGAATGGCGGAACCAGATGCGCCTCGTCTAATACGAAAAGAGTGTCAGCTCCGAGCAATCCTGCATGATAAGGGCGCATCCCTCGGGAGACACCGTAGCCTTCGAATAGCAACCGCGAACCGATCATGTCGACAGTACCAACAATGATTGCTGGTGCAGCGGGGTCTTCCAACCATTCACGATTGTCAACGTATTTCCCTCGTAGTGTGGAAATCGGCAGACTTTGCTCGATCCTCAAGCCGAGTTGTGATTTTACATTCGGCAAGCTGTCCACCCAAGTCCGCAGTCTCTTTGCTTCATGAGTTGCCTGATCAACGACAGCCTGACGATCCACTATGTAAACCAAACGTCGAGGCAAGGAGGCTTTTTGCGAACGTGCCACCAACCAAGCCGCCATTACGCTGGTTTTTCCTAGTCCCGTGGGAATATCGAGTGAGGTCCGATTGCCAATCCCATCGAGGAGGTTTTTGATGAGATCACACTGCCAAGGAAACGGCGACTCATTGCCCCTTAGTCCTAGTGCCTGCCTTAGCTCATTACCAAATTTTCTATCCGACCCGAACATTTTCGACCTTTCAGTTATTTCAATATGCTGGGCAGTGATTTCTTCTTGCGGAGGGCAACGAGTTTCCAGAGAAGGGTTTGTTCGTCATCGACCCCGGTTGTGAGTTTCGCGGCAGCGAGGAATTCTTCTCGGTAAAACGGTTCTCGCTGTCGGTTTTAGGAGTCCTTGCCCGAGAGGGAGTCTGGCTGTTTTCCAAGTTTAAGGTCGAGGCTCGCGCACAGATTGTCACATGGGCGAGGCTGCGGGTTGCGTCTGTGGGAGCAAGCTGGTTGCTCAACGGGTAATCCGGCGCCTTGCTGTTGCGCAGTGTTGCTACGGGCGGTCTTCTGGCTGACGCCGAATTCTTCAGGGAATTCTTTCAAGATCCAAGCTGCACACGTTTTAATTAAGCTATTTAGCGATAGCCACGGTTGCAGGTGATTAGTTGCGCTTACCAATTTTGGCCCTCTTTACATCATTTCAATCCCATTAGGATAACCGCAGTTCATTTTTCAATCAACCATCCTTTTCAAGATGTAATTGATCGACTTTAATGTTAGCGGGCCAAGGGGAGCAGGTGGGACACTGCATGTCCGACCTGACGTTAGAATTCTCAAAACTCGATGATCGAAGCTTGAACCGATTCAGCTTTCCCGTATTGGAATCGTCACTCTGGTTTCAAAACGCTCGCACAAAAGCCACTCATCTTGTCGTTCGTGATCTTCTTCGCCTCAGACGCGAAACCTCCTTCAGTCGCCATTGCCTGTAAGCATTTTCAGGGCACAAGAACTGGGCAGAGACTGGTATGGCTCTCCGAAATCGTCTCGAGTCAGTGTGGCGAGGAAATCTTACCTGAAGGCTAAGGGCGCCGAGAACGCGAGCAGGGTGGCCCGTCAATTCTCCACCCACAAAAAGCCTGATGCGGATGCTCTGGTCTCTGATTAGATTGCAGAGCAATGCCGACTTCCGAAAAAGGAGCACCAAGTCGGGTTCGTTTTACACGATTTCGATCCTCACTCAAATCATCTACGTGACAGCATACTCGACGTGAGTAGGATCGGTATCAAGAGGGCTAACGATTCGCTCAATGAGGTGAAATTGATTAACACACTCTTAGATCACTCTGAGGTACCTTTGCGATCTCGAACAATACTTTTGTGTGACTGTACTGCCGACAGCGAATCGCCTCGGGAAAGTCTCAAGCAAAGAGTCGTTCGCTGAGTTCACATCTCCAACAAACGCCGCAATCAGACAGCACTGAAGATGACTGAAAAGCAAAGCATCATTGTCAAAGTCGTTGAGGAGTCGAGCGAATCTTCGGTTGGTTCAAGAATTTACGCCGACTCACGACCGGCTGGGAATTCTACATACACCTGCACCAAACGTTCTGGCCCCCGGGGAGAAGTTCACCATCCTCAAAGAGTTTCAGGACTGATTCTAAACAATTTGTTCGTTCTTGGGAACGTAACTCGCTTGTACTAAATACTGCAGTGTCAACTATGATGAGAGCGAATTCGTTCTCTCATATTGTGGAAAGACTGATGCTGAATCATTTTATTGACTTGAAATTTCCGAGAGCACTTTTCGTCATCTTAGTGCTTGTGAGCAATGCTGCGGCTGCGGATAAGGGAGTTTTTAGTGCTGGGGCAGCAAAGGTGGATATCACACCCGCACTCGGTGTTTCACTCGACGGCCCGATCAGTAAGAACGGTGTCGTTTCTGGAGTAAACGATCCATTACATGCGCGGGCACTGGTTCTCGATGACGGACAGATTCGATTGGCAATCGTTGTCTGCGATACATGCATGATTAGTCGTGATGTCGTCGACGCAGCCAAGCGACAAATCGTGGACAACTCAGCGATCGCTATCGAACGGATTCTGATTGCGGGCACACACACTCATGCAACTCCTCGACTGACCCATGTTGGCACCACTCCTCTTGATGACCATTACCACTCACTCGTTTCGAAGCGAATCGCTGAGGCTGTTGAAACAGCGGAGAAAAACCTAGCACCCGCCAGTATTGGGTACGGCTCATTCAGCCGTCCTGATCTGATTGCCTGTCGGCGATTCTTGTGTGAACCCGGGAGTGTTGAACCTAATCCATTTGGAGAAACTGGTGAAAGAATTAAATCTGTTGCAGGAAAAAGCACTGCGGTTATAGAACCGGCTGGACCTGTTGACCCACAATTCTCAATCCTTTCGATTCGACATACCGACGGACACCCCCTGGCAATCTTGGGAAATTTCAGTGTCCACTACTGCGGAGGCTACCGACGTGGCATCGTGAGCGCTGATTACTTTGGGCAGTATGCACAAGCGCTCGAAACTGAGCTCGACAAGGAGACTGAGCATCCACCGTTTATCGGAATCATGTCGAATGGCACTAGCGGGAATACCGGAGCCATTCGCACCGATGGACGAAAATACAAACCCTATGAATGGCTGACTCTGGCAGGTCGGATGCTGGCGCAAGTGACGATTTCCAGCCTTAAGAAGATCGACCATCGTACAGATGTTGATTTGGAGATGCAGCAGAGAGATCTCAGCCTGAGTGTTCGTCGACCTGATCAGGCACGTATCGACTGGGCCAAAGACCTATTGAACAATCTCGATCAACCACAACCACACCGTTGGTCGAAAGTCTATGCTCAAGAAGCAATCCACCTCAGTCAGTACCCACCGACGATGCCGATGATGCTGCAAGCCATTCGGATCGGAGACATTGGCATAGCCGCGGCTCCTTGCGAAGTGTTTGCCGAGTCCGGATTGAAGATCAAGGAACAGAGTCCCCTCAAACAGACTTTTACAATCGAACTGGCCAACGGATATGGTGGTTATTTGCCTCCAGCCGAACAGCATGCACTTGGTGGCTACGAAACATGGCCTGCCCGTTCCAGCTTTCTGGAAGTGGAAGCAGAAGCCAAGATCAGACAGGGTCTGCTGGAACTATTGACACACGTTGCTCAGGATGCAAAGCCTTAAAGACGATTGCACGGCATCGTGATTCGCTTTTCCAGAACCCTGGTTCCGGGAGACACCCATTCGTTTTCGAAGACATTCCAAAGCAATGGCGCATGAAAACCTGCGTACGAATTCGAAAAAATATCTCCAGCGATCCAAACAGTAAAGTGTAAAGTTTTCAATACCAACGCCCCCAAAGAAAATAAATCACGAACGTGCCCCTCTTGAAAGAACTCGGTGTACTCTCTGGGAAACGCCTGGATGCAGATGGCATCTGAATAGGGCAGTGTCATCACGAACAGAGCCACCTCCGTCAATTCACCATTCAGCAGGACATCGGCAAAGCCAAAGTCCACCTGAGCTTCCCTTGGTGGATGGGACAGTGGAAGAAAGACCTCCTTGTTCTGTTGTCGGAGTCTCTGCACCGCATCAGCAACACGCATCAGCAACAATTGTCAGACCACCGTCGTAGCCATGCTCATCACGAAGTCGCTCAAAAATCCGATGAACCATATCCCGTTGTTTGCGATGAGGCTTCTTGCGTCGATGACTCGGCGGTTCGGTGAACGTCAGGATTTTTCCCAACGTCTCCCAGTGAATCTCATACCTACGACACGCTGCACGCTCGCTGATCTCGCCGTTGAGCACAAGACGGCGGATCTCCACCCACTTCTGCATCTCCGTGAACACCCGTCCCTCGCTGCCTGAGATTCAAACGATTGGTCAAAGACCAACAGTCTGAACACCTGACAACAAGTGATCATCTGGTCGCTACACTTTTACCCCGAAAAACATCCCTTCAACAATCGCTACATTTTCTGACTGGTGTCTACATGCTGCCGACTTGACTCTCTCACCGCTCGGCTCGTTTTGCAGCTTCGTGTAGCATAGCGACTTTGGGATTGATATCCCTTAGAACGTCGGTCCATTGCGTTCGGTGGTTCTCCAGTGGGTCAAGGAAGCCGTTTTCGTTGCGGGGGGCGTCGCCGCGTTCGGCTTCGTCCCATTGCTCCATGTAGCCGCAGTGGTGCCAGCCGATGTAGTACGGTGTTGACATCATGCCGCGAAGCATCTCTTCGTACAGACGCGCGACGTCTTCGAGCGACTTTGCCCCGGTGCGGAACCCCTTCACGCCCCACTCCTGTTGCTTCGGTCCCGCGAGACCGAAGCAACCGTCTCCATTGAAGATCGGTTTCCCGGTGGCTTCGTAGATCATGTCGCACAGCTTTCTGTCCTTTTCCCACGGGCCATATGCCTGCACACAGACGACATCAACGTGCTTCTTGATTGCTGGCAGCATGAAGTCGTAGTGCCACATCACCATGTTCTTGTCGCCAAGAATCAGATGGTTGGGGTCTTGTTTGCGAATGAGCCTCGCGTGCAACGAGTACCATTGTTCTGCAATGATTGGCATGAACGTCAGCATGTCTTTCTTCGCAGAGGCGACGTCAGTCGCGTTTGACCAATCCGTTTGTCGTGCCATCTCCGTCCACGAAATCCCGTATGTCGGGCTGACCGGCAGGCCCCAGACTTTGGCGGCCGCTTCCGCATTTGGATAACGCTGCTTCAAGTGCTCCAGCCACCGCCATTTCCCCGGTGACGATTCGCCCAGTGGCAGGATGGCATTGATCCATGGGTAGATCATTGTCGTATCATTCTGTTCCGCCTGCTCACCACGACCCATCACCCAACTGGGCACATCGGTGTAGAGATAGCCAATTGAGTTCCTTTGACCTTTGTGCAGCTCAGTGACTTCATGAACTCTCGCTGCCACATGATTCTCGAAATCCACTGAGAACACATCTGGTCTGGGCCCGCGACCACGCCGTTCCTGCCACCCAACGCCGTTAACCGTATTTCTGGATTTGAAAGAAGTCTTGATGCGAATTGGGGTTATGATGATTCTTTGGTTCTCAAGCTAAAGATCATCAACCTCAACCCGAAAGGAATCGGGGATGTCGCATCA